>NZ_JAFIQV010000055.1 GCF_017356015.1 Azospirillum sp. SYSU D00513
ACTCCGGGTTGATCGGCCCTCCGAAGCCGGGCTACCCTTGGCCGCCTGAACAGGCGCAGTCGCCTGTCTCATTTCCGGGCCGCAGTACATTGAGCCGCGTCCCGACCTCGGCCGCTGCGATCCAGGTCACCCCAGATCACCAGCTGCTCAACCCCCTCGGGCGGAACAAACCGCTCGAGGAGATCGGCCGAGACGCACGGCCACACCGTCATGCCGGTCGCCAGGTGGATCGACAAGGCCGTTTCAAAGCCCTCTGCAACACCCAGCACACCGTTCTGCGGCTCGCCCATGCGGATGTACCCGCCCGCCTCGACCATCATCTCCTGAAAACGGGGATGCGGGATCGAGGTGATCAGCGCGCGGTCGTTGGGCAGCGGGAACAGCTTCTTCGGCTCATCCACCGCGGCCTTCTCTCCCGTGTGGGACAGGTAGGTGCGGTGCATGGTCGCCGCTCGCCCGAGAGCGTCCGACACGCCCATCAGCAGCGCCGGGAACTGGCCGACCACCACGCCGTCCTCATCGACATAGTCGAGGGCCGGGTGGAAGCGGAAGTTCTTCAGCTCCGCCAGGGGTTCGACCGAAAGCCGACGCCGCATCAAGTAGCGCAGCGCCGGAGCGGCCGAAGGATCGCTCAAGGGGACGGATTCCATCCAGGCCCGACGCAGCAGGCCCCGGATGTAGCTGTCGTTGCGGGCCTTGGGCTCCGCTTTGGGGCGGCTGCGGGGCGGCAGGGGGGCGCGGTTGCGGCCACGCCCCTCCTCGATCCCCAGCACGCGTGCAACCTCTCCCAGCGCCTCCTGGAAGCTCCAGCCATGCACCGCCATCAGCAGCGCAAAGCCGTCCCCATACTTGCCGCAGGTGTTGCACACACCACCACCCGAGGTCTCGGCGTCCCGGAAGAACCGGAACCCGTCACCCCGTCCATTTCTCTGGCTGGTCCCATGGATGGGGCACGCCGAGCGTCCCTTGCCAGGGGCCTTCTGAAAGATCCGGCCGTCCAGCTTGCCGCGGATCAGCTTGTCGTGGATGTCCATCCAGCCACGCTCCTGCGCGGCCTTGCGAACAACTTCAGCTTCGAGTTTGCTCACGATCTGCTCCTATCGACACCAAGCGGGGACACGGCTCTCCCCCGGCGGGGATGCAGCATCCCCGCTGGGGTCCTTGTGGTTTCAGGAAGCGATCAGGCCCAGCCTGACCGCCGTGTCGCGGAACATTGCCCGGAGTTGCTCCGGGTCCGCTCCCATCGCCAGCGCGCACACCCGAAACGAGAAGGGGTGTTCGTCGTTGGCTTCGATCCACGCCCAGGCCTTGGCCCGGGTGCTTGTTGCGCTTCGCCCATCGACCGCCGCGGCCATGGTCTCGACCAGAAGCGTCTCGCGCATGGCGAAGACGTCCCAATCGTCCCAGGACGGCGGAGGGGGTGAATCTTTGCCCGCCAGAGGCGGTGCACGTTTTCCGGCCTGCATGGCTCTCTCCTCATGGCTGCGGAGAGACCTGCCCCAGCGGGGATCAAGCTCCCCGGTTGGGTTGGTGGAAAACCGTCAATGCCTGACGCCGCACTGGCTGGCGCCGGCGGCCTTCAGGGTGTCCGTCATCGCCGAGAGCGCCTCCGTCAACTCGCCTTTCTGGAGCACTTCCAGGGCGGTTGCGGGGTTCTGCGGCGCGAGGTCGCGCAACTTGCTCAGGAACGTCACAAGCGTTCCCGCGGTCTTGATCGCTCCATCGTGATTCAGCACGCGGCTGCTCAGATGGAAGCACTCGACATTGCGCTTGGCGTGGTTGCCGCCGAAGTCCTCCACGTCGAACGTGGTGACGGTGCGGCTGACCTTAGCTCCATCCTTCTCGTAATCCCGGACAAGCCTCAGCACGGGGCTGGTGCTGGCCAGGATGTCACGAACGGACAGAGCGGTGTCCTGGGCGTCCAGAACGGAATAGGTCCAGGTGGGCATGGCGGATCTCCGGAATGGCGGTGTGTGGACGAGACGCAATGCCAGGGAGAGGGAGTCCCACGTCCGGGGAGACACTCTCCCCAGCGGGACCACAGGCGACCGAGCCTTGGTAGGCAGGATCTTGGCCCCTGGCCGTATCTGACCGACCCGCGTGAGGCGGATCTTTGAACACTGCCAGCCCGGTCAGATCATGATGATCATGAAGGGCGTGCAGCCACTCAGGGCCGCCACGGCGACCAAAAGGACGAACGTGCGCATGGGATAGCTCCTGTCACACGTTATTCGAGGAATTGACCGCAAATGGGTCCGAGGACCGGCTTGAGGCCGGCTTCGGTCAAGGTGAAGACCTCCACAGAGGTCTGCTCGACGTGCAGCTCGCCCTGCAGGTAGCGGTGGGTCTTCGAGAAGATCCAGCCAGACTGCCGGCATTCGCGGGTGTCGTCGAGGTGAGTGCCGCATTCTCCAATGCAGCGCCCGTACTCGCCTTGAAGCTTGCGGAAGAGCTCGGCCTTGGAGAAGACCCCCGTGGGCTGAGCGGTTCGCTGAGCGTCCCAAATGACATTTTCGCCAGGGTCGAAGACTTCGTAGGTTACGAAAAGCTCGCCGAGGCTTGGGGTGTGCGCCATGGTTCCCTCTCTGGAAAGGAGGGAGCGCATATCTCCCCTGACGGGAGACTGGCTCCCGTTGGGAAAGATTGTGCCGGAGCTTGGTCCGGCGGGGGTGCTGCCGCGCGATGGCGACTAGCTTTCACGCTATTTTTAGACCCTAGCTAGGCCATGAACACCACCGGAGACCGGAGGTGTCCTCCAAACCGTCGCATCAAGCAGGCGGTTCAAAGTGCGTTGAGTCTAGACGATATCGAAAGGGGTGGCTAGCCAAAAAACCACTATGCTACGGCTTGGCGGAGGGGACAGGAGCGGCTTCACCGGCCCTATCCCCTTGCCCACGGTTAGGCGGCGCGAATCCCGGTGAGGAAGCGCTCTACCTCCCCCTTCAGCATCTCGGACTGGCGGGATAGCTCGCCAGCCGCACCCAGCACCTGAGTGGCCGCCGAGCCGGTCTGAGTGGCGCCACGGCTGACGTCCGTGATGTTGTTTGTGACCACCTCGGTGCTGCGGGCAGCCTCCTGGACGTTGCGGGCGATCTCGCCGGTGGCGGCACCCTGCTCCTCAATGGCCGATGCGATGCTGGTCGCGATCTCATTGATCGATAGAATGGTGCTGCCGATGCCGCTGATGGCCGAGGCTGCCTCGCCGGTCGCCGCCTGCATCGCAGAGATCTGCTGGGCGATCTCGTCAGTGGCCTTGGCCGTCTGATTGGCAAGGCTCTTCACCTCGCTCGCCACGACCGCGAATCCCTTACCGGCTTCCCCGGCCCGCGCTGCCTCAATGGTCGCGTTCAGTGCCAGCAGGTTGGTCTGGCTGGCGATGTCACTGATCAACTTCACCACGTCGCCAATGCGTTGCGCCTGGTCGACCAGCCCCTTGATCCGCTCGTTGGTGTGCTCCGCTTCCGTAACCGCCGTTCCGGCGATCATGGTGGAACGCGACACTTGGCTGCTGATCTCAGAAATCGACGAGGACAGTTCCTCCGATGCCGCCGCCACCGTCTGCACGTTGGCCGATGCCTGTTCAGCCGCAGCCGCCGTGCTGGCCGCCTGTCCGTTGGTCATTTCCGCCGTTCGCGACATGCTCTGAGCCGTCGCGTCGAGTTCGGTCGCCGCCGAGGACACGGTGCGCAGAATGCCCATGACGTTCTGGTCGAAATCTCGGACCAGCGTCTCAATCTCGGTGTTGCGCCGTTCCTTGGCCAGACGCTCGGCCGCTTCCGCAGCCTCCATGCGCGCCCGCTCGATGGCGTTCTGCTTGAAGACCTCCACCGCCTTGGCCATGCCGCCGATCTCGTCGCCACGCTCGGTTCCCGGAATGGCTACCGCGGTGTCACCGGCGGCCAAGCGCGACATGGTGTCTGTGATGCCGGTGATCGGGCGTGCAATGCCGGACCGGGCGATCAAAACGCTTACCAGGACCGCAAGCGCGATCCCGCCAATGCCAATAACCAGCATGAGCGTTGTCATGAGCCTATTGAAGTCCGCTAGAGCATCATTTGCCTGTTGGATAGCATCCATGCTCTGCTTGGAACGCTCCTCCATAACCAGCCCCAAAGCCTTGCGGTTAGCAACCGACGCAGGATTGTCGCCATGTGCCCGGGCTGCCTTCGTGTCCACCTCCATCCCGAGGCGAGCAACCTCATTGCGGATGGCAAAGAACTCTCGAGCGTTTTTACGGACCTCCTGAAACTCCGTCTTGCGGTCATCAGGGAGTGAACGTTCCCATACTTCCAAACGCTCATCCATAAACTTCGTGGAACTCAAAATGGCTTTGGCGTATGGAGTGGCCTGTTCGGGAGTATCGGCCGCATACACTCCGCGAGAGTCCATCACGATTTTGAAGATAAGCCCATTCACCTGTTCCGCAAGCAGAGCCCTTTCAGATCGATATTGGATTTCGTCAACTCGCTCATCATAGGTTTCTATACCAATGAAGCCCATCGCTCCGATCGTGGCGGCAATTGCTGCCATAAAGGTCACTACCGCATAAATCTTTGCGCTGATGCTAACGCGATCAAGGATATTGCTCATTTTTCGCTCTGTCCGAGGGTCTGTTGGACCGAATAATCTCCTCTCGCTTATTTCGAATTGCTTAAGATTTTAACCAATCTCGCCGGCTCCGCTGCGACTCCATCGACGCGTATCCGTCCCGTTTCGCACTTTAACTCTTCCTTTTTTTGCGAGGTTTAGAGTTGATCGTCCCCACAATTCACTCGGCCAGCACTGCGTCCCGGCGCCCAATGCGGTCTCCCGCCGCATTTCTCCTTCCAAGGCCGAAATCCCAGAACAGGCCCATCTGTAGCCGAAGAGCAGGGCAGACACTCTCATGAGGTGCGTGGGATGAGGCGTGACAAGCGCCGAGAAAAATGTGGGGAACGATCAGGGTTTAGACCTCCTTGGCGAGTTGCTTCTCCAAGCACGTCGCTCTAGCTATGTCGGATAGAAACGTGAGCTTGGCAGTGCAATTAACTGGGAACCGTCGAAGGATGCCGAGGGCCGTCATGATGGTGGCTATCGCATGAGGGGCAGCAGCTGGAGCGCCGAAATCTTCCCGTCCCGGTTCGAACGTGGTCGCTGGTGTTGGAGCGTCCTTTGCAAGGTGAGTGACACCTTGCACGAGGGTAGCGCTTCCAGCCGTGAGGCTGCAGAGGCCGCTGTCCAAAACGTTGTGAAAAAAGACACTGGCGTTATGCCCGCCTACCCATGACATTTTGTTATGCGAACGCGAATTATTGTGCACGCGGATTGTTATTCTAGTTGCGCCGGATGTCTTATCCGAAACACTTTTTGTCGCAATTCGTTCATTGACCGTGAAGCGCCACTCTGCACACTGAGCCTGTGCAATCTTTGAGGGCGCTGACGCCATGGGAATCGACCTTCGTAATACTACCGCTCTCATCGTCAAACAATATGTGAGCAACAATCCGGTTGCTCCAAATGAACTCTCTTCCCTGATCCATTCTGTCTACACAGCGTTAACTGATATTGAGAAAGGAACTACACCTGAGGACATTGCGGAGGCCGCTGAACCAGCAGTGCCCATAAAAAAGAGCGTGACGCCAGATCATATCGTCTGCCTTGAGTGTGGGAAAAAGGCCAAGATGCTGCGCCGACACCTTTTGACCGATCACGGGCTGATCCCTGACGAATACCGGGCTCGTTGGAGCCTTCCGGCGAACTATCCCTTCACCGCGCCGAATTACAGCAAGAGACGAGCCGTTCTGGCACGGGAGATCGGGCTTGGCACGACCTACCGTCCAAAGCGGTGATCGGCTGAGCCTTTTGCCTACTTGCTGAACGAAACGGGGGAGCGCAATGCGCTCCCCCTTTCCATTTCAGCCATTCGGCCGAATCAGGCCGCAGCCTGCGACCGAAGGCCTTCCACGCGCGCCATCGAGAGGGCAGCGCGGGCCGTGCTGTCGCACCAGCCCTGGATCGCCGCGTCGACGGTCCGGTCGCCCTGGTGCCCTTCCAGGTGCCAGGAGCGAAGGATGATCCCACGTTTGCGGACCACCTTCCGTACCCACCCCGCTAGGGCCAGATCGCCCGGTCGGTCCTCTCTTGGCTTGGTCCAGCCGCACAACAGCCCGGAGGCGTGCTGATTGTCGGACCGCACGATGATGACGTCGCCAGGGGCGAGATGAAGCGTCCGGATGGCATACACAATGCCGTTGCCGAGCGCTGCCAACTCCGCCTCGCAGCTGTCTTTGACGGAAACGTGCCCGCTGATTTGGCGCGACACGGCTTCCTCAGTGACCCAGACGGCGAACCCGGCCAGCTTCGATCTTTCGTCGAAGCTGGCGTCCGCCACCACGGTCACGGTTCTGGTCTTTCCCATGTCCATTCCTGACAGACGGGACGGCTCTCCCCATTGGGGAGATACCTCCCCGTGGGGTTGAAGGGTTTGCTCAGCCGAACTTCACCCGAACGACGTTCGTCGGCTTCGGATTGAGGTTCACCACCAGCTGCTCTGGTGCAGGCCGCCCTTCCGGACGGCTTTGCTCCACGAGCTGCTGGGCGATGGCCTCGCCGAAAGCGGCGGTGTCGGTCAGGATCGAGCCCAGCACCGAGCCAGGTTCAATGGAATCGTACTCCTGACCCCGCGTGCGCAGCCGATGGGAGCCCGTGCTGAGCAGGTTCGTCAGCCAGAGCACCTGGGTTGCGTCGAGGCCTGTGAAGTG
Organism: Azospirillum sp. SYSU D00513; assembly: GCF_017356015.1. Classification (GTDB taxonomy): domain Bacteria; phylum Pseudomonadota; class Alphaproteobacteria; order Azospirillales; family Azospirillaceae; genus Azospirillum. The sequence goes on from NZ_JAFIQV010000055.1 coordinate 6,741, forward strand.
AACGTCCATGATGTCTCCTGAATGCGGTGGGAAGGCTCAATCCCACACGGGAGAGAGCCTCCCGCATGAGGGTTCGGTGTTGAGGGAGGGGTGCCTACAGGCACCCCAGTTCACGGGGCGTGTCGCCCGTTCTCGTATCCCCAGCGCAATGCGATCTCCAGCGGCGTGATGCCGTCGTCGAGCGCCTGGGAGAGGACATCCGGGTCCATCTGGGCATCGAAGCTGTCGATGTTCCAGAGGGCCATCATTGCTTCGTCGACGTGATCCACGTACTCCGTGAACCACATCCCGGCGAGGTTAAGCTGCCGCTCCTTCGGTCGGCCCAGGGCCTCGCACGCGAGACCTTCGTCTGCCACCCGGTCCACCAACCTGGGACGGCAAAGGACCGAGGAGCCGGTCAGTTGGGATGCTGGGGTCACCGGCAGCGTGAGAGCTTTCATGGCGGCACTCCGCAGCCAAGCGGAGGCATGCCACTCCCCTGGAAGGGAATGGCATCCCCTCCGGGTCATTTGGATGGAGGGCCTTTAGCAGGCGCTCCGTTCAGAGTTCAGGCGGCTCCCTACTGGATCGCGCTTCCCAGAGCCGGGAGGAGACGATCCAGCGCCACGAGGAGCGAGACGATACCGCCGATAAGTACGGTCAGCGTTATGGTTTGCTGCCGCATCTCCTTTTGCAGCTCAGCCCGAAAATCGAGCCGCACCGCTTCGATCTTATGCTCGAGCGTGGACAGTCCGGTCTCGATCTTGCGTTCAAGAGCGACCGTAGCCTCCTTGAGGTCGGCCTTCGTTGCCGCACCGGCTTCGATGGATTCAGCGATGACGCTCGTAAGCGCCTCCGCCTGCTCCTCATTCAATCCGGCGGCCCGAAGCCGCTTGACCGTGGCTAGTGTATCCATGGCCTTCATCTTATCTCGTTTCCCTCTTAATGGAAGGGGGAGGCCGGATGTTCCCCAACGGGGAGCGACCTCCCCTATTGGGTTCAGAAAAGCCCTGTCCAGAATGGACAAGGCATTTGGCTCACGTGGCTTTCAGGATGACCGTATAAGCGGCGATCAGCACGGAGAAGCCAACCAGAAACCTCCACACTGAGGTGTCAGTCGCCCTGGCTGTTTCCAACGCGTTGATCTTGCTCTGATGATCCACTTTCAGGCTTTCAATCTTGCGACCTAGGTCCTGTTTTGTGCGATCCAGATCCTGCTTTGTGCGATCCAGATCCTGTTTGATACGATCCCGATCGTGTTCTATACGGCTGATCTTGCTTACAAGATCGACGGTTCCCCGTTCCGCGTCATGCTCGCCGATTGCAGCGGCTTGCTGCTCTCGAATTTCGGCGAGCACATAGGTCAGCGCCTCGGCTTGCTCCTCTGGTAGCCCTGCGGCACGCAGCCGCTTGGCCGTTTCGAGTGTGTCGATGGCTTTCATGGTCGTTGCATCCTCTCCAAGGAAGAAGGGGAAGGCCGATGCTCCCAAGAGGGAGCGGCCTTCCTGGGGTTTCTGGTCAGACATGGACCTGGGCATCTCGCCCGAGCCTATGCCCGCTTGGTCCTGCCCTCACCCGCCTCGCTTGTGGCGAGATGGGTGGCAAGGGCACGCTGCGCCTTGCCTTCGGCCAGCACAGACGCCCGATAGCGCTTGTTGATGTCGCCGCCGGGGTCGTGGACGTGCTTGGCGGTCAGGGTGATCCCCTTTCCGTCCAGCGCCGTCTTCACGGCCGCCAGTGTGGCGGCTTCGTCCGTGCGGTTTTCCCGCAGTACCTTCCGTCCGGATAGGACATCGACCGCATGCTCGCTCGCGGATTGCGCCACGATGGAGTCACCGGCCCCTATTCCGAACTCGGACACGGCAAGGTCGATGCCCTTGGACAGGGCTTCGAGCGCCGCATGGTCGCGGGTGTGGATGTGCCCTTCCAGCATTCCGGTCCGCTGGACCGTCTTGCTGCTGTCCCGGACCCAGGCCGACCAGGCAGCGAGCTTGCGCGGAGCGTCGAACGCCGCCTCGGCAAACACGCTAACCAGCCGTCCCTTCCGGCCTCCCTGAGCGGGAGGGACGGACAGGGTCGGAAGCTTGGGCTCGCGAGCCACATCCTTTTTGCGACGCCCGAACAGGCGCCGAAGCACCTCCTCCGTGGCCTGCTGCGGGTCGTACTCCCGGAACTCCCTGAACAGGAGCCGGAGGAGCACGACCGCCAGGAAGGCCACGGCGGAGAGCATCACTTTCTCCAGGGTCTCCATGAGATCCTCTCGGAATGAGAGGGGGAGACCGCCCGTGAGGGAGCGGTGCTCCCCCTCGGGGTTTGCTGGATTGTGGCGGGTGTGCCGTCAGGCAGCCGCCGTCAGGGCCTTGCGCGTGATCTCGAACAGCGCGGTTCTCAGCTGCGAGATGTCCTGGATCACCACCGCGGTCGGGAAAAGCTCCCTCACACGGTCGATCTGGATCCCGATGCCGATCAGCTCGATGCCCGAGGCTTGGCAACGCTGCACCATGTCGAGGACCTGGGGCGCGTTGTTGGGCTCGCCGTCGGTCACGACCAGGAGAAGCTTGCGCTCTTCCTTGGTGGTGTTGACCAGCTGAGCCGCGGCGTACCACATGGCTTCCGCCAGCGGGGTGCCGCCGTTTGGCCGGATCGCGAAGTTGCCGATCACCTGCCGCACCTTCTGTCCATGCTTCAGGAGAGGCAGGACGCCGATGGCGCGGTGAGGATCGGTTTCGTAGTCCGAGCGTGCCGCCGGGAAGGCGGTGATCGCCGGGTTGACGCCCGCGATGGCTTCGAGAGCCGTCGCCAGCGCCACGGCGCTGTCGATCGCCACGTCCAGGCGGTTCCGGACTTGTCCAGCTCCGCCTGCGGCAACCTGCGCCACCATGCTGCCGCTCCGATCCACGAGGATGTGGATGGCAGCGTTGGGGGCGATCTTGTCCGTGCGTTGCGTGAAGACACGGGTGTCACCCATGGCTACACGGGCGATCTTCCGGCCATCCACCGCACGTCCGCGCCGGCGGGTCACCTCGTCCTCCCGCTGGCTGGCTTGCACCAGACCCTGCAGTTGGGCGCGAACCCGTCCGCTCGTGGTCCGGACACGGGAGACGATCCCCTGTCCAAGGAGCGGATTGCCTTCCACCGTCTGGGGTTGCGCCATCGCTGGCACCCGGCTGGTGATCGGCGCCTTTGCGGCGTTCTTGGAGAGTTCCTGGGCCGCCTGGTGGAAGAGATCCTCCGAGCCGGCCTCATCCTCTGATGCCGAGAGAGCTTCCGCGATTGCGTCAGCACCCTTGGGATCGTAGGCGCCACCCTGTTCAGAGCCCGAGGAGCTTTCACCCGAGCCGCCGCTCTCATCCTCGCCGTCAGCGTCGTCCTGGCCGCCGGCATCGCTGCCGTCGCCCTCATCGTCGCCGTCCATGTCGCACGAAGAGCCGCCACTCTTGCTGTCCTCGGACCCGTCCTGGCCGTCGTCCTGATCCGAGCCGTCGCCGGTATCACCGTCGCCGTCAGAGTCAGACGCCGCACCATCGGTGTCCTGGTCGTCCTCTTCATCGCCATCCTCGCCGTCGGCATCACTGCCGCCGCCGCTGCTGGCGTGTTCGTCCTCCCCATCCTCGTCGCCGTCGCCGGCGTCCTTGGACGTGGAGCCCTTGGAGGTGTCGCTGCCCTGCTGGTCATCGTCGGTGTCGCCACCGCCGCTCCCATCGGCATCGTCGTCCTCGTCAGATCCTGACCCGGAGCCCGAACCACCCTGCTGTTGCTGGTCGTCCTGGTCCTGATCGTCGCCCTGCTGCCCCTGTTGCGATTGCTGTGGGGGCTGCTGGCGGGCCTTTTCCTCCTCTTCCTCAAGCATGTCGAGAACGAGGTCCGCGTGGTTGAGGCAGTCTCGCGTGGTTTCGAGATAGCGTGCCTCGGAGATGAGCGCGTTGAGCCGCACCATGGCGCCGGCCGGGAACATGCCCGACACGACCACCTCGGACTCGTCAGCCACTCCGGCGAGGAGCTTCTGATCGAGCACGCTGGCTCGGCCGCGCAGCAGGCAATAGCCGAAGAGGGCCTTTGCCGGATGCTCATCCTTGCTCACGGCCGACATCATCCCCCGAACCAGGAGATAGTTGAGGACCGCGTTAATGGTCTTGCGCGTCCCCGGATACTCCTGGAACAGGGCGTACTCCCCGGAGAGGTCGTCGAAGACGTTGAGAAGCCGCTTGCGCATGACGCGTTGAGCCTCGGTGCGTCCAGGAGGAAGTACGCCACGGGCGGCTTCCTCGTAGACGCCGAAGTCCGTCCGTCTGACATGGACATAGGCTTCGTGCGCGATCACGCCGAAGGCGAGTTCACGCAATTCGGGGTCCTCCGGGTCGAAGGCAGGCACATAGATGCGCTTGCCATCGGTCTTCATCTCGTTGCCCGAGACAATGACCTGCAACCCGAACTTGGCACCCAGCGCCGACGCCACGATGGGCAGGGCGTTGTAGAGGGTGCGGACCTTTGCCCGGGGCGCCGACTTGGCGGGTGCCATGTCGGCGCCGGTGGGCTTTGTGAGCGTCAGAGACATGATGCTTTGCCTTTCGCCTGGGGGGCGAAGGGAGCCCCCCTTGGCGGGGGAGAAGTGCTCCCCCGCCTTGGGTTGGGTTAGAAGTAGAAGGACTCCATGACCTCGGTCTGAACGACCGGCGCCATGGCCGGGACAGGCCCGGCAGGCTCCACCTCGTCCTCCTCAGCCTGCGCTTCGACCGGTGCCGGTTCGGCAACGGGCTTGGCTTCAGCCTCAGGGACAGGCTCCTCGGCTTTCGCTTCGACCGGTACGGCCATCTCCTCTACCGGAGCCGCCTCGACCACAGGAGCCGGTGCGGGTTCGGAAGCGGGAGGTTCGGCCGGTGCCGTCTCTTCGACCGGAGCGGTGTCGGTGACCGGAGCGGTGTCCGTGGAGCTGGGCTCCTCGGCTGCCGCCTGGTTCCCGACCGGTGCTTGCGCACCGGCGTCGGCGAAGAGGTCGTCGAACATCGAGAAGTCGAGTGCGGCTTGGGCAGTGGCGCTCGCCGTCACGACGGGAGCGGCCACGGCAGGCAGCGGCGCAGGGGTTGGCGTTGCCGCCTCGTCCTGGCCATCCTCCCGGTCCTCGGCCTCGCCTTCGTCCTCGTCCAGGACCGCGCTATCCTCTTCGTCCGTCTCCGGAGCGAAGAGCCCAGCAACACCGCTGACGGCGGCGTGGCTGGCGGCGTGGGCCCGGATCTTGTCCGGGTCGGACAGGATCAGGATCGTGGAGACCGTCTCGTGGTAGAGAGCGCCTTCGATCTTGACCTTTTCCGGCAGGCGACTGACCAACGCGTCGATCGTCGCCACCATCGGTGCCACGGCGCCGTCCAGAAAGGACAGGCCGTCCAGCTTCTCCCTCATGCGCCGCAGCCCGGAGGCGACGCCGCGAGGGTGCAAGGCTTGCTCGGACCTGGAAGCCACCGAAGACTCGTAGAGTTCGTTGGCCTCTCGGGCGACCTCATGCAAAAGCTGGTTGCCCATTCTCTGCACCTCCCGATCCAGCGAGCCGCTGTTGTCGGCCGGCGTGATCCGGTAGGTGCTGTAGTCGCACCAGAGCCGGTTGCTGATCTCATTGACGGGCTCGACGGCCCGCCGCAGCTGATCCTCAAAGCTCGGGTGCTTGGTGATCCACTCCTCGACCGCGACGTCGTACTCGCCAAGGAACTTGGCCTTTTCGTCCCGGAACTCCTGGACGATCCGGTTCAGTGCCTCCGAGACCGCCTCGGTCTTGTCGCGGGGGATGGCATAGCCTCCAAGGAAGCGGATGCCGACCGCATCGAGATTGCGGTCCATCTGCTTTCTCAGTTTCAGGAAGACGTTCAGCCGCTCCGGGTCCATGACCTTCTTGGAGCCAAGGCTGGCGACATCCTCGCTGGGCAGCTCACCACCGACACCAAGCTTCAGATCCTCGGCGCGGAGCCGCTTGCGGCCCGACCAGATCGAGACGTTGATGGCGATGATGTCGACCTTGTTCAGCAACTTCATGTTCGTGCCTCTCATGGCAAAGAGAGGCGCGGACACACTTCTCCCCCCGAGGGGGTGCGAAGTGTTCCGCGCCCCCGTGGGGTTCAGATTTTCAGGTGGATGAGCGGACCCGAAGGCCCGCTCAGAACCAGTAGTCGGCCTGTCCGGTATCGACCTGGGACAGCTTGATCCGTTTCGGGATCAGACCGGCGTCTTCCGCTGCGGCGGTGACCAGCTCGACCGAGGATTCGAAGGTGGAGAGCAGGCTCTCCTCCTTGCGCAGATCCTTGGCGATCTCGCCGCCGTCCGCCTTGACCACCCGCACCTCCACGCCGTCAGACGCGAGGTGCCGCATGGTCAGCAGGAACAGCAGGGCTCCGACACCATTGACCCGCCGGAGCGAGCCGCTGTGCCGGACCTGGCCGGTGCCGTTGTGGCCATCGAAGGTCAGGGTCCAACCCTCGATTTTCGGAACGCCGGTGGGCACACCCTGGCGGGTGACCCAGCGGCACTCGTAGTGCGGCGACAGGCGCTCGTAGGCCGCTTCCATCACCGCGAAGAGAGCCTGCCAACTGGCGGACTTCACCTCGAAGTAGATGTCGGCTTCGCCTTGCGGGCGGGCCGAAGCGGGCTGATCCGCATGCACCGGGATTTCGGCGTGGCGGTCGTGATCGATCCGCCCGACCTTGCCTTCGGCATCGAAGGTGCAGGTGCCCAGGACGTCATAGACCTGGTCGATCTGCTCCTGGAGGCGGCGTCTGGCATCGGAAAGGGCTGGTAGCCCCTTCCTGTCCAGCTGCTTCCTCGGCATCGACGCTTCCGTCTTTCCGTGTCGGACATAGACCTCGCCGTCGATGACGGCGATGGCCCAGTCCTTGGAGGACCCATTGGCCCGGGTGAACCGGGCCAGCAGGTAGCGCTGCTCTTGCGTGGTGGTGGGGTTAGCCATTGGCCGCGTCCCACTGGTCACCGAACACATCGGCGGCGATCCGGTGGATCGCCTCGCGCTGTTCCGGTTCCGCCCGGTTGGTCAGCGCACGCTCGAGAGCGTAGCCGACCGCGTTGGGCGCACCCTTGAACGCGATGGTCAACCGCGCCCAGCGCAGGAGCGAGCGGGTGGACATGGTGAGCGACAGCTCAGCGCCACCGTCCGAGCCCCCGATGAAGAGGCGGCGGACTTCGTTGGCGACCTTCACCATGTTCTCCCGGATCAGCTCCGGCAGCTTCGGTGCGACCTTCTCCAGGATGTCCTCCTCGATCTCCGGCCTGAGGTAGTTCACGCTGACAAAGCGGAACCGGTCCAGGAAGGCCGGATCAAGGATCTGGATGCTGGTCGCATAGAGGCCCGACGCATCACCCGACCCCATGCTGTTCGCCGTAACGAACAGCCGGAACTTCGGGTGGGCGTGGATCACCTCATTGGTCTCGGGGATCACCAGGGGCGATCCTTCGAGAATGTCGTTCAGGCCCACCAGCTCACCGGCATCGCCACGATCAGCCTCGTTGATGACGAGGGCGTAACCGTTCTTCATCGCGATCGGCAGCGGTCCATGCACGAACTGGGTTTGCCCGTTCATGATGGCCTGATGACCGACGAGATCCGCGAACTCCCGGCGTTTGTGCCACGAGAACACAAGAGCCGGCCAGTTGAGCCGCGCGAAGGTCTGGGTCGGCAAGGAGGTCTTGCCCGCCCCATACGGCCCGCCGATCCACATGGCGTCGCCCATAGGCTCGGCCAGGAAGGCAAGCACGTCGCGCAGCAGCACGCGGTCGAACACGTACAGATCGTCAACGCGCGGGATCAGGGGATGCGAGGCATCCGCGAACCCCTCGACCACATAGCTGGCCGGAGCGTTGGCAAGACCAAACGTGTCCTTTACAGAAAACATCTTCGTCGTCGTCATGATGCGCCCTTTTCATTGCAAGATCGGGGCGCACCATGCCCCTGGAGGGGAGCATGCCTGCGCCCCTGTGGGGAAGATTTCGAAAGACGTTCCTCTTACTCGGCGGCGACAGCCGGTGTGAGCAGAGGTGTTGGGGTGTCAGCTTTCTTCGGCTTCTGGATCGTCACCTTGACGCGCTCTTGCGTGGCGCCCCGGTACTTGTCCAGATCCTGTTCGCTGACGTTGATCTTACGGTCCGCGAGGAAGGTCGTGTAGTTTACGTTGCCCTTCTGCAGGTACCGCTTGATCTGGATGCCGCCGGCGTCGGCCTGAGCGAACTGGCCCATCAGCGTGACCATCCGCTTCTCAGCGTCGTCCTGCTTGGCCTTCTGCTCGGTGATCCTGGCCTTGAGAGCCTCGATCTCTGCCTCCGCCGCCTTGTACTCCGCAGCCGCGGCGTTCCACGCAGCCTGGTCCGTGTCGGACAGGGGAGCGTAGAGGTCACGGGCGGGGTCCTTGGCGGGCTCCTTCTTCCTGGCCACAGCGTCCATGAACGCCGTTGCCTTCTGGATCATCGTGGCGACGAAGGCCTCATCCCGGTCAATCCGGAACTCCAGCGCCTCCTCGACCACAAGCTCGCCCGTCTCCGTCTCGACCACCCGGCCGAACACCAGATACCCGTGGTCCATTCCGGACACGTAGATCTGGGTCTGCACCTGGCAGGCGTAGAGGCGGTAAGCGTCCGCGTCCTCCCGCAGCGCCACCACATCATCGAACACCGCGTCCGAAGGCGCCTTCAGCTCGACGGGGATGCCGTCGTCCGAAAGGCCGTCGAAGGAGGCCCGGATGATGGGAGTGTCGCTGCTTTCCGCGCAGGCCGGGAGCAGCATGGTGTCGTGCTTGCTCTCGAACCAGCGCCGAACGGCAGGCTCGCTGCGTTTGCCGTGGGCGACAAACATGTTTCCGCTCAGATCCTCCGGCGGAACGACCCCGGCCTTTTCCGCCCACAGCCGCCAGAGCGACTTGTAGGGAGAGAGGCCGAGGATGATGGCCATGTCGGAGGCCGACACGCCCTTGTCGCGCCAGGCCAGCCATTCGGCCGAGCCCTGACGGACGTTGACGATCTTCATGCTGCACCTCGTTTCAGGCGCACTCCCCCTGTCCAGGGCGGAAAGCGCCCCGGTGGGGATGTCGTCGGCGGGCCGGTCAGAATGCCTGAACGGAACCGCTCGATTGATTGTGCTGCTTGATCGCCTCGGTGATCTCGATGCCGAAATCGACGATGCTCAGCATACGCTCCAGTTCCAGACCACGGTCTGGCGGAAGCGCGAAGGCGTTGCGGGCGAAGGCATGGATGCCCTCCTCCAGCAAGGCCATGTAGATCCCGAGCTGGTTTGCATCCAGGCTCAGGACCAGTTGGCTTTTCTGGGCCATCATCGCTCACCGTAGTTGCGTGCGAGTTGGTCTCCAGACATCGGCCGGAGTTCGGTGACGCCAGCAGCGCGCAAGGCGTCAGTGGCAATCTCCTCGAAGGAGAAGACCCTTCCAGGCGCAGGGATGCGCGAGGAGCCGGGATCGTCCTCGAGGGGTTTCTTGGTCAGGATCATCATGGATGCACCTGTGGTTGGGAACCGTGGACTCCCGGACGAGGCGCATGCATCCCCATACCGGGACACGAATGCGCCCCGTCAGGGATGGACGATCAGTGGACCCGCTCAGGCGGATTCCTTCATGGGAAGAGTGGCAGCCCTCTCAGCCAGGTCGACCTCGGAAACCGTGAACTCGTATTCGAGTTCGGTCAGCTTCCCGTCATCCTTGAGCTTCGACAGGTACCCGCGAGCGGCGTTCCAGTTACCGGCAGTGCCGGCACGTTGGATCAGCTGCTCGACGTTCGTCCGCACCATCGGGGTGATGGTCTGGAACTTCTCCTCCCGCTTCAGGACGGACCGGGCATAGGCCAGGTCGTTGTCCTTGAAGTTTTCGGCGGCGTAGCTCTGGGCTGCCTGCCAGGCGCCATTCGGGACCGCACGGCGGACCAGCTTGGCAACCTTCGCCTTCACGTCGTCGCTGACCTGGGACAGGTCAGGCTCACGCTCCGGCTCATCATCGATCATCTCCCCGGTCTTCGGGTTGATGTCGACGATGGTTCCTCCTTGCGCTCCACGCTTGGAACGGCGCGGAAGATCGGCCTCATCGGCTTCGATGACCTTCCCAGCCATTTCCTCCGCGCTGTAGCCGCACTCCTCAGGGAAGGCGGCACGCAGGGACGCGGCTTTGGCGCACTTGGCAAGCTGGCCCTTGGGCCGCTTCACCCACATGTCCGTGGGCAGCACGCTCTTGTAGCCGGCGCGAGAATAGGTCTCCGTCCAGTAGACCCGTTCCGTGAAGGGGCAGCGGACCCCGCCGACAAGGCGGTAGACCGTGACCTCGCACCATTCCGGGTACGTGACGACGACTGTCTCCTCTTTTCGGTCGTTCTTGGGGCCAACGAAGCCCGACAGCTCGACCGTGACCTTCGGACCGAAGACGGCGGGTTCCATACCAGCCCAAAAGCCGGTGCGGGACGCCGTGATCTGGAGTTCATTGACACCCGGCCAGACGGTTTCCACGTCTCGCTTGAGCGACCGGTTGTACATCGGAACGATGCTCACCGGCCGCTTCATGATGTCGAGATTGCGGGCCTTGCAGTAGGCCACGGCGAGCAGGACGCCCTCCGCGGTCTTGGCCGACGGGAAGGTGGATTCCACCAGCACCCGCCAGACCTGCTCGGTCAGACCGTAATCCTTAGCCGCCTCCGGAAACGCGATCCGGGGCTGCAGCGAAACGACTTCGCCCATGTTCTATCCCTCTCATCGTAAGGAGAGGGCGCCATTCACCCCGCAAGGGGCATTGGCGCCCCCTTGGGGTTTGTGACGGTTAGCTCAGGTCACTCTGCCGCAATGTCCGTATCGGACGGCTGAGCGACGGGAGCGGATTTCTGGCGGAACCGCTCGCAAGGGTCGGGCTCGCCCGGCTTGCGCGGCACATAGCCAAAGCCCTGTTCCTCCTGGTCACACTGGGCCATGAGCAGGGCTTTCTCCTGCATGGACTGGTTCACGTCCACCTGCTTGTGGGCCAACAGCGTGGCAGCCACGAGGTAGAGCACGTAGATCGTGAGCAGTGCGGCGACGAACGCCGCAGCAAGGGAGTTCTTGTTGTCTCGCATGATGATGCGCCTCCTTGGCGCTTGGCATGGGAGGCGGACACCACGCCCCACCATGGGACGTGAAGCACGCCCCCGTGGGGTTTCGAGTGTGTGTCGGAGATCAGAAGCTGCGGACGCGGGTCAGCAGCAGCGATTCCTGTTCTTCCATCGTCTGGATGATGGCCGAGAAAGCCTGGGTGACCAGGGTTCCGGCCATGATGGCAACGACGAGGGAAAGTGCGATGTGTGGCAGAAGCCGCATGAGATCCTCCTGAAAGAGGGGCATGGACTTCCCCAGCGGGGACCATGCCCCGCGTGGGTGTTCATCGCGTCATTGAAAGGTGCCGGCGCCGTCAGAAGGGGATTTCGTCCCAATCCTGACCCTTACCGCCCTTCCCGTTCGCACGGCCTTGCTCCGCAGGCCTGGCCTGCTGACGTCCGGCCTCCTGGCGAGGTTTCCCTGCCTGGCTGCCCGTGTCCGCAGTGCCGCGATCCGCAGTGCCCCGGCTTTCGCCGGTGCCGTTGCTTTGGCCGCTGGTCCTGTTGCCGGTGCCGGCGTCGGTCTGCTGACCGGTGCGCTGACCACCATGCAGATCGATCTCCATGACGGTGACCGACAGAACCTTGTCCTTTTCGCCGCCCCGGCGCTCGATTTCGCGCAGGACGACCTCACCGGCCACCGAAACCTCCATGCCCCGCTTCAGGTGCGGAGCCAAAGCCTCGGCGCGCTTGCCCCAGATGGAGCAATCGACCCACTGCGTCGTCTTGCGTTCACCGAAACCAACGTCGTTGGCGACGGCAAAGCCAAGGACCTTTTCACCGGACTGCGTGGTGCGCAGCTCGGCGTCGCGGCCCAGACGACCAGAGAAATGCCAGATGTTCATGATGCACCTCATCCTTTGTAAGGGTGTGATGCACGGAGCTGTCCCCCCAGGCCGGGTGGAACATGACTTCCGTGCCGGTCAGGGTAGATCAGGCTTCCAGGTATGGGCGAAACGCCTCCGGGACCGGGTGAACGGTCTCGGTGTGCAGCCCATCGGTGATCGCTTCCGAAGGCAGGCCAATCCGCCGGAGAGCGGAATGCGCCAGGCGCCACGGGAGACGACCTTTGCGGTAGCCGGCGTAAACGTCGGCCGCCAAAAGGATCTTGCTATCCGAGGACAATAAGCCCTCGAATGCCTCCTTGTTCAGGGACATGCGTGCCTCATTCGGGAGAATGAGGGAGGCACATCCCTATCCCAGGCGGGAGAGAAGTTGCCTTCCCTCCGGTGGGTGGTGCCCCCGCGGCGATGCGCGGGTAGCTTTCACGCTATTTTTAGACCCTAGCTAGGCCATGTCCCGAGCCGTAAGGCTCAGGCTTAAACACCGCCGCATCAAGCAGGTGGTGGCTAAGTGAGGAAATCATAATCGAAACAGCGTGTGCATGACCAGTGAGAAAGATGACGGGTCTCGTCACTTTTCACCGGCGCGGTGCACGGGTGCGCTTCCCTAGTCTGAGGGCCGGGTCCACCAACCTGAGATGCACCAACATGGCAACCACCGACACCACACCGCAGCCGTCACGGCCCCGTAACCCCCGCCCGTCCCGCTCGCGCATCGACACGGCGCAGCAGCCGTCCCGGATCCGGGGATCAACCCCCTACCTGGAGAAGCCTCTCCAGATCCGCAGCCTGCAGGCGCAGCAAATCGAGCAGCGCGGTCTGCAGAAGACCATCGACAGCATGTACATCATCGACATCATCATGCGGATCGTTGCCGATCCCGATGAGGTCGATGCGGTCACCAAGATCATCACCGAGACGCTCAGCGCCGAGGGCAAGGAACTGAAGGCCGAGATCGATCGTCTCCGGTCGGTCGCGAGGGATGCCGGTGTCTCCTCCACCCTGTCGTACAACGACGAGCGGGCACGCGTCTTCGCCATCACCACCCCGCACGCCATGCGGCTGGTAAAGCTCGTGGAACTGTTCGACGAGATGATGGGGCTCGTGGACGTTCTCTATCTGGCGGGCGAGATCGGCGGGACCGCCAAGGTCGATGCGGCCCACCGCTGGCAGAAGCGCATCATCCGGCTGTTCAACAAGGTCATCACCTTGGAGCAGCGCGCCCGTCTGTCAGCCCAGAACCGTGGCAAGGGAGCCGAGGTGAACGCCGCCGCCGGCGACAAGCAGACCGAAGCGGTCGAGGACATCGAGGGCGGCCCCGTGTCCAAAGCTGACCGGCGGCGTGGCGGGAAGCCCGCCAGCAAGGAGGAGGCCCGTGCGCCGGAGCCCAGGCCCGCCCCGGTGCCGGTGCCCCGTCCAGTCCCGACGGCGCTTCTCGAAGCAGCCGGTGCTACGGCGGCCGCCACGGCAAAGCCTCTGACCGTTGCGCTGGAACCGGGCGACGCGCCCGCCGCAGCGGTGGTCGAAGCGGCTGAGTAACACGGCATTATGCGCTCAAAAAAAAGGGGGAACGGCCTTGGGCTGTTTCCCCTTTTTTCTTTGCTCAACATTCGGTGTGGCTGTCTGATGCCGTCCGGCTCCTGACGACATTCTGATGCTTCTTCAGAGGATCACGCGGCTAATCTTTTACTTCCATGTCTTCAACAGAGCGCTGTTCGTGGCTTAGGCGCTCCAACCATTGATGGGCTATTTCATAGGACAGCTTCGTTAGGAACAATCCACACCCCACTGCGTAGCTGCTGGTTTCCCGATCGATGATGTCGAACCAACCATCCCGTCGGAGCCGAGCGACAAAACGTTCTGTGCGTTGATTTCCCATTCCGATGATTTGCCACAGGATGGTATTTTCGCACACCCTTTGGTGCAATTTGTTTAACTGGTTACAATTGTTAAACCAAACCTCCCTTCCGGAAACACGCATTCATCTTTGCGCGGGCGGGGATGTATGATCGCGGTTGGGCAAAAAGATTGCAGAAAAAACCCGCTGGCTCCGGCGGAAGGGAGCGCAGCGGGTGAAGGGATGTAGAGCAACGTGTCCTGGAGACTCAGCGACTCAACAGGGTGCGCGTGGCGGCGTTCCTAAGGCCGCGGCATGCTCTGCAGCTCCTGAGTGGCCTGATTGCGGATCGCGTTCACGTCGATGCTTCCAACCCGCTCCGTTGCACGGGCAGCCGCGTCGGTGCGGTCACCGGTGTTGAAGAAGGACCCGGCACCCGTGAGCGCTCCGATGTTGACCGTCGACTCATTGGGGAGGTGGCCAGTCTCCGCCAGCAGCGCCAGCCACTCATCCAGGTTGACCGCGCTCCAATCCACCAGTTCCATCTTGTCCGTGGTCAGGCCATCGCAGTTGGGCTCCTCCGGCGTTCCCCAGGTCATTCCCACCTGTGGCTGAAGGTGCACCTGCTCCTGGATGATGCGCGAGATCGGGCTGTTGTAGCAGCAGTAGGATTTCCGGACCTCAATGCAGACACCTAAGGCCTCGGACTGGCAGAACGACCCGATGTAGTGGCAGTTCTTCAGCTCCCGCTGAGCGGCCAATTCGAACTCCTCCTGCTCGCAAGCCCAGATGATTTGAATGAGGATCATGACGATCTGATAGATCATGTAGACCCACATGATCACCGACAGCATCGAGCCGATCAGCGCGGCACCACCACCTAGCTGGAGTGCGCCCGTACCAGCCTGGGCACCAAAAGCCGCGGTTGCCTCGCCAGCGGCCGTTGTGGCAGCCCGCGAGAAGAGCATGTTGGCAGCCGTTTCGCCGAAGGCCTGATAGGTGAACTCCGCCACCTGGTTCAGCAGTTCCTGCTTCACCATGGTGATGATGCCCTCTTGTGCCGCGCCAGCCACAGCCTCTGTTCCGCCCCAGACGCTGTTCCATCCAGACACAAACGGCTGCGTAACTTCCGTCCAAGCAGAGTCAAAGACACCATTCAGCGCCTGCCACGAGCTCAGGGCCGTGTTCGTGGTCTCCAACGACGTGACGGCGGAGTTCAGCTTCCCCATGGCCAGGATGAGGGTCATGTAGTCTCCCAGCGAGACCGTCGTCGGCTGCTCACAGCAATCGACGATGCCGCCCACCGCCCGCTTGCAGTACTTGTAGTCACCCTTGAAGATCGTGCAGTTGCGGTTCTCCTCAATCGTGTCCTCGTTGCAGTCGGCGTCCATCGCCATGAACTGCGCCGCCTGCAGCGTCGCAGCCACGCGTGCGAAATCGCCGTTCACCTCGTGGTTGGCCTGGACGCATTCGTCACCCATGCACCGGATCGGCCCGGAGCACTGCATCTCGGTTGCCCGGTCGAGCGTCGGAACATCGACGTCGTGCCCGCAGTCCCAGACCTCTTCCGTCACGTAGCAGGTGCCGGACTCGCCTTCCGCCCGTCCCACGCAGGTGGAGCGGATGTAGCCGCAGCTCGGATCATTCTCCAACGCCGCGCACGAGTTCATGTCGTCGCCGTTGTTGTAGGGCTGCTGCTGGTTGCCTTGGGCGTCCACCCACGGGTTCATCTGTCCGACATAGAAATCGCACTGGGCGTTGACGGTTGCCTGCCGGCACAGCGGGTTGAGATCCGGGTGGATGCGCTCCATGGTCGAGGCGCACAGCTGAATGCCGTTTTGCATCAGACAGCCGTCCGCGTCCGTCGCCGGCATATCGGTGCATTGGAACTGCCCGGAGCAGAATCCGTCGGACATCCCTACCACGGAGGCCTCACAATCCTCCGGGCTGTACTCGCTGATGCTGAGCACCTTACTGGGATCATAGAGAACCTTGATGCGGGCATAGCCTTCGCCGTTGCCCGTCACCGACGTGCGGGTCAGCATCTCCAGGTCGCCGGCTTGCTTGAAGAAGGGGGTGACATCCACGCTGGGTGTCTGCTCCCAGCTCGTCCCTCGCTCGCACACCCCCGGTGTTTCGGGCGGAAACTCTCCAAGCGGGTTGTAGACGAGGTTGCCGTTTAGCTTGACCTGCAGGTAGTCGTCCCACTTCGCGTAATCGATGGTCGCGCTGATCACGGCATCGGGGTTGAAGACGTTGACCCGCACCTGCTCCTCATAGATCGAGCAGTTGCCGGGCCAGTAGTCGTCGCCCACCGTGCCGACCCATACATACATGCAGCCCTCGCCGCAGCTGGCGAGGTTCAGCGGCCCGGACACATGGTCGATGATGCCGGCGCGATATTGGTGCCGGATCGTGCAGGTCCGGCTCTGGTCGAGAATGCGCTCGCAGGTCCGGTACTCCGGAACGTGGGCGCTGAAGTTGTTTCGGTTGAAGGTCGTGGTCTGCCGGCAGTCGGCGAACTCCGTCGCAAAATCCGTGTTCCAGGCGTTGTCGGACGCGTTGAACATCGGATCGTTGGTCAGGTTCGGACGGGCGGCCTGACTGGAACCGATGAGCGTTCGGTACGCCTCCCCGTCCATCGACCCTTCTGTCTGCAGGCGCGTGTGCGCGGCCGAGCCAGCGGAGAACATGGCGCTGTCGTTGCCGTGCAGATTGGTGAGCGGAGTGGAATCCTGCCCTGCCGAACCCTGGTACAGCTCACCAGAGTTCATCAGGATCGGGGACTCGGCGTTTGGGAACAGCGTGAGATTGCCGTTCGGTCCGGTCGAGAAAAGGTCCTGCACGTTGGGCCGGAACGTCGTCGCCGTTTCCCGTCCCGCCATGGCACCAGCCGACACGCTGTCGGCTCGCACCACTTGGGGATACTGAGTGGCGACAATCGCGAAGGCGAGGGTGACCGCAAGCGGCTGGCCTATGATCCGGAAAAGTTTTCTGTACATATCCAGCACTCGTCACATGAAGGAAGAGCAGCAATCGGTCCAGCGCCACAGGATGAAGCTTGTGTCATTCCCAAGACCGAGAATGTTCCGCCAGCTACCCCACCGGTAATCACTTTCTCCGGTCACATGGCTGCCGTTGCTTTCCGAGAGCGGGTAGAACATCGACCACTTGTAGCCGTTCTTCTTGAAGATCGGATCGATCTGGCCGCCGCACATCGCGTCGCTGCCGATGGTCCGCCAAGCGAGACCACGACGGTGCGTTGCCGCCAGCGCCCGGGCGGCGAGCAGATTTGTGTTCTCGGCGAGAGACCCTTGAGCCTCATCCCACCCCGTGAACGGATACAGGCTGTTCGACCAGGTGCCGGCGCACCAGAACAGTTGGTCGATGGGTGTCCCGAGGGTGGCGGCCGTTGCGTCAGCCATGCAGGCGGCGAGCGCGATGGGGTTTGCCACCGCCGCGGCTTCCGGTTGGGTGAAGAAGGCGAGTTCGGAGTTGTTCCACGTCGGGTCCAGTTCCGATAGGAACATCAGGTCGAAGTCGAAGTAGCCGTCCCCAACGCAATTGTCGTCCACGAACAGGTTGAGCATGATGAGCAGGGGGAAGGCGTAGGTGTGATAGTGGTAGAAGTGCTTGTCCCCTTCATCGAACTCAGCACCACCCGCCGTGCCCTGCATGCGCCGGTCTGACACTGGCAGCGTGATGCCGCCCAGCGACAGAGAGCAACCAGGCTTGCGCACCAGCTCGTAAATGCGGGCGGGAGCCCACATGCCGATGGTGACGCCGGGCTTGGGCACACCGAGCGGGTCATGGCACAGGCAGAACGAGGCTTCCGCGGCTCCAGGGGGGGCACTGCCGCCGCCGCCCAGCGCGATACCAGCCACCTTGATCGGGAAGATGCAGGTCCAGCAGATGTCGGTCATAAGCCGACCCGAGAACAGTTCGGAGTCCCGGCAGGACTCATCTGCCAGCGCACTCGTGGAATAGCCCCCGAGCAACAACGCCAGCAGGATGGCCGACGCGAACGCCCCGGCCTTGCGGATGATACGGTGCATTACATCCTCTCCGGAGCGACTTCGGTGATGACGAAGGAGGTGCCGTCGGTCTCAATGACGGACGGCACGAATTCCAGTTTGAAGCGGGTGCGCAGATCCGGGGTCAGGAGGGTCACCGCTGCGTCCAGCCGGTCCTCGACGGCCTTCAGGCCCTCCCAGGAAGCCGTCCGGTCCAGCCGCGTGGCGATGAGGGTGACGCGCCTCTTGCCGTTGGCGTAGCCTTCGGCCGCCAGCTTCTTCGCCGTCTCCACCTGGGACGGGCTGCTGGCGTCGAAGACGATAACCCGCTGGGTAAAGGGCAGCTTTTCGAGCGGGTTGATGCGCTGTCCAGCATGGACGAGGATGTTGCCCTTGGCGTCCTTGATGTCCCGGTTCACGATGATCGTGGGGTTGATGCGACGCACCCGTCCCTCGACCACCTGCGGCAACTCCTCGAAACGGGCCTTCTGCCAGTACCCCTCGATGGACTTGCGCTTGTAGGCCTCCAGGTCGAAGGTCTGCGCCTTTGCCTGCATGACTTCGATCAGGTCGGGTTCGGCGATCTCCACCGTCGGGCCGAGCGTGCCGAGGTTGCCCGTGTCGCCGTTGGCCACGCGCTCCACCAGATAGTCCGGGGAGAGCAGGCCCTGCACCTGAGCGACCACCTGTCCATTCTGGACCAGCGCCATGGCGGGGACAGCCCCGGCACTCAGCTCACGGAACCGGGTCGGGTCGATCTGGACGTTCGGGAGCGGGTCAAGGTCGCGCGCCATCGCCTGGAGGCGCTTGACGCCGTCTCCGAAGGTCTGGCCATCAGGCACGCCTCGGAACGCCACGAACACGTCCGGCCTGCCGGCGACGGCGCGGAACAGGTTCATGAGGACCGCGTCGCCCAGTGACCAGGAGACGAGGATGTCGATCCTCTTTCCTGACGTGACGCCCGGCCCCTGTGCGGGTCCACTGCCCTTTCCAGGGGGCAGAGACTGCGGACCGCTGAAGCGGGGGATCGGAGCGCCGGGCTTGAGTAAGTCGGCGCTGTCTTGCATCCCAAGCGCCCGTTCCTTGATCTGGCGCGAGCTGTCGATGATGGACTGCAGATCGTCCCCGGCGGCCGCCGGAAGGGCAATCAGGAGCGATGCTGCGGCGGTGAGACCTCGGACGATCCGCATGGCCCGCTCAGCTCCGCGCCCAGGTGATGAGCGCCAGCCCAATGCCGCCGGTCAGGGCGAACAGGTCCACTCCGCCGCTTGGAGCGGCCGCGGCTGTCCCTTGGGCGACTTCGACCCAGAACGCCAGGCCGTCCAGCGT
Organism: Azospirillum sp. SYSU D00513; assembly: GCF_017356015.1. GTDB lineage: Bacteria > Pseudomonadota > Alphaproteobacteria > Azospirillales > Azospirillaceae > Azospirillum. Next base: position 25,847 of record NZ_JAFIQV010000055.1, read on the forward strand.
GACAGCCGTTGCCAAGGTGACCCCGACCAGCTTCAGCGTCAGGCTGAGGTGCGGGTGGATGGAATGAGTGGATACGGGCATTAATGCACCTCCGGTCTGAACCTCTTTGAGGACCGAGGGTACGGATTTGTGCCATGCACCGCGCCGCTGAAAGCTTCACCGCAACTGCATCATTCAGCAGGTTCTTGCGACGGTCGACCACTTCTACCTGATAGAACGAACGTGAAGGGTTTCGCTATCAAAGTACGGCGGCACAATTGGGGTTGATGTTAGAAACGGCCCATGGATGGCATAAGCTATCAGCGAAGCGCGTCCATTCCGCGCGCCAAGCCATTGGGTGAAACGTCTATGGTTACCGTCTGCTTGCCGCCATAAGGCAGCATCCCGATTTGGATGCGCTTGGCCTTACGCAATGCTGTGAGCGTAGGGCCATCTAGGGGAAGAGCCCCGGTGCAGCCATCCTGCACGCACTGCTGATAAGGCAAGGATATTTGAGGGGCGTCGTCCACCTTCATCGCAATGCCAGCGCGCAGGTCGACACCCAGTGGCAGCACGAGCACCAACATCGGCTGATCCTGTGGCCCGAGGTAGCCAATTGATGCCTTCAGGAGCCGAGCGTTGTTCTCCTTCAGAAGCTGTGTCTGCGACAGGAAACAGCGGTTCTCCCCACCCGGTGTCTGCTCGCACTCCACTGCCCAGTCGTCGTAGGCCTTGCCGGGTTGCGGGGTCGCCAGTACAGGGAGTGCCGCTATTACGGACAAGGTTGTTAGTGAAGAGAGAAGGTAGCGCATAGTGGAAACCCGAGAAGTAGGAAATCAGGGCATCAAGAGGGCACGCAACTGCTGACACTCAGGTCTTAGCCGCGCACCCTCGCACACTCAGAATGACAGGCGAAGTCCTGCGGTGGCGGTGTGGGCGGTTTCGCCCTTACGCAGTTCACCCGTATAACTGACTGACGCTTTCAAAGTGTCGGAAATTGTGACGTTGACACCAGCACCGATCACCGCGGCATCACGACCTGGCTCAGCTCCCTGCACTCGGAATGCCGTGCCCACGAAACCGTGCGTGCCGCCCGCAGCGACATCGCGGAAATCATGTTCCCAAGCCAACTGGGCGTTTGGCTCTAACGTCAGAGTGCCTGCGCGCATCACCGTGCTTATCCGCACGCCGAAGGAACTGCGCAACGCCGTGACAGTCTCTGCCCCGATGCCTAGCGACCACGGACTGGCTCCACTCTCGGTAAAGCCGTCGCGCTGGACTCGCTCCCAGCGCAGACTCGCGCGTGGTTCAACCCATGTCGCACCAAAGTTGAAGCGATGGCCGCCCCCGATCTCTGCCGACCAGTCGTTACCATCCGCCGTACCGTCAGCCCTCCAACCGAAGCCGCCAAAGGTGGGCGTGCGACTGGTGTCGTAGCGGCTCACACCATACCCTAGCGCGGCATCGACGAAGGTTCCCCCAGCCGTCCAGCCGGCATAAAGGGTGGCCTGATAGCTTTCTACTTCACCCTCACCACCGCCTGCGGTGCTTTTCACCTCGCTTTGCATGTAGCCAAGGGCAAGCCCTGCCGTTACGCCATGGTCAGTAGCGAGTTCGCCGCCGAGCATGAATCCTCCGCCTTGCCGGGTGCTGCCTGGGGCGTTGGCATCGCTATCTGTGCGGCTCCATGACAACAACGGCTTGCCCCAGAAAATGAGGCCTTTGTCGCCGGCAGTGTGAGTGGGCGATACGCCTTCTCCAGCTTCAGGAACTCCGGAACTGGTGGCCATCTCGGACTGTCCACCATTTTGGGCGAAGGCGAAGATACCGCCCTGACCCCAGGCATTGCCACCACGGGCGGCTACTTGGCGTCCCTCCACCACATGACCGAACAGACGTCGGTTCGCTAGAGCGGTGCTCAGCGTGTCGGCGTGCAACGTGCCGGCAAGCTGCTCCATGGCACTGGCCGCCTGTGCGCCGGATAGGGTGTACAGGCTATCATAGAACGGTTTCGTCGCGTCGGTCGGCCTGATGCCGGCCGAAGGGCGGACCGCATCGACAGCGGTACCGGCGGAGCGCCCGGCAGCGGTCTGCAACAGGCCAGCCGCTGACAGATTGCCATAGCTGGCAGGGGTAACCGTGAGGGTGACGGTGTTGCCGCCATAAATAGCATCGAAGCGCGTGCCGACGGGAAGGCCGGCAGTGGGCTGGTCAAGCGCCTCGAACTGGCCGAACACGCCGCCTTGGGCATTGACGATCTCGAAGGTCTGACCAATTCCTGGAATGTAGCTGTTGGTGGCGTCTCCCGTGATACCTCGCAACATCGGGCTCAACGTACCCGCAGCTGTGAAGCCGCTCGCACTCCCCGTGAGGATAATCCGGTCATGCGCGCCGGCGCCGGCACCCGTGGCAGAGCCGTCGATCTCGGCTCGGTAAATGCTGGAGGAGGTCAGCGTCAGGGGTGCGGAGAAGGAAAGTGTACCAGGCGAATTACCAGGAGCTAGCATACCCGAGATCAAAGCTGGACCGGTAATCGTGCCGGTTCCCCCCAGCGTGCCGCCGTTACCAATAACAACAGGCGCGTCTACGCGGCCACCTTCGGCTACGACCAATTCACCCTGCTGGACCAGAACGCCTCCGGAGTTGGAAACGTCGCCGGATACGACCACCCTTCCGGCGCCGTCGACCGTGAGAACGCCGTCACCGCTGACTTGTCCGGTCAGAGTCAGGGTGTTGCCATCTGGATTGATGGTGCCATTTTCCGCAGTGATGACGATGGCCTGGGGCAGCGTCAGGGCGGTGGTTGGCTTCAGCACACCGCCGGCGAACGTAACCGTTGTGTTCTGTACCGCATTGTCCCCGTTGGTGAAGACCGGCTTAGAGGTGTCAATCACGCCGTTGTTGGTTGGCGGAGTGACAGGAGGAGTGATCGGCTGTGTCGGACTGACAGGCGGGGTGGTCGGCTCCGTCGGAGTGACAGGGGGAGTGGTCGGCTGTGTCGGACTGACAGGTTGGGTGGACGGCTGCGTCGGAGTGACAGGCGGGGTGGGCCCGCCGACGATGCTGGCGACAAGAACTGTGTCTGCGGCGGTGATAGTGTGTCCGTTGAGGTCCAGCGTCCCAGTGTAGGCTGCTCCTGAAGCGACCGTCCACGTCAGGGTTGAGGTGCCCGCCACTGTAAAGACCGTCGACGAGACGTTGGGTGCCGTGCTGCCGACAGCCCCACGGATGAGAGCAATCTTAGTACCGTCCGCAATGGTGGTGCCATTAACGGTGGGCGTGATCGCGACCGTTCCCGCGCCGGGAGCGTAGTTTGCCGTGTTGGTCGTATTGACGATATAGCCAGATCCTGACGCCCCCACGGCGAAGGAAATGCTCCCTGCGCCGGTTACATTCCCGGCTACCGTCAGAGTGTTTGCCCCCAGGTCGAGCGTTCCGCCATTCACGAATTGCCCGGTGATGGTCTTTCCGGATGACCCGACCCTCAACGTTGCTCCCGGATCCGCAATCCGAACGCCTGCACCACCCGCAGCACTGGCATCGATGTTGTGGCTTAGCGTCGAGACACCAGTTCCCCGGAAGATCACAGAAGCCAAAGGTGAGGCAACGCCGATATCACCGCCAGTCGCCGTCGCGCCACTAAAGTCCAAAGTGCCGCCGCTGCCGGTCGCTCCCTGAACTTGGCCGAAGATACTGCCCGTAACAGTCAGCTTCGAGCTAGGATTGTCGAAAGAGGCCGTTTCAGCATAGATGCTCCCATCGACGGTCCCACTTCCATGGCCGCCAAAGACGAGCGCCTTGATCTGCGCAGCGCCTGAGCCAACGTTGCCTTGGATCTTCGTGCCGGCTCCGCCCTTGAAAACGACGGTCCCCCGCCGGCTCGTGGCCGTTGTTACGTCGCCGGTCAAGCTAGCCCCATTCTCGACCACAAGCGTCGCGTCGGCGGAAAAGCGCACCGTTGAGACGTGATTGGCCGAAGATGGAGCCGTGCTTACAGTGGCACCCGCATTGCTAATGGTGATCTGCCTCAATTGGTTGGTTTCGCTGCCGATATCGGCGCCGAACGCAACCGCTCCGGCACCGGAAAAAGCAATCCTGCCCTGACCTGCCGAACCACCGGCGGTTGTGACTGCGCCAATCTTGACGTCCGTACTGGAGATGGACAGCAGGCCGTCCTGGCTAAAGGTCACGGCGGGACCAGTCGCGGCAAGGGCGCTGCCGGTCGACGTATCGAGCGTGGATGCTGTGTCGAGAATCAGGGTCCCCAAGCCCCCGATGGCGACTTCATCGGTATAGGCGGCTTGGGTAATCCTAACAATGCTCCCCGTGCCGCTTTTCAGTTCGATCCGCTTCAATCCCTGTGTGGCTGATCCGATGGTTCCGTTGATCGTGCTCTGCGAGGCTGGCTGGAAGCTGAGCGTCCCAGTGCGGTCGGCCGTGGTGGTGATTGGTGCGTTGATGGTCGAGCCGCGGATGGAGGCGGTTCCGTCGGCGCCGAAGTTCAACGTGTCAGCATTGACGTTCGCCTGGAAGGTGGCCAGGGTGCCGTCCAGGTTGAGCCGCTTGAGCCTCGCTGTTCCACCCACTGCACCGGTGACCGTGGTACTGCTTCCGGGACCGAAGGTGATCGTGCCGAGACTTCCGGTGCTGCCCGTCGTCAGGACAGTGCTGATGGAGTTGGTCCCTCCGTTGAGGACCAATGTTCCATCCCTGTTGTTGGTGAAATTGACATAGGAATTTTGGAAGTTACCGCCAACGGTCAGGGTTCCCGCTTGGGAGTAGAAAGCCCCGGTATTGGACACATCGCCAGTCACGCCTATGCTTCCGGTCCCGCTGATGGTCACCCGGAACAAGTTGCTCACAGAGCCGTTTACTCCAGCGCCGTCTCCTACAAAGTTAAGAACGCCGACATTGGCTGCAGTTGCCGTTACGCTTCCAATTGTAACGCCTCCATTCACCTGGGCGTAGCTACCGGTGGTCGCTCCGTTCTCTGCCTGAAACTCGACAGAATTTCCGGGTGCGATGATAAAAGTTCCTGGCGAGGTGATGTTCACGTCTGCGGAGTAGGAGGGCGAAACTATTGCCGTGGTTGTCAACAGAAAGGGGGTGAGGTGCGTGATGTAGGGGCGGAGCATCTCGGGACCTAGTCTGGCTATCGATACAAGGGGCCATGGCAGGCTATCCGAAATTCACTTAAATTTTGAGAAAAAACGAGATTGCGTCTCGGGGGGCCATCGTCGCTCAACTCGCCGCCTAACTTGAGACATGGGTCTGTAAGCTTGGACGGGAACACGTGCTTCTGCTCAATGCAAGCTGAGCCCTAGCCTGTAACCGATATGCGATGGCACGAGTAAACCTGTAAGCTAGATTCCGTCCGTGAGCATCAAAAGAGCTTGTAGGCACGCCCAACGATCTGTTCCTCGCTGGCTGTTCCGTAATAGCGGCTGTCATAGCTATCGCGGGTCCGCCCCATGAGCCAAAGGTGCCCGTTCGGTACTTCTATCTCTCGAACGAACTCAGAAACCGGCCTGTCCAGAGTGGACAGGAGGTCGAGCCCCTCCCCCACTCTAACGCCGTTGACCGCGACTGCCGCCTCGTCCACCTGCACTCGGTCGCCAGGGAGACCGTCCACTATCTTCACGAACACCGTGCCGTCGGCAAAAAGCGGGGCCAGTCCCTTGGTCTGGACCGCCACCATCCCGCCCCGGACGGGCGTGTGGTCGTGCTTGTCGATGAGCACCACACGAACCTCAGGCAAGCAACGGCTGATCTGCGGATCGATGCCGAGCGAGAATCGGTCACCCAGGTAGCTGCCCCCCGCATACAAACCAGCGAGCAGGAGCGCCGCCTTTACGGCGAAGCGCCTCCAAGGCTCACGGCGCCGTCCAGTCGTGACGGCGATACTCATTGCTCTCCCTCTGTGCCGAACCCTGACTGCGAGAGCGCCGTCTGCTTACCCACCAGCCGAGCCGCCGGTGTCGGCACATACAGATCATTGGGAGCTGCCAGCACCGACTGTCCGTCCAGGACCACGAAGCCCGCTTCCTTCAGCTTGCCAACGTTGTTGCGCATCTCGGCGATCGCCCGGTCGATGGCCTCTGGGGTCTGGCTGGCGAGCCCCTTGGCCGCGCTGTTGTAGTCCATGACGATGACGCGGGGCCGCAGGAGCAGCTCCACCTCAACCTCCTTCAGGGCATAGCGCGTGGCGGTGTAGCTCGCTCCAGCGCACAAAGCCAAGGCGCAGGCCAGTGCGCCCAGACGACGCATCAGGCTTGTGCCGCCTGCGACGGTCTCTGCTGGCACCGGGTTGAGCGGAGCGGACGGTGCCGCTTCTGCGGATCGATCCGGAGCCGCGCTTCCGGGCGTTCCGTTGGCGTGAATGTTGTCAGGCTGCACGGGCTTGGCTCCGATCCTCGAGGACGGCATTGATGGCATCCCGGACGCTGTAGCCCCGGTCCCGGTAGAGCTTGATCGCGTTCACGTCCTCGGCAGCGGTCGAGTAGAGCAGCCCGACGAACGGATCGACGATCAGCCGGCCGATGCCGGCACCGTAGTCGGTGATGCAGAAGATCTCCGAGTAAGCCCCTTTTACCGTATGCACCGTCTTCACCAGCTCATAGCCGCTCTCGGACAGCGGCAGACGGGACTCACGCTTGAGAGAGTCGATGTCCTCAGCCTTCTGGCCCAGCAGAAACATGTTCGCCGCGTTCGCCGCAATGGCCTTGCCGACCGGGGCACTGTAGAGGTCGTTCACGGACTGAGTGATGACCGTGATCGAGCCCCCATGCTTACGGGCACGCCGGAAGGCCTTCTCGATGAACTTGCCCATCGCCTCCTCACCCTCGGTCAGGTGGGCCCAGGCTTCGTCGATCAGGATCAGCTTCGGACGGTCACGCTCGCCCAGGTACAATTCCGCGGTGATCTGGTAGATCAGCATCAGCAGGACGACGCGCTGCAGGTGCTTGCGGCCTTCCAGCTGATCGAGTTCCAGAACCGTGAAGCGGTTCTCGAACCGCACGTTGTTGGGGCCGTTGAAGTAGCGCCCATACTCGCCCTTCGTGGTGAAGGAGTAGAGCTGGTGACCGATCCGCTGGATCTCCTCGTGCGGGTCCGCCTTGAGCGCCTCGGCCAGCAGGTCCACCGACAGGTTCTTGGCGTGCTCGTCCCATTGTTCCTTGAGGATGCGCTTCAGGCCTGAGGTCTGGAAGTCAGAGAGCCCTTCCGTGGGTGCCGCCATCGTGGTGAGCAGGCCGATCAGCATGTCCACCTCGTCATCGTACTCCCGGATCATCGGGAACGGATTGAGGCAGATGTCGCGGTCCGTCTCGAAGCTCCAGAACTCCCCATCCAGGGTGTCGCACAGCTTCTCATAGCTTCGCCCCACGTCGATGGCCCAGGCGGCACCGCCAACGGACAGATAGGAGGAGATGATTTCGTTGGTGAAGAAGCTCTTGCCCGAACCCGAGGACGCCGCGATCACTGCATTCATGTTCGACCGGCTGTCGAACAGGGACAGATTCATCAGCTGCCCATTCCGGGAGATCAGGTTGATGATCGGGGTCCCGGTACCCTGCCAGTCGCCAAAGATCGGAATCAGCGGCACGATATGGCGAGTTCCCATGGTCTGATAGCGTTTGGTGTCCCTGATCGCCGCGACCTCAGCGCCGAAGGGAAGCAGGTTTAAGAACAGCGGAAGCACGAACAGGCTGTCCTGGAGAACGTTGTAGCCCAACTCGCCCCAGTAGGACTGAGCGGCGGACACACCGGCGGTGGCTGCATCCTCACTGTCGGCGAAGAGCACAAGTCCCAGGTAGATCTGGGAGACACGATCGCCATCGTCCAGCGCCTCGAACAGGGCGTCGAAATCCTGCTTCTTCTGCCGGAGGGCGGGGACAAAGGTGCTCATGTGCCCGACAGCTTGGTTCGTCGCCCACTGCTTCTTCGTGGCGAGCGGCGTTTTGGCCTTCAGCGGATCTGGAAGATGAATGTTCGCTGTTAAAAGGAAAGGCATGCGGATGCCGCGGAGTCCCTCCCACATGTCACCGATGAAGCTTGCCGCCTGCCCGAAGTGCAGGCGCTGCGGAAAGCGCTTCACTGACAGGGTTCGAACCTCGGTCCCACCAAGCGACAGCCCCTTTGCACGCACTCGGACATCGTTGTCGTAGTCAAAAACTTGGTCGCGAAGCAGCTTGTCCTCGCCAAGTACGCCTTTGCCATCCTTGCGCCAGGAGGCGTTCGGCCCATGGTTGATGAGCGGCAGCATCACGTCGAGCCACATCTGTGCCGTGAGAGCAACGGGATGCAATCCGACCGTCTCCAAGGATTTCTCCACGGATACCCGAAGCTCTTTTGCGCGAGCCAGTTCACTGTCGGATGGAAAGCTGTTGCTGAGAGGCAGCTTGATCGTGATCACCAACTGAAGATCGCGGATACGAAGCCCGCTGCGCCTCTCAACCGGGGTCGATACACCCCGGGTTAGATGCTCTGCCCGGCGGTCGATCGTCTCACGGAGCAGTGGGTCATCCTGCGTACTGCGCAGGTCTTTCATATGAGTGATCTGCGGCTGGATGTTTTCCGAGCCGATCAGGCAGAATTGGATCATGGTGTCGGCCGGGTAGTCGTCCTTCAGCATCACCCCAAGCCGCTCGGCCGTCTTGTGGTCGCCAGCGGTCAGCGGTCGGCACTGGAAGGCGAAGCCGAGGGTCTGGTCCGAATTGTAGAACAGGCGATGCTCGTCGGAGTAGGACAGGGGAAGAAGCAGTTCCCCCGTACGGTCACCGCGAAAATAACGCGCCGATACCATGGTCAGGTCTCCTGAAATCGAAAAGGGTCGGATGCTGCGGATGGCGCTTACGAGCGGCCTTCGAGCCAGCTGTCGAGATCCTTGGGCATGCCGCCCTTGGTGCGGCCGTCCGGCGCGACCATGAAGGGCACACCCTTGACGCCGACCAGCTGCGAGGTCACGAGCCGCTTCTGGATGGGGACGAGATTGCAGGGCTCCTGCTGGGGCAGCGTGTCGCGGGTGTTGGCAGCGAGCACCGAGGCAAGCGCCGCCCGCTGGTCACTGGCGCAGGAGATCATGCGGGTGAGCGTCTCGCTCTCCTTGCCCAGCACCGGCACCACCATGATCTTGAAGGTGTACTTTCCCGCCAGCGCCGGGAGCTGCTGCAGGACGCCATGGCAGTAGGGGCACTTCGGATCGACGAAAATCACCGCCTGGCGGCTGCCGGTTCCGTAGGTCAGCGCACCGAGATCGTTGAGGTTGATGCCGAGCTTGGCAAAGTCGACGCGGGTGGCCGAATCCCGAATCTCGCCGAGGGTAGCCACCTTCTTGCCCGACCAGGTGTCGTAGAGGTCGCCGCGAATGACATAGCGGCCATTGTCGGAGATGAACACCAGACTGGAGGTGGCATCGGTCTCGACGGCGGTAAAGCCACCGGAGGGAAGCTTTTCCATCGCCCGGATGTTGCCGGTCAGGGTGCTGCGGCTGATCGCCGCCTCGCTCTGGCCCTGCGTCTGAGCGATGGCGGTTCCGGTCTGCCCGAGGGTCAGGGCGGCGAGGACGGTGGTAACGGCAAGTGCGAAGCGCATGGTTGGCTCTCCAGGGATGCGTATTTGCCTGGAGGCTAGCGATTTCGCCTCTGTTCTCGCGCGGTGGATTGATTGCGCTCAGCGTCACCTTTCTGCAGGAAAATGCACAAAGGCCCGGCGGGAACCGGGCCTCTGGCAGCTCTGCTTTATGGGGCGGGAGCCCCCCCTTCCTCCTCCGGCTCGGGTGTTGGATCTGCCGTCGGCTCAGGGGTGGGTTCCGGCTCTGGTGCGGGCTCCGGTTCTTCTGGAGGATCGGTCGGTACCTCCACGACCGGGCTCACCGGAACGCTCTCCGCTCCAGCGTCATCAACGGCGGTCAGGGTCACCAGCGGAGCACTGTCCCGTGAGTAGCGCGATACTGTGATCCGGTTCGAGTTCAGATTTTCCGGCACCCCGTCCAGTGTCCAGCGATACTGCAGCACACGGCCATCGGCGTCCGTGCAGTTCGCGTAGTAGTGCCAGCCGGTGCTCGACTCACGCATCGTCACCCCGCAGGTGGGGATCTGGTTGGCGAGCACGGTCACGTCCTGGGACGCTCCGAAGGTCCATCCCATCTCCGTCCGTGCCTGGACCTCGATGGTGTGGCGCCCCTCAGGAAGCCTCGTCCGGCCGAAGTTGCTGGCGGACTCCATCGGTTGACCGTTCAGCAGGTAGGTCAGGGACAGGACCCGGTCACGAGGATGACCGCCGGAGATGTTGGGCCGCACGACGATATCCAACGGCGCCCGGCTGTACGGATTGGACGGCGTGACCGTCAGCGACAGGGCGTAGTTCGGCGCCGGCAGCATGTTGGCCGTGGTGGTTGCCAACGCCGTGTTGCCCCGTGCGTCAGAAACGGACACGGAAACCGGACACTCGCCGGCGGTCGTGGTCCTGACCACGCGAACCGTTTGGTTGGCCTGATCGAGGATCGTGGCCGTGGGCGGGATGGCCCAGGAGTAAGTCGGTTTGTCCAACTCCATGGTGGTCCCCATCTGCCGCAGGCGCAGCGTCATGTCGCCGGGGGCGTACTGGGAGGTGCGTTGCGTGTCGATGCGGAACTCAGGCCAGACATACTCCCAGACCCGGACACGCTTGTCGGTTTCGTTGTGGGTGCCCTCCACATCGACGATTTCCGCATGGAAGGTCAGGGTCGCGATCTCGGCCGCAATCTCATCCTGCTTTGGCGTGTAGGTGAGCATCGGGCCGTCCACACGGGTGCCGTCGGGCAGCGTCCACCAGCCTCTCAACTCCACGTCCATGTTCCGGTACGGCAGGCCCATGACGCCGCGGAAGTCCGCGGACTTGGGATACTCAACACGCGACGGGCCGACCACGCGGACCCGGGCCGGTCGGACCACCATGAAGTTGACGCGGCGACGGATCTCCCGCCAGGCATCCGGGGCTTCCGCAGGAGCATCGGCCATACGGGCACGTCCAACCAGAACGATGCGGGCCGTCTCCGAGCGCGTCAAGTCGTACTGGAGATGGCCTGCGGAGTAGGTCTTGCCACCATCCACCGACCATTCGACGGCGACATCGTCCTCCGTCAACGGTGTGCCTTGGAAGGTCAGGTCCAGCTTGTAGCGTCCAGTGCCGCCGATGAAGATGTGCTCGGGACCCGTCATGGTGCCCTTGGGCACGTTGAAGGCGATCACCTGGACCGTCTCCGTCATGAACTGGGCTCCGCTGTGCTTGTTCTTCAGCGTGGCTTTCACGAGGTACTCGCCCTTGGCGAACACCGCGGACATGCGGAGCTTGTTGTTCCGCTGGCTGGGCCGGGGCGTCCAGGTCGCCCCGTTGTCGGCGCTGACCTCCCAGACCACCTCGCCCAAGGCAGTCATGTCCATGCGGTTGCCGAGGGCGGCGGTGAACAGGCTGGCCAGCGGCGCTTCGCCCATGATCCGGCGTGCGATGAGCCCCGCTTCGATCGCGCCTCCCTTGAGCACCACGATGTTGAGCGGGCGGGTTGCCAATTCCGTGCGGCTGTAGCCCGGCACAGGCGACACGACGACCGCTTCCGCCGTCACACGGACAGACCCCACCGGGAGCATCCCGCTTGGCAGGATGAAGTCGGCATTCCCTTCGGCATCGAGATCCGCGAAGTCGGTCAGCGGCTCCAGGGTGTTACCAGCGCCATACCTCACCACCCGCACCCGCCATTCGCCCATCTTGGCCGCGTCGTAGCCGAGTTCGGCTTTGTAGATGTCACGAATGGACACACGGAGCGGCACGTCCTCGGTGTCGAGCAGCTTGGGCTCGGTCAGGGTGATGACCGGCTTGATGTTCTCCGACGGGACGGCGAGCGTATGGAAGGTCCGGTCAGCCTTTACCCATGGCATGTCCGTGTACGACGCGAACACAGTCCATGGTGTCTGGGACCAGAGATCACTCTCGGTCGCGTTGATGCGGCGGCGGAGATCGCGGTCCTTGCCCCACGGGTAAGGCTCGTATTCGTTCTCATCGACCGTGGCGCTTGCCCGTTGCACAACCACCTTCGTGGTGGCGTTCGCGGCGGTGACGATGATGTCACCCACATAGCCGCCCTCACGGGACACCGGATAGAGGCCGGGACTGACCTCCTCATCGACCTCCTCACGGATCGAGGGGACAGGCGGCTCGAAGACCTGGTAGTCGAAGGTGCCGACGCCGGCGGGAATGCGCGCACCGACCGGCGTCACCACCTCCACCTTGTAGCCAACGGTCTGGGTGCCCGGCTCGTTGATCGTGCCCGTCAGACGCGGACGGCTCCAGAAAACATCCTGTGTGAGGTTGTCGGGCAGCGCCGTCCAGGTCAGGGCACAGCGCACCACGGCGTTGGAGGAGCGGTATTCCCCTCCGTTGCTGAGCGTGTAGACGTCGCAGGTCGGCCCGCCCGACTGCTGCATCATCACCTCGACAGGCTGGATCATGCGGTAGACCTCATCGCTCTCGCGCAATGGCTTGTAGCTGAGGAGGTTGTTGATCGGGGCTACGGTGAGGGTGGCTGTCCCGCTGGAGAACGGCACCTTCACGTCCTTGATGTCGATCAGCGAGATCTTGTAGCCGACGGTGTAGGTGCCGTTCGTCCACATGCGGCCTTGCAGCGTCGGGTTGGTGCCCGGCGCCACCTTCAGATCCTCTGGCTTGGGTTCCCATTCGACCAGGCACTTCGGTGCGGTCAGCATGTTGGTGTCCCGCGCCGTCCGGTAGTTCAACGTCAGCTCACACCGGTTACCAGCCTGTGGCGTGAGTTCGACCCTGGCTTCGTCGAAGGCCTGGCGGACGGTCCAGGAGGGCGACGTAAGAGCGACATGAGGCGCCCAGGTTTTCACCCGGAAATCCAGAGCCGGTGATCTTGGGGCCGGTGTCGTGACGAGCAGCCTCGCCTCACCCTCGATCCCGGCATCCGCGGCCGCCATGGGCAGAGCCAGCACACCCTGGCTGAGGGTGAAGTCGTACTGTCCCACCGGCACGCCGACGTCGCCGGGGTTGACCCGAACACCGCCGACGGTGACCGCCACCTTGGAGTCCTTGTGGCTGCTGACGCGGACTTCCTGCGGTCCCGACAGGATGGACCCGTCCGGCAGCTTCCAGGCCTGCGTGGTGATGGGATACTGCCCGGTGCTTGTCAGGAAGCTGTGCTGGACCGCCGGAATGAGGATCTCGCCCGATGGCGCCGTCACCAGCCCCACGGAGCCTGGCTCATAGGTGATGGTGAAACTCCGGCTGGCCGAGGCTCCCGAAGCGGTGACCGTCGAGACCGACAGCGTGTAATCGCCGACCCAGGAAGACGGCAGAGGGTTGTTCGTCACCAGACGGTACCCTTCCGCCCGGTTGGCCATGGTCAGGATCACCGGATTGCCGGTCGAATTCGCTCCGGGGCCGAGCACAAGGAAGGAGGCCGCATCACCCGCCCGGTGCACGGCATGCGGCGCGGTTCCGCCGTGATTGTTGGGCGCGGGCGTCTGTGTCGAACCTGGACTGGCCGTCTGTGTCAGACCTGGACTGGCCGAGAGACTACCCAGCAGAACAGACGCGACCAGCACGACCAGACGATGGCCCACCACTCTCTGCAGACCTGCCAAAGCTCTTCTCATGCGACATCTCCGAACGGCCGTCCCTCCGCTGGTCGAGGGAACGGGACACGAGAAAATCCCACAGGAGCGTCATGCGCCGCGCCGCCGAAAGATGATGCCGACTCTGACCATTCCAGGGGTTTTGGCTCCAGACCGCAGGGCACGCAGCGATCGGGATAGGGGGCGATCCTGGTGGACCGCACCCCTCCCACACCACCCGGCATGCGGGTCCGCACCGGGCGGTTCGAAGGATTGAGG
>NZ_JAFIQV010000056.1 GCF_017356015.1 Azospirillum sp. SYSU D00513
CTTCACAGCGCTATCCCGCCGCTGTGCCGATCGGATCTTACAGGGCCAAGCTCACGCTCATTTCAGAACTGCATGGCCCTGCCGCCGGCCCTATGTTATTGACCGTCGCGCCGCATGGTGCGCGCTCCTAGCTCGACCGCGACGTCCGGCTCACGCTATATCGACCGCACTGGATGCCACGGCCACACGACGTGGTCGCCTGCGGCTGACGCGCTTTGATCTCCGCTCAATTCGGTGCCGACAAGCCGGCTGGCTGTGCTCTCCTGGGTGTCCGCAAAGTTCGGGACCTAAACAAGATCGCCCCAGGCCAGCTGACGGCCTGCAGTGACCGAGACAGCTCGATCCGCCCCACCGAAATCGCAGCTCAAAACATGTCCAGCTGGATCTGCCCACCGCCGAGGGCATGCCGGCGGGCGGCCTCCAGGGCTGTGCCTTGCGCGTGCTCCAGGAAGCGGGTCACGCCGGAATCCACTTGGGCGCCGGCGACGGTCACGACCCAGGCCCAGCTGTCGGGCCCGCGCCACAGCACGATCAGATCGCACCCGTGCGTGCGCGCCACGGCGTGCCGCGTGATCCAGGTCGTGGTGGTCATGCCGTCGTCTCCCGTTCAGACCTTGAGCGCCAGGGCGGAGCTGTTGTTGGGCCGCACATGCAGGTATTTGCCCGTCGTGGCGATGGAAGCGTGGCCGAGGGTCTCCTTCACCAGGTGGATCGGCGCTTGGTTGTCGAGGGCGTGGGAGGCGTGGGCGTGGCGCAGCCAGTGCGGCGACAGGGCCTCCGACAGGCCGACCCGGGCCGCCGCGCGCTTGACGATGCGCCGCACGGTCGCCGGATCGAGGTGGCCTCCGCCCTTCCTGGAGCGGAACATCGGATCCTCGTCGCCGGCCGCCCCGCGCAAGGCCAGCAGCACGCGCCAGGTGCCGGCGCTCAGCAGCACGGTGCGCGGCTTGCCGCCTTTCCCGTGAACGCTGATCGTGCCGTGTCCGGGCAGCGTCGGATGGGGCTTGAGGTGACGCCAAGCCAGCTGGCAGGCTTCGCTCACACGCAGACCGGCCCCGTAGAGCAGGCGCAGGAGCGCGTGGTCGCGCGGGTGCGGTTCGAGATGGATCAGGCGCAGCGCCGCTTCCTCAGGAATGATGCGCTCGGCCAGCACATCCTCAAGCATGGGCATGGCCACGTCCCCGCCGACGTCCTGGGCGATGTGGCCGCGGGCGGCCGCCTTGGTGAGCAGCGCCCGGATGGCCGACAGGCGGCGGGTGCGGGTGCGCGGCGCCAGGCCGCGGCGCTCGAGGTCCGCCGCGTAGTCCTGGACGTCCTCGTGGGTGAGATCCTGCAGGGGCCTTTGAACGAAGGCGAGGAAGTCGCGGGCGTCGGCGGCGTAGGCGCGCCGGGTGTGGGCGCTGCGCTTGGAGCAAATCCAGCGGCGGACGAAGGCCAGCTCCTCCTCGGGGATGGTCGGCTCGACCACCTCCAGAACCGTGCCCTCCACCGCGGCCTCGACCGGTACCAGATCCCCCATCGCCTCCTCCTCGCCCCGTCCCGGGCGCGAATGCCCGATAAGAATGATGATCGTGCCGTTAGAGCAAATCATGGCCGAACTACCAGCCGAGCGCCGGGCAGCTATCGAGGCCAGGACCGCCGAACTGGTTGCGGAGATTGAGCTCCTGCGGGAGGATTGTGCAGAGGCGTACCAAGTCGTTGGGCACCTCGCTAGCCTCGCCGGTGTCTTTGAGGCGGAAGGTGTGGAGAAGGTCTTGGACAACCTACATGCAGCTTCCGCCGGCGAACCTCGCCCACATGAGGACGCGTTGCCTCTCAAGCTGGAAACGAGGTCGGAGTGAGCATGGCAGACCACCCGGAAACCATGATTTCTGAGCGTGGACGGGTGCTCCACCGTGGCGTTTGGCCCTTCACCCTGACCTATGGAGGCGCGTCTAAAATCGTATTACGCGCAAGGTGGAGCTGGAGCGTCAAAGCGCTGGCCAGGAACTCTAGCAGGGCCAGCATAAAACTCGCTGTTTACATAAAGCTCAAATGAAGTTTATTATAGGCGGACCGACTCGATTAGCGTTATCGAGCTCAGTCCCGATCATGGCAACACAGTAAAAAATATTAATAGAGTAATAGGAAGTTTATAAATGAGCATACCATACCAGTTAACCCCGCAAGCGCAGAGGCTCATGAAATCTTTGCATTTCGTACTTGAGCATATCATGTTGTTTTCTAGGATTGGACCAAGGGAGGAGCGCGTTAAGGCTATCGGTGTTCTTGCTCTTGTCACGCACAACTGGCCTGATTGGATTGCGGGAAATAGCTTTTTTACAATCAGTCACTTCATATCGGATATAGATGACTGTATAAATAGGGATGACATCTCCTTCAAAGGATGGAAAGAATCTATAATTCCTCATTTTATTGAGCTATCTGCTTTTTTGAAGAGACATGAGAAGAGTGTGTTAGCTACCTGATTGATACAATCATGTTGCGGGTATTTTGAGGAATCATGATAATGATGACCGTAAGCAAGGAATATAGCCGCCACCCCCCGCTCCTGTTGCGTAACTCTGGCGCAGTATTAGGTGTATGATGACCTCAACTTTCATCGAACTTGCGCTGCAAGTGCGAATTATTTTCTGCACTTGGTCAGTTCAGCGCTTATCCTCTACTGCGCCGTTGAGCGCAACCTGGCGCATGTTCTAGCTCAACGATATGTAACGCCATGCCGCTCGAGCGAAACGACGTCGATCACCCCTTGAGGCGCAAGAAGGTAGATGGTTCGCTCCTTCGCTTGAGCGTCACGCCCATCCCGGGCTGGGTGGCCCGCATGTGGTCGATTACTAGCCTGTTCCCCGACAAGGGTGCGCGGCGCAATCCCGCTTCCCAGGTAACACTTCACTTCGAAGGCCGAACCTACAGCGGCGCGGTTACTTGGTACTGTCGAAAGCGCGAAGGGATTGCCTATCGGCTCTTCTTCGACGACGAGCTTCGATACGCGCTCGCGGAAACTTTCGTTATGTCGAACATGCGCCACCTCGAGGCGCGATTGCGGGCCGCCGAGGGCTTGCAAGACGACGTCGAGGCGGAGATCCCGTTTTGGGAGTTTCTGGACATCGAGTTCGACGGACCGGCCCGGCGCTTTGATCTCACCGCTTACTACCTGCAGAAGCCCAGCTTTCCAAGTCTGTTCCGCCGGATGGCGGCAGCGGCGCCGCTTGCGCGC
This sequence comes from Azospirillum sp. SYSU D00513, assembly GCF_017356015.1. Classification (GTDB taxonomy): domain Bacteria; phylum Pseudomonadota; class Alphaproteobacteria; order Azospirillales; family Azospirillaceae; genus Azospirillum. The sequence continues at coordinate 3,221 of NZ_JAFIQV010000056.1, forward strand.
ATTCGGGACGAACTGGCCGGGAAGGCGGTTGGGCGGATTCACAAGCAACGCTGGCGACCTCGATCGGAATTCGAGTCGGAGATCGGCGCCACCAATGTCATTTACATGCTGCTCGATACAAGGAACCGCCTACTGTACGTGGGCGAGAGCGGCAACCTCGTCACGCGCCTCAAGCGCGGCCACGAGCTGATTCCCGAGTGGGACTATTTCCGCTACGACCTGCTGCCGTCCGAGCTCGAGCCTTACCGGGTCCAGATTGAGCGCATGCTAATCCGCGACATGGACGGGCTCTTCGGACACTCGAGCATCGGCTTGCCGGTCACGGTTTCAGACTTCAGGCTCGTCAACCTGAAGGTCGATCGCTGACCAGGGCTTGAGCGCGTGCTCGGGCAGAAGTACGAGCGGTGCCATGGGACCTGGCGCTTTGCTTGGCTCCGCACGGAGGCTATCGCAACGGCGCTTCAGCCGTTCCACCTCTAAGGCGAGCACGCCGTCGAGGGATTTGGGAAAGACATAGCGGGCGAACTGGGTCGAGTCCGTACCGAGCTCGCCCTTGTAAGCAAGATTTAGGACGCGGAAATGCGCGCTAGCTCGCACAAGATAGGGAAGCACCTTCTCGTCCACCATACCCGCTTTTTGGGTGATGAAGCCTTCAAGCACGGCTGCGTTCTTGCAGATCTCGGCGACGATAGTTTGGTCGCCGGGCGATAGCGACTGAAGCCACTCGCGATCGAACACTTTGAGCAGCAGCCGGTGTCCCTCCGGCTGTCGGGATCGGACGTCCTCGGCCATGAGCCGGTTGGCGTCTGACATCTGCATGAAAGGTCCGTAGAAGCCGTCGAGCTTGCCGAGTAGGTCCTTGAGCTCGGTCTCGTTCGCCTTCTGCCAGACCGACGCCTCCGTCGTCCTCTGGGCGGCCTCGATCGTGCGCAGTGTGTTGCGTTGTGCGATTGATAGACCAAGCCAGGCGCCCAGGAACGCCAGCACACCCGAGATTATCGGCCCGACCGTCGGCACCCAATAGCTCCACCACGGTGGCGTGCCGCCGCTCTCGACGCGGAGCGATCCGCCTGGCTCGAGCCGCACCGAAAGCGGCGGACTGACCGGCGAGGGCAGCGTTAACGAGGGCGCACTGGACGCGGTTGTCGGGGGCGCAGCCGGTGTGGCTTGCTGACCCGCCGTTTGCCCCTCGACGCTGGCCGCGCCCGCCAGCAAGGCGATCAAGCCTGCTCCCACGAGGCGGGCGCCTCCCTTCAATGCCGAACTGCGAGGTAGCTGATCCATGGACGATCTCCTGTGAGCGCCGCCTCGGGCGTCTCTGTGCCCGCATCGACAATGATGAAACCTGCCGCTGTCAGCGCGCTGCCGAACTCGTCTGGTTCGACGTAGGTGAACCACCGCCCGTCCCCGCTGCGGCTTTCGCCTCGACCCTGCTTCATCGACACGAAAAGTACGCCGCCGAGACGAAGGACGCGGCGGGCCTCGGCCAGCGTCGGCTCGATCTCCGCGCGGTTGAGGTGCAGTAACGACGCCGACGCCCAGGCTCCGGCGAACGATTGATCGGGGAACGGGAGGGCGCGGATGTCGCCGACGATGACTGGGGTGCGGGCGTGTCCAGCCGCAATGGCGGTGAGCCTAGCTGAACGATCCAGTCCTACTGGTTGCATTCCCAATTCAGCCAGGCAGGCAAGATCGCGACCCGCTCCGCAACCAAGATCGATCACCGCTGCTCCCGCGGGCAAGCGCGTCGCGAACCGTCGGAGCCAATGATCCATCGACAGCTTCAGCGTGGCGGCCGCATAGGCCACAGCGCGCCGCTCGTAGAAGGCGCGGGTGCTCCCATCGCGGTGTTGAGGATCGGAGTCCCGGCTGAGGGGGCCTTTTACGGCGATCAGGCGATGCCCGCGTAGGGCGAGCCGTTGGGTCCGCAGCGCCTGCGCCCAACCATCCCGCGTCCCGATACAAGACGGATCGTCGAATAACCCTTTTGCCTCCTCCAATCTTGTAAGGCGCGCAAACTTCGCCTTAGACGGATGTGCCTCGCTTACAAAAGCTTCTTTGCGATGGAGGATCGGAGGGTTCTTGTGATCGCGGTAGGAGTGCTCGCGAACCCTGAAGGTCTGCAGGTGCACGGAGACTGAAGATGCCAGCGTCGGGTGAGGATCGCGTTCGAAATCTGGATAACTCAGGTACGAGATCTTCGGCTCGCCCCGTCCGAGCTTGATGACATTCGCTCCGGGAACGGTCCCAACATAACTCCGCGCGCAACCTTCATAGAGGCGCAGGAGTAAGGGCAGCTCGGCCACGGCATCCGTATGGATGTAGAGCGCCCCAGGCATCAGCTTGCCAACCCGCGCGGCGCGGCAGGCTTCGTCCAGAGTCTGCGGTCGTCCAAGGGAGAATAGAAGATCGTCCGCCGCCTTGCAGCCTGCTGCATAGCTGCCGAAGAACGCCTTTACGTCCAACTGCAGCTCGTGCGTAAGCTCAGCGAACTTTGCGCGGCCCTCGAACCGCGACAGGGCGAGGAATACCAGGAAATCCTCTGTTCGCGCCTTGCGGACCGCATCCCATGCGGAGACCCCGCTGGCCTGCTGAAGCACCCGGAAGGCGCGCTTCAAGCTTCCGAGCGCCTCCACGATCGCGCCAAAGCTCTCGAGCTCCTCTGGTGCCGGCAACCGCCCACGGTCGGAAACAAAGCGCGCCAAACCGCCCAACAGTTCACAGTGCTGGCTGTAGACTTGCTTTCTAACCTGCAGCCGCGGCGCCGCCGCGGCGCGGTGAAAGCGGGTCGCTAGGAACTCCGTCCGCTCCTCCGGATCGCGGAACACATAGAAGATGCCCGGAGCCGCAGCGACGCTCGGCATCTCGAGCACCTGGTCGATCCACGTCCGCAGCTCCTGCTGGTCATAGAACTTCTGAAAGGTGCCAATGCGTGTCAGCACTCCGTCCGCAAATGGCGACGTCGAACGGGCAGCGGGCGTCTCGTCAGTGAGGCGCGCCGCCACCACGAGCACGCGCCGGGCAAGCGACCAAGCTCGCCGCAGAACTTCCTGGCGCTCCGCTGCGCTCTCGATCACGTTCACGACATAGCCAAGATTGACGAGGTCGGCTTCTCGCCGCGTTCCCGACGTGGCGTGAACGGGATCCCAACCGGTGCAGTCGAAACCCATGTCGGTGAGCCGACGAAGGTCGTTGCCGCGGCCACATCCGTAATCCATGACCGTGCGATCGGGCCCGAGCACGCCATCGGCCAGTGCCGTTCTGAAGGGCCGCGACAGATCGGCCCTGTTCAAGGCAGTACGGTGCCGCGCTATGACCGCCGCCCGCTCCACAGGCGTCAACCTGCAGCTTGCGCGACCAGGGCGCCCACCCCGTCTCGAATACGCCGGTCGCTGGCGAGATAGGCGATGCCCCTGTGAAGATGTAGCCGGAACTGCATTGCGAGCACCTCGTCCTCCACCCCCAGCCCATCGCGAAGACAACGCTCCCTCAGGAGCGCGAGGTAGATCTCATGGTGGCGACCGCCAAACACTCGCCAGGAGAGTTCGACGTTGCTGTCCGCTGGAATTTTCGCGGGCGGCGGAACGCTCGACTCAGCGAGCGACTTGCAGAAGGCCCAACGGCACAGGACGTTCCAGTGCTCGATGCCGGTATATCGCTTCAGCCGGATCAACTGCTCACGTGCCTGCTTAGACAGGCGGATATGCTCAATGGGCATGGGCCGCCTCCGGGCGCAGGTATCCCGGTTCGATAATTGTGCGTCCCTGGCCCTCGTCGAAGCGCAGCTGATACGTACGGCTGATCGAGGGCTGAAGCGCGTTGAGGTACCCGCCCATGATCTCCTCGTCCGTCGACAGCAGAAGGACCTGATGGCTCGCTCTCGGGAAATACCGCTCTACGAGGTGATTCCGGTGAACCGAGTCGAGGCGACCCAACGGCGTGTCGATCACTGTCGGCAGTGGCCGACCGGACGATCTGCCGAGGCCCCACAGGATCGCGATCGCGAGCAGCTGCCGCTCGCCAGCTGAAAGCCGATCCGCAGTCATCGGTCGGCCGTCAGTGCCCCGCAGCTCGAGAACGAACGTCTGCGGGTCAATCCGTAGATCCGTGATGAGTGTTCCCTTGCGGATCAACTGGTGGAAGCTCTCCAGCACGAGACGCTCGATCCGCTCCACGTGACGCGCGACAACCGCCTCGCGGAAGCGGGTGAGCGTGCCCCGCACCTTGGCGGAGTGTAGGAGCAGCCGTTTCACGTCCTCGCGCTCAAAGCGGTCGCGCACCTCGGCCTCGGCGAGTCGCACTTCCCGCTCTTTGAGTTGAGTGATCTCACGATCCAGACGGGCGATCTCGGCGTCCCGCGCCGCCTGCTCACCTTGCAGGCGAGCTACCTCGGACAGCGCAGCCTCGCGCGCTGCGACCACCCCGGCGATCACATCGTAGCTTGGCGCAGCCGCCAGAGCGTTGCGTGCGTGGTCAAGTGCCGCCGCCTGCTTGCGCTCGCCCGCCATGGCGGCCTGCAATCGCTCACGCGCTGATGGCAGCTCAAACGTCAGGGTCGAGTCGAGCAGCCCCCGTGCATCTGCGGACAGGTCGAGGATGATCGAGCGCAACCCAAACTCGCGGCGCGCCTCAATGCGCGCCGCGAGGGCCGCTCGAAGCGCCGCGCGTTGGTCCTCCGGAAGGGCTGCAAGCGTTGGCATCGCCAACAGCGCCTCGTGCTCTTCCGCGAGGACGGACGCGGTCTCGCGGCTGCGGCGTGACTCGTCTTCGCGTGCAGCGCGTTCCTCTAAGCTCTTAAGGAGCTCGCCGACGAGCAACAGCGGCGTAGCTCCGCTCGCCAATTCTCGCAGCTCCTTTTGGACGGCGGCGAGCTGCCGCTCGCTGGCAACGGCCTCGCCCTCGAGTTCGGCCCTGCGCTCGAACAGATTGCCGCCCTCGCGACGATAGCGCTCCTCAATAGCGGCGAGTTCGGCGGCGCGGCGGTCGAGCGCGTTGGCTGTTGCCGCGCGCTCGCGTACCAAACGGGTCCGAGCGCTCTCCAGCGCCTCAATGCGCCCGCGCAGATCCTCGCTTTTCCTCGTGTCGCCTTGGGCTGCCACTTCCGTGCGCTTGCGCCTTTCGAGCACGCCGAGGTCCGCGGCGAGCCGCTCCACAATATCGAGCCCAAGGAGGTTCTGAACGGCGGTGGCGATCAGTGGCGGCGCCTCGTCCAGCTCCGCGTAGCTTTCGACCTTCTCGCCGTCAAAGAAGAACAAATGCGCGATCCGGGCCGGGATGAAATCTTCCACCTGCTCAGCCCAGTGCTCTGTCGCGAGCTTGTCGAGCTCCCCGTTTCGCAACACGTGGAACCGTTCGCGGCAGCCGCTGCCGGTCGCACGCCACGAGCGGTGGAGCTGGAAGTTTTGCTCCTCACCGTTCGCCGTGTGCCGAAACGCAACCTCCACGGCCGCTTCGGGCGCCTCAGCCCGGTGGTGGATGCTACGACGAAGGAAATCATCGTACGCCAGCCCGTTGCGGTTGGAGCAGCGGGCCGACGGGCCGTAGAGACAGAGTTGCAGCGCATCCAGCAACGTCGTCTTGCCGCCGCCGTTGAGCCCACCGATCAAGGTGATGGGGCGACGTTCGTCAGGGGTTAAGGCGATCGACTGTCGGCCGCCATAGACCCCGAAGTTGTGTAACGTGAGTTCGTCGAGGATCATGGTACTGGTCTCACGTCTAGTCCACCGTCAGGATCGCTGACAGGTTGGACTAGGGGAAGCTCCGCATCCGAAACCGCGGCACGCGCGCCCTCCAAGACGTCGCGGCGTTCGAGCGCCCGTTGCTCGGCGTCTTCGGCGCTGTCGTAGAACCCTCGCCGCAACGCCCCCTCCAGCGCCTTGAACAGCCCAGCGCGGCGCGCCATCGTGCGATGCTGTCGCTCGACGTCCAAAAGCTCCCGGGTGAGCTGAAAATGCAGTTCGTCTTCGCCGCAGATCTCGCGGAGGACGCGCATCTCATCCGAGCCCAGGACCAGGTTATCGTCGATCCGGGGGCCGGGATACGAGGTCCCGAACACCTTGCTGTAGATTACCGGGAGGTTGTCCTCGATCTCGTGCTTTTCGAGCACCCAGAGCCGGCGGATCTCGGCAAGCTCGCCGAGCGTGATCAGCTCGATCTCGCGAACCTCGTCCGGGCCGTTGGCGCGAATGTGCCTTTGCGCTTCTAGCACCTTGCGGAGCCAGAGCTCCCGAGCGGTCTGCGTATAGGGGCCCGGAATGACCCGATCCTTGAATAACTGCACCGAGCCGTTCATGCGCCTGAAGTCGCGTAGGTTTCGATCATCGCCGTCAAGTTCGTTGCGCAGCTCGAGCAGAGGCAGCATCCACTCCTTCTCGGCATCGTTCTGGATCATCGCCTGCATCGACTTATCCCGCTCCACGAGCGTACAAACCCAACAGCCAAAGCGGCTGTCCCCGCAGCTCGGCGTCGACGAGTCGATCACGAGCGGACACTCACCGTCGGCGGAGGCGCCCTGGTACATGGTCAGCAAGTCCTTGTTCGGAAAACCCCATGGGTTGCGGACCTGCATGAGGAACATCCAAACGTCGTCGTTCGACCAGGTCTCGATCGGCGTGTAGACGTAGGAGTTCTGGAGACTCGCATTGGGCGACAGTTGCTCGCGAACGCGCTGGCCTTCGAGCCGGTCCATCACCTTGGCCCGCGCCTGGCTTTCTGCCTTGCGCATGCCGAGTACTACGATCGCCTCGCCATTCCGTTTGACCACATCCGCGATGAAGCGGTTCGACGGATCGATCTTCAATCTTTCCGTGCACCATCGAAATTTCGGGCGCGGCGCAGGGTAGCCCCGTCCGATAAGATTGACCCAGAAGGTGTTCGTCGGGTCCGGCGTGAGCCGGTGGGTGGAGATCGGAAGGCCAGCCTCTCTCGCTCGCTCGGCCATGTGGTCGAGCGAGCGAGCCACCCACGCTGCGACGATCGGGTTCTCGACCAGAGTATCGGTGCTGATCACATAGACCGGCTTTTGACGATGCTCGGGGCTCAGTCGCGACAGCGCTAGCCACACGAGCTGTAGCGTGGCTGTCGAATCCTTACCGCCGCTGTAGCCGACAACCCAAGGAATTGTGTCCGCTTGATACAGCGCTATGATTTCCTCGAGCAGTCGCGCGATTGCGGCCTTAAAGCCGAGCGCGGCGAATGCGGACTTGCTGGTCGAGAGGCTCAAGTCAGGCTGCACGTTCACCCCGCCCCATAGCATCCTCGTGCCGCTGCTCCTCGGGGGTGAGTGCCAGACCCAGTTGCTGCTTAATGAGGTTAGTCGTCAACACGACGTTCTGAAACGACTTGGTCACATTACCCCCAATCGTAGCGCGCCCCTCCCAAGCAGGATTCGAGCGGCGCCAATCCACTTTCCGCAGGCCTTTGAGCTTCCCGCGCCAGCCATGGGAATCATGGTGGAGGAGCGCATTCCCGACCCGTCCGAGCGCGTGCAGGACAACCCCATGCGCATGAATGTATTGATCACGGAAGGCTCCAGCGGTCATCTGTCCTTTCTGGACGTCCTGCCATTCGAGCATTTGCGTGTGGATCTCGCGCCAGAAAGCGACGACTACATCGTCGCGCTCGTCACCGAGAGCATGGTTCGCCAGCAGCGCCGTCGTTGCGGTGCAGAGGGCGCTAAGCGTAAACAGTGCCTTCGAGCCGGCTGATAGAGAGGACTTCTCCAACGATACGAGCGCTTTGAAGTCGGGCAGCCGCTCAATCACAAGCTTGGACAGCCGCGCTTTGTCGTCCCGGTGGTCGTAGAGCACGCTCAAAGAGCGAGGTGGCCGGATGGCGTACCGGTTGAGATCGGCGAACATCTGTTGGCATCGGGCGAGCCCACGGTCGAGGAAGAACACCACAGCGATGCTCTCGTCGGCTAGCTCTGGACAGTCCTGCAAGGCCATCTCGATGGCCGCCCGCCGGTGCTGCCCGTCGTTGATAATGAAGCGCGCCTTCATCGGCACGTGCAGCACTCCGAGATCCTCGGCTTCGGGCGCTGGAACGAAGCGGACATCGGCGTCAACCGACGCGGTAATCGCCGAAAAGACATAACTGTCCCGGTTCGAGGCGATATAGCGCGCCATCTCAGGCAACCGCCCGCGGTTCAACTGACGCTGGGCCCGCAGCTCAGGGACGAGCTCCGCCTCGTTGAAGAGGAAGAGCTTTGGTAGCAGCCGAAGCGGGCACATGGAGACGTAGAACTCCCGCCCAGCCTGAATTCCGCGAATCGCGGGGAAAACATATTCGAACTGCCGATCCATGCCACGCTTCGTCTTCTCGCCGCCTCCGAGCTTAGCTACAGTAGGTCTTGTAACCACACTACGTCAACCGCACAAACATAGTTCGGATCGGAGTTTGCAAATTGCGTGACGCACGGCCTATCTATCTCGATTGCGCCGCGACCACCGCAACCGACCCCAGGGTAGCCGAGGTGGTCATGCGGCTCTTCGTCGAGGAGTTCGGCAATGCCGGCAGCCGAACCCACACCTATGGCGCGGCGGCACAGGGCGAGGTGAACATAGCGCGCCAACGAATCGGTGTGACCCTAGGGGTAGATCCGGAGGAGGTAATCTTCACCAGCGGGGCCACCGAAAGCGACAACCTCGCGATCCTCGGGCTGGCTGCGTTCGGGACGGCTGAAGCCCGGCGGCACATCGTCAGCACAGCCATCGAGCACAAGGCAGTGCTGGAGCCGCTCGCCCGGCTCACGGATGAAGGTTTCGAGGTCACGCTGGTCCGCCCCGACCGCGCCGGCCACGTCTCGGCGGACGAGGTTCTCGCCGCCGTGAGGCGTGACACGCTCCTAGTCTCGGTGATGCACGCGAACAACGAAACGGGCGCCCTGCAACCGATCGCAGCCATCGCCGACGGCTTGGCCGCCGATGGTCCCTTCCTCCACGTCGACGCGGCTCAGACTTACGGCCGTGAGACGCCTGCCCTCCGGCACACACGGATTGATCTCGTCAGCATCAGCGGGCACAAGGTGTTCGGGCCGAAGGGGGTCGGGGCGCTCATCGTTCGCCGCAGGGGCGGGCGGCGGCTGCCGCTCCGCCCGTTGATGGTCGGGGGCGGGCAGGAGCGGGGACTCCGCCCTGGCACGCATCCTGTGCCGTTGATCGCGGGCCTCGGTCTGGCGGCTGAACTCGCCGAAACAGAACGAGAAGCCCGCGCGCGTGCCTGCGCGCGCTTCCGCTCGGCGGCCCTCGACGCCCTCGCCCCGCTCGCTCCCGTCATCCACGGTGATCACGATCGTGGCGTGCTGCCGAACATCCTCAGCGTCGCAATTCCCGGGCTCGACTCCGAAGCCGTCATGGTCGCCTTAAAGGAGTTGGTCGCCGTTTCTAACGGCTCCGCCTGCACTTCGGCGCGCTATGAGCCCAGCCATGTCCTCGCCGCCATGGGGCTGCCCGAGGATGAGATCGACGGCACGGTCCGGCTGTCGTGGAGTCACACGACTCCGACCGTTCCGTGGGACAAGATCGTCGCGACCCTCTCCGATCTGCGACTCTAACCAGAAAATTCGCCCAGCAGCGTCAGCAACGTGCAACCCTTCGCGCTTCTCACGTACCTGAGGAGATGACAGTAGCCGCTGTCGTCCCGGCGTCCACAGCGGACGCCAACAGCCGAAGGACAAGTCTCATGAACGATAACGCTACCGAGTCCCGCGGCTCCATCGCCCCGGCCTGGAGCCCGAACGCTCCAAAAGGGGGACGAGCCGTAATCCGCCGGATGTTGAGCGAGTCCGCCAGCACGGTGCCCCTGTTCCTTGGCCAGACCTTCATCCAGTCGCTGCGCGACGTAGGCTACAACAACACCGTCTGGGCCGTCTGCGAGCACGTCGACAACGCGGTGCAGTGGGGCGCCCAGGATGTCCGCGTTTACTTCCACCAGCGCGGGCGGCGGGGCGACATCAAGCTCGATGTCCTCATCCTTGATGACGGCCAGGGAATGGCGCCGGACGTGCTGCGCGTCGCGATGTCGTTCGGCGGATCGATGGTCTACGATCAGCGTGATGGCATCGGACGCTTCGGGGTCGGCATGAAGACTGCCGCCCTCAGCATGGGGCCGCGGCTCGAGGTCTACTCCTGGCAGGAGCCTGGTGCGTTCTACGCCATGGAGCTCGACGTCGATGAGATCGGCAACAACCAGCGCAATGTGCTCGATCTGCCGGAGCCCAGCTTCCGCGAACGTCTGCCGTCTGAGGTCGCGGAGATTTTAGTGGGCGCCCTCGAGTACCCCAAGCCGGACGACCAGGACGTGCTTGCGGAGTCGCGCGACGACCTCGCCGATAAGCTCGGGGCGCACGGCACGATCGTCTTCGTGCCCAATTGCGATCGGCTGACCTACAAGCAGTCGAAGACGCTCTGCGACCACGCCACCCGCGAAATGGCGCGGATCTACCGGGCCAAGCTCGCCGAAGGCCTGAAGCTTTACGTCAACAACCGCCTGGTCGAGCCTTTCGACCCGACCTATTCGATGTCTCAGGCGCGGCACAACTTCGTGCCGGAGCTTATTGAGAAGGGCGTGACCCGCAGCACGCTGAAGCAGGCGTGGACGGTCGAGATCCCGGTGGAAGAAGGGTCCAACGTCACGGCACCCGTATCGGTGCGCCTGTACGCGCTGCCGATCGAGACCTGGCAGTCGCTCCCCCGCAAGGTGCTCAACAACGACCTGCGGGTCTACGACGACCACCAGGTATCCTTCATGCGCAATGGCCGCGAGGTCGATATCCGCGCCTTCACGGAGCTCTCGGGCAAGCGCCACGCCAACTCGATCTGGCTTCGCATCCAGGTCGACTTCGACGGGCGGCTCGACGAGGCGCTCGGCGTCGCGATGACGAAACAGGGGGTCCGCCCGAAGAAGTACGCGCTCGACCTGATCCGCGACAAGATCAAGGAGCAGGTCGCCAGGGTGCGCGAAAACAACCAGAAGGTGATGGCGGAGAACGCGCTCTCGAAAAGCAAAGGCAAGCAGTCCGAAGCTGAACGCCGCGCGGAGGAGGCCGACGCGTTCCAGCGCAAGCCGCTGCCCGAGACCCCGGCGGAGAGCGCGGAACTGGAGCAGAACGTGCGCGCCCTCGCATTAAGGCTGCGCCGCGGCGGTGAGACGGCTGAGGAGGCCTACGCGCGCATCAAGGATGCGCGCTACGTCACCGATTTCAAACATGACGATTACTGGCCGTTCTACGCCGTCGAGTACGAACTCGGGAAGGTGATCCTTACCATCAACACCGCTCATCCCTTCTATATGAAGCTTTACAAGCCCCTCAGCGAGCTTGCGGCGCCTGAGACCGAGGACGAGGCCCGAGAAGGAGAGGCAGGCGCCACACGGGCCGGCGAGTTGTTGGTAGCGCTGCAGATGGTGCTGCTGAGCCTGGCTCGCACTCAGAGCCAAATGGCCTACGGCAGCGACCGCGAGGAGCACCGCGCCTTGTTCCACGCCCTCCAGACGGAGTGGTCGGACAACCTGAAGACGCAGCTCCGGCTCGATTGAGCCGACGCCGCCGAGGGCGTGTGCCCTCGGCGGCAACCTTTTGCACCGGCAACGTACCTGTTAGTCTGAGGGAGGTCCTCTTCCGGCGGCACTTCGCCCGCACGGTCCGGCACAGCGTCCGGCCCGCGTGGGTGCCGTCGATGAGGAGAACCGAGCCCTCGCTTGACCCCGGGCGCACAGCGCGCCCCACAGCGATGAGAGGTCTTATGAGTGCGAGAGAATGGGCGCCCTACGTGCGCCTTCAGGAGCAGCTCCTCGTCTGCCGCGACCCGAAGCTCCGGGAGGCGCTTGAGGGCGCGCTCGACCGCGAGCTCGCCGCCATTACGGCGGGACAGCCGCGGCACGGCACCGACACCACGGCGATCGAAAACCATCGCCGCCGCGAGCGTCGCCGCCGGATCATCGAAGCGATGCTGCTGATCGTGACGCCCGCGGAGGCCAATCCGTGGCCGCAGGTCGAAGACCGCCTCGAGCTCGGCGCCCGCCTGGGGCGGCTCAAGGCGGCGGATGCCGAACTGCTGCTGCTGCATGGGCAGGGGGTCACCCACCGCGCGCTCGCCCTGGCCCGACACCAGCCGGTGGGCACAATCAAGGCCCAGGTGCATCGCGCCCGCCTAAAGTTCGCCGCCTAGGAATAGGCCCGCCCGGCTTCCGGCCGGGCGGGCTCGCCCGTCTAGACCGCTGCCAGGGCCGCCTCCGCCTCAGCCCGCTCGTCCTCCAGCTCCCCGATCAGTTTGGCATAGGCGCGCAGGAAGGTTTCGAGCTTGCGCGGCTTGTCGATCATGCGCTCGAACAGAACATCGAAGCCGCCGCTGGCGTACTCGTTCATCCGCGCCGCGCCGCCATCGGTGCCGCCACTCAGGTGCGTGCTGGCGCCCGCCGCCGTTAGAAGCCGCGAAACGGACTTCTGCACGACAGGCTTGTCCTTCACCGTGACGCCCCGGCCTAGAAGGTCGCGCAGCTCCGCATCGATGAGCCCGCCCAGCAGCAGGTTCTGCTGCAGCTTATAGTCGCCCGGAAAGTCATCAACGAATGCAGGCTTGTCGGCAGAGGTCAATGATGATTTCCTCACCGCCGCAAAGCCCGCAATCAGGCAGAAGTAGTAGATGTCGAACTTGAGGTCGAGCTCGCCTTCGATCTCGGAGAACCATTTCTCGGCGTCGGTGCGCAGGCGGAAACTCATCAAGCAGCCCTCGTGGTAGGCTTTTCACCATAGGCCTCGCTGTCGAAGCCCTCGAAAAACGACTTCGACGTGATCAGGACGCCGTTCGCCGAGAGCCGTACCGCGTCCGGCTCGACCCCAGCCAGCAGGGGCTGGGTGGCGTCGTTCAGGCGGAACATAGTGAGATACTGGACGTCGCCGCGCGCCGCTCTGTCGAGCACCGGCACGAACTGCTCGTACTCCGAGCTTGTCGTGAACGCGACCAGCTGCTGCGAGATGCTGGGCAGAAGCTCGGCGATCTCGCGCCGCACGTTCTTGTCGAGTGCCCCGGTCGGGCTGTCTACGATAAACGGCAGACTCACCTGACCGGCGTCGAACAGCCCAAGGAGGAAGGCGTAGCCTAGAGCGAGCGTCTGGCCCGGGCTGCCCCGGCTCTGCCCGTCCAGGACGACGCTGTCACGCACGTCGGCGACCCTGAGGGGTGAGCGGGTCAAGATGCTCTCGAGCCGGGCGTTGGTGGCGTCGACCAGTTGCTTGGCAATTCGGTTCGTGGCCTCTGCCACCGCTCCCGTGATCAGCTTCTTGAGGATGGTTGTCTTGAGGCGGATGTCCCGGGTCTCCGTGGCTTCGGCGACGAGGTCACCCGCCCGTTTGATCTTCTTCGCCAAAGCTTTCAGGGACTCGGTATCCTCGCCGTGCCCACTGTCGTCATCAGCGTCGATGGTCGCGAGCCGGGCCGCGTCTTTCGCCAGAGCGCCGTTGAGCTCCTCCAGCCGAGCCTTCATAGCCGACAGCTCGGCGTCGCCCCCTTCGAGCCGCCGCTTCTCCAGGGCGTCAAGTTCGCCCTGCACAAGATCACGCTCGCGGACCGCGTCCCGCAGCCGGGCCAGCTGCTTGTCAAACGCCTCGCGATAGCTCGACGGCTGATCGCCGGCGGTGTCCTTGATCGCGCCCTTGATGGCGTTGAGGACGCCCATGTCTTCTTTGCCAAGGTACGAGTCGCGCCGCGCGAGGATAGCGCCCCGGCGATCGTCGGTCATCTCCTCACCGCAGACGCAGTGCGTGTCATGCGCCAATTCGTCGAAGAACTCCTTGGCCGCGCTCTCGGGCAGTTTCAACTTGTCGAGATTGTCTCGGAGGGCCTGAAGGCCCGCGGTGAAGCGTGGGGAGAGATTCTGGGGCTTGCGCGCGTCGGTGAGCGCGTTGGCGAGGAGCGTGCCGAGATTGCCGCTCGCCCTCTTGAGCTCCTCGTCGAGGCGCTTGCGTTCCTCCTGAGCCTGAGAGTCCTGGTCAAAGTGCGCCTTGTATTCAGCCTCGAGCTTGTCGCGCTTGGCCTTCTGGACCGCCAAGCGTTTGGTCAGCTCAGCCTTTTCTACCGTCAGCCGGTCACGGCGCTGGGAGAGCTCGTTCAGCTTGTTCCGCCGCTGCGTCAGGCCCTTGTCACCCTTGGTCGTCGAGTTGCGGGTCTTATCGTCCCAATACCGGTCCATCAGCTTCCGGAACTGGTTGAGGCTGGACAGCTGGAACTGGACCTCCAGGGCCTCACGCGCGCGCGTCTTCCTCGGATCGAGCAGCGCGTGCGCCAGCTCGCCGTCGAAGACGAAGAACGGCGCGAACTCGGGCGTGAGCACTCGCAGAAGGGACGGAGGGCGCTGGAAGCGCGGCACGGACGAGGTCCATGTCGTACGGAACTCTGCCCGGCGATTCTCGAAATCGAGCCCCATCTCGATGGTGAACCGGCGATCGTCCACGAGCAGGCGCACCTCGAAGGCGCCTCTTCCGCCCACCGATCCGCGCGGCGCGAACTCAGTGACCGCGTCCGGATCAACCCAGGCGCCTGGGCCAGAGAACGCAGCCCGCAAGAGTTCGAGCGTCGTCGTCTTGCCCGTTCCGTTCGGCATCTGAACCAAGCTGACGTGATGCGGACGTCCGTCCGTCCGAGCTAGCGAAATCTCATGGTCCGGGCAGCGAAGCCCGGCAGCTTTCCAGCCGAGGAGGCGGACCTGTGTCATGCCTCATCTCCCAGCAGCGCCTCGAGGTCCAGGTCTGTGACCGGAAGCTTGACCTGATCGAGGAGGTCGCCGATCCGATTGGCCGCCTCGCTGACGTCCGCGAGATCGGCGTTGCCGGTCGCCAGGGCGTCGAGCCAGGAGACGAGCCGCTGCGCCACCTCTTTGGGCTGGCCGGCATCGGTGGCCGCTGCCTTCAGCGCGGCCACGACGTTCTCATTCACCCGTGTCACGCGTGCTCCTCCTGATCTGCGCGAGCCCCTCAAGCCAAGCCCGCCGGTCTTCGTCGGTCGTCGGATCCCCGTCCGCGGTTGCGCGACGGCGGACGAAATCGACCACGAGGGCGCGCTTGTCGGGATCTTTGGGATCAGTACGCAGGCAGCGCCCGATTCGCTGTATGGTCTCGAGCCGGGCTCGATCCGCCGACAGCAACACCACGGTCTTCACGCTGCGAATGTCGATGCCCTCGGAGACGCGGTGGCAGGTGATTAGGCAATCGATGATGCCGGTCGCAAACTCTTTGAGGACGGCCGCGTTGTCGACGTCGAAGTAGGTGTGGAATCGCGGTGTGACGGCGTGGATGTGTTCCCGCACATAATCGCCGTAGGCCTTCTCGGCCAGGAACACGATGCATCGGTCCAGCGCGTCGGGGTTGCCGTCGACGAACGCCGCGAAGATCGGCACCTTCTCAACGGAGATCTTATAGACCCGGGCGACCTCGCGTCGGAACTCCTCCTCGCTCATCGGCTCCCCGGCGCCGGCGCGCGCGGCACGACGCCTCATGAGCGCCTGAACGGTGCGCCGGTCTTCGTCGCTCGGGTCCCACTCCAAGGCTATGTAATCGAAGCCGCACAGCACCCCGTCCGCGATGGCGCGCTCGAGCGGGTAGCGGAAGATGATCTCGCCGACGTTGCGCTCGATGAAGGAGTTTCCAGCTTGGTCGTACTCCCGGTCCGGCGTGGCACTCAGCCCAAGACGCCAGGGGATCGCGTCCGCCAGCCCATCGAGCTCGCGGACGTGTGACGCGCTCCCGAAGCGATGCACCTCGTCATGCACCATGAGGGCATGGGCTTTCGCCGACTGGTCGAGACGCTTCAGAACACCTTGTAGCGCTTGCCGCGAGCAAAGCAGCACCGTGTTCTCGGGGTCGAGGAGATACTCGTCGCGATCGTGGTGCGGGCCATAGTGCCGCAGCAAGCGAAAGCGGGGATAGCTTTCGGAAACGACCGCCGCCAGATCGCCGCCCCACTGGTCGAGAAGGTCGTTCCCATCGGCCGCGATGATCGCCGTCCGGATCGCGCTCGATCGAATCAGCCTGGAAAGGATCGACAATGCGGTGCGGGTCTTGCCCGTGCCCGTCGCCATTTCGAGGATCCCGCGCCGCTTCGCGAAGAACTCTGCGACGGCGTCCCGCTGATGCGGCCACAACCCAGCTACTTCGTCCTCGCTGTCGCCGCGACTCCGAACGGGCGCGCTCTTGATCGCGCGGATCAGCTTCCGCTTCGCCGCCTCCGAGAAGCCGTAGGTGGTGGCGCCCGGCGCCACCCCTTTCCACAACGCCTGGAAGTGATCCTTCTTTCGACGCGCGCGAGACGGCACTTCCCAAGAGGGATAGACGTCAATGCACTCGTAATTGTGGATCAGCGCCTCACGGCTCTCGTTGGTTGAGCCCGAGAAGGCAACATAGTCGTCAGCATCTCCGAAGAAGATCCCGACCTTCTCGTGATAAATGCCGATGCCGTTCTGCGGCGTGACGATCTTGATCTCCAGGCGTCCGATTTCCAACAGAGCGGCCAGCTTCTGCACCCCCGAGCTGACGGCCTTGCCCGTGAACTCGCGTTCAATCACCTCGAGTATGCGCTCCTCGCAGAGCGCCTCGCGAACTGCCGCATCGCGCATCACCTCGACATCGGCCTCCCGCAGCTCGACCGATGTCACGAGGCGGACGCTTCCCCCAAACTGCACAAATCGGTCGAATGGCGCGGCGAAGCACTCCAGTGCCGAACTCGAGAAGTACCCGACCGCTCGATCGTAGCTCTTGGCGACCTTGAACGCGGGCAGAAAAAACGCGTTTAGCGCATCATCCTCCCCGGATCGGTACTCCTCAGCGAACTCAATATCACGCAGCCCCATCGAAACCTCTGTTCAACTGGCCCCGATCACACAAGCTAGCAGAAGTTCGTGATAGAAGCCGCAGATTTCCCTCTTTCTCGCCGACCGGATCGCCTTTGGTCGAGGACGCGACCGGCATCCTCATCAGGCATGCCCTCTGATCGGGTGATTTGGGTCTTCGTAGTGAGTCGCCCCGTACTCGGTGCAGCGAAAGCACCGCCGACGAACGGCAATAATGGTTGGCTGTAACTGGGCAGGGGAGTCCCGGTAACACTAGCGCTCCGTGCAATTCTTCTCGGGCGAGTAAAAGAGGCAGCACTGTTGGGGAGCCTTCAGTACCGGCTTCTGGCCTCGCTGATGAACAAACCATCCTCCTCGCGATGACCTGTCGCAACAAGGAAGTCTAGCTGGAAAAGCTCGGTCATTCGCCTGCCTTGCGCGCCTTTTCGCGGCGCTTGAGTTCGGCCCCGACAGCCTTGCGAATGAAGATGGTGTACTGGTGCGGAGCCCCCGTCACGGCGACCACGCGCAGGCCGGGCAGGTTCAGCTGGTCGGTCACTTACTTGGCTTCTTGATTTCGGTCGTCGGTACCCAGCGACCGGACTCCATGTCGGCGAGCGCATCCAGCAGCACGCGGCGCATGAAGTCGCCCTGCCGCTCATCCCCACGGAGGCGGTCGATGCGTTCCTTCGTGCCCTTGGGCGCGCGGACGAACAGGTCTTCATCGTAGAGGCGAGGCTTTGGCATCCGGGCTTTTTTAGCCTGCGTCACCCCGATAGCGCAATCGGCCATAACGGTCATCCTTCTCCAGTAATCGATAGCGCAATCGCTTATTGACAATATAAGCGATAGCGCTTATCGTGTCTACATTGCAGTGATGGAGTTCGTCATGTGGAAGAACCCCTGCACTATCAAGGCAGAGCGCGAGTGGAAGAAGGCGAAGCGCCGGATGGATGCGGCCAAAGCAGCCCTCGCGAAGGCGCAGGAACGTTTGGATGCAGCCGCAGCGGCAGAGTACGAGGCGCGGAGAGAAGTGCGCCTTAATCATGAATTGGATGGCATAAGATGAAGTTCAATTACCCTAAATGTATTAGTATAGGCAAATTAATTCTGCTGCTCTACGGCCGCAGAAAGGCGTTTGATGTTATAATTCACAAATTATTTTCAATGGAGAATGGGTTATTTACCTCAAACAGAACTAGCAAGCATTTTACTAATGTTGTGAACTTACCTGAAAAAGTTGCGGAGGCGTGAGATGGCGCCGAAGGGACGTAGCATCTTGGTCTGGCAGGTGCTCAGTATCGACGGGGATGTTGAGTGGGCTGCGACGAAACGCGAGGCTGAACGGATGGCGAAGTCCGCCTACGGCACCTGCCGACCAAGGGCGGTACCGCTCAGGAAGCGCGAGTTGATCGACTTCCTGAACGCAGAGACGGCTCTGTGCCAATGACCAACCAAATTTCTTGAGTTCGATCGCTCGGGGCAGCAGGCCCCCATCAACCCAGCTTTACGACTTTTCACAGATGGGGGCGCGCAGGGTCTTCAGCCCGACTTTGCGAATACCCAAAAAAAACTCCCCCTCTCAGCTCGCCGCCATCGCAAAGCATATGCTGGCGAACGTCAAGTCCTCCTCGGGGATCGTTGGCCCGACCACCTCCAGAACCGTGCCCTCCACCGCGACCTTGACCGGTACCAGATCCCCCATCGCCCCCTCTTCGCCCCGTCCCGGGCGCGAATGCCCGATAAGCTTTCTTCTCGGGCATTCGGAAGGGTCTGTCACCGGCCAAAAATGCGCCTTGCGGTCCGGAGGCGAAACTTGCTTTTTTGCCGCTCGGAAGCTTGTGGGGGAGCGTGGGCGACAAACCGGCGCTGCACATACTCGTTGTTGACGACGAGGCCCTGGTCGGCTTGGCGATCCTCGACATTCTCGAGGGCGAGGGCTACCGCGTGACCGCGGTGCTCGGGGGTGAGCAGGCGCTCGCCCTGGACGCCACAGATCCGGCGGATCTGCTGCTCACAGACATGATGATGCCGCGCATGAGCGGTGCCGAACTTATCCTGGAGATACGCCAGAGGCGGCCCGCACTGCCGGTCATCGTGCTGAGTGGCTACATGACCGACAACCTCGCCGCACGGCTCGGCGAGATCGACCCTGCATCCGTAACGCTGCTGGCCAAGCCGGTGCCCATGACACGCCTGCTTGAGGCCGTGAGAACCGCCTGTTGTCCTCCGGACTCCCAATCGACGTGAGCCCCTGCCGGAGTTGTGGCCTGCAGCGAACGGTCGATAGCGGTACGCCCTCCCGGCGCAGGCATAGGCGTACAGCCAATTGGCAAATGTGGGTCTGGGCAGCGCGCCGGGATTGAGGACACCTGCAGGGTGGTGTCAGTGATCAGCAGGGGAGGGCCTGGGCGCGTAGCCGGTCGATTTCGTCGCAGGCGCGCTCGTACAAGGCGGTGACGCGGGCGAGGTCCTCGGCGAAGGCGGTGGAGCCTTCGGCATGGTACTGGAGGTAAAGGCGGTGGGCGATGGCGAGGCCGGCGCGATGTTCGGTGGCAGGCGTGTCGGTCACAGGGAGCCTCGGTGTTGTCGGGAGGGCGAGGCTGTCCGGATCGCCGATCCGGGTCAACCAGCTTGAACGTGACCGTTTTGGGCATCGACCCAACGCCGATGATCATCGATCGGGCGTTATGGAAAACCTAGCCCTCGGCCCTATTGCCGCCCTTAAGGTATGCAAGCGGCCGGGAGGGACTGAAGACGCCTGACTTTCTTGCTCTCAAGGCGCGTGAGGGCCGAACAGATCCCGCTGTTCTCTCTGCATGACGGTCTTTCGGAGGGAAAGTGCCATGCGTAAGATCACACGCTTGCTCATAGCGGCTGCCGCGCTTCAGGCTGTTGCCGGCTGTGCCCAGGTTCAGGATGTGCTTGGAAACGGGGAGGCGTCGCGCCCGCTCTCGGAGCGGTCGATGGTCTCCGTGGCCCGGCTTGACCCGGAAGAGATGCTCGGGAAGCCGGTGCTGGACTTCCAGGGCGAAGAGGTTGGGCAGGTCGAGGATGTGCTGTTCGGCCGCAGTGGCAATCGCCCGACGCACCTTGTGGTCAGCAGCGGCGGCCTGCTCGGCATCGGCGCCCGGAATGTTGCTCTCGACGTGGACAACGTTCGGTACGCCCGTGATCGCGAGGCGATCGTCGCAACTCAGTTCACCAAGGAGCAGATTGCCAATCTGCCGGAGTTCGATAACGAGAGCGGCATGGTGTCCTTGAGCCGCTCCCGCAGCCTCATGAACCGCTGAACCAAATGCAAAGCAGCCGGCGCCTTGGTCGGTGGACCAAAGCACCGGCTGTCTCGAGATGCAACTGCGGTTGGAGGCAGCGCTTAAGGCTCAGACGACCGCCAACTCGGCCTTTTCGTCCATCATGCCGTTGTTCATGGCCCAGATGGCGGCCTGAGTGCGGTTGGTGGCGTTGATCTTGCGCAGCAGGCTCTTGAGGTGAACCTTGACGGTGGCCTCGGTGATGCTGAGATGGTTGGCGATCATCTTGTTGGAGTGGCCGTTCAGCAGGCAGCGGAGAATCTGCTTCTCGCGCCCTGACAACCCTTTGCGGTCGCTTGGCTCCGGCACGACGGTTCCCCGCATTCCTGATAGGAGCAGCTCTGCCAGGTTGGTCGGGAAGACCTTTTCGCCCAGCAGCACCAGCTGCAGCGATTGCATCAGCGCTTCGGAGCTGATGTCCTTGACCAGATAGCCCTGAACGCCGGCGCGCAGTGCGTCGGAAAGGAGCGCTGTGTTCAGATCGGCACTCAGCATCACAATACGAGCTTCAGGGGCCTGGGCCCGCAGTGCGCTGATCTCCTGCTCCGTGATGGTGGAGGCGTCCATCAGAATCAGGCCGGGCTGAACGCCTGACGTCATTATGACCGATGCGCTTTCGGTCGGAGTGCCCGCTTCGCCGACGACGGTAAAAGCGGTCCCCTGCAAGAGCCGCTTCAGTCCTTCCCGAAACAGCCGATTGCTATCGATCAGGAACACGTTCGCGGCTTGCATACTCATCTCCACCTAACAGGGTTGTGGCTCTCTGGTCTTGAAGCGCCTCACCATTGGGTAAGGAACAAAGCTTCAGAACGCTTGCTCTTGCAACGCACCATACTGATCGGGTGCGGGCAGGGAAACTCCCCATAAGGCAAGACCTGAATGGAATTAGTCCTATTTCATGTCAGAATTCATTTTGGGACCCACTATCCGGTATATGACAGGCTATTACCAAATGAGCGCGGCGAGCCAACCTTGATCGAAGTTCTGTGGCAACTTAGAGACATCGTGAAATTATCACCTAATGTCGCGGAACCTTCTTGAGAAAATGGGATCGGTGATATGGCAAAGGAGATGTTTTCCTTCAAAGAGCGACCATGGCTCTTCGCTCTATTTTTGAACCTTCACGGTGTTGGGGATTGCTGCTCCGGTTGGGCACCATTCGCAATCGGGAAAATGGCTGATCAAAAATTGTCCTGATTAAAGCAACAATCGTTTTCTAAAGAGAGCGTTTATCCGAAAACCGTAAACACGTACTTCTTGGGTCACGGCAGGCACACAGAGAGCCAGCCACCAACCAGAGCCCCACCGGGGCACAGACCCAAGGAGAACCCCAATGACCATCCGCACCACAATCGCCGCCGCCGCCCTGTCCACCGTCGCCCTGCTGTCGGGCACCGCCTTTGCCGGCGACTTCAACTCGGACCTGACCGAGGCAAAGATCGCCAGCCAGGTCGCCGGCCGCGACGCCCGCGAGGCCGCCATCCCGGCGCTGAACGCCGCCCGCTCGCTGAACGCTTGGGGCTACCAGGACCAGGCGCAGGACTACCTGAACTACGCCCGCGGCAAGCTCGGCCTCACCAACACGTCGGTCGTGGTTGCCACGCCGGTGGTCGCTGCCCCCCAGCTGGCCTCGACGATCGACACGGGCATCGTCGGCCTGCAGGGCGAAGCTCACTGATCGCAACCCGCTAAGCCCCGGAGCCTGCTCTCGCGAGTAGGCTTCAGGCGGCGCCAGCTCCGGAGATCCCCATGAGCCTTGTGCATTCTTTGCTGGAAGGTGCTGCCCTGTCGACGGTGATCGTCACCCTCTACGTGCTCTGCTTCGCCGCCCTGTAGCCTGCCAACGGCTTGCCGGCGCCGCCTCACCCCACCACTTCCCCATTCCCCAACGCGCAAGGGGAGCCCTGCAAAGGGCAGATGTGTGCGGCTGGTCTCACTCGGATCGTCACCAGTGTCATCAAGCAACGGCCGAGAGCACACGGCCTTTCTCTCCTTTGGCTCGGTGTGCCCGGACAGCGGCGGAGACCTTCAATGAGGGAGGTCTTCGTCGCTCCCGGTGACCCGCAGCCACACCAAGACAGGCGACCTATCCTTTAGAGTAATGAATCGAGCGCTTTCATGGCTGAACGAGGTAAGCGTTAAGCGATGGCTGCGCGATCGGCCAATTTAACGCCTCGTTAACTGGCGGAGCGCTTAATGACCTCACCGAACACGGCCCCAATCTGGAGTGAAATGATTATGCAGGCGCTCGCTTTCTCTGGTGAAGTTGCTCGGTCTGCTAAGCTTCACCTGAGCGTTCTGGAAGATTTCATTGCCGTCGTGCAGAGCAAGCTCGGTGAGACGGCGAACCCGTTTGCCCGCGACAGCCTCTCCGACATGCTGGCCGACCTGATCGAGCAGCGCGACGGCTACCTGATGTTGGCCGAGCCGGTTGCTATCGCCGCCTGACCACGCACCGATCGGATTTCAGTTTTCCCGCTAGACCTTGGGCGCTCCATTTGGGGCGCCCTTCTTTTTGACTCCGCCGGCACGCCTTTGCTCGGGCGGCGCTCCTCGGTTCCAATTCGGCAAAAGGAAATCGAACATCCTGCTGGAATAAGGTTGGCCGTCCCGGTGTCCATAGGGTGGGTGCGGCTCCGCACCCTTTACAAACGGGAGGAAAAGCCATGCTCAAACACGCCACTGCCACCGTCCTGGCCGCTGCCCTATCGATTGCTCTCGCCGGACCGGCGCTCGCTAACAGCTGCCCAAAGCACATGGCGAATATTGACAAGGCCCTTGCTGCCAGTCCCAAGCTGGAGCCTGCTAAGCTCGATGAAGTGAAAAAGCTCCGCGCTGACGGCGAAGCCTTCCATAAGGCCGGCAAGCACGCCGAATCTGAGGCGGCGCTGGGCAAAGCTGAGGCCATTCTCGGCATTAAGATGTAAGGGCACGGGCAGCGCCGTTCCGCCTTACCCACCACCCTCATCTACCAGCTGAGAAGGCCGCCGGCTTCACGATGAGGGGCTGCACACGGGCAAACGAAAGCGGGCCGCGACTTGTGCCGCGGCCCGTTTTGAGCCCGCCGGAGCGGGGTAGCTGTCGCGTCGCCTTACTCGCGCATCAGAGCCGGCAGGTCCAGGGCGGAGCGGGCGAGGTCCTGGCGGCGCAGACCGCGGGCGGCGAGCTGGGCGTTGCTCTTGGTGGAGAGCGCGCTGTAGGCGGCGTAAGCGGCCGAAGCTTCCATCCAGGCGCTCACGAACTCGCTGATCGCCTGAACGATGCCCGAGGAGGCGCGCTCGGTGCCGACGTGCGAGGAAGTGATGTAGGCCATGGTGTCTCTCCAGCGTGTGTGCGTCGTTCTGTTGGAGAGAATATGATCTGGTATACATGATACCAAAAGCGCAAACCCTGCAATGCAGCGTGGCGCAAACGCATGGCTGCGCCCCTTAAAGTTGCTGATTTTCAGCCACAGGAATCATCAGCACCGCTAGCAAAGGCTTAAGCCGCCGTGCTGTCTCGGTGAACCGCCTGGAAACCATATCCTCGATGCGGAGATGTCAGTTTGGCGAGTTCGGCACAGGCGTAATGCCAAGGCCGCCCTTTAGGATCGCCAGCCCAATGGGCTTCCCCGGCCATGATGGTGCGATTGCAGAAGCAGCATTGCGAAGCTGACTGTGTGGTACCTTGGCGGCGATCCATGGAGCATCATCCTTTAGCGCGAGGATTTATGATAAAAGACATATATGCATAGCCAACCATTATATAAAATTAGGGGTAGTGCCTACCTATTAAGTGGTATAATCAGCATAGCAAATGATCAAAGTTACAAAAGGCCAAATGGTCATTTGATCGTAGGGCCATAAGCTCGCTTGACCATCTGCTCCGATCCAGGCTCCATTCCCCCCGAATGACCAACGAGGGAATCATGCCGGTTATCACGCTGGCCAGCGTCAAGGGAGGAGTGGGCAAGTCGACTGCCCTTCTGTCGCTGGCGTCCGACATCGCACTGTCCGAAGGCAGCGTTGCCGTGCTCGATGCTGACCCCAACGGCCATGCCAGCCGCATCGGCGCGAAGATGGCGAAGCGCCTTAGCGGAGTCACCTTCAGCTCAACAGGCGGCATCACCGAGGCGAACATCCTGGCGAGCATCAAGAAGGCACGCGCTGAAGCCGATTATGTGTTCGTAGATCTGCCGGGCGTTTCGTCCAAGCTGACCCTGCTCGGCCTGGCACGATCGAACTTAGTGATCATCCCGGTGCAGGCCTCCGAGATGGACATCCACGATGCGCTGCAGACAGTCGAGAACGTGAAGCAGGCTGCAGAGGCCGCCGATAAGACGATTGCTGCCTGCTTCCTGCTGTCTCGCTGGCCGGTCACCATCGAGAGCCGAGCTGCGAAGGAAACCCGCAAGCGCCTAACGGCGAAGGCGCCGGACGTTCCGGTGCTCCAGACTCCACTGATGGATCGGACCGCATTCAAGGAGATGACTTTCAACGGCGCGCCACCGCGCTTGGTCGAGCCGGAAGGCAATGCCGCGGCGAATGTGGCGGCGATCCGTCAGGAGGTGCTGAGCCTGCTCAGCGCCAAGGTAGAGGATGCAGCATGAGCAAGAAGATCGCCTTCTCACTTGACGACGACGATGACGACGCGCTCGCGCAGCGGATCGCTGAGACAGCAAAGCAGCAGGGCATACCCTCCTTAACGCCGGCACCCGTCCCGAGCAACTCGCCAGCAGGTGCGCGCCGGCCGATCAAGATCGAGGTGTCGGATGCGCTCTTCGAGGCGCTGACTGTCGCGGCTGCTCAGCAGCGAGTGACGAAGCGCTATCTCATTCTCTCGGCATTAAAGCAGGCGGGTTTCCCCGTTGAAGAGATTGATTTTAGGGAGGATGGCCGACGGCTGCGCGGCTCTCGCAAGCAGTGAGCGCTTGATCAAATGATCAATTGAGCAAATGATCGTTTGATCAATTGCCCAAAAGCTTGGTGCGGTTTAGGAAGGCTGTTTTGAAGGGGGGCTGGCGCTCATACCGGGACAATGGCCCTGATAATATAACGGTCGATAAGTGAAATTATCGACCGTTATATTATCAGCCCTAAAGGCCCTCCCACATTACACTCGTTACAACCCGCATGAATCCTAGATTTCTGCGGATCAGGCACAAACCCAGGCGGGGCTGTAGACCTCTCTCGCCTTCCTTCCATCTTCCCCAAAACCTGGGCCGGAGGCCTTCGCCGAGGGAGCTTTACGGCGGTCTCATTTGTAACGGAGGAGCGGCGCTACAAATCCCGTTACACGGTCGCCGGGGCCAGCTTCGCTCGCGCGCACCAAGCCGACCGGAATTTTTGGCGGGCACGACGCTACCTCGAACCCCTCCCCCGGTGGGGGCTTTGAGGGGCAACGGCATGCCCCCTGGAGGAGGCCTCCCATCATGGCTCGGGAGTGGGGGTGTTCGCTTGAGTCGCCTCAGGCAGGCGGCACCAAGATCGCTTGCGTACACGCCGTTCCGGTCGCCATGCAAAGTGGTATTTTGTATTTCGTATATTGCCTAATTCGTTTTAACGCTGTGCCTACGCTGATGCGCTATGTACGGTGGCGTACATCGATGCCAATGAGGGCTCTCATGATTAGAGAAAAGACGAGGTGTTTCTATGAGGAGGCCCGCCACGCTCAAGCATGAGGGTTATTATTCAAGATTTGGCGCAAGCGGCGTCGAAAAACCTTACGGCTTGCTCTTAATCGCATTGCCCATTGCGTATTTTTTGATTTCGCTGTGAGTCTATTATAGTGTGTTTGGTACTAAAGTATTGTTTTTGAGTGCTGCCCTATGCGATAGCTTCGGATCGCTTCACTTAGTGTTCCGGTTAAGCCACCTGCCGCTCAGCCCTCACAGGCTTGGGCGGTTTCTTTTGCCCAGCCGCATCAATCTCCTGTGGCCCAGCACAAGACTGCGCCCCTATTGATCAGGCTGGCTTTATCGCGCGGCATACGCAAACCGAACCGCCGCACTGACCAAAGGCGCCTCTGTTGAGGTGAGTGCAAGTGCGTGACACGCTTGCGAACTCCGTTTGATGCCTCACTACGCTTATCTTGCCAGTTTGCATTGGTACCCCTCGACAGAACGGCGTCCTGCCATCCCAGGGCGCCGTTTCTGCGTTCTGTCGTCCCGAAATGGCAGGCCAACCTCGGTTTTAAGTCCGGTCCGTAGCCAAAAGAGCCTGCATCGTCCTAAGGAGTGCCCCGTGATCAAAGGGTTTGCGCAACATGGCCAGCCGGTTCTCTTCCCACTCTGGCACGCGCACATCGTAGCCGGTCACAACAACGATAGGTAAGGCAGGGCGGCGCAGGCGAACCAATTGTATCAGCGTGTTGCCGTCCAATACCGGCATGCGTAAATCGGTTAGCAAAATGTCCGCAGGATCGGCGTTGTCGGCCTCAAGAGCCTCCTTGCCGTTCTCAGCTACTGTTACCCTATATCCTTCATCTTCAAGGACTTCACGCATCAACGAAGATAAGAGGCCCTCGTCTTCTGCGAGGACAACATGAGGCTTGGATGGTGCCGCCATACACTGTCGCTTTCCTAATTGTGACGTTTCAGATAACGACGCACTCTTGCCTTGTAAAGCTTCACCCTTTGCGTATGCGGATTCGACTGTTAGCGCGCTCGCGAAAGAGTACTTTTTGGGTGCCATCTCGCGACTACCCACCCCGCTTCGCATCTACATACCTTCGCTCCCATGCAAGCTGGCGAGGGGCGTGGCAGGATGGCTTTGCGTCACTGCCCCCTGACGCGCACGCCATGACGAGACACCCCGCCGGGCCTCAGCCTCCTGGCGGGGTGTTCGCATTCTACCCTCCACTTGAATCAATCCACTCAATTCGCCCATGCGAATCCGTGTTTCGGCACCGACTCTGCCCACGTGCATCAGCCACCAGACGGGCGGATGATGATGTTGGTGCCCCTTTTGAGCGGGGGGCACTGGCATACGTGAAGGGAAACTAGCCCGCTTCATCTATACTCCAGTGAAGCGGGCGCTCTGTGCAGCTCTTTCCGCCTCAGCACAGGCTAAGCCGCTCCCCTGCATGCCCCCGCTTGGATCAATCGCCCCATTCGCGCGCACGCGTCCGTGGTCTGATACCGCCTCTCCCCGCGTGTGTTGGCCGTCATATGGGCGCACCGTAGCAATGGCGCCTATCAGGGTGGGCGCCATCACGACCTTCAACCTCGCCCGCCTCGGCCATCATCGGGGCGGGCGTCTTTGTGCGCCCCGGCCTCCTGCCAGCGGAGGGCAGGGGCTTTTTGTGAGCATGACATGCAGGGCGCTATGCGCGCCGTCACATGGCGCGGTTCGCATATGCCATGATCGAAAGAATGAAAGCTGTCGTGATCATAAAAAGCAGGAGTATTTCATTAAAATACTCCGCATCCCTCTCGCACTTTGAGCAATTGCTGGGAGCCTTGTCAAACTCACCATGACACATGTTACAGGTATACATCTGCGATAAAGCTTCTTCTACGGCCAAGCGCACAGAGTGACTTTATCGCTGGACCGTTAAAAACCTGTTTCCATTAAGGGGAGGGTAAGCGCTCGAAGCCGCCTACCTTGCTGCTGCTCTGCAGAAGCAGATGGTCCAACGTAGATGGTCAGCTTTGACGGACAGGCCTGCCCTCTCAGTTCCCCGCCCCCGGCAGTCCCCCACCCCGGAGGGAGGTAAGCGGATCAGCCCCCAGGCGCCGGGCCTCCATGGCCCATGATTATCACGCCAGCTTGACCATGCTTATGGTCTAGCTTGGGCTTGTCCGCACCCACCCTGCTGCGGACGACCGACTGGCCCGCCGCTCCCCCGCCGGGACCCAAAGGCGGCGGGCCACCCCCCTTCAGAGCCGGGCGGCTTCGACCGAGATCGAAACCGCTTGTTGCGGGAGCTCGGCGGAGAAGCTGCACAAACTCCGATGGCAGAGGGCAAAGTAACGCGCTTTGGCAGCGCGAGGAAATTAATCCAAAGAGATATGGTCTATTAACCTAAAACCGGACATCAGTCCTTTGCCGTTCGGCCCACCTCTTTGCACAAGGGTTCCCTTGTCACCAAAACAACCTTGTCCAAAGCCCCCGTACAAGGCACGCTCGCCCCATTCAGGGAGGGAACGGGCATGGTTAGGGGCAAGGGCAAGAACACCGCGGTCGGCTATGTCCGCGTCTCAACCGACGACCAGGCCGACAGCGGCCTCTCCCTCTCCCACCAGGAAACGCGCATCCGCGCCTACTGTGAGGCGCACGGGCTTGAGCTGATCGCTGTCGTGTCGGACGAGGGCGTCAGCGCCGGTAAGCCCTTCGCTGACCGCAGAGGCGGCGCCGAGGTGCTGGGGATGATCGCTGCCGGCACTGTCCATCATGTCGTGGCCCTCAAGCTCGATCGCGTGTTCCGCGACGCCGGCAACGCCCTGGCGCAATCCTCCGCCTGGGACAAGGCCGGCATCGGCCTGCACCTGATCGACATGGGTGGCCAGTCGATCAACACCCGCTCAGCCATGGGCCGCATGTTCTTTGTGATGAGCGCCGGCTTCGCCGAGATGGAGCGCGGCCTGATCCGCGAGCGCACGGCCGCTGCGATGCGGGTGAAGAGGGAGCGCGGCGAAGTGATCAGCCGGCCGACGCTGGGCTTTGACGCGGTGGACGGTAAGCTGGTGCGGAACGACGGTGAGGCCGCGCTGATCGCCCGCATCTACGACATGCACAAGGGTGGCGCCAGCTACAACGCCATCTCCAAGCAGCTCACCCAGGAAGGCGTGCGGACCAAGCGCGGCGGCTCTTGGCACGCGACGACGATCCGGAAGCTGGTGCTGCGAGCGGCGTGACCCGCTTGGTAACACGCTCCCGCCATGGCGCCACACGGCCGACAATGGCATGTTGATCGTAACGCTGACCATGGGGATTTGATGGATCAGGAGCCTATGCCCGTCACAACGGTGACGGCAAGCACGCCCGAGCAGTTGACGTTCGACATCCTGTTTGATGCCTTGCCCGATGTCGCAATGCGCGACCAGAAGGACGGCATGGAACGGGCTTGGGTGTCGCTCGGCAAAAGCAAGCGCACTACAGCCATCCACCATGAGATCAGTGATACCGAGTACGTCAAAATCGTCCCACATCCCGATTACGGCATGGCGACGATCTGGGACTGGGACATCATTATCTATCTGGTCGCGCAGCTCATGGCGCGGTCGCAGAACACGGTCCTGCCCGACGCGCCCGCGGTTGAGGTCCACCCCCACGCCATCCTGACCGCCATCGGGCGCGGCACTGGCGGCCGGGACTACGCCCTGTTGCGCGAGGCGATTGCACGGCTCCAATACACCGTGCTTGAAACCAACCTCTGGCAACGGAACAAGAAGCGTCTCGACCGTCACGCTTTCATTGTCGGCTTCACCGAAATCGACGCCGGCGCCGAGAGCAGCGGCGGCATGCGCTTCCTGCTTCCGCCGTGGATCGTCAACTCGGTGAAGGCCCGCGGCGTGCTGTCGATCCACCGCTCCTATTTCAATCTAGAAGGCGGCTTCGAGCGGTTCCTGTACCGCGTCGCCCGCAAGATGTGCGGGCACCAGGTAGAGGCCAAGATCGGCCTGCGCGGGCTACACGAGCGCTCCGGCAGCCCCATGCGCTTCGCCGACTTCGCCAAGGCGGTCCGGAAAGCCGTCGGCAAGGAGGAGGTTCCCGAGTACCGCCTGGAGATCTACAAGAACGCCGACGGCGAGGAGATCCTGCGCATGACGCAGGCGACCCTATCCCGCCTGCCAGGCCCCGCCTGACTCGGTACATCAATCCCTGGCTGGACTCGGTACATCAATCCCCGGTGCGCCAATCGAGGTGTCTGTGGAGGCGCTGTGGAACAGCCCGGTACATCATTCCCCGAATAGCTCGGTACATCACTCCCCGAGTCACTCGGTACATCATTCCCTGAGGTGCTTCAGCGACTCGCCAGAACACAACGAGTCGCTCCGAGTCGCCGAGAGCTATAACAGAATCCTTTTATAACAAAGGGTTCTTCTAACGGCCGGCAGGCTGTGGATTCCTTTCCACGCCGGTGCTACGAACAGCACTGCTTTGGGCAACAAGAGCGACAGGCAAGCCGATGGCACGAGGGCGACCTACAAACCCCATGGGCGATGGACCCGATGCCGTTGACGTGTATGTCGGCTCTCGCATTCGGATACGCCGCACGCTCATAGGCATGAACCAGACTGCGCTTGGGCAGCGAGTTGGCCTGACCTTCCAGCAGATCCAGAAATACGAAAGAGGCGTAAACCGCGTCTCAGCTTCAAAGCTCTGGCAGTTCAGCCAAGCGCTCGACGTGCCGATCAGTTTCTTTTTTGAGGAAATGCCCAACGATCTTCGGGAGCGTGGGGGGCTCTCGCCGGAGCTGATGGACATTGCGACTAAGGAGAATTCCGAACCGGACCTGCTGCGCAAGCGTGAGACATTGGAGCTGGTGAAAGCCTATACTCGGATCAGCAATCCGCGTGATCGGCAGCGCATGTATGAGATTTTCAAGACGGTGGGCGACCTGGAAGGGCCCGGTCGGACCGACACAGCCGAGCAGGAATAGGATCGGGCGCAGGGCTGACAGCAATCATTCGCCACCTTCCCCTTCTCGCCACGCCGCGATGGTCCGCACCCAACGCAGAACCTCGGCGTTGCCGAACCGCTGCCGGAATGTGGAAACAGGGACGCGGCCCCAAGCACGATCACTGCGCCGCGGCGCGCCTCCGGGCCCGGCGCTCTGCATCGGCCACCTGATCCCGAAACCACCGCACCGCCCACACTCGGACAGCACGGCTGTAGCTGAGGTCCGGGTGGTGCTGTTGCGCGGCTGTGCAGATCCGGTTTAGGAGTTCGCCCCAGGTGGTGCCGAGCTTTTCGGAGGCCTCATCCAAGGCATCCCAGTATTCGTTCTCCAGCCGCATGCTGGTGCGCATGCCGCGGATCGTGACGTTCCGGATGGTAGTGTCAACAGGGGCAGGCAAGTCGGTTATTCCTGTATGCATCCAGGGAACATAGCAGGTTTACCCACGCCGCCAACTATGCCGATGGTCGGGGCATACTGCAGCGTTCACGTTTCGGTAAGATTGCTTCGGAACGCTTCTACGTATGCAAGAGCGATACGCATACAAGGCGGACCCCAATGAGCCTGGACGATGGCTCGTCTACGACGCCAAGCTGCTGGCAGCTGGTGGAGGCCTGTTGGTGGTCGAACGCGGACTGACCGAGGCAGGCGCCAAGGTCGTGGCGCAATGGTTCAACGACCTAAACCGTGGCGTGCCGCATGAGCCCCCGCGCACCTGACCGCTATGCCGTCGCCATCCATAGCGATGGCCGGAGCTGGTTGGTGGTGGATACCCACACCACGCAGAGGAGCACATGGGAGTTCCGGCCGATCTACCGGCGGCTTACCTATGCCCAAGCCCAGCAGATCGCCGCGTGGCTCAACTTCATGGGTTTCGAGCCGCCAGCCAACGACACTTAGTGGCTGAAAAGGCTGAGCGGGGAAGCAGTCAGAGCCGGTCAAGCCGCCTTACCCGGCCAGGGCCACGGCCCCTCATGTTCGATGCCCGGCACCTTCCCGCACGGGCTGGACAGGAGTTCCTTGGCCTCGGACAGCACCAGGCCCTCGGCATAGCCCTCCTGCACCAGGATCGCCTCTGCCTCGGCTGCCGAGTTGGCGACAACCTTGAAGGCCCGGATCGGGTAAGCGTCGCTTGCGTGGCTCTTCCCGGTGATCCCATACATGAACATGCTCTGTCTTCTCCTCAGGCTCGCACCACTGGCACGTCGTCCAGCTGTGTCGTGCAGCTGGGTGAACGCTGGTCCTGCCGCATCCGCCACTCCTTGCCCATGCTTGTCGCAGCTGGAACCAGGGCGCCGCGTCGTGGCATCCGCTCGGGGCGCCGGCATGGCCCGTGTCTGCGCGGCGGCGTTGCTGGGTCTTCAGGGGAGGAGCGTGTTCCTGCCCTCTGGGACGGCCTTCATCCGGCTCCGAGTAACGGAGGGCGACATCGGCATGGCGCTCCCGCCAGGCTAGGCGCATCATGCCGGTCAACGTGCATGAGGTCGTGCTGTGTTCATCGTCACCGAGGAGGAAGCCGCCACTATCCGGCAGGCTTACGAGCGAGGCGGGGAATGGGTCGCGGTCGCCGAACTGCGCCGGCTCTTTCCTGGCCTGAAGGACAATGCCGAGGCGGTCCGGTGGGTGCGGACCATCGCGGCGTGGCATGCCTTGCCACCGGGGCCTCTGCAGCGAAAGGGCACTTCAGGGCGGGATGCTCTGTCTCAATGATGCCTTAGGCGTCTTGCCCACACTGTCTCAGAACCGGAGTGGCTAATCAGCATGTTGGAAGGGGCTGCGGGCCGGTTCTGCCTTACCTCCCGCTATATCGAGGATCTTGGCAGTCCGACTGTTGTCCGCAGCCCAAGGCAATCATGCGATTGATAATTTTGTGTCGAGCAGAGGCTCAAAAGCACAGCCACCAACCGCTATAATGCAAAGCTGAAGTCAGTAAGCCACTCTGAAGTGTCCCGCTTGGGTATACCCTAGCGGGGCGTCTCATGCCGGCGTCGGAACGGCGGAATCCCGTGTCCCGTTTGGGTTGGTTTTGGATTACAAGACAGCTCCGATGAGCAGGTCTAAACCCTAATAGGACAACCGGCAGCGGCTGGACTGCAATGCGCGGATGGCAGTCCAGAGTGTCTGCCATCCCTGTACCAGCACCATGACCGCCAGATGGCCGCACACCCTCATTCTCATCTCGGGAGAGGAGCGCGCTGACCTTGACACAAGCCGTCAAGCCGATCGGCGAGCCTTTTCCTTGTAAATCAAACCAAATCTTCTTTGCTGTGAATTGTGAATACAAAATCGCGAATCTCCCCTGCATTTGTACTGGCTTGGCTCTGTTCAGCAGGGGTTTGTGAAATTGTTTTCTGATCTACAGCTGTGATCTGTTTAGTAGACACCCCTCTGTCTGGCGTCAATTTCTTCTTCAGATTTCGCTCTGCTTCCACATAGCGAAGGAATGTCCGATACGTACATTGCATAACATTGCGGCTGAAAAGATCCTCGTAAATGGCTTTGACCGTATTGCCTTCTGAAAGCGCTTGGTCAATTTCCTTCTTCATTACATTGAAGATGACCCGTGGGTTGCCGTTGCGCTTCTGCCGAAGCCGTTCCGCTATTGTGCTCATTATGCATCACCTCTTTCCCGGCCTCGTTCATCAGCTTGCCAATGCTAACATCAACACTGGCGTCAGAAAAGGACAGGCAGTGACACCAAGCGACAAGAGAAGACAGAAATTGACACGGTTTTGCAGGGCAAGATAGGTGATGCGGCCCCGTGGGGCCACGTCACCACCTTATTCGCCTGGGGGCTCAACGGTGTCCTGCTCTGCGAGACCAGCAGTCTCCGCCTGTATAAGAGGTTCACGCCAGATGGATGTTCAGCAGTCGCGCCGCGATCAGGCGGCGATCAAAGTGCGCCCTTT
>NZ_JAFIQV010000057.1 GCF_017356015.1 Azospirillum sp. SYSU D00513
CGCTGGCCAGGTGATGATCCAGCTCCGCGCGCAGGGCTCGTTCCGTCAGCGCTTTCTTCAGCTGGTCGAGCAACCCGTTCTGATCGAACACC
Source organism: Azospirillum sp. SYSU D00513 (assembly GCF_017356015.1). Classification (GTDB taxonomy): domain Bacteria; phylum Pseudomonadota; class Alphaproteobacteria; order Azospirillales; family Azospirillaceae; genus Azospirillum. The sequence continues at coordinate 93 of NZ_JAFIQV010000057.1, forward strand.
GTCTTGGCGTCCGCCCCGTCGGCAATGACCGCGACGACCGGCCTCTCGATTTGGTCGAGCAGGGGCCCGAGCTCAGCGGCATCATCGACCTCCTTGCCGGTCAGGGTCGCGGCGACGATTGTGCCAGTCTCGGCATCGACGCCCAGGTGCAGCTTGCGCCAGGCCCGGCGACGCTGGGTGCCATGCTTTTCGACCAGCCATTCGCCAGGCCCGCTGAGCTTCACGCCGGTGCTGTCGACCACCAGCTGCACCGGTCCGCTCGCCGTCCAGGCCGGAGCGGCCACCACCAGCGTCCTGGCCCGTCGGCTCAAAGTCGTGTGGTCGGGCACCGGCAGGTCCAGCCCCATCAGCGCGAGCAGGGAGCCAACCAGCCCCTCGGTCTGGCGCAAGGGCTGGTGAAACACCGCCCGCAGAACAAGCGCCGTCTCGACCGCGAGATCCGAATAGCGCGCCTGACCGCCCGGTGTGGTCCGCGGCCCAGCTCGCCAAGCGGCAACCGCTTCCTCGGTGAACCAGATCGTCAGCGAGCCGCGTTGCCGCAGCCCGGCTTCGTAGGCCTGCCAGTTCGTCACTCGGTAGCGGGCTTTCGGGATCCGATGCCGGCGGTCAGCATTGTGTTTGTGCGGCATGCTCAAGCAGGGAGATCAGCAAGGGGGCCGCCTTCTACCCGACCTCATCCGACCGGGCAACCGCCGCATCCGTGCACCAAACCAACAACGGCAGCAAATCCGAGGTGATGCGCCTGATAACTCGGCATGGCTTAACTGGTTGGTTTCCATGGGTGAAGCTCCTTGCTGACTAAAGCAGGCAAGAGCACTCCTCTCTCTCAGCCATTCGCAGCCTGAGGCGCCTATGCTAACGGTAAGGCAAAACCTACGCCTTGCCCGTCCTCGTGAGTATGAAATTTCTATGGCACCGTCTTGCGTATTCGGAGTCCGACCGTTGACTGGCGCTCACCGCCGCCTGACGCTCAAACCTCAGGGCACTTAGCTGGAGAGTTACTGCCCGAGCGAAGGGGAGGGGGCGCTGACGACGGCTCTGTTGCAAATTTCTGCTGACCTACAAAAGGCAGCGTGGTCCTGGCCAATCCGGCATACCAGCCTTTGTGCCTGAACCAAACGTTGCAACAGAGCCCGATTTAATCCGACCCACCTTCCGCCGATCCAGTGCATGGTGTGCGTTTCGTTATGCTCGCTCATGGAGAGGTCCTCTCGTTGCTTCGCTGGAAGATTGCCTAGATCCGCCGTTGTCACCGCCGGCTCGATCGGCCCGATGGCGCGCGTGCTGGGTGCCGCGATGCTGCCGCTAAAGGCGCGCTTTTCGCCCGACACCGACCTGCTGATCCGGTCGGAGATGGCAAGGGACCTCGCGTGACGCCGATGGTTTGCTGAACCCGGGCCGCCGCGCAACGGCCCGGTGCCCGTCCGCTCCCCGCTCGTCACTTGACGAGAGGGCAGCCGCTGTCCTTCGGATCGATGTAGGCCTGCGCGCCGGGAATGGCCGTAAGGATCTTCAGGTAATCCCAAGCCCCCTTCGACTCGCCGGGCGCTTTCACCTGCGCCAGATACATCGTGTTGAAGACACGCCCGTTGCCCGCGATGGTCGCGTTCTTCATCATCATGTCGGTGACGGGCATGCCGCGCATCTTGGCGGCTACCTTGTCGGCATCATCGGTGCCGATCTCCTGCACGGCCTTGAGGTAATGCTTCACCGCCGAGTACACGCCCGCCTGATTCATCGACGGCTTGCGCCCGGTTCGTTCCTCGAATGTCTTCGACCAGGCGCGGGTTTCGTCGTTCATGTCCCAGTAGAAGGAGTTCGCCAGGGTCAGGTTCTGCGCGGTTTCGAGTCCCAGCGCATGGATGTCGTTGATGTTCAGCAGCAGGCCCGCCATGGTCTGCCCACCTTGAGGAAGGCCGAACTCGGCCGCCTGCTTGACGGCGTTGATAGTGTCGCCACCCGCGTTCGCGAACGCGACCACCTCCGCGCCCGAGGCCTGCGCCTGCAGCAGGAAGGATGAAAAGTCGGACGAGCCCAGCGGATGCCGCACACTGCCCTTGATGGTGCCGCCGAGTTGCTTGACGGTGTTGGCGGCTTCGGTTTCCAGCGAATGGCCGAAGGCATAATCGGCCGTGACGAAGAACCAACTCTTCTTTCCCTGCTCGACCAGGGTGCGTGCGGTGGCCGAGGCGACGGAGCGGTTGTCCCAGGTCCACTGGAAGCCATAGGGGCTGCATTCCTTGCCCGTCAGATCGGTCGAGCCTGGACCGGACATGAGGAAGATGCGCTTCTTCTCCCGCGTGATGCCCTGGACGGCCAACGCGGCCGCGGAGTTCGGCACGTCGGCGACGACATCGACCTTGTCGGTGTCGATCCATTGGCGTGTCAGGTTGGCGGCGATGTCCGCCTTGTTCTGGTGGTCGCCGACGATGATCTCGATCCGGGTGCCGTTGATGGCGTTGCCGATTTCCTCGGCGGCGATCCGCGCGGCCACCGCCGAACCCTCGCCGTTGATGTCGGCGTAAATTCCCGACCGGTCGGACAGCATGCCGATCTTGATGACGCCCTCCGACATCTGGGCCTGGGCCGTGCCGGATGCCAGGGCCGCTAAGGCGGCGCCGGCGAGAAGCATCTCGCGCATGTTTCACTCCCTACGGATTTGATTTTTGATGGTTGGGGACGTCATCCGGGGTGCCGCTTTGGCCAGCGATACGCCTCGGCCCGACGCCGTTCGGAAAATCAGTGAGTCGTGTATCCGCCGTCCACGGGAATGGCGGTGCCGGTGATCGAGGCGGCGGCATCGGAGCACAGGAAGGCGATAGTGGCCGCAACCTCGTCCGGCGGCACCAGCCGGCCGGTGGGCATCTTGTCGAGGAAGACCGCTTCGAGCACCTGCTCCTCCCGCAGGCCGGTGACCTGCGCCTGCTGGGCGATCTGCTTTTCAATGATGGGGGTCAGCACGGTGCCGGGGCACACTGCGTTGCAGGTGATGCCGTGTTCGGCGACCTCAATCGCCACGGACTTCGTCAGGCCGATGATGCCGTGCTTCGCCGCGACATAGGCGGGTTTGTGCGGAGCCCCCACCAGCCCGAGGACGGACGCCGTGTTGACGATGCGCCCCCAGCGTCGCTCGCGCATTGCGGGAAGCGCCGCTTTGATGGTGTGGAAGGCGGCGCTCAGGTTGACCGCGAGCAGCAGGTCCCACTTGTCCTCCGGGAACTCGTGCAACGCCGCGACGTGCTGGATCCCGGCGTTGTTCACCAGTATGTCGATCGGACCCAGCACCGCGGTCGCCTCGCTTACCAGGGCGCGGGCCTCTTCCGGCCGGCTCAGGTCGGCGCCCGAATAGACGATCGTCGTGCCGCTCCGTGCCGCGATTTCGGCGCACAGCCGGTCGATCTCCGCGCGGTCGCCGAAGCCGTTGAGCATCACGTGACAGCCACCTTCGGCGAGCGCGCGGGCGGTCGCCAGACCGATGCCGCTCGTGGAGCCGGTGACGACGGCGTTTCTGGGGACTGCGGCGTTTCTGTTGCGCATGGTCTTTCCTCTGGGCGTCTTAGAAATTCGGGGCGTCCGCGCGGCTTAGAAGGCCACCTGGTCGGCGCCCTTGAGGCCGAGCATGGCGCGCGCCTCTGCGGGCGTTGCGACCTCGAGCGACAACTCTTCGAGGATGCGCCGGATCTTCGCCACCTGCTCGGCGTTGCTGCGGGCCAAACGGCCCTTGCTGAGGTACAGGCTGTCCTCGAGCCCGACCCGGACGTTGCCTCCCATCACGGCGGCGGTCGTCGTGAACGGGATCTGGTGGCGACCGGCCGCCAGCACGGACCATTCGTAATTTTTGCCGAACAGGCGGTCGGCGGTTTCCCGCATGAAGACGAGGTTGCGTTGCTCCGCGCCGATCCCCCCGAGGATGCCGAAGATCGTCTGAACGAAAAGCGGCGGCTTCACCAGCCCCCGATCCAGGAAATGCGCGAGGTTGTACAGGTGCCCGACGTCGTAGCACTCGAATTCGAAGCGCGTTCCGCAGCCCTCGCCCAGATGCTTGAGGATGTAGGCGATGTCGCGGAAGGTGTTGCGGAAGATGAAGTCGTCCGTGCTGCGCAGATAGGGCTCTTCCCAGTCGTGCTTCCAGTCCTTGTAGCGCTCCGCCAGAGGGAAGATGCCGAAATTCATGGAGCCCATGTTGAGCGAGCACATCTCCGGCCGGGCCAGGAGAGGGGCGGCAAGGCGCTCCTGCACCGTCATGTTGAGCGAGCCGCCGGTGGTGATGTTGAGCACGGCGTCGGTGGACTGCTTGAGGCGCGGCAGGAACTCCATGAACACCGCGGGGTCCGGCGTGGGCTGCCCGGTGCGGGGATCGCGGGCGTGCAGGTGCAGGATCGCCGCTCCGGCCTCGGCTGCGTCGGCCCCATGCTCGACGATCTCATCCGGCGTGACCGGCAAGGCGTCCGACATGGTTGGGGTGTGGATCGACCCCGTCAACGCGCAGCTGATGATGACCTTCTTCTGTGATGCGGCCATGGGAGGCCCTCCTGTGTGTCCGGCCCGGTGGGCCGCGGAAGAGTGAAAATTCAGCGCCTTGCCAGCAACCGCGCGATCACTCGCGCTCGAACCCGTCCAGCCTTCGCAGGTGGGACGCAAGGCGGGCGTGGACCTCGGCCCGCTGGGCCTCCGTCCAGTTCCGGAAACCGGCTCCGCTTGTCATGCCGAGCCGTCCGCTTGCGACGAGATCGCGCAGAATGGGTAAGGGTTCGGGCGTGCGGTCGAGATCGGGCAGGACGTGCTCGTGAACCGCGAGCGTCAGATCGGTACCCACAAGGTCGGCGTTCTCCAGCGGCCCCAGAATGGCGAGCCGCCGGCCGAAACTGGCCTTGACCACGGTGTCGATGGTTTCGGCGTCGCACACGCCGTTCTGTACGAGGGAGATCGCCTCGCGCCAGAGCGCATGCTGCAGACGGTTGCCGATGAAGCCGGGGACGTCCTTGCGGACATGCACCGGCATCTTGCCGATAGAAGCCAGCAGGTCGATCATCCCGGCGAGCGCGGCCTCGCCGGTCTCGGCGGTCCCGATCACCTCGACGAGCGGGATCTGGTAGGGCGGGTTCCACCAGTGGGTACCCATGGCGCGCGTCTTGTCCCGAAGCGGCTCCATGATCCGGGTGATCGGAATCACCGATGTGTTGCTCGCCAGCAGCGCATGGGGCGGCGCCACGGCCTCGATCGCCACAAACACCCGCTGCTTGAGCGCAAGGTCCTCAGGGACCGCCTCGATGACGATGTCCGCGCTTTGGACGGCGTCCTCGAGCCTCTCGCGCGGGCGGATCCGGTCCGCGATGGCGCCGTCCATTCCCAACTCCAGGAGATTGCGGCGGACACGGTCGACGATCCTGGTCCGGCGGTCGGGAGCGGTCTCCTGAATGTCGACCCGGTGACCGGCGGCGGCGAACGCTTGCGCGATCCCATGCCCCATCAGTCCAGCGCCGATGATGCCGATGCGTTGATGTGCCATGCTCTGTGCTTTCGTCCCTTTGTCCGAACGGATGCCGCAGCAAACCGCCGATATCGGGGGTTTAGCCGATTGTTTGCATCGCCAGCTTTTTGCGTTTCTATTTGCAACGCGTGTGCCAGATGTGGAGAAGCTTGTTTTACAAGGATTTTCTTTGGCCCGGCAGGGCATCGGGCGGGAGGGAACTCGCGAATCTGAACATCTTTCCGCGACATGCGACGCAGAGCCCAACGTTTCCACGCTTTCCCCGTGTGCTGGATTTTGACAGACTGTGTTCTGAATATTGACGGCGCGCGACGCGGGGGAGGGCGGCATGACGGCGGAATGGAACGAGCAGTTCGCGGCCGCGCGCGCTTTGATGGTGATGATCGACGAAATGATCGACGGCGCCATTCTGGTGGACAAGGACGCGCGCATCGTCTGGTCCAACGACAAGCACGTTTGGTTCGATGACAAGCGGATGGCGTTGCTGGGCTTTCGGTCCATGAAAGAGGTGGTCGGGCAGCCGGTCGAACGCCTCATCCCGCACAGCCAGATGCGCGAGGTGGTGGAGACGGGCCGCTCCTTCCCGCTGGACATCATGCGCTATGGAGAACACACGCTGCTGGTCAGCCGCCTGCCCTTACGCGACGGGCGAGGGGAGATCATCGGCGCCATCGCCTTCGCCCTGAAAAACAGCCTGACCTATCTCCGGCCCATCGCCGAACGCTTCAACAAGCTGCAGTTGCGTCTGGCTCGCATGGAGCGGGAACTGGCTACCAGCCGGGCGCCGAAATACACGGTCGAGAACCTGATAGGCTTCAGCCCAGCAATGCTCCAGGTGAAGCGCCTGGTGCGCAAGGCGGGCCAGATCAGCTCGGCGGTGCTGCTGCTGGGCGAAACGGGAACCGGCAAGGAGGTGGTGGCGCACTCAATCCATGCGGCCTCGGACCGTGTCGACCTTCCCTTCGTGGGGCTCAATGTCGCGGCCATTCCTGAGAACCTGCTGGAGGCGGAGTTCTTCGGCGTCGCTCCGGGCGCCTACACCGGCGCCGGTCGCCAGCCGCGCTCCGGAAAATTCCAGCTCGCGCACGGCGGCACCCTTTTCTTAGACGAGATCGGCGACATGCCGCTGCCGCTTCAGGCCAAGCTGCTGCGCGTGCTGCAGGAGCGCGAGGTCGAGCCGCTCGGCTCCAATCAGGTCATCAAGGTGGACGTCCGCATCATCGCGGCAACCAGCCGGCCGCTGCCAGACATGGTGCGGAACGGCACGTTTCGATCGGACCTCTACTACCGGCTCAACGTTTTCCCGATTCAGCTGCCGGCACTGCGCGATCACAAAGAGGATTTGGAGATCCTAGCCTCCTTTTTCTCGGAGCGGGTGGCCGTAAGCCTCGATCAGCCAATGCGCGACCTCACCCCATCGGCGCTGGAGGCGCTGCACGGGTACGATTGGCCCGGCAACGTTCGTGAACTAGCCAACGTCATCGAGCAGGTCTATGTGCGCACTGAGGGGGACCGCATCATGGCCGCGGACTTCGCCGATATCCTCCCGAGATCGGCTGCCGACCGCCAAGCTTTGCCGCCCAGGAAGCGGCTGCTCGCCGAAGCCATGGATGAGTTGGAGCGCTCACTCATCCTTTCCGCGCTCGAAGAGGCGCAGGGCAACAAGCTTGAGGCCGCTCGGAGCCTTGGTCTTTCGCGCACTAACCTTTATGCGAAATTGCGCAAACACGACATTACGGCGACCTCCGAACGGTGATCCGAGTGGGGTGCTGCCCGGTTCGATGAGACAGCAGGCCGCGGTAAAATGAACCGCAACCGGAGGTCTGTCCGGATGCGTCAGGTTCTTGCGGGTGTTGGGACATGATGGAGGTTGCTCAGGCCATACCGCTGAGGCGCTGAAAGTCCGCCTCCAACTCCGCTACCGCAATTGGGTTTCCATAATAAGGCCTTATGCGGACGTCGAACATCGGGCCTTAGGCCATACAGGTCACGGTGTCCGGTGGCGAGACCATTTGGACGTCGGGAAATTTCTTCGTCCTGACCAGTCGCCGTGCCGTTTAAGTGCTGCTTTTCGGACAGTACCGCGATAGCCATACTCCGCCCCGGAAAACCCGGCCAAAAGGCCTGACAAGGGCCAGACAGACGCCCGGGGCGCCGCCCGCAGGGCAGGGCGTTGGGCACAAACCACAAGGCTCCCGGAAGCGGCGAGGGGAGGGGCGATGACCGACGCGCGGGCCGGGGACGGGGCGGGGGAGGGCTCTGTTGCAAGTTTGGCCCCCTCCCCGGGATTGCGTAGGATGGTGTCCGTTTCGGCGACGGGAGCGGTGGGGTAATGGGCAGCAGGAAGAACCCGTTCAAGGGCCGGCAGTTCACGTTGGAGGTGATCCTGTGGGCCGTGCGCTGGTACCTGCAGTTTCCGATCAGCTACCGTGATCTGGAGCGAATGTTGGCCGACCGCGGTGTGGAGGTTGACCACACGACGCTCTACCGCTGGATCCAGGCCTATGCCCCAGAGCTAGACAAACGCATTCGGCCGCACCTCCGGATGACAACCGGCTCCTGGCGCGTCGATGAGACCTACGTGAAGGTGAAGGGCCGCTGGATGTACCTGTACCGCGCCGTCGATGCACGTGGGCAGACGGTTGATTTCCTTTTCAGTGCCAAGCGTGATGCCGCGGCCGCCCGGCGCTTCTTCCGCAAGGCGCTGAAGCAGGCCCACACCGTGAACCCAAGCACCGTCACGGTGGACAAGAACGCCGCTTACCCGAGTGCCACCAGGGCGATGAAGAAGGCCGGTGAGCTGTGGCGCTTCACCAAGCTGCGGCAACGCAAGTACCTGAACAACATCGTTGAACAGGACCACCGGCGCATCAAGCGGCTGGTCCGGCCGGGGCTCGGGTTCAAGGGCTTCCACACCGCGCGTCGGACGATCGCCGGTTACGAGATCATGGCCATGGTCCGCAAGGATCAGGTCGCCGGCATGCCCGCCAATGACATGCCATCCCAGGCATCTTTCATCGCCAGCCTGTTCGGTCTTGCCGCCTGACGATACAGACGCCGCGGCCCTCCGCACCCGTCACCAAATTTTGCAACAGAACCGGCCATCCAGAGGGTGTGAACATTCTGTCCACACCCTCAATCATCATTACCAGTTCCAGCGCAAACCGGCGGAGAGGCTGTGGCTGGTCTCGAGGCTGCGGAACTCGCCGAGATAGCCCGCCTGGACGGCAAGCTGCGTGCTCATCCGCACCGTCACCCCCGCGCCGATCACCCCCGCGTCCCGGCCTGGACGACTGGAGTGGGTGGTGAAGCGCGCTCCGTTCAGCGAACCGGTTGTCTCGCCAGTGATGTCCGTCCAGTCATGCTCCCATGCAATCATACCTGCCGGCTCCACTGTTACGTCGTCGAAGCGGAAAGCCGTCCCGAAGCGTGCGCCCAGCGAGCTGCGCAGCGCGTTTTCCGTCTCCTCTTCCTCCCCAAGGCTCAGCAACGTGCTGCCGCTCTCGGTAAAGCCTTCCCGCTGCAGCCGGTCCCAACGCAGGCCGGCCCGCGGCTCGACCCATGCCCGGTTGATGGACATGCGATAGCCACCCGACAATTCTGCCGACAGATCGTGTCCGCCGGCCTCGCCGGAGGCTGCCGCGTTCAACCCGCCCATGGAGACGGCGCGCCCCGTTTCGTAGCGGCTGTAGCCGTAGCCCAATGCCGCGTCGAGGAAGGCTGCTCCAGGCGTCCAGCTCCCGTAGGCGGTAACCTGGTAGCTGTCCAGGTCGCCCTTGCCCAGCCCGCCTTTCGCCCGCACGTCGCTGTTGAGGAAGCCGAGCGCCACGCCAGCCGAGAGGTCCGCGTCGAGCGCGTAATCGCCACCGACCATGAAGCCACCTGTCCGGCGGGTGGTGGACGAGCCGTTACCATCGCCAGCGCTGCGACCCCAGGATACCAGCGGCTGGCCCCAGACGCTCATGCCGTCGGCGCTGTCCGTGGAGATTGCGCCTGGCGTGCCGCTGACGGCGGCCTCTCGGCCATCGAACAGCACCGCGCCCGAAGCTCCGAGCACACCGGCTGAGCCACGACCGGCTGCCTGCCGCGCCTCCACCGCGCGGCCGAACAGTCGGCGATTGGCCCGGTCCGCCACCATCATGTCGGCGTGGATCTCGCCGGAGAGCTGGTTCAGTGCTGGGGCGATCTCGCTCGCCGAGAGGCTGTGCAGCCCGTCGAACAGGGTACGGATTGCCGCCGGGGAGGTAGCGTTGGGTGCCGGGCGGAAGCTTTCCAACGCCCCACCGACCGCACTCTGGTTGCGGGTCTGGCTGAGGCCCGCCGCGTTCAGGTCGGCGTAGCTGCGCGGCGTGACCGCCAACGTGACATGGTCGGGGCCATAGAGCACGTCGAGCCGCGTGCCTGCGGCAAGCCCGCTGGTCGGCTGGTCGAATGCCGCAAAGCGCCCGGCCACGCCACCCTCGGAGGACACCACCGTGAAACTCTGACCGATTGCCGGGTTGAAGCGGTTGCTTGCGTCTCCCGAGATCCCGCGTAACACGGGCGTCAGTGTGCCAGCGGCCGTGAATCCTGCCCCCGCGACACGGAGTTGGTCGTGATGGCCAGAGCCGTTGCCGGCGATCGGGCCGTCAATCTCCGCGCGGAAGATGTTGGTCGCGGTCAGGGTGACCGGAGCACGGAAGGTGAGCACGCCCGGCGAGTTTCCGGGCGAAAGAGCGCCCGACAAGGTTGCCGGCCCGAGCACGGTACCGCTACCGGACAGGGTCGCGCCCCGGCCGACGGTGACGTCTGACACGGCGAGGCCATTGATCCGGGCAGTGCCGCCATTGCCAACGGTCAGGGCACCGATGCTGCCAGCCTCACCAACCGCCACGGTTCCTTCCGACACGGTGACGGGTGCCATCACCGCGCCCTCGACATTGGCGTTGCCGCCATCCGACAGGGTGACGGCACCGTTGACGATGCCATTGGGCGCGATCGACAGGGTGCCCCCCTTAACGGCAACCGTGCCACCCATGCCGCCACCTTCGACGACCGTGATGTTGCCACCGTTCCCGACCGTGACGGGGACCGCGACGATACCGCCGTTTCCGACCGTTACCTGACCCTGCTGGACTGCCACACCGCCCGCATTGGAGACAACTCCGGACAGCAGGAGCTCGCCAGAGCCTGAAACGGTCAGAGCGCCTATTCCACTGACGCCTCCAGAGAGTGAGACCCTGCCACCATTTGGATCAATAACGCCACTGCTGGCGGTCACCTGGACAGGCTGTTTGAGCATTAGAGGGGCGGTCGGCTTCAGCGTTCCACCATCGAATGTGACAGTGCTTGCCTGCACCGCGCCATCATTGTTCGTGAAGGTCGGCTGGCTCGTGTCAATCACTCCTATCGTAGGCGACACCACGGGCGGAGGCGGAGGCGGCGGCGGCGGCGATACCACGGGCGGCGGCGGCGGAGGCGACACCACGGGCGGCGGCGGCGGAGGCGACACCACGGGCGGAGGCGGAGGAGGCGACACCACGGGCGGAGGCGGCGGCGGCGGCGACACCACGGGCGGAGGCGGCGGCGGCGGCGATACCACGGGCGGCGGCGGCGGAGGCGACACCACGGGCGGCGGCGGAGGCGGCGGCGACACCACGGGCGGAGGCGGCGGCGGCGGCGATACCACGGGCGGCGGCGGAGGCGGCGGCGACACCACGGGCGGAGGCGGCGGCGGGGGAGACACCACGGGCGGCGGCGGCGGAGGCGACACCACGGGCGGTGGGGGCGGCGGGGGCGGCGACGCTTGGGTCAGCGTCAGCATGAGGCGGTTGTTGGCCGCGTCATAGGTGACGGTAGGGGTCAGATTTGGGTCATTGTCGGTGACTGAACTGAACGTGCCGGTGATCCCCCCGCCCGCAGTAATAACAGGGTAGTCAGTGCTGGCCGCGTAGCCGGTTCCGTTCACGGCAACTGCTAAGTCACCGGCCACATTGGCGGCTCCTGATACCGCCAAACGTGAGGCGTTTGTGGAAGTCGTCTCCACCTTCAGCGTCGCGCCAGTCTGCTGGGTGTAAGCGCCGCCTACCGTCAAGGTACCGGGCGTGCCCACTGCGCCCGGCGCAAGGGTCGCGCCGCTTTGCAGCGTCAGACTACCGCTGAAGGTCGGTGTTCCTGCTAGTGTTCCGCCGCTGGACACGATTGCGGCGTTGGTGTTGGTCACAGTGTTGCTCAGCCGCAGCGTTCCGCTTTGAACCTGAATATTACTGGCGGTCGTCGGACCAGACAAAGCCCAGTCGGTGCCGTTCAGAGTGAGGTTCGCGAAACCGGAGATGGTGCCGCTGAGCGAGCCGCTCCCCTCCAACGTCAGAGAACCGCCGGCGCCGGCAGACCGCAGATTACCGGCGACCTGGCTGCCATCTTTAAGGATCAGAACGTTGTTCAAACCATTCCTGAAATTGACAGCGTTGTAACCCATTCCAGCGCGGATCACGCCGTAGTTCGTGATAGTCGATGAACTGGTGGTTGCAATGGCATCCGCTGTGCCGATGATCGTCCCGTAATTGACGATTGTGTTGCCTCCGGACAGTCCCCCGCCGACATCGATGGCGGCATGATCGGCGCTAGGCGTTCGATAATTCCGGATAAGCGCTGATCGGTCGCTTGCCGAACCGTTTATAATAGAGACGTTGTGTTTGGTGAAGATTGCTTTGTAGTCAGCGATGATGGTTCCTAAATTGGTGATCGGCATGAAACTCACGCCCGACGTATTTCCGCTATAAATACCGGAAGAGGCATTCAACGCACTGATAAGTCCGGTGTTCGTTAGTGTGCCGGTGAATGAGCTGTAGACAGCCGAACCTTGCGGATAAACATGAAACTCACCGGAGACCCGGATGACTCCGTTGTTGGTGAATGTCCATCCCCGAGGAGATTGAATGGCGACACCCGTATACAGCTCATTCGGTCCAGGCCCGTCGTCGGTAATCGCGCCCGTGTTGGTGATCAGGATATTGCTTTGCGTTGTATAAAGAGTGTTCGTGGTGCGTGTCGAAATGGTCTGTTGGGCATGGGCCGCAGAGCCAACCAGCGATACCCCCAGGGCGATCGGCGCTGAGACCATAACCGGGAAATGGCTGGCAACTCCGCGACGTGTGCGACTTGGCTTGCGGCTAAGTTGGTTCTTACGCATCGAATCACCTGCAGAACATTCCGCTCGCACGCCTATGATCACACTACTTCCGGATGCGCTACTTGCGCCAAGGCAGCATTTCTTACAAACGTTTGAGCTATTCGCATCGTGTTACTTCAAATTTACCTCGCGCGGTGGTGTAAAAAGGAAACAAAATTTATCCGCATGTAGCAGAGGCTTTCAAAAATGTGTTTATTTGCGGCACGATGCGACATTTTGAAACGGATTGCTGCGGGTGATTGGCCCTGCGCAGCCCGTCCATAATCGGATGAATACCTCAAGCTGGTAGATTTGACAGGGCGCGAGCGCTCGATCATAAAAGGGCACGTCTAGTTGAGTAATTTATATGATCATTGCTCGGCTTGCTTTGCTCAATCCGGCTCCATATCGTCGTCGCTGCCCGAAACCACCATCTCAGACTGATTCCACTGAAGCCACGATCGCCTTAGGACCGCCTGCCCATGCCGAAGAACGCCAATGATTTCTGTGACTGCCAAAGCGGTTTGCGCGCGCGACGTTGTTGCGCCATTTCAGAGGTCGACCTAGCGGGACCGGTACCGGATTGGGTCCCTGCCGAGGCCGAACGCGCCGCCATGGCGTTGCAAAACGGCGATACAGGCTCCGCACGTGAGTTGTGCCTTGCCATCTTGGACGTGGCGCCCGGTCATACCGGGGCATTGGCCATGCTCGCCCAACACCTGCAGGGATCCGGTCAGATAGATGCGTCGATCAACCTGCTCGCGCGCATCCTGCGCCTGACGCCGGACAATTTGCCTGCGGTCCAGCAACTTGCCGGCCTGCTCCTCAAGGCCGGCCGTCTGCCAGAGGCAGAATTTCAAGCCCGCAATGCCGTCCGCCTCGCCCCGGACAATGCGACCTCCCATGCGCTACTGGCGATGATCCTAACGACGGGCCATTGCCCGCATATAGGGGAATTCCACTACCGACAGGCGTTGGACCTCGCGGACCCAGACGGCATTACAATGGCGAACCTCGCTTGGAACCTGAAGCTCCAGGGCCGCATCGACGAGGCACGGGCACTCTATCGGCAGTCGGTCTCCCTTGCTCCCTCCATCCATCTGACCTGGCTGGGCTGGGCAAGGACGGAGGAGGCAGGTCGGGAGTTGGAGGATGCCTCTCGTTTTCTGACACGCGGAAGGCGGCTTGTCCCTGACCACCCCACTGGTTCGTTTGAAGCCACGTTGCTGGCTCGGCGAGGAGAACCGCAGGCGGCGCTCGCAGTGCTGGAGGAGGCTGGCCGCCGCCCCGCCGGTCCCACGTCGGACGAATTGTTCGAGAAAGCACGCATCCTGGATCGCCAAGGTTGCTCCGATGAGGCCTTCGCTGCCATGCTCCAGGGCAAAGCGCTGGTTCGCGAGGCGGGCAACCATTATGCGGAAGGGGAGGCGGCTGACCTTACAACCCGGCTCACTCGCTTCTTCACCGCTCCAAGACTCCATCGGCTCCCGCGCCCGGAAACACGCGCCACCGGGGCGCAGCCTATCTTCATTGTCGGGGCCCCGCGATCGGGAACCACACTGGTCGAGCAGATCCTCTCATCTCACCCGGCGATTGCCGCCGGTGACGAGTTGCCGGTGCTTTCACAGCTGACTGTGGCACTCCCGCGCATCCTCGGCAGTCCGCTGGCCTATCCGGAGGCCCTTTCGGAGCTTTGGATGGGTGACCAGCAGGATGGGTTGGACTGTCTGCGTGACGAGTATCTGCGTCAAGCCCGCAAGCTGGTGCCGATCGAGGCCGGGAACCGACTGTTTACCGACAAGATGCCGTTCAATGAGATGCACCTGGGCCTGATCGCGCTGATGTTCCCGGATGCTCCGGTGGTTCATGTCCTGCGCCACCCCCTCGATGTAGTTCTGTCGATGATGTCAGTGGACCTGACCCACGGCTTCCACTGCGCGTCCGAGTTGGCGACAGCCGCCCGCCATTGCTTGCGTATGATTGATCTTGTGTCTCATTACCGACAGCAGATGCCGTTGCGCTATCTTCCAGTGCGTTACGAAGACCTCCTCAACGAGTTCGAACCCAATGTTCGCCGCCTTCTGGCTTTCCTGGAGTTGAGCTTCGACCAACGTTGCCTGCAGTTTGAGGAGAACAGGCGCTATGCCCGAACGGCCAGTTATGCGCAGGTCACGGAAAAGCTCAACACCCGCTCCCTGTACCGCTACCGCGCTTACATGCGGCATCTGGAGCCGGTGATCCCGCTGATGGAGCCGGCTATTTGCAACCTCGGCTACCAGATCTAAGGCCACACGGATCAGCATGACCTCACCTCCTGTCCCAGTGTCCCTGCGAGACCTACTGAGCCAAGCCGACTTGGAATTGAGCAAGGGAAAGCCCGACGCCGCGGAGCATGCCCTCTGCGTGGCGCTGGCGCTGGAGCCGGCTGCCCCGGAAGCACTTTGCCTCGCCGGGTTAGCCGCCCATCTCTCCAGGCGACCGGAGCTCGCCATCCGGTGGTTCGAGCGCACCGTCCGGCTGCAGCCCGATAATGCCACGGCCCACAGCGGTCTGGGCGAGGAGTTCCGGCGTGCCGCCCAGCTGGATGAGGCTGCCCGGCACGGGCGCTTAGCCGCAATTATCGAGCCCGGCGATGTTAACGCTCTCCACAACCTCGGGATCACCTCTTACGACCGTCTCGAGATCGAGCGCTCCGTCGTGTGCAACCGACGCGCATTGCGGCTAGCACCGAATATGCCCGGACCCCATTTCGAACTGGCGGAGGCCCTGCTCGTATCGGGCCACTTTGAGGAGGGTTGGGAAGAGTATGAGTGGCGGTTCCGTCTGCCGGACAGCCCTCCCCCGATCCCACCTCATCTGCTGGCTGCGCGAGGCCTTGCCCCGCCTCGCCAATGGAACGGCCGGCTATTGCCGGATGGTGACCAACTCCTCCTCGTTGCCGACCAGGGGTTCGGCGACGTGATCCAGTTCGCTCGCTACCTCCCCATGGTCCAAGCGCTTTGCCCAGACCTGCTTGTCGCAGCCAGCGCCGAGATGGTCCCTATTCTACGGCAGGTCATTGATGAGCAGCGCATCCACGAGGATTGGGACAGCTTGCCGGACTTTCAGACTTGGTGCGCCCTTTCGAGCCTCCCCCGGCTGTTTGGCACGGGCTCGCAAGGCATTCCCACTACAGGGCCTTATCTTGAGGCTGATCGCGAGTTGGCTGACTGGTGGAAGCGGCGTCTGGATCAGCTGGTGCCTCGGACCTACCGCCGCATCGGCCTAGTCTGGGCCGGACGTCCGAGCCATGGCAACGATCACAACCGGTCCCTGCGCCTAAATCAGCTCGCCCCGCTTTTCGATCTGGATGAGGTTGCGTTCCTGTCGCTGCAGATCGGCCCGGCGGCGGCAGATATCGGCCGCTATTTCGGCAGGGCGCCGCTGGTCAACCTTGCCCCGGAGATCACCGACTTCGATGATACTTTAGCCATCCTTTCCGGACTCGAGCGGCTGATCAGTGTCGATACCGCCGTTGCCCATCTCGCCGGTGCGATGGAGCGGCCAGCCTCTGTCCTTCTGCCCTTTGCACCCGACTGGCGCTGGCTAATAGACCGGAGCGATACGCCTTGGTACCCCAGTCTGACCCTGCATCGGCAAAACGCGCCCGGCGACTGGACAGCCCCATTGCATGAAGTCGTTAACCTGCTGCGTACCGGATGAAGGGCATGGCTCTGTTGTAAATTTCTGCTGACCTCCAAATGGTAGCGTGGTCCGGACCAGTCCTGCATACCAGCCTTTGTGGCTGAACCAAACTTTGCAACAGAGCCAAAGGCTCTGGGTCGCCACGCTCGACGTCACCAATGCGGAGGTCATCCGGCAGGTGGTGAGCTCGGCGTTCGCGAAACCTTGGCGCATAAATCGGACGTGGACTGGCGAGGACGGGCCTTGGCGGTTATTGAAGCCTCCCACTGAAGCCGAGGGCCGCCGCATGCCGTACAAGGCGAACGAGAGTCGACGTCACAAGATCCCGAAGGCCCGGTACCGCGTCGAGAACTGGTCGGCTTACGACGCGGCTCTGCGTGGGCGCGGCGACCTGACGATCTGGGTGACGCCCGAGGCGACCGCGGCGTGGACGCCCGCCAGCACGGGCCGACGCGGACGGCCACAGCGCTACTCGGAGATCGCCATCGAGGCCGGACTGATGCTGCGCCTCGCCTTTGGCCGTCCCTGGCGGCAGACCGAGGGTTTGCTGGGTTCGGTCATGCGCCTGCTCGGCCTCGACCTGCCGGTCCCGGACCACACGACCTTTTCGCGCCGGAGCGCTGACCTGACCATTGCCGCAGCGCTGACCAAGGCCGACGGACCGGTGAACGTGGTGATCGACTCCACCGGGCTGAAGGTGTTCGGCGCCGGCGAGTGGCGCCTGGAAAAGCATGGCGGAAAGCCACGGCGGAGTTGGCGGAAACTGCACCTGGCCGTCAATCCCGACACTGGCGAGATCCTCGCTTCTGAGCTGACGAGTTCCGAGGAAGGGGATGCGTCGCTGGTCGTCCCCTTGCTGAAGGGGATCGACCGGCCGCTTGGCGCGGGCCTGGCCGACGGCGCCTATGATGGCGAGCCCATCTACCAAGCCGTCGTCCGACACACCCCAGGGGCGGAGGTGATCATCCCACCACGTTCCACGGCCGTACCGAGCGACACCGCCCAGACCGTGCCGACCCAGCGCGACAGACACCTCCAGCTGATCCTTGAGCGTGGCCGGCTCGGCTGGCAGAAGGCTGTCGGATACGGCCGCCGCTCCCTGGTCGAGGTGGCGATACTCCGCTACAAGACGCTGATCGGGCGCAGCCTACGCGCTCGGACTCTGCGCACCCAGAGGGTCGAGGCGACCGCCGGATGCAAGGTCATGAACGTCATAACCAGCTTGGGCATGCCGGTCACTCGCAAGGTCGCCTGATCACCTCTGCCCTACGGTAGACTCCGCTGTCACGCCGATTTGCGCACCAAGGTCCTGGTGGGGAGTTCTTCACGCTGATGAACGGTCCCAATGGCGAGCAGTTTGGCGAACCCGGCGTCTTTCTCGAAGTGGTGGAGAACGAGCGCTTGGTTTTCACCGATGCGTTTCGTCCTGGCTGGCGGCCTTCGAATAAAGCCTTCATGACAGCGCAGGTACTGTTTGAGGATGCGTTGTTGCGCATATCGGGCTGCGGGCGAGGACGGTAACGCTGCCCAGCAAGCCACGCCCAACCGGCAGGTGGATGGCAGGGTGATCGCATTAGGAAACTGGATTCCTAATGCGATCACCCTGCGAGGGGACCACCATCAGGCGGCGGCAGCCTTCCGAGCAACCTCGGGATCGATCTCAATCACACGCAGGAGAATGCGGGAAGGGCCTTCCGGTTCAGCCCTGTGCTGCTCCCAATCCCGGAGGGTCCAGACCGACAAGCCGAAGGTCCGGGCGAATTCTTCCTGCGTCATCTTGAGCCGCTTCCGGAGTTCGCGAGGATCTGGGTAGGGGCGAACCACCCGGAGTTCAGTCGGATCAACATCCGCGAGTTCAACCGAGTCATCCTCGCGGATATGCCGCTGAATGTCCTCCTCGGTCGTGGCGTCGATCCGTGCCAACTGTTCGGCCGTCAGAGCCGGAGCATCATTCAGGGAAATACGCGGCATACCTCCTCCGTTCCTTCCGGCTAGCGACATGAGCCGAGATGATCCAGCGAAACGGACCCTCAACCTCGTGCAGACGCCAAGTGTAAACTACTTTCACGGGCCGCTCTTGGACCATTCCGACCGCAATGATACGACGTTCACCGTACTTGTGGCGCAGATCGTCCCATTCCACCGTCGATCCCAGAAAAATCCGAGCGGCGGCAGGAAAGGGTAGACCCCGTTCCCGCTCATTCTTCTCGCTCTTGGCCGGATCGAAATCGACGTACATAGCGTCATACCTAGTGCCTGGCACTACTGCGGTCAAGCCCTGGCCTATTGGCTGACGCCATCCCTTGCGGCCCTGTCACGCAAATCGGGCAGCGGGCAGACTGCCCCCATCCCGCTGGCTTTCAGGCGAGCTTACGTGAAACCGGCATGCCGAAAGCTGGTCATCCGGTTGATCACGGCGCAGGCGATCCGGGCATCGACCTTCTGAGCGAACACTCGCCGAGCCTGCGCCGGCTACCGAGATGATCATCCCGCCACGCGACTGCGGTGACGAGCGACATGGCCGACGTGATGCCCCCCAACCAAGCGCCGATCCACCTCGTGAAGGAAACCCTCGGCCACGCCTCCATCGCCACGACGGGCAAGTACCTGCACGTGCGGCCCAACAACAGCTCCGCCCTGGCGCTCAAGGTCTAACAGGAGACGACGGCATGATCACAACAACGTGGGCCACGCGGCATGCCGTGGCGCGGGCGCACGGCTGCGATCTGACCGTGCTGTGGCGCGGCCCCGACACCCGGGCCTGGATCGTGGCAATGGCCAGCACCCAGGTGGACTCCGGCGTCACCCGCTCCTCGGAGCGCGCCCAGAGCGCAGCCCTGGAGGCCGCCCGCCGGCATGCCCTTGGCGGTGGGCAGATCCAGCTGGACATGTTTTAAGCCGCACTTTCGGTGGGGCGGATCGAGCTGTCTCGGCCGTCGCAGGCCGTCCGCCGGCCTGGGGGCGCTTGATAGCGCCCGGACCGTTTTCCTGCGATGCCACGCTACGGCTCGTTCACAGGAAGAAGGGACGGACCACGAGGGGCTTGTGGTCCGTCCGAGTGCCCTTTGGAGGCGAGCACCGACAAGACGCGGTGCAGCCTCTTTTACGGCGTCACGTAGACCCTGGATCAGTAACTGGGATTCGGCAGCAAGGCGGCAGACCCGGCCGGACCCGCCAGTTTCATGGAGGCCGTCATCACGCTTCGTGCGCGCGTTGCCGGGCGAACGGGCTGCGCAGCCGCGGCCCGAATGCAGCGGCTCGGGACTGCCGCCAGAGGGCGGTGTTGCCGACGCTGCTGCCGCTCACCGTGGCGTCACGCACCGTCTGCTGCTGATGCAACCAGGCGGACAGGTTCTGCTCGAATGCGGTCGCCTCGCGCGGGTCGGCGACGTCGAGTTCGATGGACGCGTTGAGCACTATTCTCATGGCCGCGTTTCCTCTCCTGCGGATCGGTTGGCAGCGTGCGGATCCGCATGCCGCCGGCGCTCACGGCGGGGCGGGCGCCAGGACTCCATCTGTGCCGGCAAAGCACGGCGTGAAGAGGGGATGGCAGGGATGCGGAATCGCCATGGCGGAGACACCAGACCATCCAGAAAATGGAAGCGGCGGAGCCCTCGCTGGGAGAGCTCCGCCGCTCGTGTGTTGCGCGCCGCGGTGCCAAGGAGACGAGCCGCGCGCTCTCGGCCGTTGCTTGCATGACGCTGGTAACGTTCCGAGTGAGACCAGCCGCGCTCATCTGTCCCGTGTCCGGCTGGTTCGTTCTGCTGTTCGGGTGGCGACCGTCGATCGCCGTGAGGGAAGCATATGCCACTATAGTATCGTGCGCGATAATAATGTGAGATCCCGGACCGATTGGCTGCCATGCGGATTTGTCGATGCCGATTGCATCGCGTGCCATCTACGTGTGGCCGTTCACCAGGAGGTATTACGGCTGTTCCGGTAACTCGTGCAGGCTGCCAAGCTGGCGCCGCCGCGCTTTCACGCATACTGCCGCGTTCACGGTTCGGTAAGATTGCCTGTTCAGCGTCTTCCGGATGGGGAACCGTTATGGCTACTGCGAGTATCCGGGCGGCGATGGTTGGGCGGTCTACGACGCCCACGAAACCAGCCGCACGGGTCGGCTCAAGGTGGTAGAGACCGGGCTGTCGCGCGAGGGGGCCAGGCAAATGGCGGCTTGGCTCAACGACCTGAACAGCGGCATCCCGTGCGAGCTTCCGAAAGGCTGACCGCTTCGCCGTAGGTGTGGACGAGAGCGGCCGGACTTGGGCCGTGTTCGACACCACGACCTTGGACCGGCAGGGACGGGTGTGGCGCTACCGGATTGTCTACTCCAGGCTCAGCTACGAGCATACGCAGGCCCAGGCGGCGTGGATGAACCACATGGGCTTCGAGCCGCCGGCCAACGACCTGTGACGGGTCTACCATGCCAGCTATAACGCTGCCTTAACATTGCCAACATGCAATGGCATGCATGCGGCATGTCGAACCATCCGAACCTTTCCCGCTCCCGCTATGTCACCCGTCAGCATCCTGACGGGCGATGGAACGTCGTTGATCGCGATGTCGGCGCCTATGCGCGCCATGATGGCCGATGGCTCGCCGGCTTGGCCGAGAGTGAAGCAGCCCGATGGGCTGGGCTGCTCAACGGGCTGTAGATGGTCAGTATCGCCCGGATTCGCATTGAGCCGCGCCGGGCCGAGCTCTGGACTAGGGTCTGTTGACATTTGAGGTGTGCAGGGGATTCCCAAAGCCGCAGGAATTTGATTCAAAGCTGCCGACAGGGAGGTGGCTTTGGACCGGATGGTATTGCGCGATGATCAATGGGAGCGGATCGCTCCTCTTCTTCCCGGAAAAGTCGGAGATCCCGGCCGCTCGGCGGTGGACAACCGGCGCTTTGTCGAAGCGGTGCCCTGGATTGTCCGGGTCGGGGCGCCGTGGCGTGACCTGCCAACGGCGTTTGGCTCATGGAACTCGGTCTTCCAACGCTTTCGCCGGTGGGCCAAGGCCGGTGTGTTCGAGCGGCTGTTCACAGCCTTGGCGGCGGATGCGGACTTCGAGTACGCGATCATCGATGGAACCATCGTCCGGGTGCACCAGCACGGCACCGGAGCCCGGGGGGGACTCAGGCTCAGGCCATCGGTCGCTCCCGGGGTGGGCTGACCACCAAGATCGTTGCCGTGGTCGATGCCCTGGGCAACCTCGGACGCTTCGACCTGCTGCCGGGGCAGCGGCACGACAGCGTCGGCGTTGCACCCGTCCTGGAAAACCTTGAGTTCAAAGCCTTGCTGGCCGACAAAGCCTTCGACAGCAACGCCATTCGCACCCTGGTCGCTGAACGCGGCGCCCTCGCCGTCATTCCCTCAAAAGCTGACCGCTCCACCTGCATCCCTCATGACAGCGAGATGTATAAGTGGCGCCACCTGATCGAGAACTTCTTCTGCAAGATCAAAGAGTTCCGGCGGATCGCCACCCGTTACGACAAAACCGACGCCAGTTTTGCCGCCGCCATTCACCTCGCCGCTGCCGTCCTGAACACACGATGAATGTCAACAGACCCTAGTACGGAACAGACGCATCAAAAGATCATTGATCTCAGAGTTCTATTACGAAAGCAGGAGCAGAGCTTTGGGCCCCAATTGGCGTGCGTGCAGTTTCAGCCCTGAAGGCCAAGTTGACCTTGCCGCATTGAGGGGCGTTGTTGCGTAATCGGGCTGCGGGCAAACTACCTGCTTTCTCCGGCTTTCCGGTGACCTTGGGTGAGACCGGGATGTCGACGCTGGTCATCCAATTAAGGACGGCGCAGGCGATGAGGACGGAATCCGGGCGTCCGCACCGCTTGACGACCAAAGTACCACGCCAATACTCTGATCTTCTGCATCTGTGCACCAGAGCAGCGCTCCGTGTCTTCCAGGTAGGACGCAGATGCAGCCACGAGCATGCCTCTGCCTCCCTGTTCCGGATCATCATGCCGGACCTTTTCGACCTGGGTCATCTACCCGCCACGCAGAAAGGCAACAAAGACCGTCCCGCTCGGTTTTCCGCGATACAGCCAATCAGGAGAAGATGATGGACGGGAATGAGACGGGACCGGCGGCACGCCACGGCTCCGGGAACACCGAGAATGCTCCGGGCCTCCGGGATCCGCGGACAAAATACCCGCAGCCCCCCTACAAGAGCCAGTCGCAGCCCTGGCCGGGTCTTGCTCGCGACATGGATCCGCCGCCGGACCATGGGGAGACGAGCTACCGCGGCTCCGGCCGCCTGGCCGGACGCAAGGCACTGATCACTGGCGGCGATTCCGGCATCGGCCGGGCGGCCGCCATCGCTTACGCGCGGGAGGGAGCCGACGTGGCGATTAACTATTTTCCGACCGAGGAGCCGGACGCCGGCGACTTGATTGCGCTCATCAAGGCCGAAGGCCGCAAAGCCATTGCCCTTCCTGGCGACCTGCGGGACGAGGCATTCTGCCGAACGCTGGTGGCCGATGCAGTCGCCGGGCTCGGCGGGCTCGATATTCTCGTCAGCAACGCCGCCCGGCAGCAGGCATGCGAGTCGATCCTCGATCTCTCCAGCGAGGAGTTCGACGCGACGATGAAGACGAACATCTACGCGCCATACTGGCTCATCAAGGCAGCTCTGCCGCATCTGAAGCCCGGCGCGGTGATCATCGGCACCACCTCCGAGCAGGCAACGGATCCAACGCCCGAGCTTTACCACTATGCCCAGACCAAAGCTGCGACATCGAACTACGTCCGGTCGCTTGCCAAGCAATTGGCACCCCGAGGCATTCGCGTCAATGGCGTGGCGCCTGGTCCGATCTGGACGCCGTTGCAGGTCAGCGGTGGCGCGACCCAGGAAAAGCTAATGCATTTCGGCAAGGAGACGCCTCTGGGCCGGGCTGGGCAACCAGTCGAACTCGCCGGGATTTATGTGCAGCTTGCCGCAGACGACGGTAGCTTTGCCACCGGGCAGATCTATGGATCGTCGGGCGGCGGAGGCTTTCCGTAAGAACAGGCTTTGTCGCATAAATCCGGTTTGTGGTGCCGGAGGGCGGCACGCTGAATATAGAGGCGGGCTTCACCGCCGAGTGCCCGCATGCCGTACAAGCACAATGAGCCGCACGTCACCGGAGCCCAAGGCCAAATACAAGGTTGAGAACCGGGGTGAGGGCAACCGGGCTTTTCGGCAGCGCGGGAGCCTGACGCTCTGGTTGACGCCCAAAGCACTCGCCGCGTGGAGGCCCACCGGCACGGGCCGGAGGGGCCGTCCACAGGCCTACTCGGACATTGCCATCAAGGCCGGGGCGATGCTGCGCCTGGCCTTTGGGCGCCCATGGCGGCAACGGAGGGTTTGCTGCACTCCATCGTCCAGATCCTCGGCCTGGAGCTGCCGGTTCCCGATTACACGACGCTGGCTCGGCGCAGTGCCCGCTTGTCGCTGGCGACCGCGCTGATGCAGCCGAACGGCCCCGTGACCGTGGTGATCGACAGCTCGGGCCTGAAGATGATCGACGCCGGCGAATGGCAGCTGGAGAAGCACGGCGGCAAGCCGCGCCGGAGCTGGCGCAAGCTGCACTTCGCCGTCGATCCGGACAGCTGTGACATTCTGGCTGCAGAGGTGACCACGACCGACGACGGCGACGCCACCCTAGTCGACCCCTTGCTCGACCAGATCCCCGGTCCGGTCAGCGCGACGTTGGCGCGTAAATCGCCGAAAACTGGGGATGTCAGGGTTCCGGCAGCTATAGAGGCGTCCCGCTGAAGCTGAGAGCCAGATGCCGTACAAGGCCAACGAGACCCGTCGTCACAAAATCCCGCGCGCCCGCTACCGGGTGGCGAACTGGTCGGCTTACGATGCGATACTACGCCGGCGCGGTAACTTGGCAGTGTGGGTGACGCCCGAGGCGATCGCCGTCTGGACGCCGACCAAGACGGGCCGGCGTGGTCGGCCGGCTCGCTACTCGGACATCGCTATAGAGGCCGGGTTGATGCTGCGCCTCGCTTTTGGCCGACCGTGGCGCCAGACCGCGGGCTTTCTGGTTTCGCTCATGCGCCTGCTCGGCCTGGAATTGCCGGTTCCGGATCACTCGACCTTCTCCCGGTGCAGTGCCGATCTGGAGGTCGCCTCGGCCCTGGCCAGGACGGAGGGGCCGGTCACCGTGGTCATCGATACCACCGGACTGAAGGTTTTTGGCAAGGGCGAATGGCACCTGGAGCAACGCGGCGGCACGGCACGCCGAACGTGGCGGAAGCTGCACTTGGCGGTCGATCCCGGCACCGGCGAGATCCTCGCCTCGGCATTGGCGAGCAACGAGGAGGGCGACGCCTTGCTGGTCGGTCCGCTGCTCGATCAGAGCCCGCGCCCGATCGGCACGGTGCTGGCGGACGGTGCCGACGACGGCGAACCCGTCTATCACTGCGTGACCGCCCACAGCCCCACTGCGGAGATGATCATTCCGCCGCGCTCAAATGCGGTGCCGAGCGATACGATCGCAAGCGCCCGCACACCGCGCGACCGCCACATCCAGCTGATCAATGAGCGTGGTCGGCTCGGATGGCAGCAGGCGGTTCAGTACGGCCGCCGATCCCTGGGCGAGGTAGCGATGACGCGCTACAAGCAAGTGATCGGGCACAGCCTGCACGCTCGGACTCTGCCTGCCCAGAAGGTCGAGGCCGCCGTCGGCTGCAAGGTCATGAACTTCATGACCAGCTTGGGCATGCCGGCTACCCGTAAGGTCACCTGATCAACGGCTGGTCTGCTGCGGACTGCATCCTCACGCCGAATTGTGCGCCAAAGTCCATCGTGGCCGCTTAAAGCCGGCGCTTCTTGCGGTTCAGCTCCGTTTGGAAAACGGTGCCCAGATCCTCAATCCGGTAGGGTTTGGATAGCACAGGCAGTCCTTCCATTCCGGCCTGATTCTCGCTGTAGCCGGTGGCCAGCACCACCACCAGACCGGGCAGCAGTTCTCGCGCCGCCTGCGCCAGGGCAATCCCGTCCACTGTGCCCGGCATCACCACATCGCTGAACAGCACGTCTACCGGCTCTCCCTCCTGCAGGCGGCGTAGCGCCTCCTCGCCGGTTGCGGCGCGTGCGACGCTGTAGCCCAGATCCTCCAGGGCCGTTACGATCACCGGCGCCACCACCGGGTCATCCTCGACCAGCAACACGCGGAGTCCATTGCCGCTTACCGCCACCCGCCGGGCCTCCGCCTCGATTGCTGGTTCGGCCGCGGCGCGCGGCAGCAGCAGCGTCACCGTGGTCCCTTGGCCCACTACGCTCTCCACTGTGGCGCTGCCGCCCGACTGTCGGCAGAAGCCGTAGACCTGTGCCAAGCCGAGACCGGTGCCCTGGCCCACCGCCTTGGTGGTGAAAAACGGCTCGAACACTCGCTCGAGCGCCTCCGGCGGGATGCCCTGGCCGCTGTCTTGGACCCACACCCGCACGAACCCCCCCCTCAGACCGTCCTCACCCCTGCACTCCACATTGCCGGCACCGATCATGACCCGACCGGCCGCCGCAATGGCGTCGCGGGCATTGGTAGCAAGATTCAGGACGGTAAGCTCAAACTGCACCGGATCGGCCATCACCGGCCACAGTCCGGCTTCCAGGTCGAATTCGAGCTGGATGTCGGCGCGCAACGCCCGGTCCAGGAAGGCACGCATGCCGAGCAGCCGGTCGCGCACGTCGAAGGGCTCCGGCTGCAGGCTCTGACGGCGGGAAAAGGCCATCAACTGGCGAACCATGCTGGCGCCGCGGTCGACCGCCTGCCGGCCGGAGTCGAGGATCTTCTGCACCCCGGCGACATGGCCGGCACGCCGCCCAACCAGCTGCAGGCAGCCGGACATCGCCTGCAGCAGATTGTTGAAGTCGTGCGCCATGCCGCCGGTCAGCTGGCCGACCGCCTCCATCTTCTGCGACTGATGCAGTTGCGCTTCCAGGCTCTCTCTTTCCGCCGCCAGCTGTTTCGCCTCGGTGATGTCACGAGCAACACAGTAGAGGATTTCCCCTGACGGAACAGCCGTCCAGGAGAACCACCGGTAGTCGCCGCCCTTGGTTCTGAAACGGTTCTCGAACTTGAGTGTTGTATTTCCATCAGACAGAAAGCCGATTTCCTGCCTGGTCTTTGTACGATCATCCGGATGCTCCATCCATTCGGATGTTCGTCCCAGCAGCTCTTCCTCCGACCAACCAAGAATGTCCGCCCACGCTGGGCTGACGTTCAGCCAATGCCCTTCCCGGTCGGCGATCAGGAACGGATCGCGGGAGAGTTTCCATATGCGGTCTCGGTCTTTGATCGCATCGGCAACGCGCTGCTCCAGCGTATCATTCAGCTGTCGTAACGCATGCGCCGCCTCGGCCTTGGTCATCGCGACCCAGGTCCGGTCGACAACCGCTCGGATGAAAATAACGTCTTCCTCGCTCCAAACTCTGGGTTTGTCATCGTGCAAAAAGAACACGCCAACCAGGCGGTTCTGATCTAACAAGGGGACGTTTAGAAACGCCTTGATGCCCAAAGTCCCTAAAGCCTTTGCTTCAGCGGCTGTCCGGGAATCGCGCTCGACATCGCTGATGGCCACGACCTCGCCGCGTTTCAGGTTTTCGATATGGGAACCATAATCGGAAAAGCGGTGACGCCCAGCAACGCTCGGCAGGATGGCGCTCGCGCACCAATCCCTGTCAACGTCCACGAAAGTTTGTGACGGGTCGACGGCACCGTAGCCGGTGTGCTGCAGTTCCAGGCGTGTTCCAACGATCTCCGCAGCGGCTGCGGCGATGTCTCCCACCGCATCAAGCATGCGGAGCCGGTCACCAAGATGAAGCAGCGCGGTTTGGCTCTCCTCCACCCTTTTGCGCTGGTCGATGTTTACCAGCACGCCGGGAAAGCGTATGGGGCGGCCGCCGTCATCGTGGGTGACATGACCGTTCGCCTCGATCCAGTGATAGCTGCCGTCGAGCTGCCGAACCCGGTATTCGGCGCTGTAGGGGCCACCGTCTTGCAAGGCCCGAGCGATGAGCCCTTGCACGCGGGGCTCATCGTCAGGATGGATCGACTGCACGACATCAGCCAGCCGCACGCCACGCTCCATCGCCGCCGGGTCGAGGGAGAAGGTGCGGGCGAAGCGGGCGTCGCTGGTAAAGCGGTCCTCCGGCACGTCCCAAACCCAGGTGCCGACCACCGCGCCGGAGTCCAGCGCAAGCCGGATGCGCTCGTCTGCTCGCCGCGTCGCTTCGACGGCCCGTTTGCGCTCAGTGATGTCCATGACCTGGACGTAGAACCCGTCGACGCTGCCGTCGGCGGTGCGTCGCGGAATGTAGAGGATGTGGCACGCCCGCTTTTCGCCATTTCGGTCCGGAAGGTACCCCTCGTACTCCACCGTCTCACCGGCCAAGGCGCGCTCTATCTGAGCGAGACGGGCCTGGTAAGCGGTCTCGCCGACCAAGTCACGTGCGTGCATCCCGATCACCCGCTCGCGCGGCACGCCGAACCAGGTCTCGTAATGGTGGTTGACGAAGCGGTAGCGATGATCCGGCCCGACGATGGCGACCAGAACAGGGAGAGCGTCAGTGAGCTGGCGCAGCTCCGTCGCCGCCTCCCGGGCTGCGTCTTCGGCGAGCCGTTGCGCGGTGCGATCACGGAAAACTTTGACGTAGCCGACTTGGGAGCCCTCGGGATTGAGCAACGGGGTCATCTCGCCTTGCGCGAAAAAAAGACCGTCCTTGCGTATATGCCATCGCTCGTCGGTGGCATGGCCCTCAGTCCGGGCCAGGGCCATCTCCCGCTCGGGCTGGCCGTTAGCTTGGTCCTCCGGCGTGAAGATCAGCTTGCCGGCATCTCGGCCGAGCACCTCCCCTTCGTTCCAGCCCAGGTTGTTGACCGCGCCAAGGTTCCAGCCGGTGATTCGGCCGCCCAGGTCGAGGGTGACGATGGCATGCTCACTGGCGCTTTGTACGATGGCGAGCGCCCCGTTGACTTCGGACGGTTTAAACACATCAGAGGGCAGTCCCAGACGCGTACGTTGGCGCGCTGCTTCGCCCTGCAATCGCGCGATGTCCGCCTCAATGGCCTTTAAGGTTTCTATGCTCGCCGTCCGATCCGTCACGCGCTCGCTCCGTTCCTTCAAACTCGTGTGTGGCGCCGGGATGAGGTGTCCGGCGTCGCCCGCGCCAAGCGCTATGGCGGCGGGACAATACCTGCATGGCTGCGTTCTTTCAGCGGTCCCGGCATCCAGACCGTCATTTGGCAAAGCTCCAGTCCGCGCCATTGCGGATGAGGATGTCCTGCAACATGTGGACCATCGTCACATCAGGGATCCTGGCCTAGGATTTCCTTGCACGCCTCGCGGTCTGACGGCGCCTCCAGGTCGGCTACAGGGAGGCCACAGCCCAAGAGCAGGGGGCCCGGTTGTTATCGAATGTTATCGGTGATGATCCCGGTTGACGGCCGAGCGGGCGGCCCGGCATCCTCGGCGCCGCCCCGATCCTCGCCGAGCCCTCCCGTGACCGACCACGCCGACACCGATCATCGCGCCGGCTTCGCCGCCGCCCGCCGCCTCTACCTCCATTACCAGACGGCCGGGCAGCCGGCCGTCGCCGACGACCTCGCCCGCGTCACCGCCTGGTACGAGCGCGCCTGCGACGAGATCGACCGGCTGCGCGCTGCCCGGCTCCCGAGCGGTGACTGACACGACCCTGCCGGCGCTCCTCGAGGCCGGCGCGCTCCCCACCCCTGACCTCGCTGACCGGCTGCGCGCCTACGCCCAGGCCGCCGAGGGCGCCCTCGCCGACAACACCCGCCGCGCCCTGCTCGCCGACCTCCGGATCTTCAGCGCCAAGTGCGCGGCCGAGCGGCGGGATCCGCTGCCGGCGAGCCCGGAGATGGTCGCCGCGTTCGTCGACGCCATGGCGGCCACCAAGGCCCCGACCACTGTGCGGCGCTACCGCGCCTCAATCGTCACCCTGCACCGCACCGCCGGTGTCCCGGACCCCACCAAGGCCGAGGTCGTGCGGCTGGCGGTCGAGCGCATGCACCGCGCCAAGGGCAGCCGCCAAGCCCAGGCCGATCCGCTGGTGCGCGCCGCCGTTGACCGTATGCTGCAGGCCGCCGACGCCGGCGGCCGCCCGATCGACCGGCGCGACGCCGCCCTGCTTGCCGTCGCCTAACGATACTTCTTGAGAAGAAGTGAGCTGGTGGGTCTGAGGCTTGGGGATTTCGTCCGCGCGCCTAACGGCAGCGCCACCATCCTGGTGCGGCAGTCGAAGACCGACACCGCCGGCGAGGGATCTGTAAAGTATCTCGCCGGCGACACCCTGCGCCGGGTGGATGCCTACTTCGAGGCCGCGGGAATCGCCGACGGCGCCCTGTTTCGCGCCCTCAACAAGGCCGGCCCGCCCGGCCGCCCCCTGCAGGACCAGGAGGGGTCGCGGCCTTTCCACCGGCTGGTGCAGGCCGCCGGGCTGGCTCCCTTGCGACCGTTGGCACACTCCACCCGGGTCGGCACCTGCCAGGACATACTCGCCGCCGGGCTGGAGCTGCCCGAGGTGATGCAGGCGGGATCCTGGAAGAGTGCCGGATGGGTGGCCCGCTACGGGGAGCGCCTGCTCGCCCGCCGCGGCGCCGCCCGCAAGCTCGCCACCCTGCAAAACCGGTCCTAAGGACTGTCCGTCATGCTCCTGATGAACGCCCAGACGTGCTGACGGCTGGCAGCTCATCCTGAGACCAGGGATCTGAGGATAAATCCCAACAGCACAATGATGCTGGCCTGCTTATGCCTTGGTACGAAGCACGTTTCCGCGCCGATTCACACAACCACACAGTCTCGTGCCTGAGCGATACGGGGCTGGTCTCAGCGCTTGACACAATGCCGTGCACACAAGCCGGTGTCGCTGCTGAAGAAGTGCCACTACGGCAGCACTACCGAATCCTCTTGGCGTAGTCAGAGAAGCCGTTGGTGCGCTTCAGGCCATCATGGGAGAGGTTTTGATAACGGGGAAAAAATGATGAATGCGCAATCGAAAAGGGCAAATGCATAAAATTTTAGCAGTATTAAATTTATGTTATTTGTAATCCGTATGCATTTTGGGACCGTATCGAAAGGAAACTAGCCTCCGAGGAGATGTGGGATGATTGCGTGGCTCACAAACCTTTCCCTTGTGAAGAAGATCGCGCTGCCTATTGCGCTGCTCCTCATCGCGCTTGGTGCCGTCGTGTGGACGGCCCATTCCGGCCTTAATCAGCTGACCCAGTCAGAAGAGGCTATGGCTGATCAGACGGCTCGCCGCCTGGAGTTGTCACTGGCGATTCAAGCGGCTTTGAACAATGCCGCCGTCAGCGAGAAGAATGCCATTCTCGATAACGATGCCAAAGACATTCGGGCATACATAGATAGCTACGAAAAGAGCATTGCAGAGGCTAAAGCGCACGCTGAGACGCTGATTGCAATGGCCGATACATCCGAACGCCGCAGCATCAATCAAGGCATCAAAGATCTGGTGACCGCCTATGATGCCGTCACTCGGAACGTCTTGGTCCGTGCTCAGCAGAACGATGACAGCGGGGCTTACGAACTCTCCAGCAGCGAAGGACGTGCGATTCGGCGCAAAATCGTTGAAACGATGGAGGCGCGCGTTCTGGCTAATAAGCGGGACATGAATGCCGCCCAGCATGCGATGACCGAGTTGGCCAGCTCAATGAAAACAATGCTCCTTGAAGTCTCGGGCATCGGCACCGTGGTCGCTCTCGGCCTGTTGGTTTGGATGATGACGCAACTGGTTGTTCGTCCCCTGACCGGTATGACGCAGGCGATGGAAAGGCTGGCACGGGGTGATCTGGACACTTTGGTGAATGGCGCCGACCGCAAGGACGAAGTGGGTGTGCTTGCCCGGGCCCTTCAGGTGTTCCGAGATGGCGCTTTGGCACAGCGCCGCCTGGAGGATGAGCAGGCAGTCGAACAGCGTGCGAAAGCGGCGCGGGCCGAAAAAGTAGACACGTTGATCAAGGCTTTTGAAAGCACCGCCATGGGAGCGTTGAGAACTGTGGCAGCCGCCGCTTCGGAATTGGATGCCACTGCGCAGAGCATGGCGACCATCGCTCAGCAAACAAACAGCCAGGCTGGAGCGGCGGCTTCCGCGGCGGATCTGACTTCCGCCAATGTCCAGACCGTCGCCACCGCGGCCGAGGAGATGGCCGCTTCCATTCAGGAGATTGGCCTTCAGGTCACCCGCTCGACCACCATCGCCGGACAGGCGGTCGAGCAGGCGGCGCAGACCAACAGCACCGTATCTGGTTTGGCCAATGCGGCACAGAAGATTGGCGACGTGGTCAGCTTGATCCAGGATATCGCCAGCAAGACGAACCTGCTGGCGCTGAACGCGACCATTGAGGCGGCCCGGGCTGGCGAGGCCGGCAAAGGCTTTGCCGTGGTGGCAAGCGAGGTCAAGACCCTCGCCAGCCAGACGGCCAAGGCGACCGAGGAAATCGCCGCTCAGATCGGCTCCATCCAGGACAGCACCGGCAGCGCGGTGCGAGCCATTCAGAGCATCGGCAGCACCATCAACTCCATCAACGACATCTCCACATCGATCGCTGCTGCCATTGAGGAGCAGGGGGCTGCTACGGGTGAGATCTCGCGCAACGTTCAGCAGGCTGCTCAGGGCACCCAGGAGGTGTCGGGCAACGTCACGCAGGTGAGACAGGCGGCGGAGGAAACCGGCGCAGCTGCAGGTCAGGTGCTCGGCGCGGCAGGTGAATTGTCTCGAGAAGCAGAAACATTACGGCGCGACGTAGAGCAGTTCCTTTTGGCCATCAAGGCCGCTTGATGTAGGGGATTAAGGCAGGAGACCTGTTGCGGAAAAGCAGGTCTCTTCTCAAGGGTGCTCTTGGGCGCTGCAAACGGCAGGGGCTTCCAGCTGGTGATGATCGGCCCGTAGCGCAGAGTCCGGACCCAACAGGCTCAATCCAATAAGTACCTTTGAACCGTGAACCGGCCCCATGACTTTCAAAACGGGATGTCAGATCTGATCGGACCCAACACGCCGATATGGCGGCAATGGTTAAAGGTAATTTTTAATGTTTTTTATAGATAATGCGATACCATAAAATGGTTATGCAAATCCGATCTCCGCCTTGGTAAATTCCGTGCGGCATCCGCCGTACCGGATTGCGGTAAACGCGATTTTTTCGGCGCTCATTCGAGCGCGGTCTGATCGAAGGACATGTTTTGTGGGCGCGCATCACGATTCTCCAGAATTATCTTCTCCAAACGATGTCGATCTGACCAGTTGTGAGCGCGAACCGATCCATGTTCCCGGTGCGATCCAACCCCACGGCTTTCTGCTTGCCTGCAGCCTGCCAGAGTGGGCGGTCGCACATGTGTCCGCCAACGCGGCCATACATCTCCCGGCCCTCGACCCGGAGACGTTGATCGGAATGACCCTGGATTGCCTGTGGCCGCGGGAGACGGTGCACACCCTGCGCAACAGCTTGCAAACCAGCATGATGTCTGGAAGCGCGGAGCGGCTACCGCGCATCGACCTTGGTTCCGGTCAGGGCCTCTACGACCTGACCATTCACGTCGTCGGCGATCTTGCCATTGTTGAAGGTGTGTCCTGTGCACTGACTGACCTCGCCGTTCTAGATCCTGTCACACTGGTCAAGGGAATGATCGGACGGCTGAAGCGCGCGCCGAACCTGGATGGGTTCCTAAAGCTTGCAGCCCAGCAGATGCGCGCCGTCACCGGCTACGACCGGGTGATGATCTACAAGTTTCTTGAGGACGGCTCAGGGCAGGTCGTGGCGGAAGCCGTGCGATCGGGTGTGGAGCCTTATCTGGGGCTCCGCTATCCGGCCTCCGACATTCCAGCGCAGGCGCGGGCGCTCTACAAGCGGCAATGGTTACGGCTGATCCCAGACACGGCCTACGAGCCGTCGCAGCTTGTTCCCGACCGCAGGCACGACGGTGGTCCGGTGGATCTCAGCCTCGCTTCCCTGCGCAGCGTATCGCCCATCCATATCGAATACCTTCACAATATGGGCGTGCGGGCGAGTATGACTGTGTCGCTCATGCAGGGGGACGAGCTATGGGGGTTGATTGCCTGCCACCATCAGGCGCCTCACCATGTCTCCGCGTCCCTCTGCGCTGCGGCGGAGCTGTTTGGGCAGATACTTTCGATTCAGATCGAAACCAAGGAACAGCAGGAGGAACTGAGCTTCGTCGCGCGAGCCCATGCGGCTCACGACCGGCTGCTTGCTGCCATGTCTCCGGAGGAGACAATCTTCGACAACCTGACCCTGTTCGCCGACACGTTGAACGAGATCATCGCCTGTGACGGGATCGGGGTGTGGAACGACGAACGCTTCACCGGTTTTGGTGTCACCCCGCCAGAGGAAGCTATACCCAGCCTCATCCAGTTCCTCAGCCTTGGCAACTCGCGGCAGCCCTTCGTGACCAGCGAGTTGAGCCGGAACCTGCCGGCCGCGCAGGCTTATGCGGCCAACGTCAGCGGCTTGATCGCCATTCCCTTCTCGCGCACGCCGAGAGACTATTTGCTTCTCTTCCGCCGGGAGCTTGTGCAGACGGTCACCTGGGGCGGTGACCCGACCAAACCGGCGACGCCGTCCCCCGATGGCGTGCGTCTCAGCCCACGCAAGAGTTTCGCCGCGTGGCAGGAGACGGTCCGCGGCCGTTCAGCACCTTGGCGCCCGGCCGAGAGGCAGATCGCGGAGGCTCTCCGCGTATCGCTGCTCGAGGTCATCCTCCGGCGCAGCGACCTGATCGAGCGGGAAAGGCGGGCCGCGCAGGAAAGTCAGACGCTGCTGATCGCCGAACTGAACCATCGGGTCAAAAACATCCTTGCCCTGATCCGCGCCCTCGTTCGGCAGAGCGGGCAGGGAGCTGATTCAGTCGAGCGCTTCACAGCCGAACTGGAAAACCGCATCCGGGCGCTTGCCCATGCCCATGACCAATTCCACCAGATCGGCTGGTCAGCGGCTCCCATGGTGCGTCTGCTGGAAGCCGAAGCCCAGGCCTGGACCCTTGGCAGGGAGGACCGGATAGCGTTCGAGGGCCCACCGGTGATGCTCGATGTGCGAGCTTACCAGGCGTTGGCTCTCGTTGTTCACGAGATGATGACCAACGCGGCCAAGTATGGAGCGCTCAGCAGCGAGCTCGGCCGCCTGCATGTAGGGTGGACTCTCACCGGCGAAGGCGCCCTCCGGATCGAATGGCGGGAGAGTGGCGGTCCAGTGGTCCAGGCACCGCAGCGGCGAGGCTTCGGCTCGATTGTCATCGAACGGACCATCCCTTTCGAACTCCGGGGCGAGGCTGCGGTCGCATACCAGTTTGAGGGCGTTCATGCCCAATTCCTGATCCCGGCCGCCCACGTGAGCGAGGACAGGACTGTGCATAAGGTACCACGGCCGGCGAGTGTCGCTCCGCCAGCACCCCTGTCGCTGCATGGTCGCAGTTTGCTATTGGTCGAAGACAGCATGATGATCGCGCTTGATGCCCAGGCGATGCTGCAGAAGGCAGGAGCGGAGGTGGAGGTCGTGGGAACCGTGGCGGCTGCCTTACGTCTTCTCGCCGTCCAGCTGTTCGACATGGCGGTCCTCGACATCAACTTGTCCGGCGAGACGAGCTTTCGCATTGCCGACGAACTTGTGTCCGCTAAGCGCCCGTTTCTGTTCGCCACCGGCTACCTCGAAAGTGTTGCAATACCGGAGCGCTTCCGGACGGCTCCCCTTCTGACTAAACCTTACGATGAAAACGCACTCGCTCAGGCAATGGGAAAACTTGCACCCGCTTCGATGTGATGAAATAGACAGCGCCGCCTCAGGTGGGTGAACCTATCTGAAGCGGCGCTTTCCGAATGCATCAGGTTCATGACGGTGTCTGCGATTTGATGGCGGTTGCTCAGACCACACCGCTGTGGGGCTGAAAAGCCGCCTTCAGCCCGGAAACCACCACAAACTTTCCATGCATCTCCGCGCGCGTCTACAAATGGCTGGTTGCCTGGGCGCCTTCCTGACCGCCTCCTGCAGCGGGCTCGGGCCGGCATCCCTGAACCAGGAAAGGATCGATTACGGGCTGGCGCTGGCCGAAACCGCCAAACGGGAGATGCTGCTTAACATCGTTCGGCTCCGTTTCGGCGACACGCCCACCCTCATGCAGGTCAGCCAGATTGTTGCCGGTTATTCCTTCGAGGGGCGGGCTGATTTCGGCACGAACCTGTTCCAGAACGGCTACTGGCTGGGCAACGATATCGCCGCCAACCGCGGCGGTACCTTCAGCAACCGCCCGACCATAACCTACAACCCGGTTCGCGGCGAGCAGTATGCGCGGACAATGCTGGCGCCCCTGCCGCCGAACGAGCTGATCGCCATGCTAACCTCCGGCGCGCCGGCCGACGAAACGCTTAGGCTGACGGTCAAAAGCATGAACGGTCTGAACATGGGCCCGGCCCTCACCCCTTCAACCACTGCGCCGCAGTTCGCCGAGGCCTTGCGCCTGATCGAGCAGTTGCGGGCCGAGGACATCCTCGGCATCCGTTTCTGATCTGCCGTCGGTGATGTTGGACACCGGACAACCCATATGGGAGTCCGATGAACGAGCCGAATGTGAACCAGAAGTTGTCAACCGAA
>NZ_JAFIQV010000058.1 GCF_017356015.1 Azospirillum sp. SYSU D00513
AACCATGCAGCGGGGATACGAACGTTTCGCCGCCATTCACGAAGGCTACAAGCTTGCTGCGGCGCAAAATGTGTGCAAGCCGTAGCCCCAGCGGGGAGAGGGAGAAAACGGCCGTCAAAGTTAGCGCCCATGCGCGGACGCGGGGATCCAGAACGCCGCAGAACGGACCCTCTGGAAAAGTCCTGGACCCCCGCTTTCGCGGGGGTGACGGCTAAGTGGTTGTTTTTCCTTCAAGCTGTTGCACAGTGAGGGCTGTTTCCGGGTGCAATTCACCCGCCTTTGGCGGCCCGGCCGTCGCCGCCCGGAATCCGCCTGCTGAAATTGAGGGGCTGGCCCGTCCGGGCCGGGGGTGTCGGCGTGATTCGGCACTTCACTCCGGACCCGCGCTCGCCTTATTAAAACGGCGTAGTGCACATGGCGGACCGCGCCTGGCGGTCGGCCCCGATGGAAAAGGGACGCCTTCCGTGATACCGCGCCTCAGCAGCCTGGCCGAATGCTCGCCCCTGGTCCGCGACCTGCTGGCGGAGTTGCGGGCGGGCGGGTTCCGGGGCGACCTGTCGGTGGCCTCCGGCGACCGCGTCGTGCTGGCGACCGACAACTCCATCTACCAGGTGACGCCCGAGGCGCTGGTCTTCCCGCGCGAGGTCGAGGACATCGCACTCGTCGCCCGCACCCTGGCCGAGCCGCGCTTCGCCGGCGTCGTGGTGCGCCCGCGCGGCGGCGGGACGGGCACCAACGGGCAGTCCCTGGGCGAGGGCGTCGTGGTGGACGTGTCCCGCCACATGAACCGCATCCTGGAGATCAACGCGGCGGAGGGCTGGGTCCGCGTGCAGGCGGGGGTGGTGAAGGACCAGCTGAACGCGGCACTGCTGCCGCACGGCATGTTCTTCGCGCCGGAGCTGTCCACCTCCAACCGCGCCACCATCGGCGGCATGATCTCCACCGACGCCAGCGGGCAGGGCTCCTGCCTCTACGGCAAGACGCGCGACCATGTGCTGGAGCTGACGGCCGTGCTGATGGACGGCGCCGTCTTCACCTCGCGCCCCGTCGATGACGCCGAGCTGGCCGCGCTGCAGGCGCGCGCCGACCGGGTCGGAGAGGTGCACCGGGTGGTGGACCGCGTCCAGCGCGAGAACGCCGCCCTGATCGAGGAGCGCTTCCCCAAGCTGAACCGCTGCCTGACCGGCTACGACCTCGCCCACATCCGGGGCGCGGACGGGCGGTTCAACCTGAACTCCGTGCTCTGCGGGTCGGAGGGGACGCTGGGCTTCATCGCCGAGGCGAAGCTGCGCATCCTGCCGATCCCGCGCGTCTCGACGCTCGTGAACCTGCGCTACGCGAGCTTCGACGCGGCGCTGCGCGACGCCGGCAACCTCGTCGCCTTCAAGGCGGCCTCGATCGAGACGGTCGATTCCAAGGTGCTGGGCCTCGCCCGCGGGGACATCGTCTGGCACAAGGTGAAGGACTATTTCCCGGACGAGCCGGGCGAGACGGTGCTGGGCATCAACCTGGTGGAGTTCGTCGGCGACGACCCGGACTCGGTCGCGGCGGCGGTGGCCCGGCTGACCGGATTCCTGGACGGGGAAGGGCGGGCCAAGGGGCGGCTCGGCTACACGCTGGCCCATGGCGGGGCGGTGGACAGCATCTGGGAGATGCGCAAGAAGTCCGTCGGGCTGCTGGGCAAGGTGCAGGGGCGCAAGCGCCCCATCCCCTTCGTCGAGGACACCGCCGTCCCGCCGGAATCGCTCGCCGACTACATCGCGGAGTTCCGCGCCGCGCTGGACCGCCGGGGGCTGGAATACGGCATGTTCGGCCATGTGGACGCGGGCGTGCTGCACGTCCGCCCGGCGCTGGACCTGAAGGACCCGGCGCAGGAGCCGATGATCCGCGAGATCACCGAGGAGGTGGTGGCGCTGACCATGCGCTACGGCGGGCTGCTGTGGGGCGAGCACGGTAAGGGCATGCGGTCGGAGTTCGTGCCGCGCTTCTTCGGGCCGCTCTACCCCTGCCTCGCCGACATCAAGCGCGCCTTCGACCCGCGCGACCAGATCAACCCCGGCAAGATCGCCTCGGCCAAGGGGGAGGACCTGCTGCGCGTGGACAACGTGCCCCTGCGCGGCCAGCTCGACCGCGTCATTCCGGAGCCGGTGCGCGAGCGCTACGACGAGGCCCTGCACTGCAACGGCAACGGCGCCTGCTACAACTACGACGCCGACGACGCCATGTGCCCGAGCTGGAAGGCGACGCGGGAGCGTCGCCATTCGCCGAAGGGCCGTTCCGCCCTGGTGCGGGAATGGCTGCGGCTGCTGTCGGAGGCCGGCGTCGATGCCGGGGCGGAGAGCGACCGCCTGCGCGAGCGGCCAGCATGGGCCGGACTGGCCGGGCGGCTGCGCAACACGCTGGCGGCGCGCCGGGGCGACGGGGACTTCTCCCACGTGGTGAAGGAGGCGATGGACGGCTGCCTCGCCTGCAAGTCCTGCACGGGGCAGTGCCCGATCAAGGTGGACGTGCCGAGCTTCCGCGCGAAGTTCCTGGAGCTGTACCACGGCCGCTACCTGCGCCGCCCGCGCGACCACATCGTCGGCGCCCTGGAGGACATGCTGCCCCATGTGCGGCGCGTCTCCGGCCTGTACAACGCGGTGATCGGCAGCGGCCTGGGCCGGCAGGCGATGTGGTGGCTCGGCCTCGCCGACACGCCGCGCCTGTCGCCCGTGGACCTGGATTCCGCCCTGCGCGCGCGCGGTGTCGCCACCGCCACGCCCGAGGCGCTGGCCGGGCTGGACGCCGACGCCCGGGCGCGCAGCGTCGTGCTGGTGCAGGACGCCTTCACCAGCAGCTTCGAGGCACCGCTGGTGGTGGCGCTGGTGGAGCTGATCCAATCGCTGGGCTTCACCCCCTGGCTGGCGCCCTTCCGCGCCAACGGCAAGGCCCTGCACGTGCACGGCTTCCTCGGCCGCTTCCGCCGGGTGGCCGAGCGCAACGCCGCGGCCTTGCGCGCGCTGGCCGCGTCGGGCGTGCCGCTGGTGGGGGTGGACCCGTCCATCACCCTGACCTACCGGTCGGAATACCCGCAGGCGCTGGGGGCGGAGGACAGCCCGCGCGTGCTGCTGATCCAGGAATGGCTGGCCGCCAACCTGAACCGCATCCCCGCCCGAGCGGGCGGGACCGGCGGCGCCGGGGGCGAAGTGACGCTGCTGCCCCACTGCACCGAGCGCACCAACGCCACCGCCTCGCTCGCCGACTGGAGCCGAGTCTTCGCCCATTTCGGCGTGACCCTGCGCATCGCCCAGACCGGCTGCTGCGGCATGGCCGGCACCTATGGGCACGAGGTCGAGCATCTGGATACCTCGCGCCGCATCTATGATTCGAGCTGGCGCCTGCGGCTGGACTCCGCGATGCCCGGCGAGGTCATGATGGCGACCGGCTACAGCTGCCGCAGCCAGGTGGCGCGCTTCGGCGACGTCCGGCTGGAACACCCGGTGCAGATCCTGCTGCGGCAGCTGCGGGCGGGTGGAGCCGTGGTGGAGGAAAGGCGTGCGGCGGAGTAGGGAACGGCGTTCCTTACACCGCGCTTCAAGACAGTCCGGGCTGTGGCTCGGACGCCTTGCCCCTGAAGGGCGCGACCTGGATTTCGCCTTCCCGTTTCCGGGTTTGAGCGATGTCGTAGCTGTTCTGCATGCGCATCAGCGTATCCATGGAGACGCCGAAAGCCTTTTCGATCCGGAGAGCCATCTCCGGCGACAGGGAGGCGCGCTCGTTCAGCAGTGCCGAGAGGGCAGCGCGAGTGACGCCCAAAGCCTGGGCGGCTTCGGTCACCGAAATCTCGAGCGGTTCGATGATTTCGGTCTTCACAAAACCACCGGGATGGGCCGGGCTCATCATGCGATAGTTCGTGTCGGCCATGGCGTTTCCCTTCAATGATAGTCTTCATAGTCGAGATCGATGATTTCGATCTCGGTTTGATCGATCAGAAATGTGATGCGCCAATTCCGGCTCACGCTCAGGCTCCAGGTCCCCTTGCGCTCGCCTGTGAGCTGATGGGCCTTCCAGCTTGGACGTTCCGCAATTCCTTCTCCCTCTCCATGTCCTGAAGAAAGGAAAGGATTTTGCGGATCTTATCGACGAGCGCGTGCTGGAGCCCGGATGTGTCGTCGGCTTCAATCAGCCGCCGCAATCCTTTGTGCTTCACGCTTCTGATCTTCATCGGAAAGCACGCTCACCGGGCGCTGTAAACCGTCAAGCGACACTATACGCTCTTGGAATGCATTTTCCGAGTTCGTATTTCGGTCTTTTCAGGAAATACCATCAGCCCAGGCCTTTTCCATGCGCACCCTGTAAGGGTTCGCAGGCACCGCCAACGCAGGCCTTCTGCCATTCTGCCGTTGGCGCCGCTGCTTGAGCCCAGGGGGGATTGTGGCGCCACGGGGGCCGTCCTCATTCCGCCTCACCGTCGGGCGGCCCCCGGTTTTTCAGTCATGCGCTGATGCACCTGTGAGATCTGACAGGCTGCCCGGTGTGGTGGCGGCTTTTATCGTGATGGACGGCGGTGGACGCTCCGTCCTGGCGAACAGACCGTTAACCGCTGGAGGGCCGCCCTTTCTCACCTGAGGGCGGTTCTCGCCGCTGCCTTGGTCGTGGCCCACCGCGTGGTGTAGGAACTGAGTTCGCGTGCCAATGCCAAGCGGGCTGTCAGCCGCCAATGATCAGGTCTTCTTCACCTCGGTATCGTTCCAACCCAGAGAGCGGCCGTCTTCTGCGATTAATTCGAGGCGCGCGACCGGAGCGCCTGATCCCCTTTCCACCAAAGCGGACCGTGGCTCATCCGCGCTATAAAGATGATCTTCACTCCATTGGCGCAGAGCGACGATTACGAGAAACAGGCCACGCCCTTTCTCGGTCAGAACATATTCGCGGTAGGCACTGCCGTCCGAGGCCGGTGCGGTTTCCAGAATGCCGCGCTCTGTCAGGTCACGCAGCCGGGTCGCGAGCATTCCCTTGGCGATGCCAAGGCCCGTCTGAAACTCGCTGAAACGCCGGACTCCGTCGAAGGCGTCACGGATGATCAGCAGCGACCACCAGTCGCCAATGACGTCGAGCGCCCGCGCAACTGGGCATCCGGCGTCCCATAAGCTGACCCTTTTGACCATGACATCCGATCTCCCCTGGCTCAATCTGGTTCTAACGTAGAACTAGAATCGCAACCCGACAAGTGGTCTTATTTTGGAACACGTCCGATCATGAGAAGGGGCTGCCATGCGGCACGAGGACGAAAGCCAGACAAAACATCAACCTGGTGGTGGGATGCCAAGGATCACGATGCTGATCTTCGCCCTAGCCGCAGGGTTGAGCGTCGCAAACATCTACTATGCCCAGCCACTGCTCGACGCGATCGCACAGGATTTCGGCATGTCTCATGCGAGCGTCGGCCTCGTCGTGACGCTGACGCAGATTGGTTATGGGCTAGGGCTGATTTTCATCGTGCCACTTGGTGATCTGGTCGATCGCCGCCGTCTCATCCTCAGCCAAGGCATTCTGTCCGTCTTCGCGTTGGCCGCCGTCGCGACGGCGAGGACAGAGGCGGTCCTGCTTGCCAGCATGGTGGCGATGGGGTTGCTGGCCGTGGTCGTTCAAGTGCTGGTATCCTTCGCCGCCACACTGGCATCGCCCACCGAACGCGGCAAAGTGGTCGGCATGGTGACGAGCGGTGTGGTGATCGGGATTCTGGCCGCCCGCTTCGTCGCCGGGGTGCTCGCCGATCTCGGCGGCTGGCGAGCGGTTTACATAACCTCGGCCGTCATCACGCTCGTCATGGTTGGCCTGCTGCTGCGTGCCCTGCCACGCCAGCTTTCACCAGACAGTTCCGACACCTACGCCGCCACGCTGCGCTCTATTCCGGCCCTTTTCCTCTCTGACCGAGTGTTGTTGGTTCGCGGCATTCTCGCCCTGTTAAGCTTCGCGGCATTCAGCACCTTCTGGACCGCACTCGCGCTGCCACTCAGTGCGGCGCCCTTCTCCTACTCCCATACGCAGATTGGCGTTTTTGGCCTGATCGGCATGGCGGGCGCGATCGCGGCGAGCGGTGCGGGCCGTCTCGCGGATCGTGGTTATGGGCAATGGACAACGGGCTTGTCCCTTGCTCTCCTGCTGGCGTCGTGGGGACTGATCGCCCTTCTGCCATGGTCAGTACCCCACCTGCTGATTGGCGTCGTTCTGCTCGATCTTGCTGTACAAGCCGTCCATGTCACCAACCAGAGCATCATTTTTGAACGGCACCCCGAGGCGTGCAGCCGCCTCGTCGGCGGCTACATGGTGTTCTATTCCCTTGGCAGCGCCACAGGAGCCATCGCCGCAACCGTTACCTACGCCCAACTCGGATGGTTTGGAGTTTCTGCGTTGGGGGTGACGTTCAGCGCCTTCGCGTTGCTGACTTGGGCCGCCACGCGCCGCCTGCCGGTCGAAGAGGGTGGCAGCGGTCCTTTTGGGAAGGGAGCCTCGATAAAGTTGGATGCGCGTTGATGCCGACCGACTCTCCGCGCCGCGTCCATGAACCCCGTTCATCGTTTCATGCGCTTTCCAGCCTCTAATCGCTGGACCGCGCATGCGGTAAATCCAAGAATGGCCCCCAGCCGTTCCGGCAGCCTCGGCTGTTGGCCGATCAGGCAGCCGGAACCGGACAACGCGTGATGGAGAAGGACCATGGACATCAAGCGAAACGGCTCACGGCCATCCGGCCGGGGGCCGGACGAGTATTTCACCGGGGCGGTTCGCATCGATCCGCTGTTCCAGGAGCCGGCGCGGGCCGCCGGGGCGAGCGTGACGTTCGAGCCCGGGGCGCGCACCGCATGGCACACGCACCCGCTGGGGCAGACGATCATCGTCACGTCCGGCCTGGGCTGGGCGCAGCGCGAGGGCGGGCCGGTGGAGGAAATCCGGCCGGGGGACGTGGTCTGGTTCCCGCCCGGCGAGAAGCACTGGCACGGCGCCACGGCGGCCACGGCCATGACCCACATCGCCATCCAGGAGCAACTCGACGGCAAAACCGTGGACTGGCTGGAGCCGGTCAGCGAGGAGCAGTACCGGGCCGGCTGACCCCCTGCGATGGCTTCATGGGTGATGCAGGAGAAGGTCAGCGGCCTCCCCGCTGTCCTGACCGTCGTTGGGAGCGTCCATGCCTCCGCGCAGTCTGGCCCGGCACACGGACGGCCAACGGAGACGGAGCGTTGCCGTGCACGTCAATTTGGCCGGAAGGAGCGAAACAGAGCCTGAAGGGACGCGGACGAACCATCATACCCGCCGACGAGCCTTGCGATAGCCTCATCATCTTGCAGCGCGCGCTTGCTCAAGCCATCGACGACGCCGGGCCTGTCGGCGGGTTCGTCGGGAGGGCTTAGCTTTACGGTCAGGTCAAAATACTCGATCTCCAAGCGATAGCCTTGGATATGGCGCCGCCAGCCCTCCCAGAGTTCCGGAGCAAGTTCCTCGAGCCGCCAGCCGTCCGCTGGTTCGTTCGCCAGCACCAAGTCACCGATTTGCGCTTGCAGTGCGTCGTCGTCCATGAACTCGACGCGGCCACGTATGACGAGATTGATGTAGTTGTAGGTAGGAGCGGTCCGGCTGCGATCCGGCTTGTCGCCCGGAAAGCTCGCGGTGAACCAACTTGGCGAGATCGCGGCGCCGGGGCCATGCACCACCACCGTGATGGGTGTTCCGGGCGTCATCGACGCCGCAATCTGGTTGGCTCGCGCCAAGTGAAATTCGACGGCGTCGGCAGCGTTGCGTCCATGACGGAAGGTGAGGGGGGCTTGCGCGACAATCGGAC
Source organism: Azospirillum sp. SYSU D00513 (assembly GCF_017356015.1). Classification (GTDB taxonomy): domain Bacteria; phylum Pseudomonadota; class Alphaproteobacteria; order Azospirillales; family Azospirillaceae; genus Azospirillum. Next base: position 7,820 of record NZ_JAFIQV010000058.1, read on the forward strand.
CTTCGTCACCGTTTGCCGTTATCGTTGCGAACGGAAAGGTTTCCACCATGGCCCGCACGAGAGCCGGATCGGTTTGCTTGTACTCCGCGTAGTGCATTTGCTGGTTTCCTTTTCAACGTGGGTCGAAGAGCAGGCAAAAATTGAAATTCGCGGCCTGATTGCTGAAAGTAGGAGAAAACGCTTGCGTGGCGGGGCAGCCTGCCTCCGCGCAAAGGGCGCGATTGTCCGCCTTGAAGGGGGGCCTGAAACCTAAGTTCAGTGGTCGGAAGACGCCGGCGCCGTTGCGTCGGCCCGATCCGGCGACAAGGCTGTCGTGTGTCGCCGGATCAATCCCGGCGCATCAACGCGAACCGATGCGGACGCGAGCCAAGCTTTCACCCAGCACGACCAAGCTGACACCAAGCAGCGCAATGTCCTTTATGAGAAAGGACCCAAGGAAGCTGAGGAACGGAAATCCACCGGCCGAGGGCTCCCATATCGGAAGCGCGAGAAGCGTGGATGCCGTTGTCAGGAAGGTAAGGGCGCCGAGCGCGCCGCCGACCAGCCCAGCGCGGACGAACCAGGGCGAAGCGATCAGCAAGGCTGCGGTGACGAGTTCCGCGACCCCAAGAAGGTAGCTTGTGCCGGCGTAGCCAAAAACCGAATAGAGCCACGCGAGCCACGGCGTCCCACTGATGAGCGGCTTGAGAGCTTCGATCTCGAACTGCGTGAACTTCAAAATTCCGATCAGGGCCAAGGGGAGAACGGCGCCGGCAAGCGCGACACCGCGACCCGCGGCGACAATGCGGCGTGCGAGGGGGGGGCATCTGCGGGAAGCGTGGCTTCGTCCGCGGAGGAAGATGGAAAGCTTAGCATGGGATGGCTCCTCGAATTTGTATGCGCGAAGCATACATATACTCGACAGGCTTGTCTATGCGTGGCGCATATTTTTTTGGCGCAAGGCTGAAGAAAATTTCCGGAACCGGCGTTGGCTCCCCGGAACCCGGGAAAGAGGGTCCCGGACGCAAAGGACAGCGGCCGGGACGCTTAGACCTGCGAGCTGATAATGCCCGTGCCGCCATTCGAGGCCGCCTTGGGCGCGCCGAGCTGCGCGTCGAAGCCGGTGTTGCCGCCAAGCGGGGCGGCAACGACCGGTGTCACCATGGTGACGGGGGACGCGGGCAGGGCCAGCTTGTTTCGGGCAAGGGTCCGTTGGCTCCCGGCGTCATCGTGACAGCCCCAAGCGTTGAGCGCGCCAGCGGCGTTCAGGGCCGGAATGACGGCCTCGCGGGTGTCGCGGTGAGCCTGCCGGCTGGCGACTTTGCCCTCAATCAGGCCCGAGTTGGACTGGAGCCGAGTGCCGTTCAGGCAACATCAGGTATGCGGGCGATGACCTTGATCTCGAAATCGAACCCGGCCAGCCAGTTCACTCCGACCGCCGTCCAATTCGGATAGGGCGGATCACCGATGGCTTTGTCCCGCACCGCCATGATGGTCTCGAACTGAGCGGCCGGGTCGGTGTGGAAGGTGGTGACATCGATGACGTCTTCGAACGTGCAACCGGCGGCCCTGAGCACGTTCGAAAGATTGTCGAAAGCCAATTGCACCTGCTTCTCGAAGTCGGGTTCTGGCGATCCGTCCGATCGGCTGCCGACCTGACCCGAGACGAACAGGAGATCACCTGAGCGGATCGCCGCCGAGTAGCGGTGCGCCTCGTAAAGCGCGTGCCGGTCGGCTGGAACGATAGCTTGGCGTTGTACCATCATTCTAACTCCTCATTGCGGAAGGACAGTTCGTAAAGAGCAGGGCCGTCTCGCCGACGTCGGGGGCACGGACAAAGCCGTGTCGGCCGAGCGAGTTCTTCAAGCTTCAAAGCCGGGCTTCAAAGCCGGGGCGCGATTTGATATACGCTCCGTATGAGAACGGTAGTTCGCATACGGTACGTATGTCAACTCGCGAATCCGAGTGGCTGTGAATTTTTTTGAAGGAGATGGACGTGGCCGGGAAAAGGCGTTCCGAGATGATGGAGGAGACCCGCGGCAAGCTGATCCAGTCCGCGCGCAGGGCTTTCGCCGAGAAGGGTTATGCAGCCGCATCGATGGACGAATTGACGGCCGACGCTGGGCTGACGCGCGGGGCGCTCTATCACAATTTCGGCGACAAGCGCGGGCTTCTGCAGGCGGTGGTCAACCAGATCGATGGGGAAATGGCGGCGCGCGCGCACGCCATGGCCAGCCGAGCCGAGAATGATTGGGAAGGGTTGCTGGCGGAAAGCATCGCTTACATCGAGATGGCGCTGGAGCCTGAGGTCCAGCGCATCGTGCTGCTCGACGGACCGGCGTTCCTGGGCGACCCTTCGCAGTGGCCCAGCCAGAACAGTTGCCTCCAGACGACCTTGCGGAAAGTGAATGGGCTGATCGAACGCGGCCTGATCAAACCGGTCGATGCCGAAGCCGCCGCCCGGCTTTTGAACGGGGCTGCGCTGAACGCCGCGCTTTGGGTCGCGGCCAGTGACCATCCGCAGGATGTCCTCGCCAAAGCCATCGAGGCCTTTCGGTTCATGGCTGGGGGCCTGTTGGCGGACACTGTTTCAAAGGATTCGTGACATCCGGGGATGGCGTGGCTCCGGGCCAGAGCGGCATCAAGCTTTCGTGGCTGACGGGCACTGAACCGTTTCGCATTTTCCGGAAACGGTTCGGGTGAGGCACGCCGCCACGGCGGCCTTCCCAGCATGGGCATGCGTGCGCATCGATTGCGCGACCGGCTTGATATTTATGCTCCGCGCATGTAAATGTAACCCCATGAGTTCGATTCGTGATAGAAACGTGTTTGGCGCATTCGCCCTGATGTTGGGCGACGACATCGTTCGCGCCGCCTCTTCGTTCGCTCCGGAAGCAGGCCCTGCCGCCGCGGCGCTCGCGCTCCTCGACCATGAGCCGGGCCTTTCAATTCGCACGCTCGCCGTAGGCGTGGGGTTATCGCACGCTGGAACCGTTCGCCTCGTCGACAGGCTGGTTGCCGACGGCTTGGTGGAACGGCGCGGGCACGCGACGGACGGGCGAGCAAGGTCGCTCCACCTCACGGCCGCAGGCGAAAAGGCCAGCGCTGCCGTGCTGCATGCACGGGACCAGGTTCTGGCCCGTGGGCTCGCCACGCTGAGTGCGGACGAGTTGGCGACGCTGACTGCGCTGTCCGAGCGCGTGCTGCGGGCGTGCGTGCGCGACGTTGATCACGCGTACCATATCTGCCGTCTGTGCGGTTACGCATCCTGTGCGGACTGCCCGATTGAGGATGAACTCCGCCAGCGGAAGGCGATCTGACCTCCGGAGCTTGTTCGTGGCTGAGCCTGTTGCACGGATGCAGCCGGCCTCGCGGGCGGAGGCCCGGCTTCCGCTCGACCGTCCTTGGGAGCTTTACTGCCGGGCATCGTATTCCTGGTCGGTGACCAGCTGCATCCAGTCGGCGTTCTTGCCATCGCGGATGTAGGTGATGGCGATGTGGCTCATGCCGGTGGTGCCGGTCGCGCCATGCCAGTGCCGGACGCCGGCGGGAATCCATACGACGTCGCCGGTCTTCATCTCGCGGCGGGTCTGGCCGTCCTGCTGAACCCAGCCCTTGCCGGCCGTGACGATCAGCATCTGTCCGGCCGGATGGGTGTGCCAAGCGGTGCGCGCACGGGGAGCGAAGGTCACCAGGCCGGAGGAGGCCGGGGTCTCGGTGGACGGTGGCGTGAGCAGATCGACGACCACATGGCCCGTGAAGTTGTTCGGATTGCCGATCACGGAGGACATGGAGCCGGGCTGGGTGATTTGGATCTCCTGCGCGCCGGCGGAATCGGCTCCGCAAAGTGCTGCCGAGGCGAGGGTGGCGGCGATGAGTGTTTTCTTCATGGCGGTTCCTTTGTGTTGGGGGGGTGGAGTGTGCGCTGACTCAATTCCCTCTCCCCTCGGGGAGAGGGTCAGGGTGAGGGGGCCGGGAACCGGAAAGTTCAGCAGTCGCAGGACCCCCTCACCTTCCCAAGCCTGCGGCTTGGGCCCCTTCCTCTCCCCGGAGGGGAGAGGGGAGCGGTCGTCAGAGGTCGCGCCCGCCCGGTCTTGCGGGGAAGACGCGGAGGGAGGCCCAAGCCCCGCCTCCCGTCACTTCGCGCGGCTCTTGAACACCTCCGCCGCGACCGGGCCGGCGGAGAAGGCGTTGGGCCAGCCGGCGTAGAAGGCGATCTGGGTGATCACCTCGCCGGCCTGTTCCTGCGTCAGGCCGTCGTTCAGGGCGCGGTTGAGGTGCCCGGCGAGCTGGGCCACCTGGCCGTTCGCCATCAGCGCGCTGATGGTCACGAGGCTGCGGTCGCGCGGGGACAGGTCGGGGCGGCGCCAGACCTCCATGAAGAGCGGGTCGGTGGTGAACTGGTCGAGGCCCGGCGCGGCGGTGCCGAGCAGCTGCCGCACGCTGGCGACGCGGCTGGCCTCCGCCTTTTCGTCCAGCGGCAGGAGCTGCGGCGAGGCGGGGGGCAGCTGGTCCGGCCCGATGCCGCGCTGCGCGAAGATGTCCTTGGCGACGGACACCGCCGACATTGCGTTCGACCAGCCGGCGTAGAAGGCGAGATGCGTGACGACCTCGGACAGCTCGCGCGGCGTCACGCCGTTGTCGAGGGCGAGGGTCATGTAATGGGCCAGGTCGAAGGGCTGGTTGCGGGCGATCAGGATCGCCACGGTGACGATGGCGCGGTCGCGGCGCGAGAGTTGCGGGCGCTGCCACAGGCTGCCGAGGTTGCTCTCCCGCGCGTACCGGCCAAGGGCCGGAGAGACCGCCTGGATGTCCGCCAGGGACAGGGTGGAGGCGCTTTCGGCCGGTGTGGTCATGGTGGCGTTCCCCTGGGCGAAGGCGGGAGACGCCAAGGCGAGAGACGCAAGCGTGGCGGCCAGAAACCTCATGAATCCCGATCTCCCTTTCTTGAATCGACCGGGAAAGGGGACGGACCGTAATCTCTCCCGGCGGCATGTCCGGGAGTCTATCGAAGGGCGCGGGAGGGGTTTATCCACTCAAATCCGCATGCGGTATGAAACGGGGCTCATGAATGGGCGAACCCGGCATCAGCGTCCGCGCCCGTGCCTCTGCCGGAAGGCCTGGGGCGACAACCCCTCGCGCTTGGTGAAGAAGCGGGAGAAGTAGGCGGGGTCCTCGAAGCCCATGGCGTAACCGATCTCGCTCATGGTCATGGCGGTGTAGAGCAGGTTGCGCTTGGCCTCCAGCAGCAGGCGGGCGTGGACGAGCTGGAGGGTGGAGGCGCCGGCGACGCGGCGGCAGGCGGCGTTCAGCCGGCCGGGGCTGGTGCCCAACGCCGCGGCGTACGCCTCCACCGGCCAGTGGTCGCGGAAACGCTGGCCGATGGCCTGGCGCAGCCGCGCGACCAGCAGCGCGTCGGCGGACAGCGGCCCGGCGTCCTTGCCCTCGGCGAGGCCGAGCCGCGCGGCCGTCACCAGCAGAAGCGTCACCTGGGCGGCGATGGCGCTGGCCCGGCCGGGGCGCGGCCAGTGGAATTCCCGCAGGATGGCGGCGAAGGCGGCGGTGAGCGCGGGCCAGTCCTCGCCGGCCGGGTCGGCGGGCAGCGCCGCCGGCCGGTCTAGCACCGCCTTCAGCTCCGGTTCCGGCAGGCCGGCGAGCAGGTTGGCGAGGAAGCCGGCGGACATGGTCAGGATGTGGCCGTCGATGTCCGGGTCGAAGCGGAAGCCATGCACGGTCTCCGCCGGCATGGTGAGCAGGGCGGGGGCGCGGAAGCCGTGCTCCGCCCCGTCCGCCGTCATCAGCCCGCCGCCGGCCGTGATCAGCAGCAGGTGGCTGAGGCCGCTGTGGCGGTGCGGCTTGATCTCCCAATTGTGCAAGCTGCTGCGCGACGGGATGGATTCGACATGGACGAAATCCAGCTCCGCCTCCCCCGACGGGTCCCCGTAGAGGAGGTAATTCGGTATGGATTTCAAGGATTCCGGCATGTCCGGCGGTCCGGTCGGGGGAGGGGAGGGACCGGCCGGGCACGGCGGAGCCGGGCGGAAGCGGCGATGGAAAGTACAAGAGAATGGCCGGTTCGTCCATTCCCGGCGGGCTGTGACAAAAGATAGGATGCCAGACTGTAGGACTCACAAACAAGGTCCCCGGGGCGGGACGGATTGCGAACGGGAGAGAGCGATGGGCGCGCATGTCACGCGGACCCAGGTCGGGATCATCGGGGCCGGGCCAGCCGGGCTGTTCCTGTCGCACATGCTGCACCGGATGGGGATCGAATCCGTCATCCTGGAAAGCCGTTCGCGCGAGGAGATCGAGGCGACCATCCGCGCCGGCGTGCTGGAGCAGTGGACGGTCGATCTGATGAACGGGATGGGACTCGGCGAGCGGATGATGCGGGAGGGGCATTTCCACACCGGCTTCACCCTGCGCGTCAACGGCGAGAGCCATCATGTGGACACGGCCGAGCTGACCGGCGGCAAGATGGTCACCGTCTACCCGCAGCACGAGCTGCTGAAGGACCTCGCCGCCGCGCGTCTGGCCGAGGGCGGGCAGATCCTGTTCGGCGTGACCGGCGTCGGGCTGGAGGGCGTCGAGTGCGACCGGCCGGTGATCCGCTTCCGGCGCGGCACGGACGGGCCGGAGGAGGAGCTGCGCTGCGACTTCGTCGCGGGCTGCGACGGCTTCCACGGGCCGAGCCGGCAGGCCATCCCGGCGGCGTTGCGGACCGAATACCAGAAGGTCTACCCGTTCGGCTGGCTCGGCATCCTGACGGAGGCGCCGCCCTCCTACCACGAGCTGGTCTACGCCAACCACCCGCGGGGATTCGCGCTGCTCAGCACGCGCTCGCCCGAGGTGCAGCGGCTCTATGTGCAGTGCGACCCGAAGGACGACATCGCCAACTGGTCCGACGACCGCATCTGGTCGGAGCTGCATCAGCGGCTGGAGACGCGCGACGGCTGGCGCCTGACGGAAGGGCCGATCTTCCAGAAGGGCATCATCGCCATGCGCAGCTTCGTCTGCGGGACGATGCGCCACGGCCGCCTGTTCCTGGCCGGCGACGCCGCCCACATCGTGCCGCCGACCGGCGCCAAGGGGCTGAACCTCGCCGTGGCCGACGTGGTCTACCTGTCGCGCGGGCTGGAGGCCTTCTACAAGGAAGGCCGGACCGACCTGCTGGACGGCTACACGGAGACCTGCCTGCGCCGAATCTGGAAGGCGGAGCGCTTCTCCTGGTACATGACGACGATGCTGCACCGGAACGAGGAAGACTCCCCCTTCGAGCAGCGCATCCACCTCGCCGACCTGGAATACGCCGTCAGCTCCCGCGCCGCGATGACCGCCATCGCGGAGAACTACGTGGGGCTGCCGCTGTAGGGGGCTTTTTGCGAATGGCCCCTGGGCCATTCGCGGCGTCCCTCGGGACGCCGGCCCTCACCCTCCCAGCCCTGGCGGGCTGGGTCCCTCCCTCTCCCCGGAGGGGAGAGGGATAGAGTCCCACGCTTACCTTATGCCCGCAGGGAGTCGGCGTGGTGCTTCAGGTGGTCGGCGATGAAGCTGGCGATGAAGTAGTAGCTGTGGTCGTAGCCCGGCTGCATGCGCAGGGTCAGCGGGTGGCCGGCGGCCGCCGCGGCCTGGCGCAGGGCGTCGGGCTTCAGCTGGTTTTCCAGGAAGTCGTCGCTGTCGCCCTGGTCCACCAGCAGGGGCAGCCGTTCCGTCGCGTTGGCGATCAGGGCGCAGCTGTCCCATTCGGCCCAGCTCCTGCGCTCGGAGCCCAGATAGTTGGTGAAGGCCTTCTCGCCCCAGGGGCAGTTCATCGGGTTGGTGATCGGCGAGAAGGCCGAGACCGAGCGGTAGCGGCCGGGGTTGCGCAGGGCGCAGGTGATGGCGCCGTGCCCGCCCATGGAATGGCCGGAGACGGAGCGGCGGTCGCTGACGGGGAAGGACTTCTCGATGAGGTCCGGCAGCTCCTTCACCACATAGTCGTGCATGCGGTAATGGCGTGCCCAGGGCTCCTGCGTGGCGTTCAGGTAGAAGCCGGCGCCGAGGCCGAAGTCGTAGGCGCCGGCCTCGTCGTCCGGCACGCCCTGGCCGCGCGGGCTGGTGTCCGGGCAGACGATGGCGATGCCGAGTTCGGCGGCCATCCGCTGGGCGCCGGCCTTCTGCATGAAGTTCTCGTCCGTGCAGGTCAGGCCGGAAAGCCAGTAGAGCACCGGGACGGGGTTCGCGGGCGTGGCCTGCGGCGGCAGGTAGATCGCGAAGACCATGTCGCAGTTGAGGACGGTCGAGCGGTGGCGGTAGCGCTTGTGCCAGCCGTCGAAGCTTTTGTTGCCGGAGACGAAGGTCAGTTCGCTCATGGTGGATCCTCCCGTTTATCATTCAGCGGGAGGGCGCGGACGGCCCTCCCGCGGCGCTTCGGACGGCGTCAGTACTGGATGACCGAGCGGATGCTCTTGCCCTCGTGCATCAGCTCGAAGGCGTGGTTGATCTGGTCCAGCCCCATGGTGTGGGTGATGAAGGTGTCCAGCTCGAACTCGCCCTGCATGTAGCGGTCGACATAGCCCGGCAGCTCGGAACGGCCGCGCACGCCGCCGAAGGCCGAACCGCGCCAGACGCGGCCGGTGACGAGCTGGAAGGGACGGGTGCTGATCTCCTGGCCGGCGCCGGCGACGCCGATGATGACCGACTCGCCCCAGCCCTTGTGGCAGCATTCCAGCGCCTGGCGCATGACCTGGACGTTGCCGATGCACTCGAAGGAGTAATCGACGCCGCCGTCCGTCATCTCGACGAGCACTTCCTGGATCGGGCGGTCGAAGCTGCGCGGGTTGATGCAGTCGGTGGCGCCGAGCTGCTTGGCGATCTCGAACTTCGACTCGTTGATGTCGATGCCGATGATGCGCGAGGCCTTGGCCATCACGGCGCCGATGATCGCCGACAGGCCGATGCCGCCGAGCCCGAAGATGGCGACGGTGGCGCCCGGCTCGACCTTCGCGGTGTTCAGCACGGCGCCCATGCCGGTGGTGACGCCGCAGCCCAGAAGGCAGACCTTCTCGAGCGGGGCCTCCTTGCTGATCTTGGCGAGCGCGATCTCCGGCAGCACCGTGTATTCGGAGAAGGTGGAAGTGCCCATGTAGTGGAACACGTCCTTGCCCCGGGCCTTGAAGCGGGTCGTGCCATCGGGCATCAGCCCCTTGCCCTGGGTGGCGCGGATCGCCTGGCAGAGGTTGGTCTTGCCGGACAGGCAGAACTTGCACTTGCCGCATTCCGGCGTGTAGAGCGGAATCACATGGTCGCCCGGCGCCACGGAGGTGACGCCCGGACCCACCTCCTGAACGATGCCCGCACCCTCATGGCCGAGGATGCAGGGGAAGACGCCTTCCGAATCCTGGCCGGACAGGGTGTAGGCGTCGGTGTGGCAGACGCCGGTGGCGACGATCTTGACCAGAACCTCGCCCTGTTTGGGGCCGGCGACTTCGACTTCCTCGATCTCCAGGGGACGCTTGGCTTCCCAGGCGACGGCGGCGCGCGACTTGATCATGGCTCTCTCTTTGAAAAGCGTTTCCTGCTGAGCCACAGTCTAATCATCCAGCGCGCGTTGATAATGGGGTCCTTTCGAAGAAGATTTGTGCCATACAGGGATAATGTGAGATGGCGTGGGGCTGGATCGGGTGAGCCGCTGGGAAGGGATTGACGAGTTCATGGCGGTGGCGGAGACGGGAAGCTTCTCCCGCGCCGCCGAGCGGCTGCGCATCTCCTCCTCGCAGGTGAGCCGGCAGGTGGCGCGGCTGGAGGACCGGCTGCAGGCGCGGCTGTTCTACCGCACCACCCGCCATGTCAGCCTGACCGAGGCCGGCCGCACCTTCCTGTCGCATTGCCAGAGGCTGGAGGAGGAGCGGGACGAGGCCTTCCAGGCGGTCGGCAACCTGCAGGGAGAGCCGACGGGCCTGCTGCGCATGACCTGCGCCCATTCCTATGGGGAGCAGTTCATCATGCCGCTGGTGAACGGATTCCTGATCCGCTACCCGCAGGTCAGCGTCGAGGTGGACCTGACCAACCGCATGACCGACCTCGTGCACGAAGGCTTCGACTGCGCGATCCGGCTCGGCCGGCTGGCCGAATCAAGCCTCGTGGCGACGCGCATCGCGCCGCGCACCATGCATCTCTGCGCCGCCCCCGACTATCTGGCGCGCTACGGCACGCCGCACACCCTGTCGGAGCTGGCGCAGCACCAGTGCCTCGTCGGCACCTCGGACAGCTGGCTGTTCGACGACGGCGGGCAGGAATGGGTCTTCCGACCGCGCGGGCGCTGGCGCTGCAACAGCGGGGTCGCGGTGCTGGAGGCGGCGCTGCTGGGCTTCGGGCTGTGCCAGCTGCCGGACTATTACGTGCGCGAGCATGTGCGCGCCGGGCGTCTGGTCCCGCTGCTGGAGGCGCACCAGCCGCCCAACACCGCCGTCTGGGCCGTCTACCCGCAACGCCGCCACCGGCTGCCCAAGGTGCGGCTGCTGATCGAGCATCTGCGCGACGGGCTGGCCCGGCGGCCGGAGTATCAATGAGGGTGCGCCGGCCGGGCCAGACAGGCTCCAAGGAGGCCACCAGCCTTCGCCGAGGAGAGGATCTGGTGCGCTGACACAAACATAGGACTCACAGGCGCCGGCGGGCGTCATCGTTGGACCGGAGGATCGCGCGCGTTTGGCTGCGATCCTCGGTCCGGTTCTGCCAGGCCACCACCTCCTCGATCACCGCGCCCGTCACCGTCGAGATCAGGTCCTGGAACTTGGTGAGCGCCTTCGCGGCCTTGAAGTCGGCTGTCCGCTTGTCCGCACGGCTCCGCATCGGCATCCGCATCCTCCGCGCGGATCATCATGTGTTATGCAACGCATAATGGCCGAGCCTGTTCTCGTGAATGACACGCTCCTGACCGAGATGGTGTTGCAGTCCGGTATCATCTCCTCGCATCGCTGCATGCGGATCTCCTGTAGCACCCCCCTGTCCGCCCGATCCCTGTCCCCTTCGTTGGGCAGAGCCTAAGCCCGGACAGATCACTTGCTACAAACTCCGGACAGATCACCTGTCAGCGACATGGCGACGTGCATCACTTGACGTGGAACGGCTGGCGCCTCAAAGTAGTGATGTCACTACATAGGAAGGGCGCATGCCGCGAACCGTATCTGCCGCCGATGCCAACCGGCAGTTTTCTGAGATCCTGGGGCAGGCTGCCGGCGGAGAGACCGTGATCATCACGAAACGCGGCCAGCCGGTGGCGCAGCTTGCGCCCTATGACCAAGCCGCTGAGAAATCCGGTCGCGGCCCGGCTTGGAGCCGGCTGTTCCGGACGCTGGAGGATGGGGTGGATCTGGGCGGCGAGCGGTTCAACCGCGACGCTCTGTATGACCGGTGAGCGGCATGCGATTCACGCTCGACACGAATGTCCTGGTTTACGCGGTCGATCGATCGGCCGGGGACCGTCACCGGCAGGCCGTTGCCTTGGCCCGCCGTCTCCCCGGCCGGGATTGCGTTCTGACCCTCCAGTCTCTTGCGGAACTCTTCCGCACCCTTACCGGCGCCAAGCATGGAGTTCCTCCGGCCCGAGCGGTGGACATCGTCCAGCAGTGGCGCGACACGCTGCCCGTGGTCGCAGCCGACGATGCCTGCCTGACCGATGCGATGGACGCGGTCGCTCATCATAACTGGTCCTTCTGGGACGCCATGATCTGGGCGACCGCCAAGCGCCACGGCTGCCGGCTCCTGCTGTCGGAGGATGGTCAAGCGGGCCGGACGCTGGGCGGGGTGACCATCGTGAATCCGTTTGCCGTAAACCCACCGGCGCTTCTCGACGAAGCGCTCGGGTCGATCTGAACGGGCCGAGGTCCCGTTCTCCGGCCCGGACCCTGGCGACATCACGACGTGCGGATTGCCTTCGAGCCCAGCCCGCGTTAGCACTCACTGCATCAAGGGCCGAACTGCGCCCGCACGGCATTCCCAAACAAATCACTTTCAACGAACGCACCAGGCACGGTGCGCGGCAGCGCCTGCGCCCAATCCGCCGCCGCAACCGGCGCAGCCATTGTGCACCCACTGCACAATGGCCGTGTACGTGCGATCCGGCGCAAGTGCCTGCAAAGCTTACGAATTCGGCGAAACGGCCCGTTGTGCAGAAAGTGTTCTCAGCACAACACCCCACAATGGACCGGCCGCCCGCTACGTCCTGACCGCCCTCGGGAACAGCGCGAAGGCTGCGACCGCCGCCAGGGCCGCGGCCAGCCAGACGGCCGTCCAGCCGCCCAGATCCAGGATGTGCGGGATCGCGAGCGGGGCCAGGAAGTAGGCGCCGAAGGCGAAGCTGTTACCCAGGCCCAGCGCCGTGCCGGTGTGGCGCAGGCCGGCGATGGTGGCGAGTTCGGTGAAGGCGATGCCGTGCCAGCTCGACGCCACGATGCCTCCGGCGACCAGCGCGGCGACGATGGCCGCCGTCAGGCCGGGGCCGGGTGATGCCGGGGCGGAGTCCGGCAGGACCAGCAGGGCGAGCGCGCCATAGATGGCGGCGGTCAGCAGGGCGCAGGCCTTCAGGAAGGGGCGGCGGTTGCGGTGGCGGTCGGTGTGGCGGCCGCTCCACAGCCGCGCGAGGGCGGCGCCGACCTGCACCGCGACGATGGCGGCGCTTATCGCGGTGGTGCCGAGCCGGCCGAGGTCGTTCAGGAAGACGGCGGCGAAGGTCACCACGGCGACCTGGGGCAGGCAGAGCGCGCCGAGCCCCAGCACCATCAGCCAGACCTGCCCGTCGCGCAGCGGTCCGCGCTCCGGACCGGGACCGGTGGCGGGGCGCGCGCCGGCCTCCGTCCCGTCCTCCGCAGCGGCCGGCGGCTCGTGCAGCCACAGCCAGACGAAGGCCGTCGTCACAAGGCAGAGTGCGGCCAGCGTCCCGTAGACGCCACGGAAGCCCGCATGCTCGGCGATGGCGGGCAGGGCCAGCGCGCCGGCGGCACCCCCGGCGGGCAGGGCCATCTGCCGGATGCTCATGGCGAAGCCCCGGTCGCCCTCGCGGAACCAGGCCATGACCGCCCGCCCGCTCGACCCGTTGAGGCTGCCGCCGATCAGCCCGACCAGCAGGAAGGCGAAACCCAGCATCAGGGCCGACGGCGGCGTGCCGGCGGCATCGGGCGACAGGAACAGCGCCATCAGCGCCAGCACCGTCCCGGTCAGGCCGAGCCCGGCGAGCATCACCCGGCGATCGCCCCAGCGGTCGGTGACCAGCCCCCAGGGCAGTTCGCTCACCGCGACGCCCAGCCCCATGGCCCCGATCGCCAGCCCCAGCTCGGTCGTCTCCAGCCGGTAATCGGACCGCAGGAAGACGGCCGTCGCGGGTAGCCCGGTCAGGGCCGCGGCGAAGCTGGCGTTGGCGGCGACGCCCAGCCCCAGGATCTTCCAACGGTGCGACGGGGCATCAATGGACGGGCGGGGATGGCCGCCGCTCGCCGGAGCCGGCGCGGCGGAAACGGATTGTGCGTGCGTCATGTCGGATGGCCTCGGTGGCTTTTGTCCTTGCTCCCTCCTCTATACGGCGCGATGATCGTCCGGATAATCGGGAAATACGGGATCTTCGGTCCCAAAAAACAGGATGATTGATGGTGGGCAGGATCACCTTCGATCTCGACGTTCTGCGCAGCTTCGTCACGGGCGTGGAGCTTGGCGGCTTCGCCAGGGCGGCGGACCGGCTGGGACGCTCCACCTCCGCCGTCAGCGCGCAGATCCGGAAGCTGGAGGAGCAGGCGGGCACGCCGATCTTCCGCAAGGCCGGGCGCGGCCTCGCCCTGACCGAGGCGGGGGAGACGATGCTCGCCTACGCCCGCCGGCTGCTCGACCTCAACGACGAGGCCGCCACGGCCCTGCGCGGCATGGCCGCCGAAGGCTGGCTGCGCGTCGGCGTGCAGGAGGATTTCGGGGAGTCGCTCCTGCCGGCCGCACTCGGCCGCTTCGCGCGCGCCCATCCCCGCGTCCGGATCGAGGCGCGGGTGGGCCGCAACGCCGACCTTCTGGAACGGGTGGCGGCGGGCCAGCTCGACTTCGCGCTCGCCTGGGACGATGGCACCCCGGCCCCGCACAAGACCGAGGTCGCGACCCTCCCGGTCCGCTGGATCGGCCCGCGCGACGGCGCCGCCCTCCCATGCGCCGAAGGCGATCCCCTGCCGCTGGTGGCCTACGACGACGGCTGCTGGTTCCGGGGCGTCGGCACGGCGGCGCTGGACCGCGCCGGCCGGTCCTGGCGCGTGGCCCTGACCAGCGCCAGCCTGTCCGGCCTGTGGGCCGGGGTGGGGGCGGGGCTCGGCCTCGCCGTCCGCACCCCCGCCGGGCTCGGCCCCGGCCTCCGCCCGCTGGAGGAGGGGGAGGGCGGCCTGCCCCCGCTGCCCTCCATCGCACTCGCGATCCACCGCAAGGAGGCGGAACTCGATCCCGCCGCCGAGCGGCTGATCGCCATCGTCACGGACGGGGTGCGGGACCTGCTGTGACGGCCGCCAGGCCGGGGTTGCGCCACGGCTTGCGGCCTATCCCGAAGGCCGGATCGGCCCTCCCGCCGAGCCGTCTCCTGCCCATTGGGTAGGATGAAAACGGCCCGCGATGCGTTTATCCCATCGGAGAGGTTACGGACCCCGCGCCCGGCCGCTCCGGGCCGGAAAGCCAGCAGGACAAACTCCGAAAAAGCGGTCACTCTAGGGGCGATCCAAAGCAGGGCCGACCCAAGGCCGCCGCCGCATGCGTCCCATGGCGGACACGATCAGGAAAGGACAAGCCGTGCAATCCGTGCATCCCGTCACTTGCCCGACCACCCCCTTCGACGGGCAGCGCCCCGGCACATCCGGCCTGCGCAAGGCCGTGAAGACCTTCGAGCAGCCCCGCTATCTGGAGAATTTCGTCCAGTCCATCTTCGACAGCCTGGACGGGCTGGCCGGGGCCACGCTGGTGGTCGGCGGCGACGGGCGTTATCACAACCGCACCGCGGTGCAGACCATCCTGCGCATGGCCGCCGCCAACGGCGTCGCCCGCGCGGTGGTCGGGCGCGGCGGCATCCTCTCCACCCCCGCCGCCTCCTGCGTGATCCGCAAGCGCAAGGCCTATGGCGGCATCATCCTGTCGGCCAGCCACAACCCTGGCGGCCCCGACGGCGACTTCGGCATCAAGTTCAACGCCGCCAACGGCGGCCCCGCGCCGGAGGCCCTGACGGAGCCCTTCTTCAAGCGCTCCAAGGAGATCACCGCCTACAGGACGCTGGAGACCCCTGACCTCGACCTCGACCGGCTGGGCGAGACCGGTCTCGGCGCCATGGCGGTGGAGGTCATCGACCCCGTCGCCGACTATGCCGAGATGATGGAGGGGCTGTTCGACATGGGGGCCATCCGCGCCCTCTTCGGCTCCGGCTTCCGCATGGTCTTCGACGCCATGCACGCTGTCACGGGACCTTACGCGGTGGAGATCCTGGAACGCCGGCTGGGCGCCCCGGCGGGCACCGCCATCAACGCCGTCCCGCTGGAGGATTTCGGCGGCCACCACCCCGACCCCAACCTCGCCCACGCCGCCGAGCTGGTGGCGGCCCTGTCCGGCCCGGACGCGCCGGACTTCGGCGCCGCGTCCGACGGCGACGGCGACCGCAACATGATCCTGGGGCGCGACGTCTTCGTCTCGCCCAGCGACAGCCTCGCGGTGATCGCCGCCAACGCCCACCATGTGCCGGTCTTCTCCGGCGGGCTGAAGGGTGTGGCGCGTTCCATGCCGACCAGCCGCGCGGTGGACCGGGTGGCCGAGAAGCTGGGCATCGCCTGCTACGAGACGCCGACCGGCTGGAAGTTCTTCGGCACGCTGCTCGACGCCGGCCGCATCAATCTCTGCGGCGAGGAGAGCTTCGGCACCGGCTCCGACCATGTCCGGGAGAAGGACGGGCTCTGGGCCGTGGTGATGTGGCTGAACATCCTGGCGGCCCGGCGCCTGTCGGTCGCGGAGCTGATGGCCGAGCATTGGGGCACCTACGGCCGCACCTATTACGGCCGCCACGATTACGAGGGCATCGAGCAGCAGGCCGCCGACCGGCTGATCGAGGAGTTGCGCGGGCGCCTGCCGTCGCTGGCCGGCACGGAACTCGGCGGCCGGCGCGTGGCGTCCGCGGACGAGTTCTCCTACAGCGACCCGGTGGACGGCAGCCGTTCCGACCGGCAGGGCCTGCGCGTCTCCTTCGAGGACGGTTCGCGCATCGTCTACCGCCTGTCCGGCACCGGCACGTCGGGCGCCACGCTGCGCGTCTATTTCGAGCGGTACGAGCCGGTCGGTGGCGAGCATGGGCTGGAGACGATGGCCGCCTTGAAGGGCCTGTCCGACCTCGCCGCCGAGCTGGCGGGCATCGAACGCCACACCGGCCGCACCAAGCCCGACGTCGCCACCTGAGCCCGGGCCGAAGGGCGGGCCGGAGCGCCGGGAAAGCGCACGGGAACGGGGCGGCGGAGCAAAACAGCCCGCTGCCCTGTTACTCCTGCTCTTTCTCTGACGTATCGGGCGGGGCACGTGGAGCTGGATCCCTACATCGCGGCGATGACCGGCGCCGGTCTGCTCATCCTCATGGTGGCGTGGCTGCCCATGCTGCTGAAGGAGCTGCCGCTCTCCCTGCCGATCTTCTGCGTCGCGGCGGGCTACGGGCTGTTCCTGTTCATCGGCCATGAGAACCCGCACCCGCTCCGCTTCCCGGAAACGGCGGAGCGGCTGACCGAACTGGTGGTGATCGTCTCGCTCACCGGCTGCGGGTTGAAGCTCGACCGCCCGATCGGACGGGAGGCCTGGCAGGTCACTTGGCGGCTGCTCGGCGTGGCGATGCCGCTCTCCATCCTGGCGCTCGCCCTGCTGGGCTGGAGCTGGATGGGCACCTCCCTCTCCGCCGCCGTGCTGCTGGGGGCCGCACTCGCCCCGACCGACCCGGTGCTCGCGTCGGACATCCAGGTCGGCCCGCCCGGCTCGGGCGAGGAGGACGAGGTGCGCTTCAGCCTGACGTCCGAGGCCGGGCTGAACGACGGGCTGGCCTTCCCCTTCGTCAACCTCGCCGTCGCCATCGCCCTGCACGGGGCCGCACCCGGCGACTGGACCTGGCACTGGCTGGGGGTGGACGTGCTGTGGAAGGTCGGGGCGGGAATCGCGATGGGGGTGCTGGTCGGCTGGGGGCTCGGCTATCTCACCTTCAACCTGCCGAACCGGGCGCGGCTGTCGCGCACGGGGGATGGCTTCCTGGCGCTCGCCATGACCTTCCTCGCCTACGGGCTGACGGAGATCATCCACGGCTACGGTTTCCTCGCCGTCTTCGTGGCGGCGCTGGTCTTCCGCCGGACCGAGGGCAGCCACGACTACCACGACAAGCTGCACGGCTTCGCGGAGGAGGTCGAGCGGCTGCTCATGATGCTGCTGCTCGTGCTGTTCGGCGGCGCGCTGGCCGAGGGACTGCTGAACGCCCTGACCTGGGAGGCGGCGGTGGGCGGGCTGGTCTTCCTCTTCCTCATCCGTCCGGCCGCCGTCTGGCTGAGCGCGCTGGGGCTGAAGCGCCCGCCGCTGGAGGTGCTGGCCATCGGCTTCTTCGGGATCCGCGGCCTCGGCTCCTTCTATTACGTGTCCTACGGGCTGAACAAAACGGAATGGCAGGAGGCGGAGGCGATCTGGGCGACGGTCGGCTTCGTGGTGCTGGTCTCGGTCGTCCTGCACGGCACGACCGTGACCCCGGCCATGCGCCTTCTCGACCGCCGCCGCACCGCCGCCGAGCGTCGGGCCGCCCGGAAGGAGGGCGCCCCGGTCCCTGGGTGAGCCGGAGGGAAGGGACACCCTTTGTCACAGCCGGAGCTTGACTTTGGCGGGGAGAAACACCGGCCAGATCTTGAAGCAAACCCGGCCATGGCCTACAATATAAAGTGGTTGTCTCGCGGAAGAGCACGAATCCTGGGCGGAGGGCACGACGTGGCGACACTGAAGGAATTCGAGGACGCGCTGCGGGAGCAGGGCAACACGGCGGCCCTGGAGGTCCTCGCGGCCTTGCGCGAGCGCGACAAGGCCAGCCGTTCCGCCCGCCCGGCCCGCCGCATCACCGGCCGGAAGATGACGCCCGAACTGGCGCGCGAGATCATCCATCTCAACCAGACCACCGAGATGACCCAGCAGGAGATCGCCTTCCAGCTCGGAGTGAACCAGGGCCGCGTCAACGAGGTGCTGAAGCACGGCAAATGGCTGGACGGCGACCCCAACTCGCCCGAGGCCAAGGCGCGCGACCGCGGCGTCGAGCGCGCCAAGGAGGGCGTGGGCATCGCGCCCCGCCCGCCCCGCCCGCGCCGGAGTGCCCCGAAGGCCGAGGTGCCGGCGGCCGCGCCCGTGACCGCCGCGCCCGTGACCGCCGCGCCGGCGGAATCTGCCCCCGAACCGCAGGCCAAACCGCAGGCTGCCGAACAGCAAGCCCCCGAACCGCAGGCGGTCCAGCCGCAGGCCGCCGAGGCGGCGCCAAAGCCGGAGCGGAAGGCCAAGTCCCGCGCGAAGCCGGACGCCGAGCCGAAGGCCGAAGCCAAGCCCGGCCCCAAATCCGGTCCCAAGCCCGGCCCGCAGCAGCTTACCTTCTTCTGATGGAGTTTGCCTTTTCGTGAAGGTCTTCCTCGCCGAAAGGAAAGGGGACCCCACAGGAACAACATGGCCCCGATTTGGTTGAATGCCGCGCCGCTGCGCCTGCGCACGATCCTTTGCCGTGCGCCGCAGCCGCCGCAGAACCGGGGGAGCCGAGCATGGTGTTCATCAACAAGACGTCGTCGCGCATTACCGAGGGGCAGCCCTTTCCGCTCGGAGCCACCTGGGATGGCCTGGGCGTCAACTTCTCCCTGTTCTCCGCCAACGCGACCAAAGTCGAACTCTGCATCTTCGACGACAACGGCGAGACCGAACTCGAACGCATCGAGCTGCCGGAATACACGAACGAGATCTGGCACGGCTATCTGCCCGACGCCCATCCGGGGATGGTCTACGCCTACCGGGTCCACGGCCCCTACGATCCCGAGAACGGGCACCGCTTCAACCCGAACAAGCTGGTGCTCGACCCCTACGCCAAGGCGATCATGGGCGAGATCAAGTGGAACCCGGCCCATTTCGGCTATGTGATGGATTCGCCGGACCTCGACCTGTCCTTCGACGACCGCGACAGCGCGCCCTACATGTCGAAATGCAAGGTGATCGACCCGGCCTTCACCTGGGGCAAGGAGCGCAAGCCCAACATCCCCTGGGAACGGACGATCTTCTACGAAACCCACGTCAAGGGCTTCACGAAGCTGAACCCGGCCGTGCCGCCGAACCTGCGCGGCACCTACGCCGGCCTCGCGGTGAAGGAGGTCGTGGACTACATCAAGAATCTCGGTGTGACCTCGGTCGAGCTGCTGCCCGTGCACGCCTTCGTGCAGGACCAGCATCTGGTGGACAAGGGGCTGGCGAACTACTGGGGCTACAACAGCATCGGCTTCTTCGCGCCGGAAATCCGCTATTCCGGCACCGGCAAGCTCACCGAGTTCAAGGAGATGGTGAACCGCCTTCACGACGCCGGGCTGGAGGTGATCCTCGACGTGGTCTACAACCACACCGCCGAGGGCAACGAGCGCGGGCCGACCCTGTCCTTCAAGGGCATCGACAACGCCAGCTACTACCGCCTGATCCCCGACCAGAAGCGCTACTACATCAACGAGACCGGCACCGGGAACACGCTGAATCTCAGCCACCCGCGCGTGCTCCAGATGGTCACGGACAGCCTGCGCTACTGGGTCAACGAGATGCATGTCGACGGCTTCCGCTTCGACCTCGCCACCATCCTCGGCCGCGAGCCCTACGGCTTCGACGAGGGCGGCGGCTTCCTCGACAGCTGCCTTCAGGACCCGGTCCTCTCCAGCGTCAAGCTGATCGCCGAGCCCTGGGACTGCGGCCCCGGCGGCTACCAGGTCGGGGGCTTCCCGCCGGGCTGGGCGGAGTGGAACGACAAGTACCGGGACACGGTGCGCTCCTTCTGGAAGGGCGACGAAGGCAAGCTGCCGGACCTCGCCGCCCGCCTCAGCGCGTCGGGCGACGTGTTCAACCGGCGCGGCCGCAAGCAGTGGGCGAGCGTGAACTTCATCACCGCCCATGACGGCTTCACGCTGAACGACCTCGTCTCCTACAACGACAAGCACAACGAGGAGAACGGCGAGGGCAACAACGACGGCCACTCCAACAACCTGTCCTGGAACCACGGGGTGGAGGGGCCGACCGACGACCCGGAAATCCTGGACCTCCGCTTCCGCCAGAAATGCAATCTGCTGGCCACGCTGATGCTGTCCCAGGGCACGCCGATGCTGCTGGCCGGCGACGAGTTCGGCAACAGCCAGAAGGGCAACAACAACGCCTACTGCCAGGACAACGAGATCACCTGGCTGGATTGGGAGAACATCGACGAGGACGGGCAGGCGCTGCTCGCCTTCGCGCGCAAGGTCATAGCGCTGCGTCAGTCCTTCCCGATCCTGCGGCGAGGGCGCTTCGCGACCGGCGAGTACAACGCCGAGCTGGACGTCAAGGACGTGCGCTGGCTGACTCCCTCGGCCACCGACATGGGGCCGGAACACTGGCAGGACGGCAACGCCCGCTGCCTCGGCATGCTGCTGGACGGGCGGGCGCAGGCCACGGGCATCCGGCGCCCCGGCATGGACGCCACCACGCTGCTGGTGGTGAATTCCTACCATGACGTGGTGCGCTTCAAGCTGCCGGAGGTCGTCGGCGGGCACACCTGGCGCTGCCTGCTGGACACCAACATGCCGGAAAGCGACGACGCACCCCGCATCGGGACGGGCGAGGAGTTCGAGGTGACCGGCCGGTCGCTGCTCTTCTTCGCGCTCGAGCCCGAGGGGCGGGCGTCGGTGTCGCTGCGCCGGGCCGCCCGCGCCCTTAGGGAAGCCGCAGCCGCGCCCGCGGTGCCGTCGGCCGAGGCGGCATCGTCCGAAGCGGCGCCGGCCAACGGCAACGGCAGGGCCGATCCGGCCAAGACGCGCTGACCGGTTCGAGTGGTGCAGAAAGGCTCGGGCGGAGGAACTGCCCGGGCCTTTTCCCTTTTCAGGGCTGGCCTCCGCAAAGACCCTTGACCCTCCAGCGGCTGGAAGCCCCATCTTCGAAGGAGAGAGTCCGTCAGGAGCGTGTGATGCAGGAACAGGCACCGGCCCTGCGCTACCGGATCGCGGGCATGGACTGCCCGAGCTGCGTCGGCAAGGTGGAAACCGCTTTGCGGCGCATTCCGGGCGTGGGGAACCTCGCCCTCAACTACCATTCGCAGACCCTGCGGGTGGAGCTGGACGAGGCCACGACGCGGCGCGCGGCGCTGGAGGACACGGTCCGCGCGCTCGGCTACGGCGTCGAGCCCATCGGCGACCTGCGTGTCGTCCCGGGCGCGGAGGGCGGGCCCGCGATGGAGAGCGCGCCCGAACCCTCCTGGTGGCGCACGCCGAAGGGCAGGGTGACGCTGCTGATCGCCCTGCTGGTCGCCGGGGGTTACGCCCTCTCGGCGCTCCTCCCCGATGTCGGCCACCTGGCCTTCCTGCCGGCGGCGCTGCTGGGCTTGGCCGTGTTCGGCCGCCGTGCCGTCCTGCTGGCCCGGATGGGTTCGCCCTTCAGCATCGAGATGCTGATGTCCGTCGCCACGGCGGGCGCGCTCGTCATCGGGGAGACGGCCGAGGCCTCCGTCGTCGTGCTGCTCTTCGCCGTGGGCGAACTGCTGGAGGGGGTGGCGGCGGGCACCGCGCGCTCCGGCATCAAGGCGCTGGGCGCGCTGGTCCCGCGCACCGCCCTGCTGATCGAGGGCGAGGCCGCCCGCGAGGTTCCGGCGGCGGTGCTGGAACCCGGCCAGCTCGTCCTCGTCCGTCCAGGCGACCGGGTGGCGGCCGACGGGACGGTGGAGGAGGGCGAGTCCGAGGCCGACGAATCCCCGATCACCGGGGAGTCCGTGCCGGTCGCCAAGGGCGCCGGCTCGCCCGTCTACGCCGGCAGCATCAACGGTGGCGGAGCCCTGCGCGTCCGGGTGACCCGGACGGCGGAGGACAACACCATCGCCCGCATCGTCCATCTGGTCGAGGAGGCGCAGGCCTCAAAATCGCCGACGGCCCGCTTCATCGAACGGTTCAGCGCCCGCTACACGCCCGCCGTGATCCTCGCCTCGGCCCTGACGATGCTGGTCCCGCCGCTCGCCTTCGGGGCGGAGTGGCGCGAGTGGATCTATCGCGGGCTCGCCCTTCTGCTGATCGGCTGCCCTTGCGCGCTGGTCCTGTCCACTCCGGCGGCCGTGGCCTCGGGCATCGCCGCCGCCGCCCGGCGCGGTCTGCTCGTCAAGGGAGGCGCCGCGCTGGAGGCCATCGGCCGCGTCCGCACGGTCGCCTTCGACAAGACGGGCACCCTGACGGCGGGACGGCCGCAGATCACCGACCTCCTTCCGCTCGGCGGGACCGAGCGCACGCTGCTGGGGCTGGCCGCCGCCGTCGAGAACGGCTCGAGCCATCCGCTCGCGCGCGCCATCCTCGACCGGGCGGCGCTGGACGCCGTTCCGCTCCGCCCGGCGCGCGACCGCCGGGCGCTTCCCGGCCGCGCGGCGCAGGCCTCGGTCGGCGGCCGGCTGGTCGAGGTCGGCTCGCCGCGCCACGCGGCGGAGCGCTGCGGCGGGCTGGACCCGTCTTTGGCCGAGAGCATCGGCGCGCTGGAGGAGGCGGGCAAGACGGTGGTCCTGGTCCTCGCCGGCGGCGAACCGGCCGGGCTGATCGCATTGCGCGACGAACCGCGCCCGGGTGCGGCGCGCGGGATCGCGGCACTCCGCGACCTCGGCGTCGAGACGGTCATGCTGACCGGTGACAACCGCCGGACCGGCGAGGCGGTCGGCCGGGCGCTGGGCCTCGCGGTGATGGCCGAGCTCCTGCCGGAGGACAAGCTCCGCGCCATCGCCGGCCTGAAGGCGGAGAAGCCCGTCGCCATGGTCGGCGACGGCATCAACGACGGCCCCGCCCTGGCCGCGGCGGACGTCGGAATCGCCATGGGCGGAGGAACGGACGTGGCGCTGGAGACCGCCGACGCGGCACTGCTCGGCAACCGGCTGTCGGGCGTTGCCGCCCTGATACGACTGTCGCGGGCGACCATGGCGAACATCCGGCAGAACGTGGCCTTCGCGCTGGGGCTGAAGGCGGTCTTCCTGGTGACCACGATCGCCGGGGTGACGGACCTGTGGCTCGCCATCCTGGCGGACACCGGCGCCACCGTGATCGTCACGCTCAACGCACTGCGGCTGCTGAACCAGCCAGCAGAGCCGGACCTTGCGGAAGAGGGCGCATGATGGCGCAGGAGCATTCCCACCATCACCATCATGATCATGGCCACGACCATGGCCATGATCATGACGGCCACGCGCACGGGCACCACGCCCATGCCGTGACGGCGCAGAGCGAGCGCAAGGTCCTCTGGGCCATGCTGCTGACGGGCGGCTTCATGCTGGTGGAGGTGGCGGGCGGCCTGCTGTCGGGCTCGCTCGCCTTGATCGCCGACGCCGGGCACATGCTCACCGACTTCGCGTCGCTGGCGCTGGCCTGGTTCGCCTTCCGGCTCGCCCGGCGGCCGGCCGACCCGAAGCGCTCCTACGGCTATCACCGCTTCCAGGTGCTGGCCGCCTTCGTGAACGGGCTTTCCCTCTTCGTCCTGTCCGTCTGGATCGCGGTGGAGGCGCTGGGCCGGCTCTTCGATCCGGTCGAGGTGCTGGGCGCGGAGATGCTGGCCGTCGCCGTCCTGGGCCTTCTGGTGAACATGGCGTCCTTCTGGATCCTGCACCGCGGGGGCGAGGAGAACCTGAACGTCCGTGGTGCCGCCCTGCACGTGCTGGGCGACCTGCTGGGCTCCGTCGCCGCCATCGCCGCGGCGCTGGTGATCCTCTGGACCGGCTGGATGCCCATCGACCCCATCCTGTCGATCCTGGTTGTCCTGCTGATCCTGCGTGGCGCCTGGACGGTGACGAAGGAATCCGGCCACATCCTGTTGGAAGGGGCGCCGGACGGGCTCGATGCCGCCCGCATCGGCGCCGCCGTCCGGACCGTGCCGGGCGTCACGGACGTCCATCATGTTCATGCCTGGTCCCTGACCAGCGAGCGCCCGATGCTCACCCTCCATGCGGTCATCGACCAGCAGGCGGACGACAAGGCGACCCTCGTCGCCATCGACCGGCTGCTCCAGGAACGCTTCGGCCTCGCCCACGCGACGGTGCAGATCGAACGCGGCGGCTGCCTCAACCCCGGCAGGGACTGCTGAGAGGCTTGCCTTACATACCGTCCAGACGGTATGTAAGAAGCATGACCGAGACCCGTCCCCGCAAGCGCCAGCCCGACCTCACCCAGCAGAAGCTGCTGGAGATGGCCGGCGAACTCGTGAACGAGATGGGCGTTGCCGCCCTGACGCTGGAAGCCGTCGCCAAACGGGCGGGGGTCAGCAAGGGCGGGCTCCTGCACCACTTTCCCAGCAAGGCCGCGCTCCTCGCCGCGATGGTCGAGGATCTGTCCGGGCGCTTCTTCGACGGTGTCGCGACGCGGGCCGCCGCCGACCCGGACCCCCATGGGCGGAGCGCCCGCGCTTATGTCCGCACCGCGGCGGACGAGGCTGTCAGCGACCAGCAGCGCTGGGGCGCGCTCAGCGCCGCCTTCCTGTCGGACCCCATGCTGCTGGACGGCTGGCGGGCGCGCCTCGCCGGCCTGCGCACGCTGGACCAGGGCGAGTCCGCCGATCCCATCGGCGCCCTGGTCGCCCGCCTCGCGGCGGACGGGCTGTGGTTCGCCGACGTGTGCCGGCTCCACGCCATCGACGGCGACACGCGCCGTCTGGTCGTCGAACGCCTGTTGTCCATGACGAAATCCGATGCCGGGGAGCCCCGCCGATGAGCTACGTCTATCTCTGCGCGGCCATTGTCCTGGAGGTGCTCGGCACCTCGGCCCTCCAGGCCTCGCAGCAGTTCACCCGGCTCATTCCCGTGGTGATCATGGTTTGCTGCTACGGTGTGTCCTTCTTCCTGCTGTCCCTGTCGCTGAAGGTCCTGCCGGTCGGCATCGCCTACGCGATCTGGAGCGGCCTCGGCATCGTCCTGATCTCCGCCGTCGGCACCCTCTGGTTCAAGCAGCCCCTCGACCTGCCCGCCGTGATCGGGCTGGGGCTGATCGTCGCTGGGGTGGCCGTGGTGAACCTGTTCTCGAAGTCGGTCAGTCACTGAACCGGGATCAAAGGCTTCCGCCCGGCGGACGCGCCGGTCCGCTGGGCGGGTCCTCACGCGCTCTCAGTCGGTGACGTTCTTGCGGACGCCGTAATCGCCTTTCATGTAGGCGTCGTCGCCCTTTTCCTGCCCCTCGGGGATGCGCTGGGTCTTGGGCACCGCGCCTTCGGGGGCGACGTCCATCGACGGGCGGGTGCCGGCGGCCTCGTCGTCGGTGCCGAGCGGGGAGGCGGCGGGGTCAGCGGCGGGGACCTTGTCGCCGGTCAGGCCCTTGTCGATGGCGTCGCGCAGCCATTGCGCGGCCATGTTCGGCACCGGAGCCTGCTCGTCGTTGTTCTGAGCCATTCGGGAACCTCGGAATTGCTGGATTGTGGTTACGGAAACTCTTCCATCCAACCCGTCCGCATCCTCGCCGGTTCCCTGGAAAGCGGGCCGCCGCGGAGCCTTAAAAGATCACAGCGCAAAAACTCGCGAGAATCGCAGTCGTGGGCTTGCAGCGGCCGGTGAGCTGCCCATATACCCAATCAGTCGTCAACAACCGAAAGGAGGTGATCCTGTGTCTCATTGTCTTTCTCTGCTGCCGTCGGGCGCCATGACCGGGATCCAGGCCTCTGCCGAGGGTTCCGCTGTCTGACAAAGACGCGTCGTGGTCCCGATGGATTGTGGAATGACAATGGAAGGGCTGCCGGAAACGGCGGCCCTTCTTTGTTTGGTGCGCCCAGCATGGGCGTTCTCTTGTGGGTGCAAGTCCCATCGTAAGCTGATCACGGCGAGCGAAGTGAAGCGCAACTGCGGAAG
>NZ_JAFIQV010000059.1 GCF_017356015.1 Azospirillum sp. SYSU D00513
CTCAATCCTTCGAACCGCCCGGTGCGGACCCGCATGCCGGGTGGTGTGGGAGGGGTGCGGTCCACCAGGATCGCCCCCTATCCCGATTCGTGATGTCGGCCGGCTTCACGCGGCCAGCATATCCAACGCCTTCTGGAGCTTGTCGCGGGTTTGCGCGGCGGCCTCGCGGCGGTCGCGCTGCTCCTCGATCACCTCTTCCGGCGCCTTGGCGACGAACTGCTCGTTGGAGAGCTTGGCGTCGATCTTCTTGATCTCGCCGGCCAGCTTCTCGATCTCCTTGGTCAGGCGCGCCCGTTCCTTGTCGAGATCGACGATGCCCTCCAGCGGGAGGATCAGCGTGGCCCCGTCCAGAACGTCCTGCACCGCGCTCTTCGGCACGGCCCCGTCCAGCGGATCGACCGAGGACAGGCGCGCCATGCGCAGGATCAGGTCGCGGTGCGTCTCCAGCCGCTTCAGCGTCTCAGGGTCCGCGTCCTTGAGCTTCAGGGCGATCTGGGCCGAGGGCGGCACGTTCATCTCCGACCGCATGGAGCGGACCGAGGAGATGAGGCGGACGACCCAGTCCATCTCGTCGCGGGCCGCCGGGTCGGTCAGCGCGTCGCCATGGTCCGGCCAGCGTGCGGCGATCAGCCGGTTGGGCCGGTCGGCCGACAGCTGCTCCCACAGCTCTTCCGTGATGAAGGGCATCAGCGGGTGGAGGATGTGCAGGATCTCGTCCAGCACCCAGGCCGTGGTGGCCCGGGTCTCGGCCTTGGCCGCCTCGTCCGTGCCGTTCAGGATCGGCTTGGTGAACTCCAGGTACCAGTCGCAGAAGGTGCCCCAGGTGAACTGGTAGGTGGTGTTGGCCGCCTCGTTGAACTTGTAGGCGTCGATCGCCTCGCCGGTCCGCCGGGCGCAATCGGCGAGCGCGCCGACGATCCAGCGGTTGACGGTCTGGGTCAGGTTCTCCGGCCGGAAGCCCGCGACCGGGATGGCGCCGTTCATCTCGCAGTAGCGCGCGGCGTTCCAGAGCTTGGTCGCGAAATTGCGGTAGCCCTCGACCCGGTTGACGGCGAGCTTAATGTCGCGCCCCTGCGCCGCCATGGCGGCCAGGGTGAAGCGCAGGGCGTCGGTGCCGTATTCGCCGATCAGGTCCAGCGGATCGATGACGTTGCCCTTGGATTTCGACATCTTCTGGCCCTTTTCGTCGCGGACGAGGGCATGGATGTAGATGGTCCGGAAGGGCACGTCCTTCATGAAGTGCAGGCCCATCATCATCATCCGGGCGACCCAGAAGAAGATGATGTCGAAGCCCGTCACCAGCACATCGGTCGGGTAGTAGCGCCCCAGTTCGGGCGTCTGGTCGGGCCAGCCGAGCGTGGAGAAGGGCCACAGCGCCGAGGAGAACCAGGTGTCGAGCACGTCCTGGTCGCGCGTCAGCTCGACCTCATGGCCGTAATGCTTCGCGGCGGCGGCGCGGGCGGCCTCCTCCGTCTCCTCGACGAAGAAGGCGCCGTCGGGACCGTACCAGGCGGGAATCTGATGGCCCCACCAGATCTGGCGGCTGATGCACCAGGGCTGGATGTTGCGCATCCATTCGAAGTAGGTGTTCTCCCACTGCTTGGGCACGAAGACCGTCTTCCCGGCCTCGACCGCCTCCAGCGCCGGCTTGGCCAGCGTCGCGGCGTCCACGTACCACTGGTCGGTCAGCCAGGGTTCGATCGCCACGCCGGAGCGGTCGCCGTGCGGGACCATGTGGGTGTGCGGCTCGATCTTCTCGAGCAGCTCGAGCGCTTCCAGCTCGGCGACGACCTTTTTGCGCGCCTCGTAACGGTCGAGCCCACGGTAGGCCTCCGGCACGTCGTCGCCGGTGATGCGCGCGTCGCGGTCCATGATGTTGATGGCGGCGAGCCCGCAACGGCGCCCAACCTCGAAGTCGTTGAAGTCGTGCGCCGGGGTGATCTTCACAGCGCCCGAGCCCGTCTCCGGGTCGGCGTATTCGTCACCGACGATGGGGATGCGGCGCCCGACCAGCGGCAGCACCACATGCTTGCCGATCAGGTCCTTGTAGCGCTCGTCCTCCGGATGCACGGCGACGCCGGTGTCGCCCAGCATCGTCTCCGGCCGGGTGGTGGCGACGGTGATGAAGCGGCCCTCTTCCCCCTCGATCGGGTAGCGGAAGTGCCAGAGGTTGCCCTTGACCTCCTTCTGCTCGACCTCGAGGTCGGAGATGGCCGTGTGCAGCTTGGGGTCCCAGTTGACCAGCCGCTTGTCCTTGTAGATCAGCCCCTGGCGGTGCAGTTCCACGAACACCTTGCGGACGGCGCGGCTCAGCCCCTCGTCCATGGTGAAGCGCTCGCGGCTCCAGTCGGCCGAGGCGCCGAGGCGGCGGAGCTGGCTGGTGATGGTGCCGCCGGATTCGGCCTTCCACTCCCAGACCTTGTCGATGAAGGCCGCGCGCCCGAAATCGTGGCGCGTCTTGCCGTCCTTGGCCAGGTTCCGCTCGACCACCATCTGGGTCGCGATGCCGGCATGGTCGGTGCCCGGCTGCCAGAGGGCGTCGCGGCCGCGCATCCGGTTGAAGCGGATCAGCACGTCCTGGATGGTGAAGGTCAGCGCATGGCCCATGTGCAGGCTGCCGGTGACGTTCGGCGGCGGCATCATGATCGTGTAGGGCTGGGCGTTGGAACCCGGGTCGGGCGCGAAGGCGCCGGACTCCTCCCACAGACGATAGTGCTTCTCCTCGACCTCTGCGGGCCGGTAAGTCTTTTCCAACAT
Organism: Azospirillum sp. SYSU D00513; assembly: GCF_017356015.1. Classification (GTDB taxonomy): domain Bacteria; phylum Pseudomonadota; class Alphaproteobacteria; order Azospirillales; family Azospirillaceae; genus Azospirillum. Next base: position 2,758 of record NZ_JAFIQV010000059.1, read on the forward strand.
CACCAGGAACTTTCGCTCGACATCAACCGGTTCGAAACGCGGCCCGCCGCATCCTCCTGGAGGCGGGAGCCGCCCGGACAGGCTGTCCGGATCAGAACTTCTGGGACCGCCGGATCATCCGGTCGATCTCCTGCTGGACCAGCCGCTCCACCACCGTGGGCAGGTGCTCGTCCAGCCATTCCTTCAGCAGCGGCTTCAACAGCTCGCGGACCACTTCCTCGACCGTGCGCACGCCGACCGGCATGGGTCCGATGGACAGGTCGTCGCCGAGCTGGCGGGCGAGGTTCGTGAAGTGCTGCGACGCGTCGTCGGCGACGCGGCGGGAGAGAATGCGCTCATCCGGCTCGACCACCCGCGCGCGGCGGCGCGGCGGCGGAGGCGGCTCCTCCTCCTCTTCCTCGTCCTCCTCGAAGGCGCTGAAGCTCGGCGTGGGCCGGCGCGCGGCGGGACGGGGCGGCGGAAGCGGGGATGGCTCCGGCTCGGGATAGTCCGGCTCCGGCTCCGCGACGGGCTCGGGGAAGGACGGAACGACGCTCCAGGGGTCGTCCTCGGGCGGCTCATTGACGTCCACGACCGATCCGTCGTCGCGGACCATCTGCGTCAGTTCGAGCACGTCGTCCTCGACGGGCGGCGGTGGTGGAGGCGGTGGAGCGGCGGGCGCAGCAGAGGCCGCCGCCGTCTCCGGCTCGCCGCCCGTGGCGGCGTCGCCGTCTTCGGAGATGATGCGGCGGATGGAGGCGAGGATCTCCTCCATCGACGGTTCTTGCTGGCCTTTATCGCTCATTCTGGCAAACCCGGGACGTCATCCTGTGCCGGAACACTAGGACAGGATTGAGCAAAAAGCCATAAGGCAAAGCCGGCCCGTCGAAGCGGGCCCGCCCTGTCACGGATCGGCGTCATTCACCGATGCCGGTGCCGGTCCATTTGCCCTTGACCGACTCGTAATGCTCGTCGGCATCATAATACTTCACGGGCAGATTGAGCTGCCGCGCGGTCAGCTGGCCAATTGCGCCGAGAACGGTGAAGGCCGCGACCATCTCCTCGCGCTGCGCCCGCACGAGGTTGACACGTGCGTTGAGCAGTTCCTGCTCCTGGTTAAGCACGTCGAGCACGGTGCGCGAGCCGACCTGCGCTTCCTGGCGGACGCCGTCCAGTGCGATCTCGGCGGCCTTGATCTGCGACTGGTAGGACTGGATGCTCGCCCGCGCGGTCTGGAGCGTTTGCCAGGCGCTGATCCCCGCCTCCGTCGCTTGCCGGCGGGTGTCCTCGATCTGCAGCCGCGCTTGGTTCGCCGTGTGCTTCGCCTCGCGGACGGTCGCCTCGGGAAGGCCGGCCTGATAAAGCGGGATGCGCACCTGGGCGGTGATCGAGAGGCTGTCGGAGCGATCCAGGTTCACGCCGCCGGACTGGCCAGGGTCGATCACGCGCTGGCCCTGGGCGGTCAGGTTGACGGAGGGGAGCAGCCGGCCATACTGCTGGTCGACGGCCTCGCGCTGGGCCGCTTCACCGTAGGAGGCGGACAGGACGCTGGGGTTGTTGGACTGAGCCATCGCCACCAGCTCGTCAAGCGTGGCAGGCAGCTCGAAGGTCGGCTTCGGCGCCTTCAGCCGGCCGGGCAAGGTGCCGACGAAGCGGGCATAGGTGGCGCGGGAGCTTTCGAGTGTGCCCTCCGCCGAGATGCGGGACGCGACGGAGGCGGCGAGGCGCGACTCCGACAAGCTCACGTCCGTGCGGGTGTACTCGCCGACGCGGAAGCGGTCGCGCGCGGCCTCGAGCTGGCGCCGCAGGACCTGCTCGTTGTTGCGCTGAAGCTCCAGCACGGCCTGATTCTGGACCACGTTGAGATAGGCACGGGCGGCGTCCAGCAGGACCTGCTGCTCGTTGGCCAGCAGGGTCGCCCGCTGCGATTCGACGAGGCGCTCGGCCCGGCGGATCGCGGGTCCGACGGAGGCGTCATACAGGGGCTGGCTCGCCTGCAGCCCTATGGTCTTGGAATTGGTTTCGGTCCCGATCCGGCCGCCCTGGAACGCGGTTTCGCCGGCGCTGCGGCCGAGATTCGCCGTCGCGGACAGGGTTGGGCGGTAGCCGGCCTTGGCCTGCGGCACGCCTTCATCCACCGCGCGCAGGCGGGCGCGCTGCGCGCCGAGCGTCGGGTTGTTGTTGTAGGCCTGGGCGAGTGCCTCTTCGAGGGATTGCGCGCCGGCGGTTCCGGCGGCGCCCGCAAGGACGCCCAGGGACAGCGCCGTCGCCAGCAGGCGGCGCGCAAAACGGCTTCGCAGAGTCATGTTCAGTAGACCTTCATGTTCGGGTCGATTTGGCGCGCCCAGGCATCCACACCACCAGCCATGTTGATTGTGCGGTCGAAACCCTGGTTGCGCAACCACATGGTCGCCTGTGCGCTGCGGCCACCATGATGGCACACAAGCACGACGTCGCGGTCCTTCGGCAGCTCCCCCGCGCGCTGCGGAAGGGTCGCGAGCGGAATGTGGAGACTGCCCTCGATCGAGCAGATCTCCCGTTCCCATCCCTCGCGCACGTCGACAAGGACAGGCGGATCGTCGGACCGGCGGAGCTGGTCCAGCGTTTCCACGTCGATTTCGAATGGCGCGGGCATGGCGGTCTTCCCCCTTGGCGAGCCCGCCCCGTCACCAGGGCAGGCCCAAACTCGAAACGTCCGGATCGGAATCAGAACACGAACTTCGGCTGCGGCTCGAAGCCGGGCAGCAGGTGCGGGCGCCCCTCGAACAGGATGCGGCTGGACACCACGCCGCCGGCACGGCGGAACAGCCGCACCTCGCCCACGCCGCGCTCTCCCTCCACCGCCACGACCATGCGGCCGCCCTCGGCGAGCTGGGCCGTGATCGCCTCCGGCACCTCGGCGACGGTGCCCTCCACGACGATCACGTTGTATGGACCCTGGGCCGCGTAGCCCTCGGTCATCGGAGCGTTGAAGACGATCGCGTTGTCGGCGCCGACCTCGGCCAGAGCCTCCGTGGCGCGCTGCGCCAGGGCCGGGTCCGATTCGACGCCGACGACGGTGGCCGCCAGGCGGCTCAGCACGGCGGTCGAGTAGCCGCTGCCGCAGCCGATGTCGAGCACCACGTCGGTTTCCTGGACACCCGCTTCCTGGAGCATGCGGGCAAAGACCATCGGCTCCATCAGATAGCGGCCCTGCCCGACGGGGATGCCCACGTCGGCATAGGCGATGCCGCGGGACGCCTTGGGCACGAAGACCTCGCGCGGAATGCTGGACAGGGCCTCGACCAGCCGGTGGTCGGTGACCTTGTTCGGACGGATCTGCCCCTCAACCATGTAGTAACGGGCGGCGGCGTAATCGGACATGGTGGTCGCTTGTCTTTTGTTGCGGAGAGGCTGGCCACCCAGCCGGACGCGGACGGTCCTGCGGCCAGAGGGCTATATATCCGCAACGCGCCGTGAACACAATGTCGCGCGCGGACGCTTCCATTTCCTGAAAAGCATGGCTTGACCGCCGCCACCAACCCGATTATACGTCTGGTCCCCGACGCGAGCCGGTCCTTCACGGGGCCGGCGCCAAGGATGGCGCGGTGGCAGAGTGGTGATGCAGCGGACTGCAAATCCGTGTACGTGGGTTCGATTCCCGCCCGTGCCTCCAGTCGGAAAACAAAAAGCCCCGCTTCGGCGGGGCTTTTTGTTTTCTTGGCACTCGTCACGACCACGGGAGTGCTCACCAGCGCCTGCCGGGCCTTTTCCGATCCGCGCCGGGCCTTTCCTTCACCCGACCTCCACCATGTCGAAGTCGGCCTTGAAGGCACCACAGTCCGGGCACTGCCAATCGTCCGGAACCTCGGCCCATTTGGTGCCGGGGGCGATGCCGTCGTCCGGCCAGCCGGCGGCTTCGTCGTAGATGTAACCGCACACCGCGCACTGCCATTTCTTCATCGCCGCGCCCTCCCCTTGCCGTTCCGGCAATCCTCAAACGCGGTTCCCGCGCCTCAAGGTCCCAAGGGGCTTGGAATCCTCGTCGGATTTCGGTATAGCATCCGCACGCACTGATCCCGGTTAGCTCAGTTGGTAGAGCAGCGGACTGTTAATCCGCTTGTCGCTGGTTCGAGTCCAGCACCGGGAGCCAATTCGAAAAGGCCGGTCCCACGTACGGGGCTGGCCTTTTTTCATTTCCCTTCCCTTTCGCGCTGAACCGAAAGAACCGACCGGTCGCGTCCGTTCCCACTGTCAGGGGCGGGATCCGGTAACCAGATCAATGACGGGCAGGCCGCGCGCCACCGGCCCCGCGCTTTGCCGAACGCTCATCGCCCACTCACCGCCTCAGGAGACATCAATGCCGATGCGGAATGGATCGACGGACGACGACCGCACGGATGTGCAAGTTGGCTGGACCGGCGCCTTCGCCGTGTTCCTCGCGGCGGTTGTCGCGGTCGTCGCCATCCTGGGAGCCGACGCCCGCAACGGCGACCGGCAGGGTGCCGCCCCTTATGGGAATAAGGGCGTCCAGGCCTCCTACCAGCCGCAATCCTGAACGGCGGATTCGACGCTCGATTCGGAGAAAAAGAGGGATCAGTTCGTCAGGTCGTCGTAGATGCTGCCGGGAGATCCCTCCTCGGCGGCATGGCCCGTGACGCGCTTCCACTCGCCGCACCAGTCACCGGTCAGAGTGATGGGAAAGCTGCCGTCGGGGCTGCGGTCGGTCACGACCGGCGGGAAGCGGCGGCAAATGCCCTTCGGCCCGCGCTGGCGGATGCCCTGGCCTTCCCAGAAGCGGCAGGAATAGCAGTTGTCGATTCGCTTCATCGTGGCGGCGTCCCGGTGGAGATCTGGAAGAGCGGGCCCTTCCTTGCAGGGGCGCCATTCTGGCCAGCCGATCCCGCCGCGTCGATGGCGAAATTTCCGACATCCGGCGTTGGCCGGCCGGGAGGAGCGCCGGCTGCTCCTCCTTCAGGCTTATCAGCGGTCGTACCAGATTACTGGTCGAACGAGTCGCGCGGCGGCTTGGCGGCTCTCATTTCGTCGGAACATTGGACGTAGTAGGCCTTGATCTCCGCGTCGAGTTCCATGCGGCGTTGGCCGTCCGGTGAGCCATCGGGCGCGTCGGCAAGCCGCTGGAACTCCGCCACCGCGCTCTCCAGGTCCTGTTCGCTGTTGATCGGCATGGGTCCGCTCCTGGTTCCTGGTCGTTGGGGACGTGGTCGTCCTGAAGATGATCCTTGGGAATCGCTATCTGCGGGATGGAAACACCCGACGGCCCCCCATGTTTCATCCCCTGCCGGAGCGCCTCGCCTGCCCCGCGCGTTTGCGCTACGTCTTGAAACCGTTCGCCAAGCAGCCGGGAGAGTGCCGTCCATGGAGCATCCGGACATCGAGGTCGTCGAGAAGAAGACGGCCCACAAGGGTTTCCTGCAGGTCGATGTCTATCGCCTGCGTCACAAGAAGTTCGACGGAAGCTGGAGCGATGTGCTGCCGCCGCGTGAGGTCTGCGAGCGGGGCGATGCGGTCGGCGTCCTTCTCTACGATCCCGACAAGGACGCCGTCGTGCTGATCGAGCAGTTCCGCGTGGGCGCCGCCGCCTCCGGCCGTTCGGCCTGGCTGACGGAGATCGTCGCCGGCGTGATCGACGAGGGCGAGACGCCCGAGGACGTCGCCCGCCGCGAATCCAAGGAGGAGGCCGGCTGCACGGTGCAGGAGCTGGAGAAGATCTGCGACTATTTCTCCAGCCCCGGCGCCCTGACCGAATATGTCAGCGTCTTCTGCGGGCGGGTCGACTCGGAGGGCTTGAGCCAATCCGGCGGTCTGGAGGAGGAGCATGAGGACATCCGTGTCTCCGTGGTTCCATCCGACGAGGCGATCCGCCTGCTGGATGAGAACAGGCTTCAGAATTCGGTGACGGTCATCGCCGTCGGCTGGTTCGCCCGCCATCGCGAGGCCCTGCGGGACCGCTGGCGCCGCCGCTGAGTTTAACGCAGTTAACGCTGTGAAATGCAGTATTTCACAGCGGCGGCTTGCATGGCCGCCGAAAGCGCCGATATTGTCCGCTCCATTGCTTTCGGCCGCGCCTTCGGCCCGGGCCATCGATCGGGAGACATCGTCGTGGATATTCGCAACGGCTTCATCGGCTCCATCGGCAAAACGCCGTTGATCCGCCTGGAGGGTCCCTCCCGGGAGACGGGCTGCGAGATCCTGGGGAAGGCGGAGTTCCTGAACCCCGGCGGGTCGGTGAAGGACCGCGCGGCCCTGGCGATCATCCGCGACGCCGAGCGCAGCGGGCAGCTGCGGCCCGGCGGCACCATCGTGGAAGGCACGGCGGGCAACACCGGAATCGGGCTGGCGCTGGTCGGCAACGCGCTGGGCTACCGCACGGTGATCGTGATGCCGGAGACGCAGAGCCAGGAGAAGAAGGACATGCTGCGGCTCGCGGGTGCCGACCTGCGGCTCGTCCCGGCGGTGCCTTACAAGGACCCGATGAACTACGTCCGCTACTCCGGCACGCTGGCGGCCGAACTGGCGAAGACGGAGCCGAACGGCGCCGTCTGGGCCAACCAGTTCGACAATGTCGCCAACCGCGAGGGGCACCGGACGACCACCGGCCCGGAGATCTGGGAGCAGACCGGCGGCCGCATCGACGCCTTCACCTGCGCGGTGGGCAGCGGCGGCACGCTGGCCGGCGTCGGGCTGGCGCTGAAGGAGCGCGACCCGAACATCCGCATCGTGCTGGCCGACCCGATGGGGGCGGCGCTCTACAACTACTACACGGCCGGTGAACTGAAGGCCGAAGGCAGCTCCATCACCGAGGGGATCGGCCAGGGCCGCATCACCGCGAACCTGGAGGGCGCGCCGGTGGACGGCGCCCACCAGATCCCGGACGAGGAGGCGCTGCTCATCCTGTTCGACCTGATCAAGACTCAGGGTCTGGTGCTCGGCGGCTCGTCCGGTGTCAACGTCGCCTCCGCGATGCGGGTGGCGCGGGACCTCGGCCCCGGCCACACCATCGTGACCGTCCTGTGCGACGGCGGGCAGCGTTACCAGTCGAAGCTGTACAATCCGGATTTCCTGCGCGAGAAGGGTCTGCCGGTCCCCGACTGGCTGGCCTCCTGATCCCACCGCACGCGAGACCGTCATGACCGACCTTCCGTCCGGCCCGCTCGTTTCCACCGATTGGCTGGCGGCCAATCTCGGCGACTTCGGCCTGCGCGTCCTCGACGCAACCTGGTACATGCCGGGCGTGCCCAAGGACCCGCAGGCGGAGTTCGAGCAGCGCCACATCCCCGGCGCCGCCCGTTTCGACATCGACGAGATCGCCGAGCCGGACACGGCCCCCCTGCCCCACATGGTCCCGGGCGCCGACCGCTTCGCGGAGCGGGTGGGCGCGCTGGGTGTCGCCAGCGGGGATACCGTGGTCGTCTATGACGGGGGCGGCATCGCCACCGCCGCCGCGCGCGTCTGGTGGATGTTCCGCCTGTTCGGGCATGACCGCGTCGCCGTGCTGGACGGCGGCCTGCCGAAATGGCTCGCCGAGAGCCGCCCGGTCGAAGCCGGTCCGGCGCGGGTCACCGCCAGTATCTTCACGGCACGCCTCAGGCCGGAACTGCTGCGCCGGGCCGAGGACGTGCTCACCAACATCGACCGGGCGGACGAACAGGTCGTGGACGCCCGCTCCGGCGACCGCTTCCGGGGCGAGGTGGTCGAGCCATGGCCGGGACGGCGCAGCGGCCGCATTCCGGGCAGCCTCAACCTGCCCTTCACCGACCTGATCGATCCGTCTGCCAAGACCATGCTGCCGGCCGACACCATCCGCGAACGCGCCGCCGCCGCCGGCATCGACCTGTCCCGGCCGGTCGTGACCTCCTGCGGCAGCGGCGTCACCGCCTGCGTCGTGGCGCTCGGGCTCGCCGTCGCCGGAAAGACGGACGTCGCGGTCTATGACGGCTCCTGGGCGGAATGGGGCCTGCGCCCCGACCTGCCGCTCGCGACCGGCCCTGCCGGGGCCTGACGGGGATTTCTGACATGTCCGGCAAGCCACGCTCCGGCCAGCCGTCGGCCGTACCGGCCGGGCGGCTGTCGGTGATCGTTACGTACCTGGAAATGAAGGCTCCGCCCGGCCACGCCCCCCTGCCCCGTCCGGCGGGCGATGTCACCTTGCTGCGCGCCAATCCGCCCACTGCGTCATTCTACCGCTATCTCTACGACACGGTCGGGGAGCCCTGGCTGTGGAACGAACGCCGGCGGCTGCCGCATGGCGAGCTGACGGCGATCGTCGCGGATCCGCGCGTGGAGGTCTGGGTGCTGTACGTGGACGGGACGCCGGCCGGCTATGCGGAGATCGACCGCCGCGGCCAATCCCGGGGCGAGGCGACCGACCTTGCCTATTTCGGGCTGATCCCCGACTACATCGGCCGCAAGCTCGGCCCCTGGCTGCTCGATTCGGCGGTGCGCCTCGCCTGGGAGGGCGGCGCCCGGCGGCTGGTCGTCAACACCTGCAGCTTCGACCACCCCAAGGCGCTTCCCCTCTACCTGTCCATGGGCTTCACCCCGGTCCGCCACGTCGCGCGCGAGATCCAGGACCCCCGCCTCGCCGGCTGGCTTCCCCGGAGCGCCGCGCCGCAGATTCCGATCAACCGATCACACCAGGAATCCTGACCCAGGGTGCGCAATCCCGTTTGTTTGTCCTGCCGTCGGAGGATCATAAGGCAATCGCCTCACACACCTCTTTCCGTACAGCACACTATCGGAGCCAATTTTCCAATTTGAGACCTCGGACCCGCTGGAACTCGCGTTCATTGGCAGTCACCAGCGTCAGGCGATGCGCAAGGGCATGAGCCGCAATCAACAGGTCATTGCCGCCAATGGGCTGCCCAATGGAGTCGAGTTCGGAACGGATAGCGCCGTACTCGGCATCTGTCGGTACATCGAGCGGCAGCACTTGGATGTCGGCGAGCAAATCCTCGACTCTTCGCGTTAGCTTGGCTGAACCCTTCTTTGCGGCACCGTAACGGAGTTCCGCCGCTACCACGATGCTGGTGCAAATTGCGTCTTCACCGACACGGCGCACATTCATCGCGACCTTGCCGCCTGGGTTTCTAATCAGCTCGCTTAAGGCATTGGTGTCGAGCATGTAGCGCATTACAGGAATTCACGGGGCGGGAGGGGTTTGTCCTCGATATCAGGAAAATCCTCGTCCAGTGGTTCCCAACTCTCAAGCAGCGCAAGGACTCCTTTCTTGCGCACCGGTTCGATGATCAGCCGGTCGCCGTCCCGGCTGATCCGCACCATCTCGCCGGGAAGCTCGAACTCCGGAGGAATGCGCACGGCTTGGCTGCCGGCGTCCCGGAAAAGTGGGGCCTCTCTCGGCCGCGGCAGGACAGGCTCCGTCATGGATCAATTCTCCTATTTACCTGCTACATGTGTGTGCCGGTGCCGGCCTCGGCCAGTTGGATCACAGCCGCTTGGACCAACCTACCGGCGTGTCCTCGTTGGGCTACGCGTCAGCTCAGGATTTCCGCGAAGGCGTCGACCAGGGCTCGGTTCTCGTCCTCCCGGCCGACGGTGATGCGCAGGCAGTCGGTGAGCCCGTAATCGGAAACGTCCTTCACCAGGATGCCGCGCCGGGCCAGATGCTCGGTCACCGCCTGGACGCCCAGCGACGGGTCGGGCGGGACGCGGACGAGGAGGAAGTTGCAGGCGCTGGGATAGACGCGCAGGCCGATCAAGCTGAGTTCCTTGGAGAGCCAGGGAAGCCAGCGGTCGTTGTGCTCCAGCGATGCCCGCTCGTGCTCCGTGTCGGACAGGGCGGCGATGGCGGCGGCCTGGGCGGCGAAACCGACATTGAAGGGGCTGCGGATCTGGTTGACCGCGTCGATGACCTTGGCAGGGCCATAGCCCCAGCCGATGCGCAGGCCCGCAAGCCCATGGATCTTCGAAAAGGTCCGCACCATCAGGACATTGTCGGAGCTTTCGACGATCTCCGTCCCGTCCTCATAGTTGGTGCGGCGGCAGAACTCCGCGTAGGCGCAGTCGAGCACCAGCAGCGTGTGGGCCGGCAGGCCCGCGCGCAGGCGCTGCACCGCCTCGGCCGGGATGTAGGTGCCGGTCGGGTTGTTCGGGTTGGCGAGGAAGCAGATCTTCGTCTTCCCGTTCGCCCGGTCGATCATGGCTTCGACATCGACCATCATGTCGCGCTCGGCGGCCACCACCGGGGTGGCGCCGGACGCCCGGATCGCCTTCAGGAAGCCGCGATAGCCGTACTCGTGGCACAGCACCTCGTCCCCCGGCCCGGCGAAGGCCTGGGTCACGAGATGGATCATCTCGTCCGATCCGGCGGTGCAGGCGATGTGGTTCCAGTCCAGCCCATGGCGCCGCGCGATGGCCCGGCGCAGCTTCTCCTGCCGGACGTCCGGATAGCGGTGAATCTGCGTGGCGTTCTGCCGGTAGGCGTTGAGCGCCATCGGGCTCGGCCCCAGCGGGTTCACGGTGAGCGACAGGTCGACCCAGGAACGGTCCTCCCCGGCGGGCTGGATCGAACGGTAGGGTTTGATCTGGCCGATGCCGGGACGGGGGATCAGCAGCTCCATGAAGCTCCTCGCGGGCGGCGTTGGGGAGGTGAACAGCTGCGCCGATTGAACCCGAAAACGATCCGGCTCGCTACCCCGCAAAGCCGGGATGCCATGCGAAAGGGGTGGAAAGTTTCCCTTCCACCCCTCTTTCCGTTCCGGTGCTTTCCGGTACGACGATCTTCTCGGGCCGGGAGCCCCGGTCAGTGGTTCAGGATCTGGCTGAGGAACAGCCGCGTCCGGTCCGACTGCGGGTTGTTGAAGAACTCCTCCGGCGTGTTCTGCTCGATGATCTCGCCGCGGTCCATGAAGATCACCCGGTCGGCGACGCTCTTGGCGAAGCCCATCTCATGGGTGACGCAAAGCATCGTCATGCCGTCCTCGGCGAGGCCGATCATGACGTCCAGCACCTCCTTGACCATCTCCGGGTCGAGTGCCGAGGTCGGCTCGTCGAACAGCATGACCTTGGGGTTCATGCAGAGCGAGCGGGCGATCGCGACGCGCTGCTGCTGGCCGCCGGAGAGCTGGCCCGGATATTTGTTGGCCTGCTCGGCGATGCGCACCCGCGTCAGGTAGGTCATCGCGATTTCCTCGGCCTGGGCCTTGGGCATCTTGCGGACCCAGATCGGGGCGAGCGTGCAGTTCTCCAGCACCGTCAGGTGCGGGAACAGGTTGAAGTGCTGGAACACCATGCCGACCTCGCGCCGGACCAGCTCGATGTTCTTCAGGTTGCCGGTCAGCTCGATCCCGTCGACGATGATCTGGCCCTTCTGGTGTTCCTCCAGCCGGTTGAGGCAGCGGATCATCGTCGACTTGCCGGACCCCGACGGGCCGCAGACGACGATGCGCTCGCCCTTGGCGACGCTGAGGTTCACGTTCTTCAGGACATGGAATTCGCCATACCATTTGTGCACGCCGATGCACTTGATGATCTCCCCGCCCTCGGGGAAGTGGCGCGCGTTGCTCACGGCTTCGGCCATGGTTGTCTTACTCCCCTACGTCAGCGGCGGTGGCTGCGGTTCAGATCCCGTTCCAGCTTCTGGCTGTACTTGGACATGAAGAAACAGAAGGCCCAATAGATCAGGCCGATGAACAGGTAGGCCTCGCGGTAGAAGCCACGCCAGGCCGGATCGGTCAACGCCGCCTTCGCGGTCCCCAGCAGGTCGTAGAGGCCGATGATGATGACCAGCGAGGTGTCCTTGAAGAAGCTGATGAAGGTGTTCACCAGCGGCGGGATGGCGATGGCGAGGGCCTGCGGCAGCACCACCTTGCGCATGTTCTGCCAGTAGGACAGGCCGAGCGCGTCGCCCGCCTCGTACTGACCCTTCGGGATGGCCTGGAGGCCGCCGCGGATGGCTTCGGCCATGTAGGCGGCGGCGAACATGATGAAGGCGACCTGGGCGCGCAGAAGCTTGTCGATGGTGACGCCCGTCGGCAGGAACAGCGGGAACATCACCGACGCCATGAACAGCAGGCTGATCAGCGGCACGCCGCGGATCAGCTCGATGTAGGTGACCGAGATGACCCGGATCGCCGGCATGTCCGAGCGCCGGCCGAGCGCCAGAAGGATCGCCGCCGGGAAGGCCACGGCCAGCCCGATCACCGACAGAATGAGGGTCAGCGGCAGGCCGCCCCACAGCGCGTTCTCGACATAGGTCAGGCCGAACACCCCGCCCCACATCAGCACGGAGACGGCGGCGAGGCCCGCGGCCCAGAGCAGCGCCAGCCAGGGCTTCCAGAAGCGGCGGTCGCAGCTCGCCAGCAGCAGCGCGATGAAGATGGCGATGGTCACCAGCGGGCGCCATTGCTGGTCGTACGGGAAGGTCCCGAACATGATGAAGCGCAGCTTGTCGCCGACGAAGCCCCAGCAGGCCCCGCTGTCCGGCACGCGGCACTCCGTCGCCTGGGCGCCGAAGCCGTGGGCGCTGAAGATCAGCCAGTCGAGCAGAGGCGGGATCACGCGCATCAGCCCGCCGATGATGAGCACCGTCAGCAGCGCGTTGTACCAGGTGTTGAACAGGTTGCCGCGGAGCCAGCCGAGCAGGCCCACGCTGCTGGACGGCGGACGCTCGTCCGGCGCGCCTGCGGCGCTGTGAACATTGTCCGTCATGGCTTACCGCTCCACCAGCGCGATGCGCTTGTTGTACCAGTTCATGAAAAGCGAAATGCTGAGGCTGATCGTGAGGAAGGATCCCATGATCAGCGCCACGCCTTCGATCGACTGGCCGGTCTGGTTGATCGTCGTGTTGGCGATCGACACCAAGTCCGGATAGCCGATGGCCAGCGCCAGGGAGGTGTTCTTGGCGAGGTTCAGATACTGGCTGGTGAGCGGCGGCACGATGACGCGCAGCGCCTGAGGCAGCACGACCAGCCGCAGCGTCGGTCCCGACGGCAGGCCGAGCGCGCGCGCGGCTTCCGTCTGGCCCCAGTTGACCGCGACGATGCCGCTGCGCACGACCTCGGCGATGAAGGCGGCGGTGTAGACCGCCAGGCCCATCAGGATGGCGAAGAATTCCGGCGACACGTTCTGGCCGCCCCGGAAGTTGAAGCCGGCCAGCTCCGGGACGTCGAGCGCGGTGGGCGCGCCGCCCGCGATATAGACGGCTAGCGGAAGGCCGAGGATCACGCCGAGCGACGCCCAGCCGGCCGGGAAGGGCTGTCCCGTGCGAGCCTGCCGCGCGGCCGCCCAGCGGCGGATCACGAAGGCCAGGACGATCCCGGCGAGCAGCGCATAGCCCATGTAGGCCCAGACCGGATCCGCCGACGGCACCGGGATCCACATGCCGCGCTGCGACAGGTACACGCCCGGGAGCGGGTTCAATGCCTGGCGCACCGCCGGCATGGTCTCCGTCACCACCGCGTACCAGAAGAAGAGCTGCAGCAGCGGCGGGATGTTGCGGATCGTCTCGACATAGACCGAGGCGAGCTTCGCCACCAGCCAGTTGCTGGACAGGCGCGCGATGCCGATCAGCGTGCCGAGGATGGTGGCGATGACGATGCCGATGATCGACACCTTCAGCGTGTTCAGCACGCCGACCAGGAAGGCGCGCCCGTAGCTGTCGCTCGGCGCGTAATCGATCATGTGCTCGCCGATGCCGAAGGAGGCTTCGCGCTCGAGAAAGTCGAAGCCGGTCGCGATGGCCTGCCGGGCGAGGTTCTCCAGCGTGTTGGAGATGAGATACCAGCCGAGTGCGACGACCGCGCCGATCACCAGGATCTGGTAGACCGCGGCGCGGAAGGTCGGATCGCTGAGAGAGAAGGTGAAGCCGCCGGGCGAGGATCCGCGCCGGCTATCCTGGGCGTCGCTGGACACAGCTTTCTCCCGATCATACCCGTCGCGCGCAAGAGCGGGCGGACGCCTCCCCGACGATCCGCCGCGCCGGCCGCGCGACTTTTTCCAGACGACGGTGCGGATGCCGGCGTGGGAGCCTTGTGGTCCGGCCCCCTTCGCCGCCGCCCCGAAATGACGAGAACCGCCCGCGCCCGTAAGGGGCGGGCGGTTCTTGCCGAAAGGGCTCAGCGGAGCGGCTGAGCGTACTGCAGGCCGCCGTTGGTCCACAGGGCGTTGACGCCGCGGGCCAGCTTCAGCGGGGTGTTGGCGCCGACGTTGCGCTCGAAGATCTCGCCGTAGTTGCCCATCGTCTTGATGACGTTGTAGGCCCACTTCTCGTCGAGGCCCAGCGCCTTGCCCATGCCGGCCGAGGTGCCCAGCAGGCGCTGGACGTCCGGGTTCTGGCTGTTCAGGAACTGGTCGAGATTCTTCGAGGTGATGCCCTTCTCCTCGGCGTCGATGGTCGCGTAGACCACCCACTTCACGATGTCGTACCACTGCTCGTCGCCGTGGCGGACGGCCGGGGCGAGCGGCTCCTTGGAGATGATCTCCGGCAGGATGGTGTAGTCGGCCGGGTTCGGGGCGACCGAGGCGCGCACGCCGGCGAGGCCGGACGCGTCGGTGGTCAGCACGTCGCAGCGGCCGGCGAAGAAGGCCGCGTTGACCTCGTCCTGCGACTCGATGACGACCGGGTTGTAGGACATGTTGTTGGCGCGGAAGTAGTCCGCGAGGTTCAGCTCGGTGGTGGTGCCGGACTGCACGCAGACCGTGGCGCCGTTCAGCTCCTTGGCGCTCTTCACGCCGAGCTTGTTGCTCACCATGAAGCCCTGGCCGTCATAGAAGGTGACCGGGGCGAAGTTCAGGCCGACGGAGGTGTCGCGGGTCAGCGTCGCGGTGGTGTTGCGCGACAGCATGTCCACTTCGCCCGACTGGATGGCCGGGAAGCGCTGCTGCGCGGACAGCGGCGTGAACTTGACCTTGGTCGGGTCGTTGAAGAGGGCCACGGCGACGGCGCGGCAGTAGTCGGCGTCCAGGCCGCTCCAGTTGCCCGAGCTGTCGGGGTTGCTGAAGCCGGCCAGACCCGTGTTCACGCCGCACTGCACGAAGCCCTTGGCCTTCACGGCATCGAGCGTCGCACCGGCCTGAGCGCCGGAAACAGCGCCGATCACCATCGCAGCCGCCGCCGCGGCGAGAAGTCCCGATTTCATCGTTGTAAGCTCCACCCTGTTCTTTGCGCTCTTGATGAAAGTCGCCGGCTCCCATTGCCCCTTGCGGGACGCATACGAGCTACGCGAATTGCGCAAGAGTGCACAACAGCGTCGGCCTTGTCCAATCTTCCGTGGCAGAATTGGGTCAAGCCCATCCGCCCCTTCGGGGAGGGATCAAAGGCAAAAGTCAGAATCTTCCATGGCCTCCCCGCGTCATGGATGAGAAGCTGTCCCACAACCGTTTCGGCATTTCGGATTGTTTCATGAAAGACACAAAACCGGACACGAGGCTCGTTCACGCAGGCCTCGACCCGCACGCCAATTTCGGCATCGTGAACCCGCCGGTCTACCACTGCTCGACCGTTCTCTTCCCGACTCTGGAAGCACTGGAGGGCGCCGACCGGGCGCCGTTCGAGACGGTTCAGTACGGGCGCATGGGCACCCCGACCTCCCAGGCCTTCGAGAAGGCCGTGGCCGAGCTGGAGGGCGGGTACCGGGCGGTGAGCGCCGCCTCGGGCCTCGCCGCGATCACGACCGCGCTGCTCGCCTTCGCCAAGGCGGGCGACCACATCCTGATCACCGACAGCGCCTACGGGCCGACGCGCCGTTTCGCGAATGAAACGCTGGCCCGCTTCGGCGTGGAGGTCGAGTATTTCGACCCCGCCGTGGGTGCCGGAATCGCGGCGCTGCTGCGCCCGAACACCAGCCTGGTCTATATCGAGTCGCCCGGCTCCCTGACCTTCGAGGTGCAGGACGTCCCGGCCATCGCCGCCGCGGCCAAGGCCGCCGGCGCCAAGGTGATGATCGACAACACCTGGGCGACTCCGCTGCTGTTCCAGCCGCTGAGGCACGGGGTGGACGTGTCGATCCATTCCGCGACGAAATACATCGTGGGCCACGCCGACGCGATGCTCGGCGTCATCGTGTGCAACGAGGAGAGCTGGCTGGAGGTCAAGCGCACCGCCGTGCGCGTCGGCACCGCCGCCGGGCCGGACGACCTCTTCCTTGGCCTGCGCGGCCTGCGCACCCTGTCGGTGCGGCTGAAGCGGCACGAACAGACGGCCCTGGCGCTCGCCGACTGGCTGGCGGCTCGGCCGGAGGTCACCCGCGTCCTGCATCCGGCGCGCACCGACTTCCCCGGCCATGCCCTGTGGAAGCGTGACTTCACGGGCTCCTGCGGCCTGTTCGGCATCCTCGTGAACCAGGTGCCGAAGCCGGCCCTGGCGGCCATGCTCGACGGGCTGGAGCTGTTCGGCATGGGCTACAGCTGGGGCGGCTTCGAAAGCCTGATCCTGCCGGCGAAGCCCGCCGCGATCCGCACGGCGACCCGCTGGGAAGAGCCGGGGCTCCTGCTCCGTCTGCACGCCGGGCTGGAGGACGTGGACGATCTGATCCGCGACCTCGAGCGCGGCTTCGAGCGCATGAAGAACGCCCTTTAAAGGGCTGGTATCCCAAGCTTTTCCAGGGAGTGCATGTCATGACGGACGCACCCGCGTTCGACGCACCGTTCGAGGATGTCCTCGCCGCCATCGCCTTCAACGGGGACGGGCTGGTGCCCGCCATCGCGCAGGCCGAGGGCAGCGGCGAGATCCTGATGATGGCCTGGATGAACCGCGATTCCGTTCTGGAGACCCTGCGGACGGGCCGGGTCTGCTACTGGTCGCGGTCGCGCGGCGCCCTGTGGCGCAAGGGCGAAAGCTCCGGTCAGGTGCAGACACTGAAGGATTTCCGGATCGACTGCGACGGCGACACGCTGCTGCTGATCGTCGATCAGCAGGGGGTCGCCTGCCACACCGGCCGTCGGAGCTGCTTCTACCGGGCGGTGCGGAACGGCGCGCTGGAGACGATCCAGGAGGTCGAGACGGATCCGTCCATCCTCTACGGCAAGCACGCGCACTGACGTCCGCCGGGGCCGCCGCTTTGGATCAGGAGCGGTGGCCCCGGGCGCGCATCCAGCGCAGCACCAGCCCGATCAGCGACAACGGCACGACGACCACCGCCCCGATGAGGATGTAGGGCAGCGCCCAGCCGCCGATCCCGACGGTGAGGTCGATGACCTCCTGCACCGTTTCCCAGGTGCTCGTGAAGATCGTGGCCGGGTTGATTTCGAAGAAGGAAATCAGGAAGCCGACCACAAAACAGAGCACCAGCGTCTTGACGATCCAACCCAATGAACGACCTCTTTCGGAGAATGTGGTCGGAGACCCACGCGTCGCTGTTGAAACGTGCCCCCTGGCGGGCGGTTCCGCAAGCCGCTTCGGCGCGATGCGACCCACCGGGAGGAGGTGAGCCATGGACCGACGCCATCAGCTCTGGGCGATCGCCCATTTGTTGCTCGGCCGCTATGGAAAGAGTGCGAAACGCCAAGCCGCCGCCTACGCGGCCCTGGCGGCCCAGAAGGGCGACCGCGACTCGCAGGCCATCTGGAAGGGCGTGGCCGGCGCTCTCAGGGAGGAAGCCTCCTTGCGGCGGGATGGCGAAACGCGGGACCGGAACTGAGCGCGGCCCATTCTTCTCACAGCCGCCCTACCCTGCTTTCTTCGTTTTTTAGCAGTCTTTCCAGGCCCTTATTCGGGCTTCCTCACATCGCCGCTCAACCATCCAAACGCATGGCTTTTCGGTCACAGTTGGCTAAAATCGTGCGCATCGCACGCTGTTCCCTCGGGTGATGCCGGTGAGCAACAGCGAAGAAACAGGAGGACCGGATGCGCACCATTTCCCTTTGCTCGCCGCTGTCGGCCAGTGCGGCCGTCTATCGCGTCGCCTCACTGACCCGCAGCCTGTGCTATGTCCATCCGGTCCGTAACGCTCCGAAGAGCCGGCAGGAAATCGAGCTGGAGCTTTCCCTGCGGGAAAAGAGACAGAAAGCCTCTTGATCGGTAAAGGTGCCCTGGGGCACGGATGGAAGCAGTTTCGGGTAAACAAAACGGCCGCTGGCTGAAGCCGTTCTGCCCCCACCGCTTTCAAGGAAGCAAGGGGTCCGTCGGCATCCTTGGCCGGCCCCCTTTGGCACGCTCAATTCACTGAGCACCTTGCTGGCACGCCTAGTATCACGCCTGCCTTCCCACGAAAAACCCCGCCAACAAAGCACTCATCGTAAGCACCATGACGCGCATCGGCGTGGGGGCGAACGCGACGACGCTCATCAGGAGCAACAGCGCCAAGACCGTGGAGACGGACCCCAGACGAACCACGAGAGCCTCCATCCGCTAACAGTTCTATGGACCTGACCGGACAGCAGCATCACCGCCCGGCCAGAGGTCTTATAACCAGAGTATGGTTACCGAAGGGTTAGCGGGTGCAGGCATCATGGTTCGCGATGCCTCATGCCGTCGGCAGGCTCCTCATGACACGCGTTGCATGACATTCCCGCCGACGTGGAGGACGTATTCAGGACGGCGCAGGCTTGTCCAAAGTCTCGAAGCTGAAGAAGGCTACCGCCCGTCAGAGTGAGGCAACCGTCGCTCCTAGCACTCAAAACGCTCCCCACCCGTGTCCGACGGGCTTCCGCTCCCATGCCTCAATGCGCCGTACTCCGCTTGGAGGAGTTCCTGAGCCGCCATTGCTATGAGACGATCAGCGAATGTCCGGCTGGTATCTCATTGGAGGCTTAAATGCGCCTGATGCCCGCATGTGCTTTCACCTTTTGTGCGTTGCTCTTGGCAACCGGTGTGATCGCGGACGACAAACCGACAAGTTCCTCCAAGATGATGCTCAAGGCCCCCACAGGCGATATCGCCGCGGGCATGCAGCACGAGGTCCGCGTCATCGCGGCCTCGATGGGGCCAAAGGGCGTTACCGACTGGCACACCCATCCCTATCCAGTTACCGTGGTGGTCACCCATGGAACGATGATCATTGAAATGGAGGGCCGGGAGTCCAAAACCATCAAGGCTGGTGAAGCATGGCTAGAACCGGTGAACGTTCGTATGCGCGGCATCAACCCAAGCGAAATTGAACCAGTCTCGGGTTATCTGTTTCAGGTCAGTGAGCCTAATGCTCCATTCCTGCAGCCTGTCCATTGAAGCCGGCCATTGAAGCTTAATCTGCGTTACCGTTAAGGCTCTCTCTTGACCAATCCCGGTTCCCGTTCCATCCGCAAGCCAACAAGCGAATAAACCAAGAACGAACCGGCCAGAATAATCCTTTTCTGTGCAGTAAAGGTTCGCGACCTGTTTCGCCCTGTCGCCGTCTTGTCGACTGTGTGCGAGGCGTGCCGCACCAAGCGGGTTTTCGACCCGATGACGCTGGCACGCTCCGCAGGACCGGATGTGAAGCACAGGCAGTTATCGAAGCACCTGAAATGCAACGATCATGGAGTCAAGGGTGGCATACGGTTTGAGTTGAAGTGAATCGGTTAGGCGGAGACCTCGGCAAGAGCGGTGGAAGATAAAACCAAAGCTTTGGCCAGATCTGATCGGCGCTCAAAAATAGGCATAGTTCAGAGTATTTTGGTCGGTTACGCCGACCAGCGTTACAGTTCCACCTTGTGCGAAGGAGAGAACAACATTTCCTGAGGCGTCATAAGTGTTCGAGACGATACTGCCGGATGACACGCGCATCATATCGCCCTCAGCGTAGCGGTAATCGATAATCACGTCCGTATCCATTCCTGGAGTAAGCACGAAGACGTCCGATCCGGCGCCACCGGTTACAGTATCGTTCCCAGCCCCTCCAGTAACCCAATCATCACCCGCGCCACCGAAAATGATATCCTCCCCGGTTCCTGCCTGGATGATATCGCTGTCCAATCCACCTCTTAGGACGTCATTGCCAAGAGCGCCCTTCAAAAAATCACTGCCGAGACCGCCGTTGATGAAGTCATCGCCCTGACCTCCAGACAGGGTATCATTTGCCTGTGCACCGTAAATGCTATCATTTCCGACTGCCCCTAGCACATGATCGCTTCCTGAACCAGAGTAAATAATATCTCCATGCATCCCACCAATTATGCTATCGTTTCCCGATAGTACATCTCCCCAGGTGAGAGCTCCGGAGTTCAATTCAGCCCAAGTTGTATTTATATCAGAAATAACAATGCCAGGAGCAGCGGGGCTGCCGCCTCGGCCTATGTCATCATTTATAATCTTCACAACACCATCTATAGGGATCATACCGCCGCCAGAAAACGACCCCCAAAACTCTGCAACGAAAATTTCATTTTCATAATGACTCGACGTCCTAACATAGCTTTCCGTAACCTCGAGAACATTATGCTCTGACAGATCAATGATGTCACTTAACATGAAATCGAAGCCGACATCATAGCTGTTGCTTACTGAGACTGTTGCCACTTCCATTCTCCAGGTACGGACTTGCAATTGCTCGGAATTCTTGGATGTATTTTCTAATTAAAGGTTAACCGAATCCAAGCGGTAAGGTGGTTGTTTTCGCATTGACTCATCCACGGATCGGATAAGTGGCAAGCCAAGCGCATAAGATCTCTTTAGGCGATATTATAAGGCCATCAAACACGGTCAGGAGGCGCTTTACCTATGCTCTCACTTCGTAGCCCTTACGCTTTCAGAGCGTTTCCTGCCGGTTTCCTATCGTCTTCCACGCGCCTCGTTCCGATTGTTCGGCTCTCTCACCCAGAAACCTCCAAAAAGGATTCGTGATATGCTGCCGCCTGCCCTACCTGTCCTCCAAATTGAAGCTGGCGCGGCAAGGGCGCCCGTCCGGCGGCGGCAAGCTGGTCCCCTATGCCGAGTGCCTGATCGGCTGGGTGGAGGCGCAGGGCGACATCACCATGCCCGAACTGGCGGCCAAGCTGAAAGCCGAGTGCGGGGCACGGTTCATTCCGCCTCGCTGTCGCGCTTCCTGCTCACGCGCGGCTTCACCGTCAAAAGAAACACTGCTGGTGACCGAAGATCCTTGCGTTGGCGCTGCATCGAACCGATCATCCCGACCGAGGGCAATGAAATGCGCGACCACGCCTCTGACCGAGACGCTTATCGACAGCGCCATTGCGTGGAGCGCCTGATCAACAGGTTGAAGCAGGTTCGCCGGATCACCACGCGGCATGAGAAACACGCCGTCAACTATCTCGCCATAACCACCATCGCGGCGTTCTTTCTCTGGCTCTGAACTTGGCAGACACGCCCGCGGCGGCACCACGTAACAGACTGTCGCAAGGGTGACGGACTGACCCCAACTGCCCTCACGTACACAAGAGAGCCCGTATCGTTATCGGTCGGGCTCTTTTCGTACACCGCGAAAAGGAGAAGCTATCACCACCTCGCCTCTCGTTTCGCTTGCCTCGCCATGACATCACACCGCCCACAAAAAGTGTGGAGAATGGTTCAGCGAAAACTCTAAAACCTACTACTATAACAGTTTAAGCGCTGATCAAGAGCGGTGGCGACCCCAGCAGGAGGAGAAGCCATCCCCCCACGCACCCCTTGATATCCTTGATTTCTACCGTTTTCTGAAGATAACGTGTGTGGGAAACGTGTGTGGAACGGGGTTGCTATGTACCTGGAGAAGCGCCGCCAACGATGGTACGCGTTACATGACATTCCCTCTGACGTACAGGGCGTACTAGGTCGGCGAAGGTTCGTCCAAAGCCTTGAGACCGAGGATAAGGCTACCGCCCGCCAGCGTGCAGCAATCCTGGAGGCTCAGTGGCTCTCAGAGATCTCAAAGGCGCGTAAGGGCTCCACCGATCCCATTGAGGAGGACGCCCTGTTCTGGCGCAAGATCCTGGAGAATGCCCCTACGCATGAACGGGGCGTCATTCGGCATCGCATCATGCACAAGGCCCGCCGGATCGCACGAGTGCATGATGGGGAGAACCCTGAGGACACCGGTACCGAGCCTCACGACCAGGCCGCACGGTTCATAGGGATCGCTACAGGGCAACTCACGCGGCTCGATGAGCATCTGGAGGAGTATCTCCGAACCCTCAACAACGAAGCCAAGACCGTTGATATGAAGCGGGCAACGGTCCAGCGGTTCGCTGAGGAGTTCCCATACCTCCAGGATGTTCAGCGAAAAACCGTTCAGCGGTGGGTGAACAAGCTTGGCGAAGGTGGGAAGGCTGTCGCCACCATCCGTCGTTCTCTGTCGGAGCTAAGAGGATATTGGGCTTACCTGACCTCCATCGAAGCTGTGTCGGAGAATGCTCTCCCCTTCGAAAAGCTCTCTATGCCCAAGGCATCGAAAAAAGAGAATGGTTCGGATGACCGCCAGCCCTTCACCGCTGAGGAGGTCGTGAAGCTCCTCAACGCTGCCGTAGAGAAGAACGACAAGCCTCTTGCCGACCTCATCCGACTCGGGATGTGGACCGGAGCCCGGATCGAGGAGCTATGCGCACTGAAGGTCGATAAGGTCGCGCATGACGTGATCGCTATCGAGGACGCCAAGACCGCCGCTGGTTGGCGCAAGGTCCCTGTCCACTCGAAGCTCAAGCCGACAATGGATCGGCTTTTAGGATCGAGTGAGGATGGGTACGTCCTATCCGGCCTAACGCCCAACAAGTACGGGGACCGCAGCAACGCCATAGGAAAGCGGTTTGGGCGGCTGAAGGCGGCTCTCGGGTTCGGAGAGGCTCACGTTTACCACTCCCTCCGGAAGACCGTAGCGACCCTATTGGAGGACGCGGGAGTGCCTGAGAACGTGTCGGCTGACATCCTGGGGCACGACAAGCCCACGATGACGTATGGGCTCTACTCAGGTGGAACGTCTATCGATACAAAGCGCAAGGCACTGGAGTTGATTGGGTATCCCAGCTAATAGGGGCGGGGGCGCGGGCGTCATTCGTTCCGCCACTTCCCAGCTACCCTCGTAGCCCCTACGTCCTCAGAACGCCTCCTGCCCGTGCCTGAGGGGCTTGCAGCCCCGGCCAATGATCCTTAACCCCCTCCCTTGACCGCACCCGGTTCCCGCTCCATCCTCATCCCCATGAGTGAACGAACCAAGAACGGGCCAGCCAAGATCATCCCCTTCTATGCAGTGAGGGTTGGAGATCTGTTTCGCCCTGTCGCGGTCCTATCCGCTGTGTGCGAGGCGTGCCACACCATGCGGGATATCGATCCGATGACGCTGGCACGCTCTGCGGGACCCGACGTGACCCTTAGAGAGCTATCCAAGCACCTGAAGTGCAACGAGTGTGGGGCTAAGGGAGGCGTGCGGTTTGAGCTTAAATGGATCAGTGAGCAAGGTGCATGAGCGTCCCTCACACCACGATGATACGCGCGTTTCGTTATGTGCAGCTCTTGCATTCTCCCACCGCTTGTAGTTACCTCCTCGCGAGATGGGAGGTGCGCATGTATGGGCCAATTTTAGCGAAATCGGCGAAGAAGGAGCAGTTCAGCGTTGCTTTTTTGCATGCCGTGGCAACCTACGCAGACCTCATCGTCGGTAATCTTGCAGTCGACAATGACAGCATCGATTGCATCATTCATGCAAAAGGGAAGATAGGAGAGACATCATCTCCGTTTTTAGGCGTACAGTTAAAATGCACATCTCAAAATATACACTACGGCCGGGAAATTCGTTACCCAATTCCCGTAAACAACTATGATGATCTTCGGGACGTAGCATCCCATATACCGCGAATTCTGATTGTCCTCGCACTTCCGCATCATCCGGCTCCCTGGCTGCATCAAAATTCAAACGGATTGACCTTAATGCGGTGTGCTTATTGGAAGTGCCTGACGGGGCTTCCCGCATTGACCAATACCGATAATGTGACGATCCGTATACCTACGAAGAAACGCCTGACACCCAGATCGTTACGCGCCATCATGGGGCGCATTGGGAGGAAGGAGCCGTTATGATGAATCGGTTTCCGGATCGTCACAGCCTTGAGTCGCTGGACGCAAGCTCCATTGAAATTTACCTGCGCTCGAAGGAGTGGCAGAAGGATAACTCGTCAGATGGCTTCCTTGTGCCATGGCGCAAAAGCATTGACGGCGATGATATCAAGGTGTTCGTTCCGAGTCATGAGGGCGACAAGAACTATCCCTTTTTCGTAGAGCGTATCATTGACACTCTTTCTCTTGTTGAGTCGAGAGATGCTAACTTCGTTTATGAAGATCTCTTAGGGACTGAAGCGGATGTACTCACCCTCAGACGCGAAACTCCGATAGGGGCCCAGACGATCCCGCTCACTGATGGTTTAGCTCTGGTACGCGATGGATTCGATGCACTAACATTCTCAGCTTCCGCAGAGGTGATGCGTAAGGCTGTTTATCAATCCAGGCAAAAGAAGGAAGTTTCTAGCTATTTGGAAAGCTTGAGGCTAGGGCACACAAGAGAAGGTAGCTTCATATTTGCAATTCAATCACCCGTCCCATCGCTTAGGACAGCGACCGATCTGAACCAATTCTTTGACGAGCGTCCAGGCGATAGTATCGAGCCTTTTTCGAGGCGGGTAACAAAACGTTTCTGTGTAGCTGTTGAAAGTGCGTTGTCAGTCGCTCGACAGGGAACAATATCGGATTTCTCTGAGGTCGTTCGAGATGGCGTTAGTGCAAATCTTTGCTCAGCACTTGCCAATTTATCAGGCGCTGGGGGCGATGGCGAGATCGGATTAGATCTCAATTGGGCAGCGGGGCGTCCGATGAGAGACGATATAAAGAGCAACTTTACTTTGCTTAGGAGCGATAAAGCATTGTTCGAGGATGCTGCCAACTTCCTACGTGCAAATGCAGACGAGCCTGACGCCGTAATTCAGGGTTATGTTGTATCACTTAAAAGGGAACCACGCAGCGATGTTGGTCGCGTTGTTGTACTCGACATTGCCTCTGAAAGCCCGAGAAAAGTCCAAGTTGCGCTTCTTGGCGCTGAGTACGATATAGCTGTGGAGGCTCATGGCGACGGCAAAGAGATTCAATGCCGTGGAAACATCGAAAAGAATGGACGAAGAAGCGTCATAGAACGTCCTATTGAATTTGCAATAATCTACTGATGCCACTGCCCGAGAACTGGATTGATGTCAGCACCGCTGACATCACGAATGACGATCCCATCCATATTCATGCTCTCTGGCTTGCTATCAGCAAGCTGGGTACAGGGCCACATTCGCGAGAGGCCATGTACGCACGCACGCAGACGCGCGTTCCCCCGTGCCACCCCTAACGACCTCCAGGGGTCACGAGCGAGGGCGGGCGGGGGTGCCTTCCCTGCCCTGCCGACCAGCCTTCAGCCCTCCTCAGTCTTGCACGTTGATCGGACCGCATTCCTGAATGAGACACGAGTCAGGCAAGGCAAATGGTTAATCGCCTGGGGCGACCCACTATATATAGTATAGGAATGCAAATAATCTCAGGGCATCCCGTAAGTCATTGATCTGACTCGGATTGAAAGTCGCACAAGGGCAATTATGGAAAGTCGGGGTGCTTTTGCCTGAGACTGGAGTCCGCACCCTAATCCTATGCGATGCTACTCATCTCTGACCTAGCTCCGCACGGGATCGGCGGCTCGATGCTGCCACGAGTGACGAGCGATGCCAAGCGAGGGACGCATGAGGCCGAGCCGAGGGGCTGAGGGTTCGCGTCCAGACTGAAGCAGCACGATCTAATTCAACACTGATATTTGTGTGCTTATGGCCTTCCCTGGCATCCTTTCAGTCCCTCGCACGTCCTCCTACGTACACCCTGCGACACCACATCAGGTATGCCATAACGACGATACGACACCTTATCTGGTATGCCATTTATTCCGCCCTATCACCCGAGAAACCGAGTATCGGGGAACCTTAGTCGTCATGTTTCCTGGGTGTGAGGTCCTTAGCTGAGATGCTAGGGACCTCTCATTTTTTGGCATATGAACAGCATAATTCCCGCTCGTCGCTCGACCAGTACCGATTATTCGGACCTATGCGAGAGAGGGGGACATTACGATAAACATATAGTGTCTCGTAACGTCTCTCGTACCGTCCTACTCATAAGTAGAATACATAACATAATCTCTTACGTATCGTCATACGTAAGACTCTTAAGTCACTCTTAAGCCGTCGTATGTGAAGCCCTTAGGGCATTTCCCAATTCCTGTTCCCTCTATCTTGGTCGGATCTCACGCCTAACGGCGTGTGGTCGGCTGTCATCATTGGGACCTTGCGACTCTCAGCCGTATCCGCCGTACTCTCTGTTGATTGGATCTCCTCATGCCGAAGAAGAACAAGCGCGTCTGCTTCATCCTCCGTACCGATCTTGAACCCGATATTGAGATCATCCGCACCCTAGTGCGTAATCAGGGCTCCAATGGAAGTCTATCCGATGTGATCCGTTATGCCCTGCGAAAGACGGCGAACGCCATCGAAGGTCGCCCTCTTTGATCGGCTTCCATTTCATCAACCCGACCTCCGGTAATATCTGGTCGGTCATTGCCCAGCCCTCCGAGCGAGCGGACGCATATCTTGTCGGAAACAAGAACGACAGCTCCCTGAAGGCTATCGGTTACACGGACGGTTTCCCGTTCCGTTTCATTCCTGGAACCTACCGCGACCTATGCACTCGTGGTTTCGGAAACACTAACACGGACGCGCTTATAGTCGAAGGCCAGCTTTGCCTTTCCGACATTCTACCCTGATAAGGAACAACCATGTTCAATTTTCAGTACCAGTCTCTTTCAGGAGACCTCTACACCGTTTCCATTCGCTCGGACGACAGCCTGACCGCCCATGTTATTGGCCAGTTTGTTGGCGGTAAGTGGTCAATGAATAGCAGTCTTTGTTCCTTGCGTGAATCGCCGCGCGTTACATCATCGGTTAAGGCTGGAACGTATTCAAAGCTGCAAACTGGTGAGTTGCTGGAAAGCCGTCTCCATTATGACGCGATCCTGTTCAACGATCAGCCTCTCTCCTCGCTTCTTGCATAATCACTCCACAATAGATTCAGGAACTATCATGACTGATACCGTTACTCCGACCGCTACCGTCACGGTCTCGCAAGCCACCGCTACGTCCCACACCGTCCAGCCCATTGCTGCTGTCCGTGACTCGACCGGTGTCCTTGCGTCCGCTCGCTCGCACGATGGCGGGCTGGTTATGAAGGCACTCGCTCCCACTGACCGGGTCACGGTTCAGGGTGTCGAGATGACCCTGGAACAGGCGGAATCCCGTGGCTTTGTCCGTCGTGGCCCCGATGGTCAGTACCAGGACGCCTCCCACGAGGAGATCGCAAAGCGTGTCGATGAGCGCTACGCCAAGGAGCAGCCGGAGGACGATCTTTCGGAGGCTCTGGAGGTCGATAACATCGCGTCAGAGACCTTCTCCAACTGGAGTGGAGCCATCAAGAGCATCGGAGCCAATCCCGTCGCCGTCCTGGGTGAGGTCGTTATGAACCCCGACCGCATCCCTGAGGCCCTTCAGATGCTCGCCAAGAGTCACGGCATTCCCTTTTCCAAGGTTCAGGAAGATATCCGGTACCAAGCGGCATCGGTAGAGGATGCGGTTAACCGCTATGTTGCCGGTTTCGGTGCTACCGACTCCGACGGGTTCTGGGCGTACGTCAACGCCAACGTTCCAAAGATGGACCTTGCCAGCATCTTCACACGGGCTCTGTTCCTCGGTGACGCATCGGGCTTCAAGGACCTCGCCCACCGGTACGTCTACAGCAAGCCATCTGCCGACATCCCGACCGTAAAGGTCAACGTGGGTGGTCGTGAGACCAAGACCGACATCATCACGGCGCGGCGCATGGGACTGCGGATCGGCTAAGGCCCCGCCTCTCTCCTTCCTGAACTGACGACATTCACGCGGGGCGGCCTTTGGGTCGCCCTTCGTGTTTCTGGAGACCCTGATTTGTGAGCAAGACCGTACCGCCCCGCTCAACGGGGCTGAAGCTACCTCCCGCCTATGAGGCAAGACTCGGCCAGCCCCGCACCTGTAGCGAATGCGGAGAAACCAAGCCCATCGAGTGGAGGAGCTACCGCCCGAACAAAAGTGAGCCTGACGGGGTCTCCCGCCGCTGCATGTCCTGTGCTGGCCGAGCAGGGGCTGAGAAGGCGAAGGCTCGTGGCGTTGAGAGGGGTCGTCCTCCCAAAGGCGACTACGTGTCCATCTACGGCGCGCCCGACCACCCCCGTGGCTGGCCTGACCAGAAGAACGAGTGGCGGGAGTTCGACCGTGTTTTGGAGGAGCGGGTTACCAGGCTCTACGCGATCGCTGAGGACCCTAAGGCAGACCAGGAACGGGCTGAACTCATCGAACTCCTGAAGCGGGTCACTCGTGTCGCTGGTGACCCCGCTGGGGGCGGCGAGATGAAGGACGAGCGGGCGGCGTTCGTGAACTTCTGCCAAGTCCTCAAGCCCGTCATGGGGGGATGGGAAGATTGGGGTCCCATTCACGAGGACATTCTTGACGCCCTCCTCAGCAAGGACCCGAACGTTGTCCTTCTCGCGTCCCGTGGCTCCGCGAAAAGCACCATCACGTCCATGTTTGTGTCTTGGCGGCTCTGGCGGAACCCGCTGGAAGTCGTGTTGGTCGTGTCGTCTGCCGAGAGCCATGCCAAACGTATGCTGAAGGCGGTGCGAGGGTTTCTGGACGGCTGTCCCTTGCTGGAGGAACTCCGCCCCGATGACGAACAATTAGACAGTGCGTTTCAGCTAGAGGTCGCCCCGGCGAAGGGCAAGCTGGGAATGTCCATCTCCCTCACCTGTCGCGGGATCGGCTCCCAGATCACCGGTCTCCGTGCCACGCTCATCATTGGGGACGATATCGAGACGCCGAAGGACGGCACTCCGGAGGCCGTCGATAAGCTGGAGGAAGCCCTTTCGGAGTTGGAGTTCATCGCCAGCCCTGGCGCTCAGAAGAAGATGCTGGGAACGCCCCAGTCCACGTTCTCCCTCTATGGCCGCCTTAAGCGGTCGGAAGCTTGGACCGTGTTCCAGGCGTGCATCTTCACCAGCGACATCATCGACGGTGAGGAGGTCTTCGAGTCCCGCTGGCCCGCTCGTTTCTCTCCCGAGAACATCGCGCAGACCCGGAAGACGGTCACCAAGCAACTGTTCGCCCTGCATTACCGTCTGGATCTCTCCGACACCGTCACCAAGGAACAGCCCCTCAAGCTGTGTGAGTTGCCGGTCATCGACTGGCCCTCACTGAACCCGCAAGCTCCTATCGAAATCACTGGGGGTGGTCCCGCCCTTGTCGGCCTTCCTCGTGGGTCTACACAGGACGGCGATGAGTGGCACGGTGTGGGTTCCGTGTCGCCGGACCTCGCTCCCTATACCCAGATCGTTGCGGCGGTAGATCCCGCATCTGGCCTGAGTGGTCGTGACGCTATCGGCCTGTCCATCGTGGGAGTGACGGCGGGTGGCCGCGCCGTGATCCGGGTGGCTACGGGGGTTCGAGGCGTCTCCGTTCAGGACGCTATCGAGCGAACCGCTTCCCTCATCGCCCAGTATGGCACGAACAAGCTGGTGATTGAGGAGAGCAAGGCCAGCACGTTCGGCATGGTCTTGATGAACGCCCTCCAGGCTCGCGGGTGGCCCCTCATTCCCGAGAAGCGGAACACCGGCAACGCCACCAAGGGACGGCGCATCATCGAAGCCATCAGCCCGGCTCTGGGCTCTGGAAAGCTCTACATCTGCCGCGACGTTCTGACCTCTGAGACGGGTCCGGAGTTCGTCAATCAGTACACCGGCATCGCTTACGACGGTCGGAAGCTGAAGAACGACGACATCATCGACGCCCTGGCCTACTGCCTTGCCGAGATCGGTCCTGTCCTATCCGCGGATTCCTCTCAGTTTGTCGCTGGGGCACGGGTGAACGTCGATGAACTCCGGAGGCTCCCCCTGCGCCGTCAGGTCCTTGGGGAGGAGGAGTTGGAGTTGTTCGCTGAGGTCGATGAGAACGAGATCTCGATACGTCTCCAACTTGATCGAGCCCTTGAGCAGCAACGCACCGACCAGCGTTACGGCCAGACCGATCCGACCCTCCAGCACCGAATCGACCACCTGACTCGTGAGCTTGCCAAGTTCACCACGGGATATCTGGGCCAACTTAGCAATCAAGCTCGCTTGGCCCGTGATATTCACCTAAACCGCTATGAAGTGAGAAAGCAATGAGCAATAACAACGATAGTTCTAACGATTTCTACGCCAGAATGAGGCGACAAGATCGAAGGGTGAAAGACCAAGAAGATCTCTCTGATATGTATGACGAGGGTAAGGCAATTTACATCTCTGGCGTGGGATACGTCTCAAAGCGTCGGAAAGCCTTTGGGAACGAGGACTGATGTATCCGGTTGTTGCCAATCCGAAGAATGGCGGACTGACCAATGTCCTCCGCGCGCTTTACCGGAACACCAATCCCAAGACGCGCGCCGATTTCGACCAGGAAATAGCCATCCATATTCCGCCAATGCGCTTCAACAAACAAGAGATTGAGGCTTCATCAGCCATCGTCTGGAGTGAAGCCCTTAGCAATCTGCAAACATGCGGCTCGTAAGGGCCGCTTCTTTTCATTTAAGGACAGCGAATGAGCCTGACTAAGGTGACGCGGCGGGTTCTCGCTGCGCTTAAACTGGGACTATCCGGAATTTCGTGCTCGGCGGGGGCGATTTCAGTTTCAGGCGCTCATGGCCTTTGTGAACCGCTCACCGAACATGACGGCC
>NZ_JAFIQV010000005.1 GCF_017356015.1 Azospirillum sp. SYSU D00513
TTTTCCCGCTGCGCGTCTGTCCACATCGTCCACTCCTCCTGCCGTCACCAACAGGCAGAAGCAGGTTTCAGTCAAACAGGCTCTCAAAGTTAGCGCCTATGCGCGTCCGCGGGGATGACGGATAAGTTGATGTTCTTTCTGCTAATGCTGTACTGCGAACCCTGAGGGGTACAGCTTCCCTCAATCCTGAATGAAGAAATACGCCGTCATCGCCACACCCACGGCGATCACGAACTTGCGCAGGAGCGGCGGCGGGATGCGGCGGGCGACCGAGGCGCCGGCGTAGCCGCCGGCGATGGCGGCGACGGTCATGGCGATGGCCTCGGGCCAGTGGACCACGCCACCCACGATGAAGGCGATCACCGCGACGAGGTTCAGCAGGCCCGACACGAGCGACTTTAGCCCGTTCATGGCGTGCAGGTCGGTCATGCCGAAGACGCCCAGCGTCGCCAGGATCAGGATGCCGATGCCCCCGCCGAAATAGCCGCCGTAGATCGCGATCAGGAATTGCAGGGCCAGCACCGCTCCGTGCCCGACGGTCCAGCGCCGGCGGATCGCCGCGGAGATCGTGGGGCCGAAGGCGAAGAGCACCGTCGCGAAGAGCAGCAGCCAGGGCACCACCTCCTCGAACAGCTTGCTCGGCGTCCACAGCAGCAGCAGCGCGCCGGCCAGCCCGCCGACGAGGCTGACGCCGAGGAAGGACGGCAGGCGCACCTCGCGGATGCGGCCCAGCTCCTTGCGGTAGCCGTAGGCGGCGGCCAGAGCGGCCGGGGAGACGGCCACCGTGCTGGTGGCGTTGGCGTTCAGCGGCGGCACGCCCGCCATCACGAGGGCGGGAAAGGTCAGGAAGCTGCCGCCCCCGGCGACGGAGTTGAGGACACCGGCGAAGAAGGCGGAAACAATCAGCAGAATCAACATTTTACGTCGTATCAAGCGTCGGCGGGGGCGCGCACTATGCCCGCCGCCGGCCGCTTTGTGCAGTGCAAATTGCGACTGCCCGTTTCCTCCTTCGCGTCAGCGCAAGGGTGGCACCGTCCGCAGATAGGCCACCAGTGCGTCCAGGTCCTCCGCCGCGATGTTCCGGTAGTAATGGAAGGCCATGGGCGGGCCGAGCCGGCTGCCGTCGGGACGCACGCCTTGCGTGATCGCCGCCTTGATCTCACCGTCGGTCCAGGCGCCGATGCCCTGTTCCTTGTCCTGTGTGATGTTGCGGGCGACGGTCACGCCCCAGGGGCCGGCGAACTGCTGGCCACCGACGCCCATGCGGGAGAGGTCGCGCAGGCCCGTCGGCAGCAGCGGGGAATGGCATTCCATGCAGTGGCCCAGCGCGTGCGCCATGTAGGCGCCGTAGGCGACCTTGTCCGTGCGCGGCACCTCCGCGACGGAGGTCACCGGCGGCCCCCAGGCCGGCGGCAGCGGGAACTTGTAGCTGGAGGCCGGGGTCTCGTTGCGCACCGGCGTCAGGCCGCGCAGATAGGCCACGATGTCCCGCGCGTCGCGGTCGGACAGGCCGGCGTAGAACTGGAAGGGCATCGGCGGCCCGATGGTGGAGCCGTCCGGGCGCTTGCCCTCCCGGATCGCCCGAATGATCTGCTCGTCCGTCCAGCGGCCGAGCCCGGTTTCCGGATCCGGCGTCAGGTTGGGCGCGTGGGCCGTGAACATCACCTCGGCCATCGGCGGCCCCCCGGCCAGCTCCGGCCCCGGCGCCCCACCGTCCGGGCCGGGCGGCAGCGTGTGGCAGTTGCCGCAGCCGACGATGCCGTTCACGAGATATCCGCCCCGCTCCGCGTCGCCCGCGGCCCCGGCGGGATCGCCGGGCAGCGCCAGCAGGACGGCCGCGGCCGCCAGCGCAACCCTCATCCCGCGTCCAAGCACGTCCCTCATGCGAACCTCCCGCCCAACGGCTGCCGAGTTGTCGATAAGAGGACGCTATTCAGGCAATCATACGCTTTCCAGGGGGAAGAGCCGACAATTTTGGCCTTTCACTTCCAGCCCTATTGGTTAGAGTTGCCGTCCCTTTCACGGAGTGAGCGCCATGTCCGCCCTGCTTGAGACCGCCGACGCCCTGCACGATCAGATGCTCTCCCTCGGCCGCGCCGCCCGCGCCGCCTCGGCGGAGCTGGCGAACGTGCCAGGCCCGGCGAAGGACCAGGCGTTGCGGGCGGCGGCGGCGGCTCTGCGCGCCCGCCGGGCGGAGATCCAGGCGGCCAACGACACGGACGTGGCCGCCGCCCGCGAGCGCGGCCTCTCCGGCCCGATGATCGACCGGCTGCTGCTGGACGAGAAGCGGATCGAGGCCATGGCCGCCGGGCTGGAGGCCATCGCCGACTTCCCCGACCCCATCGGCACCGTGCTCGCCGAATGGACGCGCCCCAACGGCCTGCGCATCCAGCGCGTGCGCGTGCCCTTGGGCGTCATCGGCATCATCTACGAGAGCCGCCCCAACGTCACCGCCGACGCGGGCGGGCTGTGCCTGAAGTCCGGCAACGCCGCCATCCTGCGCGGCGGCTCGGAAAGCTTCCATTCCTCGCGCGCCATCGCCGCCGGACTCGCCGAGGGGCTGCGCGCGGCCGGCCTGCCGGAGGCGGCGATCCAGCTCCTCCCCACCACGGACCGGGCAGCGGTCGGCCACATGCTGCGGATGCGCGAGTTCATCGACGTGATCGTGCCGCGCGGCGGCAAGTCGCTGATCCAGCGCATCGCCGAGGAAAGCCGCATCCCCGTCATCAAGCATCTCGACGGCAACTGCCATCTCTACATCGACGGCGCCGCCGACCTGGAGAAGGCCCGCAAGCTGGTGCTGAACGCCAAGCTGCGCCGCACGTCGGTCTGCGGGGCGACGGAAACGCTGCTGGTGGACCGCGCGGCGGCCGGCACTCACCTGCCCGTCCTGGTCAAGGAGCTGCTGGACGCCGGCTGCGAGGTCCGCGGCGACGAGGCCGCCCGGGCCGTCGATCCCCGCGTGAAGCCGGTGGCGCCGGAGGACTGGGACACCGAGTATCTCGACGCCATCATCGCCTGCGGCGTGGTGGACGGGGTGGAGGGCGCCATCGCCCACGTCAACCGCCACAGCTCGCACCACACCGACGCCATCGTGACCGAGGACGCGGCGGCGGCGGAACGCTTCCTCCAGCGCATCGACAGCGGCATCGTGCTGTGGAACGCCTCGACCCAGTTCGCCGATGGCGGCGAGTTCGGCATGGGGGCGGAGATCGGCATCTCCACCGACAAGTTCCACGCCCGCGGCCCCGTCGGGGCCGAGCAGCTCACCAGCTACAAGTACGTGGTGCGCGGCGACGGCCAGACCCGGCCGTGACCTTCGCCTCCAAACCGCACCGCTACTCGGGTCCGCACTATGCGGGCCTGAGCGTCGGGCTGCTCGGCGGCTCCTTCAACCCGGCCCATGCCGGGCACCGGCACATCAGCACCTACGCTTTGAAGACGCTGGGTCTCGACCGGGTCTGGTGGCTGGTCAGCCCGCAGAACCCGCTGAAGGCGCGGGCCGGCATGGCTCCGCTGGCGGAAAGGCTGGCCTCGGGCCGGGCGGCGGCGCGCCATCCGCGCATCCAGGTCACCGAAATGGAATGCGAACTCGGCACCCGCTACACGGCAGACACTCTGGCTCGTCTGAAGCAACGCTTCCCGCGGACGCGCTTCGTCTGGCTGATGGGGGCGGATAATTTACGGCAAATACCGCGCTGGCAGCATTGGACGCGAATCTTTCTGTCCGTGCCCGTTGCAGTGTTCAGCCGTCCAACTTATTCTTTAGGAGCGTTGGGCGGAAAAGCCGCGCAACGCTATGCCCGTCGTCGAATGGCGGTGCATCGGGTCAAGAGACTCGCCGGCACGAGGACGCCGGCCTGGGTTTTTCTCCGAAACCGCTTGCACCCGGCTTCGGCGACGGCGATCCGGCGGGCGCGTGCCCTCGGGTCTCAGGCTCAATGACCAAAACCCCATAACCGAGGTGGGTACCATCAGCACGTTCACCGAACCGGCCGCTTCGTCACCGCGGCCCGCGCCTCCCGGTCCGCAGGATCTGAAGGCGCTCATCGAACGGTCCCTTGACGAGGATCAGGCCGACGACGTGACCGTCATCGACCTGGCCGGCAAGACGACCTTCGCCGACTACATGGTCGTGGCGTCGGGCCGCAACACCCGCCACATCGCCGCCATCGCCATGAAGCTGTCCGAGCGGATGAAGGAAGCCGGGATCCGCGGCGTCGAGATCGAGGGCCTCGCGCAGTGCGACTGGGTCCTGGTCGACGCCGGCGACATCATCGTCCACCTGTTCCGCCCCGAGGTCCGCACCTTCTACAACATCGAGAAGATGTGGGGCCTGGACCAGCCGGACTCCGCCTCGCGCCTCAGCGCGTAAGGACGGAACGGGAAGGGAGCCGGACCGATGCGCTTGTGGCTCGCCGCCGTCGGGCGGTCAAGGGCCGGTCCGGCGCGTGACCTCTACGAGGAGTATGCCGGCCGGCTGAGCTGGCCTCTGACGCTCCGCGAGGTCGAGGTCAAGAAACGGCTGCCGCCGGACGAACTCAAGCGGCAGGAGGCGGAGCTTTTGCTCGCCGCCATCCCCGCCAACGCCCTCGTCGTGGCGCTCGACGAGCGCGGCAAGGCGCTGGACAGCGCCGGCTTCGCCGCGAAGATCGGCGCTTGGCGGGACCAGGGCGCCTCCGACATCGCTTTCCTCATCGGCGGGGCCGACGGGCACGGGGACGCCGTGCGCGCCCGCGCCGATCTGCTTCTGGGTCTCGGAGCCATGACCTGGCCGCACATGCTGGTCCGGGGCATGCTTGCGGAGCAACTCTATCGCGCCCAGCAAATTCTGGCCGGCCACCCATATCACCGGGCCTAAGCCGATGTATCGACGTGCGCAAACGCACGCGCGAGGGTAATGATTGTGCAGGCGCAGCACGAGCCTTCGGGCCGTGCCGCGCCGTCCATAAGAAGAACCGCAGAATTTGGCTTGAAGAGGAAAGCGATGACCGAGACCAAGCGCCCGCGCCCCGTCGTGCTGTGCATCCTGGACGGCTGGGGCTACCGAGAGGACCAGGCCGACAACGCCGTTCTCCAGGGCAGGACGCCCAACTGGGACGCCCTGTGGGCCGCCGGGCCGCGCGGTTTCCTCAACGCCTCCGAGGAGGAGGTCGGCCTGCCCAAGGGTCAGATGGGCAACTCCGAGGTCGGGCACATGAATCTCGGCGCGGGGCGCGTGGTCATGCAGGACCTCGTCATGATCGACCACTCCATCGCGGTGGGCGACCTGGAGCGCAACGCGGCGCTGAACAGCTTCATCGAAACGCTGCGCAAGAGCGGCGGGCGCTGCCATCTGATGGGGCTTTTGTCGCCGGGCGGCGTGCACGCCCACCAGGACCACATCGCCGCACTGGCCGGCATCCTGTCGCACGAGGGAATCCCGGTGGAGGTCCACGCCTTCACCGACGGGCGCGACGTGCCGCCGCAGAGCGCCAAGGACCAGGTCGCCGAGTTCATGGCCGACATCCATGAGCTGCCGGGCGTCGGCATCGCCACCCTGTCGGGCCGCTACTACGCGATGGACCGCGACAAGCGCTGGGACCGCGTCGGCAAGGCCTACGCCGTCATGACCCATGCCGAGGGGCTGCGGGCCGACGACCCGATCCAGGCCATCGAGCAGAGCTACGCCGCCGGCACGACCGACGAGTTCATCCTGCCGACCGCCATCGGCGATTACGCCGGCATGAAGGACGGCGACGCCATCCTGATGGCGAATTTCCGCGCCGACCGCGCGCGCGAGATCCTCAGCGCCTATGTCGTGCCGGGCTTCGACGGCTTCGACGTGAGCCGCCTGCCCAAGCTGTCGGCGGCCCTCGGCATGGTCGAATATTCGTCCGAGCTGATCCGGCACATGACGACCATCTTTCCGCCGAAATCCCTGACCAAGGTGTTGGGCGAAGTGGTGTCCGAGGCGGGCCTGACCCAATTGCGTATCGCCGAAACCGAAAAATATCCCCACGTCACCTTCTTCTTCAACGGTGGCGAGGAGCGGGTCTATCCCGGCGAGGACCGCATCATGGTGCCCTCGCCCAAGGTCGCGACCTACGACCTCCAGCCGGAGATGTCTGCGCCCGAGGTGACCGAGAAGGTCGTGGCGGCGGTCGACTCCGGGAAGTACGACTTGATCGTGATCAACTACGCCAACCCCGACATGGTCGGCCACACCGGCGTGCTGTCGGCGGCGGTCAAGGCGGTGGAGACGGTGGACACGGGCTTGGGCCGGCTGGTGGAAGCGGTGCGCCGCCAGGGCGGGGCCATGCTGGTCACCGCCGACCACGGCAACTGCGAGGTGATGCGCGACCCGGAGACGGGCGAGCCGCACACCGCCCACACGCTGAACCGCGTGCCCATGGTGCTGGTCGGCGGCCCGGCGGGGCTCCAGTCATTGCGCACCGGCCGGCTGGCCGACGTGGCCCCGACCCTGCTGGAGCTGATGGGCGTGCCCCAGCCCGCGGAGATGACCGGCGCCAGCCTGATCGACCGCGGCGCGGCAGCGGCGGCGGCGGAATAAGCATGGAGAAGGGGGCTCGCCGCGCCGCGCCGCGCGGAACCGCATCCGCACCGGGGAGCCCCCCGCCCCCGCCGCACGTCCGGCGCGCCGCCCTCCGGCTGGGCGGGCTTTTGCTCGCCGGACTGCTCGCGGCACCCGCCGGCGCGCAGGAGGCCGGCAAGGACAAGGAATCCCCCGACCAGGCCTTGAAGCGGGTGGAGCAGCAGCTCCGCGCCGACGAGGCGCGCCGCAAGCATCTCGACCAGCAGTCTCAGGTGCTCCAGAAGGAGTTGGAGGAGCTGCGCGGCCGGCTGATCGCCCTGTCCGACGAGGAGCGCGCCCAGGAAGAGGAGCTGGGCGAACTGGAGCGCACCATGGAGGCGCTCAAGGAAGAGGAGCGCGCCCAGGCCGCCCGTCTGGAAACGGAACGCCATCAGATCGCCGAGCTTCTGGCGGCCCTCCAGCGCCTGTCCCGCATCCCGCCGGAGGCCGCGCTCGCCCGTCCGGAAGGGCCGGTGGAAACCTTGCGCTCGGCCCTGCTGCTGCGCGACACGGTGCCGGCGCTTCGCGCCCGCGCCGACGCGCTGGCGGGCACCCTGAACCGGCTGGCCGGGGTGCGCGAGCGGCTGGAGGAACAGCGCGCCCGCACGCTGGCGGCCCAGGTGGCGCTCGCGAACCGGCGCACGGAGATCGCCGGGCTCGTCGCCCGCCGCGAGGAACTGTCCCGCC
Source organism: Azospirillum sp. SYSU D00513 (assembly GCF_017356015.1). Classification (GTDB taxonomy): domain Bacteria; phylum Pseudomonadota; class Alphaproteobacteria; order Azospirillales; family Azospirillaceae; genus Azospirillum. The sequence goes on from NZ_JAFIQV010000005.1 coordinate 7,262, forward strand.
AGACCGACGAGGAGCGCATCCAGGTCGGGCGCAAGATGGCCAGCCTGTCGGATCAGGCCAGCGACCTGCGCCAGCTGATGGAACGCATCGAGGCCGAGCGGCTGGAAGCGGAGCGCCGCGCCGCCGCCGAGGCCGCCGCCAGGATCGAGGCCGCGCGTCTGGAGGCGGAACGCATCGAGGCCGCGCGCCGGGAAGCCGCCCGGGTGGAGGCCGCCCGGATCGAGGCGGAGCGCGCCGAGGCCCGGCGCCAGGAAAACGAGCGGGCGGTCGCCGCCCGCCAGGAGGCGGAACGCCAGGCGCGGGAGCGCCGGCTGGCCGAACAGCAGGCCACCCAACAGAAGATGGCCGAGCAGCGCGCCGAACGGGAGCGGTTGGCGGCGGAGCAGGCCCGCCAGAGGGCCGCGGAACAGGAAACCCGGCAGGAAGAGCGGCGGCAGCAGGCCCTGGCGGCGGCCCCTCGCGCGCCGGAGCCGCCCTCCGGGGCCGCGCTCTCCAACGGGATGCGTTTGCCCGTGGGCGGGCGCGTGGTCACCGGCTTCGGCGGCAAGGACCCTTATGGCGCCACCAGCCGTGGACTGACCATCTCGACCCGGCCGGGGGCGGCCGTGGTGTCCCCGCTCGCCGGTTCGGTCGTGTTCGCCGGCCCCTTCCGGGGCTACGGGCGAATCTTGATCGTTGAACACGGCAACGGATATCATAGTCTGATCGCGGGATTGGGCCGGATCGACACGGCCGTCGGCAAGCGCGTCGCCTCGGGAGAGCCGATCGCGTTGATGCCCACCGACGGCGCCCCAGATCTTTACTTCGAGCTGCGACGAAACGGTCAGCCGGTGGACCCGCAAAGCGGGCCCGGCACCCCGAAGGGGAAAGGACAAGGGTAAATGAGGATGATCAAGCGTGCCGCGACCGCCGCCGCCCTGGTGTTCCTGGGAGCCGGCGTTGCCACCGTCACCGCGCAGAACACGTCGGAGACCTACCGGCAGCTCAACCTGTTCGGCGACGTCTTCGAGCGCGTGCGCGCCGAGTATGTCGAGCAGACCACCGACGAGCAGCTCGTGGAAGCCGCCATCAACGGCATGCTGACCTCGCTCGACCCGCATTCCAGCTACCTGAACCGGAAAAGCTTCCAGGACATGCAGGTGCAGACCCGCGGCGAGTTCGGCGGGCTGGGCATCGAGGTCACGATGGAGAACGGCCTGATCAAGGTCGTCTCGCCCATCGACGAGACGCCCGCCTTCCGCGCCGGCCTGCAGCCGGGCGACCTGATCCTCCAGCTCAACAACGAGCCGGTCATGGGCCTGAGCCTCGGCGAGGCGGTGGAGAAGATGCGCGGGCCGGTCGGCAGCGACATCAAGATCACCGTCCGGCGCGGCGAGGCCGGCGAGCCCTTCGAGGTCACTCTCACCCGCGCCGTCGTCAAGGTGCAGTCGGTCCGCTACCGCACCGAGGGCGAGATCGGCTACGTCCGCATCACCAGCTTCAACGAGCAGACCCAGCAGGGGCTCGAGAAGGCGATGGCCGAGATCAAGCAGAAGCTCGGCGACAAGCTGAAGGGCTACGTGCTCGACCTGCGCAACAACCCCGGCGGTCTGCTCGACCAGGCGGTGTCGGTCTCCGACACCTTCCTCGACAAGGGCGAGATCGTCTCCACCCGCGGCCGCAAGGCCGAGGACGGCTCCCGCTACAACGCCAAGCCGGGCGACCTCGCCGGCAATCTGCCGGTGGTCGTGCTGATCAACGGCGGTTCGGCCTCGGCCTCCGAGATCGTGGCCGGCGCGCTCCAGGACCACAAGCGGGCGATCATCATGGGCACCCAGTCCTTCGGAAAGGGCTCGGTCCAGACGATCATCCCGCTGCCCGGCCACGGCGCCATGCGCCTGACCACGGCGCGCTACTACACGCCGAGCGGCCGGTCGATCCAGCAGATGGGCGTCACCCCGGACATCGAGGTGCAGCCCGCCAAGGTGGAGGAGATCGAGCAGGCGGTCCGCCGCCGCGAGGCCGACCTGCCGCACTCGCTGGCCAACCCCGATGCCGCCGGACGGACCCCGGCTCCCGCGACCACCACCCCGCCCGCAGCCGGTCAGCCGCCCGCCGGCCAGCAGCCCGCCCGGCCCGCTCCGGGTCCGGGTGCCGCCGCTCCGGCAGCCCCCGGCGCCGCTCCGGGCGCGGCTCCGGCCGGCACGGCTCCCGCGGCTCAGGCCGAGGGTGCCGCCGCCGAGCCGCCCTTCGACTACCAGCTCGCTCGCGCGCTCGACCTGCTGCGGGGCGTCGCCCTGTTCCAGGCCCGCGCGACCAACTGAGGAGTGGCCGCTCCGTGAACGCCGCCGCCTTGCTGGGCCGCTTCAAGTTCGGAGCACGGGGGCGCGGCCGTTCCCGCCCCGAACACGCCCGGCATGGCGCCCGGCACGGTTACGGCCACGACCGGGAACCGCTGCCCAAGGCGCTGGCCGTCGCCGGCGGCGTCACCGCGCTGGGCGCCGCCGGCCTCCTCGGCTGGCTCGCCCTGAACGCGGAGGAGACGATCCACGCGCGGGAGGCGCTGACCCCCAGCGTGACGGTCGCGGTGGCGGGTGCGCCCGCCCCCGCCGCGCCCGCGGCCAGCCCGGCACCGCCGCCGGCTCTGGCGCAGGCGGCACCCACGGCCGAAACGGCGCCGGCTCCGGTGCCCCCGGCTGCGCCGGCCCCCGCCCCGGCGGAAGGCCCGGTGACGCTGGTCGCGGCCCCCGTGCCCGGCCTAGTCGAGGAGACGCGCAACGGTCCCCTGCCCCGCATCGCCGAGGATGGGCGCAAGCCCTGGCAGGTCTACGCCCGTCCCTTCCCGGAGGCCGACAAGCGCCCGCGCATCGCCATCGTGCTGACCGACATGGGCCTGTCCGGCGTGACCACCGGCAACGCGCTCCAGAACCTGCCGCCGACGGTGACGCTGGCCTTCGTCCCCTTCGCCGACCGGCTCGACGGCTGGGTGGAGCGGGCGCGGGCCAAGGGGCATGAGATCATGCTTTCCCTGCCGATGGAGCCGCTGGGCTATCCCCGCGACGATCCCGGCCCCAACGCGCTGCTGACCATGCTGGCGCCCGACCGGAACCGGGAACGGCTGGAATGGTCGCTCGGCCGCGCCGTCGGCTATGTCGGCGTGACCAGCACCACCGGCAGCAAGTTCACCGGCAACGAGGACGCCATGAAGCCGGTCGTCGAGGCCTTGAAGGCGCGCGGCCTGCTGTTCCTGGACAGCCGCGCCAACCCGAAGACCGTCGGATCCTCCATGGCGCAGAAGGCCGGGGTTCCGCGCGCCGTCGCCGACCGGGTGATCGACCGCGACCTGTCGCGCGGCGCCATCGACGACCAGCTCCGGGAGCTCGAGGCCGCCGCCAAGGCCAACGGCGCCGCCGTCGGCATCGGCTCCCCCTATCCCAGCACGATCGAGCGCATCAACACTTGGCTGACCGGGCTGGCGGACCGTGGGATCGCCATCGCGCCGGTGTCGGCCGTCGTCAACAGACAGAAAGGCCTTGGCGGGTGACCCGGACCATCGACCCCAATTCGCTCCCCTACCGCCCCTGCGTGGGCGTGATGCTGCTCAACGACCGGGGGCAGGTGTTCGTGGCGCGTCGCTGCGGCACGGAGGACGCCTGGCAGATGCCGCAGGGCGGCATCGACAAGGGCGAGACGGCCCGCGAGGCCGCCCTGCGCGAGATGAAGGAGGAGATCGGCACCGACCGCGCCGAGATCCTCGCCGAGTCGGCCGGCAAGCACTGCTACGACCTGCCCGCCCATCTGATCGGCAAGGTCTGGGGCGGGCGCTGGCGCGGCCAGGAACAGGTCTGGATCGCCGCCCGCTTCACCGGGGCGGAGTCGGACATCGACCTCGCCACCGAGCATCCGGAGTTCGACGCCTGGAAATGGGTCGAGGCGGAAGAGCTGCCGCGCATGATCGTTCCGTTCAAGCGCCCGGTCTACGAGGCGGTGCTGGCGGAGTTCCGCGCGGTGATCGCGTTGCTCGCCGGCCGCTGACCCGGCAAGCGCCCGGCCATGGCCAGCATCGCCGAGGCAGTGCTCCTCGTCCTCGACCTGCAGCAGGAGGGCCGCCTCGACGAGGCGGAGGTTCTGTGCGGCCGCATCCTCCAGGCCGACAGGCCGGACCTGAGCCTTACGCCGTCACCAGCTTCAGGCCCGGCGCCGGGACGAAGCCCCCGGCGGCCGGGGTGTAGAGGCCGCGCTGCCCTTCCACCGACTTGAAGCGGTCGGTGAGGCCCAGCACCGTCTCGGCACCGCCGAGGTAGAGCACGCCGTCCGGCGCCATCTGGCGGGCGGCTCCCTCCAGCACCTTGGTCTTGGTCGGCTGGTCGAAATAGATGAGCACGTTGCGGCAGAAGACCACGTCGAACTGGCCGAGCGGCGACAGGTCGCCCAGCAGGTTGAATTCGCGGAAGGAGACCATCTGGCGCAGCGCCTGGCTGATCTGCCACTTGTCGCCGTTCTGCTTGAAATGCTTCACCAGATGCTGGATCGGCAGGCCGCGCTGCACCTCGAACTGGCTGTAGACACCGGCCCTGGCCCGCTCGACCATCTCGGCGGAAATGTCCGTGCCGATGATCTCGATCCGCCAGCCGGCCAGCCGGGCGGCGTTGTCGGACAGCAGCATCGCCAGCGAATAGGCCTCCTGCCCCGAGGAGCAGGCCGCCGACCATATGCGGATATGCTTGCGCGACGCACGCGTCTCCAGCAGCGTCGGAAGCACGAGGTTCTGGAAGATGTCGAACGGCTTCTGATCGCGGAAGAAGGAGGACTCGTTGGTGGTCATCGCCTCGGTGATGTCGCGCAGCAGGGATTCGTCCTTGCGCGTCCGCACGGTGGCGGCCAGATCCTCCAGCCCCTTCATGTTCCACTTGCGGGCCACCGGCATCAGCCGGGATTCCAGCAGGTAGGCCTTGTCCTTCGTCAGCACCAGTCCGGAACGCTGCTTGAGCAACGTGGCGAACATGTCGAAATCCTCGACCCTCATGCTGCCCTCGACGCGTGTTTGCGGATGGTGGGGCCGATTTCCGTCAGCGGAAGCACGGCGTGGCAGATGCCGGCGTGGGCGGCGGCGCCCGGCATGCCCCAGACGACGCTGCTCGCCTCGTCCTGCGCGATCATCAGGCCACCAGCGTTGACGACCTCGGTGCAGCCGCGCGTGCCGTCCTGGCCCATGCCGGTCAGGATGCAGGCCAGCACCTTGCGCCCGTAGGCCCGCACGATGGTGCGCATCATCGGGTCAACGGCGGGGCGGCAGAAATTCTCGGGGGGATCCTTGGTCAGCCTCAGCACGTTCACGCCGGCACGCTGGTCCACCAGCATGTGGTTGTCGCCGGGGGCGATGTAGCAGCGCTCCTCCACGATCGGCTCGCCGTCCTTGGCCTCGGCCGCGGCGATGCCGCACTGGCGGGAGATATGCTCCGCCAGGATGGTGGTGAAGGTCGCCGGCATGTGCTGGGTGATCAGGATCGGCTGGCGCAGACCCTTGAGGTGCGAGAGCACCTCGAACAGCGCCTGCGGGCCGCCGGTCGAGCTTCCGATGGCGATGACGTCCGGGCGGCCGAAGGCGACGGGCATCGGCCGCAGGACCACCTGGGCGGGCTCCCGCGGGCGCAGCAGGCTCGCCGCCGGGCGCGGCGCCGGGCGGACCTCCCCGCGGGTGCGCGATCCGGCGCGCCGTGCGGCGGCACCCAGCGCCTTCACCTTGGCGACGAGCTGGGTCTTGAAGTCCTCGGCACCACCGATCTCGCGGGTGGAGGTCGGCTTGGGGATGTAGTCGGCCGCTCCCGCCGACAGGCAGCGCATGGAGATGTCCGCCCCGCGCAGCGTCAGGGTGGAGGCCATGATGATCTTCACCTGCGGCGCCACCGCCAGCAGCTGCGGGATGGCGGTGATGCCGTCCATCACCGGCATCTCGATGTCGAGCACGATCACGTCAATGGAATGGCGCTTCAGCGAATTCACCGCCATCTGGCCGTCACCGACCGATGCGACGACGCTGATCTCGCTGTCGCCCTCGAGCGCGCGGGTCAGCAGCCCGCGGATGACGGCGCTGTCGTCGACCACCATGACCCGGTAGGGGTCGGGGTGGGCGGCCCCCGGCGCGGCGGGCGTTCTGCTGCCTAGTGTGTCGGCCATGGTCGGGATCTTGGTCTCGTGATCGCTGCTGCGGGAAGTCCGCGGGGGTGCGCCGGCTGGTGCCCGCGATGCGCTAGAGGAGCCCGACCTGCTGGAACTTCGTCTGGATGATGTCGCTGTCGAAGGGCTTCATGATGTACTCGTTCGCCCCGGCCGACAGCGCCTCCTGGATGTGCGCCAGGTCGTTCTCCGTCGTGCAGAAGACGACCTTGGGCGCGTCCCCGCCGTTCATCTTGCGCAGGCGCCGCAGGAACTCGATCCCGGTCATGACCGGCATGTTCCAGTCCAGCAGGATCGCGTCGGGCATCTGGGAGGCGCAGACCTCCATCGCCTGCCGGCCGTCCTCCGCCTCGGTGCAGGCGAAGTCCAGCTCTTCCAGGATCTTGCGCGCGACCTTGCGGACCACGCGGCTGTCGTCGACGACCAGACAGGATTTCATAACGGTTCGGGCCTCGGACTTTCTCTCGGAGTCGGCGGTGTCAGCCTAAAGCCGCTTCAAGATTGGCGAAGTTCAGCAGGCGCGGCACGTCGAGCACGACCATGAGCTGGCCGTTCAGGCGGTAGATGCCCGTGGACACCTCCCGCCAGCGCGGGTCCAGGGTGGCCGGGTTGCGCTCGTAGTCCTGGGCGGAGAGGCTCAGCACCTCGCCGACCGAGTCCACCATGAGGCTGTACAGCTCGCCGCGCAAGTCGACGACGATGGACATGCCCGGCTTGTCCTTGGCGCGCGACGGCAGGTGCAGCCGCTGGCGCACGTCGATGGCGGTCACGATGCGGCCGCGCAGGTTGAGCGCACCGGCCACCTCGGGCGGGGCCAGCGGGATGCGGGTGATCCGCTGGTGGCCGAGCACGTCCTGGACCTGGAGGACGGGGATGCCGAACAGATGGTCGGCGATCGTCATCGTCACATAGTCCTGGCTGCCGACGGTGACCAGGTCGTCTCCCTTGCCCTTGCGGGTCGTCGCGGGAAGATTGGCGTTGCTCATGCTGCACCTTTCTGGTCGGAAAGCGTCTGCTGCAGGGCGTAGAGCAGAGCGTCACGGTCGAACTTGGCGACATAATCGGTGAAGCCGACCTGGCGGCCCCGGTCGAGGTCGCGCGGCGTGGCGTGGCTGGAGAGCGCCACCATCGGCACGTCCTGCCAGCGGCTGCCGCGGCGGATCGTCTCGGCGAACTCGAAGCCGGTCATGCCGGGCATCTCGATGTCGGAGACGATCACGTCGAAGTCCTCGCCCTGCTCGCACAGCGCCAGGGCGTCGGCGGCGGTCTCCACCGCCGTGACCTCGTAGCCGGCGACCGACAGCAGCGGCGTCAGCAGGTTGCGGAAGAAGGGGCTGTCGTCCACCAGCAGCACGCGCGCCGCGCGGTCGTCGCCCAGGCTCTCCTCGGCGTTGCCGAACCAGTCCTTGTAGGCCTGGGTCAGGAAGAAGCCCGCGTCGATGACGTCGGTCGCCTTTCCGGCGATGATGGCGGAGCCCATCAGGCCCGGACGCTCGGCGGTGAGCTGGACCACCAGCTTCTCCTCGACGATGTCCACGATCTCCTCGACGACGAGGCCCATGGAGCGGTCGCCGTCGGCGAAGACCAGCACCGGCAGGCGCCCCTCGCTGCCCATCTGGAAGTTCGGGTCGATCGGCACCAGCGGCATCAGCTTGCCGCGGTACTGCACGACCGGCGCGCCGTTGGACATCTCGACCGAGGCGAGATCGACGTCCTCCAGGCGGGCGACCAGCGAGAGCGGGACCGCCTTCGGCGCGCCGTCGCCGGCCCGGAACAGCAGCAGGGCCATCTTGTCGTCCTGGCGGGCGGCGTGGACGGTCGAGGTGTCCTTGGCCCCGGTCTCGCCCATCGCCATCTCGCCGGTGGCCGACGCGATGCCGTTGGGGTCCAGGATCATGATGACCGAACCGTCGCCGAGGATCGTGTTGCCCGAGAACATCTCGATGTGGCGCAGGATCGGCGACACCGGCTTCACGACGATTTCCTCGGTGTCGAACACCCGGTCGACCATGATGCCGAAGGTGTAGGTGCCGACCTGGGTGACGACGATGAAGGCCTCGTCGTCGTCGCCGCGCTGCTTGCCGTCCTCGGACTCCAGCCGCAGCAGCGTCTGGAGCGAGACCAGCGGCAGCAGCCGGTTGCGCAGCCGCAGGACCGGCGTGCCCTTCAGCCGCTCGATCGTGTGCTCGCTGTCGGCGGCGGCGCGCACCAGCTCGACCACGCTGATCTGCGGGATGGCGAAGCGCTCGGTCGCGCATTCGACGATGAGCGCCGACACGATGGCCAGCGTCAGCGGGATCTTGATGACGAAGGTCGAGCCGCGCCCGAAGACCGACTTGATCTCGATCGTGCCGCCGATCTTCTCGATGTTGGTCTTCACCACGTCCATGCCGACGCCACGGCCCGACACGTTGGTGATCGCCGCCGCCGTCGAGAAGCCCGGCTTCATGATGAATTGGATGATCTGCTGGTCGGACATGCCGGCCAGCTCGCCCTCGGTCGCCAGGCCGTTCTGGATGGCCTTGGCCTTGATCTTGTCGATGGCGAGACCCCGGCCGTCGTCCTGGATCTCGATGATGATGTGGCCGCCCTCGTGATAGGCGTTCAGCGTGATGCGGCCCGTCTCCGACTTGCCGGAGCGCAGCCGGTCGGCCGGCGTCTCCAGCCCGTGGTCGGCCGAGTTGCGGACCATGTGCGTCAGCGGATCCTTGATCAGCTCCAGCACCTGGCGGTCCAGCTCGGTGTCGGCGCCGAGCATCTGCAGGTCGATCTTCTTGCCCAGTTCGTGCGCGAGATCGCGCACCAGACGCGGCAGCTTGGCCCAGGCGTTGCCGATGGGCTGCATGCGCGTCTTCATCACCCCTTCCTGAAGCTCGGAGGTGACGTGGTTCAGGCGCTGGAGCGGGGCCGCGAACTCGCTCTCCTTCTGCGACCGCAGGATCTGGAGAAGCTGGTTGCGGGTCAGCACCAGCTCCGAGACCATGGTCATCAGGTTCTCGAGCAGGTCCACGTTGACGCGGATGGTCTGCGAGGCGACCGAGGATTCCTTGGTGCCGCCGTCCTCGGCGACGCTGCCGCCCATGCCGGACGCGGGCGCCGCCGAGGGGGCCGGGGCCGCGGCCTTGACGGGAGCCGGCGGCTCGGGTGCTTCGTGCACGACGAGGTTCTGCGAGGGGACCGGGGCCTCGGGCTCGGCCGCCACGGGAGTCAGCGCGGTGCCGGGCGCCGCGGCGGGCGTGGCGTCGGGGCCGGGGGTGGCGTCCCACAGCGCGTCCAGCTCGGCCAGCATGGCCTGGCGCTCGGCCTCGGCCTTGGACAGGGCCGGCGGCTCGGGCGCCGCCGGGGCGGCCGGCGCCGGGGCCAGCTTGCCCTCCGCGCAGAGGTTCAGCCGCTCGATCAGCGGCAGGTCGTCGCCCGGCGGTTCGGCCTCGGTGGCCTCCAGGACCGCGAGCAGGCTCTTGATCGTGTCAAGCGCCTGCAGGATGAGCGACACGGCCTCGGGCGTGATCACCAACTCACCGTCGCGGAACTTGCCGAGCACGTTCTCCGAGGCGTGCGCCACCTTTTCAAGGCGCGGCAGGCCGAGGAAGCCGCAGGTGCCCTTGATGGTGTGCACCAGGCGGAAGATGTTCGACAGCAGTTCCGGGTTGTTGGGATTCTGCTCGAGCCGGACCAGTTCGACATCGAGCACCGACAGATTTTCATTCGTCTCTGTCAGGAACTCGGAGAGCAGATCATCCATGTCGCGATCCCTAAGCCCGAAAAGTGATTGGTTCGTCCCGGCCGCCCGTCGCCGCGCTTGCACAAGCCGCCGGCACGAGCCATTCCAGGTATGGCCGGAGCGTGGCAAACACTGATTAACAGACTGTTACCCCTTTCGATAGTCGCACAGGGCCAAAGCGTTGCTCCGCTTGGGATTATCGAGAGCGCTTCATTGAAACGGCGACGTTGTCACAGGAGGACCGATGCAGGACGAAGAGATTGCCCGCACGCTGCGCGAGGCCGTGGCCGCGCTGAACGAAGCCCTGTCGCTCGCCGCGCGCGGCGGGCTCGCGGTCAAGCTGCGCACCACCGCCCACCAGACCACCAGCGGCGTGGAGCGGCTGGTCGCCGACGTGCAGATCTTCAAAAGGCTGTAGGGGGGCGGCATCGCGGGAGAGAGGGCCCTCCCTCCCTCCCCGGCTTACCGGACGCCCAGCCTCACCACTCGACCGTGAACACCACCGTCTCGGCGGCGGGCTGGGCGACGGAAAGGCGCAGCCCGTCATCCTCGGCGAGGCGGCCGGTCAGGTAGGGGTGGACGCTGCGGGCGCTCAATTCGGCGGCCGGAACGGTGCCGGCCAGCGCCGCGGCGACCTCGGGCTTGAGGGCGCCGGGCCGGCCGGCGGCGGTGACGGTCAGGCGGCCGGCCTCCTCGGACGCGGTGCCGCCGACCGTGATCGTGCCGCCGGACGGCAGGGCCTCCTCGGCCATCATGACGAGGTTCAGCAGGGCCTTGGCGACGCCGCGCTTGAAGGCGAGCTGGTCGTTCGGCAGGCCGGCGGGCCAGTCCAGCCGGCTGCGCCCGCCGGACACCCAGCCGGCCGCCGCCGCCCGGATGTCGTTGAAGCCCTTCTGCTCCCGCCCGGCGGTGCCGTAGGCGAGGCGGAAGGCGCGCAGCTTGCGGTCGGCCTGGCCGGAGGAATGGTCGATCAGCTTCACGGCCTCTTCCATGAAGCCGCCGGCCGGCTCGTCCTCCATCTCCTCGATGAGTTCCAGCCCGTTGCGGATGGCGCCGACCGGGCTGACGAGGTCATGGCAGATGTGCGAGGCGAGAAGCTCGAGAACGCGGATGTCCAGGGCCACGGTCGTCTCCAGGCATTGGGGCGAATGGGTGTGGCGGCATGCCGCCGGAACAGCACACTTAGCACGGGGAACTTCCTCCCGCCGCTCCCCATTTTGTAGGATGGACCTGCAACACCGGCGGAGGGCGGACGCTCCCTCGCTGGATCCGCCCGCCGGGACAGAGCCGGGACAAAGGCCCGGACAAAGGAAGGAATCCCCGTCATGGACGACACGCTGGTTCCCGGCGCCTGGGTGCGCCTGCCGACGCAGATGGACTGGGGCCTCGGCCAGGTGCAGTCGGCGGTCGGCGCCCGCGTCACGGTGAATTTCGAGCATGCCGGAAAGGTCCTCATCAACACCGACGTGGTGGCGCTCTCCGTCGTCGACCCGTCCGAGGAGTAGGCCCGGCCCTTCCGTCTACGCCCCCCACTGCGCCTTCCCGCCAGCTTCCGCCACCGGACGGAGCGGGATAGGCTTCCTTCCCCTGGGCCTTGGAAGAAAGGCGGACCGGTGATCTCGCGGCTTCGGTGGGGGGTGGGCGCGTTCGGCGCCGTGCTGATCCTGGGTTTCGTCGTCATGATCGGCGAGAACCTGCGGCGCGAGCACGCGGCCCTTCTGCAGGGCGCGCGCGACCAGACGCACGGGTTGAGCCTTCTCCTGGAGCGGCACGCCAGCAGCAGCCTGGCCCTGGTCGACAAGATCCTGGCGGGCACCGCCGAGGTGCTGTCCATCCATCCCGACGCGGCGTCGCGCGGCGGCGGCGGCATCCACGCGCTGCTGCGCCGCCAGGCCGCGCAGGCCCCGCTGATCCGGACGCTCATCGTCGTGGGCGCGGACGGGCGGGTGCTGCACAGCTCGACCGACCCGGACCCGCCGACCCTCGACCTGTCCGACCGCGACTATGTCGCGCACCACCGCAACGGGGACGCGGAGGAGAGGCAGCCGGGCACCTTCCTCGGCCACCCCGCGCTGGGCCGTTCGAGCCAGGCCTGGTTCGTCGGGATGAGCCGCCGGCTGGAAACCCCGGACGGCCGTTTCGCCGGCGTGGTGGCGGCGCTCGTCGAACCCTCCGCCTTCCGCGACGTCTACCGGGACCTGAACCTGCCGGCCGGCATGGAGGTGACGCTGTTCCGCCATGACGGGACGGTGCTGGCCCGCCAGCCGGACCATGAGGCCTCCGTCGGGAGGCCCGCCGCCGGCCTTCCCCTCTCCGGCCCGGGCGACGCCGGCGGGCGGACGCTGGAGGAGGACGGCCTCATCCTCAACCTGCGCTCCTCCCCCACCCTGCCCTTGAGCGTCGCCGTGTCCATGAAGCGCGAGGCGGTGCTGGCGCCCTGGTACGGCAGCATCATGAACGGCGCCTTCATCGCATTGCTGGGCGGGCTGCTGCTGGGCGAGCTGACCTGGCTGCTGGCCCGCGAGATCGGGCGGCGCGAACGGATGCTGAGCGATCTCCAGGCCAGCGAGACGGCCCTGCGCGAGAGCCAGAAGCGGCTGACCGAGGACATCGCCGCCCGCCACCGGGTCGAGGCGGAGCTGATCGCGGCGACGCGGGCCTCGGACGCGGCGAACCGGGCCAAGACCCAGTTCCTCGCCAACATGAGCCATGAGCTGCGCACCCCGCTCAATGCCATCATCGGCTTCTCGGAGGCGCTGGAGGCGGGGATCTTCGGCAGGCTCGCTGCCAAGCAGGCCGAATATGTCGGCGACATCCGGCGCGCCGGCCTGCATCTGCTGAGCCTGATCAACGACATTCTCGACAGCACGAAGATCGAGTCCGGCAAGTACGTCCTGCGCGAGCGTATCCTGACCGTGCCGGACCTCGTGACCGAATGCGTGCGCCAGGTGGAGCCGCTGGCGGCCGAGAAGCGCATCGCGCTCGCCATCCGCCTCCCCGGCGCGCTGCCGGACCTCTACGCCGACGAGCGCGCCTTCAAGCAGATCCTGCTGAACCTGCTGTCCAACGCCGTCAAGTTCACCCCGCCGGACGGACGGATGGAGGTGAGCGCGGCGCTGGCCGAGGACGGCAGCCTCGCGCTCGCCGTCGCCGACAGCGGGATCGGCATCGCGCGCGAGGACCTGACGCGCGTGCTGGAACCATTCCACCAGGTCGACAACTCCCACACCCGGCGCTACTCCGGGACCGGGCTGGGCCTGCCGCTGGTCAAGTCGCTGATCGAGCTGCATGGCGGCTCGCTCGTGCTGGAGAGCCGCCTCGGCCAGGGCACCACCGCGACCGTGACCTATCCGGCCCCGCGGCTCTACGTCGCGCGGACGCCTGCCCTGAAGCCGGTATCCTGAAACCCGTTCCCTGAAAGCTGGACAGCAAAAAGGGGACGCCGGTCGCCTGGCGCCCCCTTTTCGGGAAGTCGGTCCGAAAACCTGATGCGGTCAGAGAGCCTTGAGGTTCGCCGCGGCCATCTTGCCCTTCTTCGGGTCGCGCTGCTCTTCGTAGGACAGCTTCTGGCCCTCGGCCAGATTGCCCATGCCCGCGCGCTCGACGGCGGAGATGTGGACGAACACGTCGTCACCACCGTTTTCCGGCTGGATGAAACCAAAACCCTTGGTGCTGTTGAACCACTTCACAGTGCCGACCGGCATCGCAAATCTCCGTAATGGTAGGGCGTCGCGCGAACCCACGCGGCGCATCAGTCTTTGGCCAGGAACGACACCGCTGACGGCGCCGGAGGCCCCCGGACGGGGGATCTCCAAGGCAGGATTGACCCTGTCAATGAAGCCCATGCGTCCGATGAATGCAACGTAAAACGGGCCTTGGCGCAGGAAATAGCGCCCCCTCATCGTGAGTATGTCTTTTGTAGAGGTGGCGTTCCGGCTAACCTGGTTTTTGGTATTTCTGTGCGATTACAAGGCGCTCCGCCTTCCACTCAGGGCCGATTCCCGAGCTTCTTCTTTGCCGTTGGCCGGAAGCGCCAGCATCATCAGGTAGCTGCGCTGGATCGGGCTGAAATTGTCGTCCGAGAGGAGATAGATCAGCGTCTCGCCGCCGGCGACGGGCCGCACGGCGATGCCCTCGTAATTGTCGGTGGGCAGGGGCGGCTCGATGCTGGCCAGCTCCTCCCCCTCGACCACGGCACCGGCCTTCAGCGCGGAGGCCGGAAGCCGGACGATGCGCGTCCCCCAGCCGCCGAGGAAGGAGGCCCGCCGCTCCAGGACCAGGGCGCCGCCGTCCGGCAGGAGGGCCGCTCCGGCCGGACGGAAGCCCGGCGCCGCCCGGTAGGTCAGCCGGTTCCAGCCGATCCGCGCGTCCTTCCCCCGTGCGCCGCCCTTCCGGCCGGAGTCCTTCCGGTCAGCCTGCTCCACGCCGCCCGGCAGCGCGTCGGCGATCCAGCCACGCCGCTCCCGCGCGCCGTCGTCGTCGCCCTCTTCCAGGATCAGCAGGCGTCCGTCGGAGAGCGCGGCCATGGCCTCGATGCCGCCGTTGCGCGGCGCGTCCTTCAGCGCCTCCGGGATGGGCAGACGCTCGGGCTTGCCCTCCGGCCCGTTTGGGGAGGCCGGGTAGCGCAGGATGCGGTGTTCCCGCTCGAAGGAGACGAGCCAGCCGCCGCCGGCGCGCTCGGGCAGCCGGGCGAGTTCCTCGGAGTCGCCCATCCTCTTGCCCCGCCCCGCCCCTGTCTCCAACGTCAGCGGGGTCACGGTCAGGTCACTGACCGAAGACAGGCGCCCCCGGGGGTCGTAGGACAGGCGCGCCTCCACCCGTTCGCCGATGTCGCTGACGGCGGCCAGCCTTTTCCCGTCCTCCGACACCCAGAGGCCCGACAGGCCGCCGACTCCGGCGGCCGTCAGTTCCACCACGCCGAAGAAACTCAGCATTCCCGGAGAGGGCTGGCCGTTCAGCGGCACCGGCCGGGACGCCGTCCCCACCCCGCCGCCGCTCGCCACGCCGCAACCGGCGACGATCCCGGCGGCCAGCAGGGAGAGGAGAGTGGACATCCAAAGCCTTCGTGCACACATCAAGGACTTGCCTCCATTTCCGAGCCGCCACGATGCAGCTTGGGCTGAGGTGGTGCGGAGAGGTGCGGAATTCGAGGCCGTTGCGGCAGCGGAACCGAATCCACGCCGGGTGTTTGTGGATAGGACGCTCTCCGAATGGACCGAAGCCCCGTCCTTCCGCTTATGCAGCCGGGGTTACTTCATGAGAGCGCGTTCGGGAGGGCGACAAAATGCCTAAATTGTTTCCCATCATGCGCGAACGCCGCACAGTCTCAGCCGGAACCTGACCGATGCCGATGCCGCACAGGCCCACGACGGTCGCCCTTTCCCCGGACCGCCCGTCCGGCGGCACCGCCGCGAGCGGGGCCGCGACCGGGGCCGCGACCGGGGCTGACTCTCCCGTGAACGAGGCATTGGCCCGCATCGAGGAGCTGGAAAGCGAGCTGCGGGAACTCCAGCACCGCGCCAAGAACAGCCTTCAGCTCGTCATCAGCCTGCTGAAGCTCCAGGCCGGCCGCATCCGCGACCCCGACGCCCGCGCCGCCTACGACCAGACGCTCCTGCGCATCGAGGCGCTGGCGATCCTCTACCGCCTGCTCCACGAGTCCGGCTCCGGCACGCATCTGGGGCTTGGCCGCTACGTGGAGGCGCTGTGCGAGGCGGTGAAGGAGGGCACCCCCGGCAACGTGCCGAACATCCCGATCACCGTCACCTCCGACCCGGTCCAGATCGGGCTGTACGAGGCCATGCCGCTCGGCCTCATCATCGCCGAGCTGATCAGCAGCAGCCTGCACCACGCCTATCCGGAGGAGGGCTGGATCCGCGTGTCGGTGACGCAGGAGAACAACGGCCGCGGCCGCCTGACGGTGGAGGACAACGGCCGCGCCCTGCCCGCCGGCTTCGACACCAGCGCCGACGACGGGCTCATGCTGGCCGAGGCTCTGGCCGGCCAGCTCGGCGACACGCTGTCGACCGACAGCGACGCCAGCGGCAACACCGCCACCGTGAGCTTCCCCATCTGAGGCCTGCCGGCCGGAGGCCGGCAATCCGAGACACACAGGCCGGAGGCCGGCGATCCGACACACGCAGGCCGGATGTCGATAGGCCGCAGAAACGGCCGCCGAGGGACCCGTCAGCCGGTGGCGGGTTCCGCCACGGCGGGGAGCCCGTCGCGGCAGGGACGGTCCAGGCTGGGGCGGCCGAAGCGGTAACCCTGCAGCATGCGGACCCCTTCGCGGCGCAGGGCCGTGGCCTGCTCCTCCGTTTCGACGAACTCGGCGACGGTGGCGAGGCCGAAGCCCTTGGCCAGCATCACCAGCGTGCGGATGAAGAGCAGCGCGTCCGGGCACTCGGCCATCTCGCGCACGAAGGAACCGTCGATCTTGACGATGTCCACCGGCAGCGACCTCAGGTGGCGGTAGGACAGGTAGCCGGCGCCGAAATCGTCCAGCGCCGTCCGGCAGCCGTGCGCCCGCACCGCCGCGAGGAAGGCCGCCGTCTCCTCCAGATCCTCGATCACCGCGGATTCGGTGACCTCGATGATCAGACGGCTGGCGACGCCCGGCCGCTCCCGCAGCATTTCCTCCAGCGCCGTCAGCCAGGTGCGGTCGGCCGTCGTGGTGGCCGAGAGGTTCAGCGCCAGCGAGACATCCGGGTTCTCCTCCAGCGCGCGCATGGCGAGCGCCAGCGTCTGATGGTCCACGCGGCGCGCCATGCCCAGCCTCTCGACCGCCGGCATGAAGGCGCCCGCGTTCAGAACCGTCCCGTCCGGCTGCGGCAGGCGCAGCAGGCATTCGTAGAAGGCGACGCAGCCGTCGCTGTCCACCACCGGCTGGAAGGCGAAGCGCAGGGTCTCCGCCTGGATCGCGGCGTTCACCGCCTGGCCCGCGGCGAGGCTGGCGCGCAGTTCGCTCTGCGCGGCGCTGGTGGCGTGGTGCGGCCAGAAGCAGTCGCGGCCCTGCCGCTTGGCCTCCTGCAGCGCCGTTTCGGCGCGGGTCATCGACCGCACGGCGTCCTCGCGCCGCGCCGCGACGCCGCCGACCGACACCGTCACATGGACCGGGCCGGCCGGGGTCGCGACCGGCTGCGCGCGGACGGCGCGCAGAAGCTTCTCGGCCACCTGGACCATACTGTGCTCGGGGCAGTGCGGCAGCACGATGCCGAAGATGTCTCCGCCCGAACGACCCACCGTGTCGCCGGGACGCAAGGCCCGCCGCAGCCGGCGCGCCACCTCCTGCACCACCGCGTCGGCGACCGCATGGCCCATGGCGTCGTTCACCAGCCCCAGCTTGTCGATGCCGACGGCGAGATAGATGGAGGAGCGGCCGAGCTGGCCCGCCTCCTCCGTCGCCGCGTTCAGGATCTCGCACAGGCGGTGGCGGTTGAGCAGGCCGGTCATGGGGTCGAAATGGGCCTGATGCTCCAGCTCGACCTCATAGGCCTTGCGGTGGTCGATCACGCGCAGCACGCCGCACAGGCGCGCCGGCACGCCGGACGCCGCCTGCTCCACGCGCCCGCGGTCATGGACCCAGTGGATCGCCCCGTTCGGCAGGCGCAGGCGGTAATCGCAGTCGAAGGGCTCCCCCGTCTCGATGTGCCGGGACAGCGCCTTGCGGCGGCGGATCAGGTCCTGCGGGTTGATGCGCGCCCGCAGCTCGTCGCCGGAGATGAGGTTGGCGCCGTCGGGGCCGGGCGGGCGGGCACCGTGCATCAGCGCCTCCGGACCGCCTTCCCAGCGGACCGTGTCGCTGCCGATGTCCCACACATAGGCGATGTCGCCGGAGGCGGCGAGCGCCAGTGCCGGGAGGGCGAGCCGGAGGCTGTCGCCGGACGTGGGCTGCGGCATGGATGGGGGTGCGCCTGGATGGATCGGGCCGATGGGGGTCCTCCGTCCGGGGCTCCCGCCCCACCCGGATTGTTCACATTTATGCGGCATTTTAGATTTCGGCGCGAGCGGAATCTCTGCTACTCTGCAACCGATAGAGTCTGACCGAGCCCGGACCGCTCCCCCTTGTCCAGCATCGCCGCCCTGTCCGCGCCCTCCAGCGCCCCGCACCTCTCCGGTGTGGCGAGGCTGCGGCAGATGCTGGCCAGCGACGCCGCGGCCGTCACCCCCGTCAGGCGCATCCCCGGCGAACAGGACCGCCGCCCTCCGCCCGAGCTGGAAGCGGCCGGGGACGCCATCCGGGGCGGCCGCGGGGCCGGGCTGGACGAAACCGCCGGCCGCCGCTCACGCGCCCCCGGCACACAGGCCGGCCGCTTCTCCCTGGGCGAGGACAGCCCCGTCAGCCCGGGCCTCGTCCCCCTGACCGCCACGCCCAGCGCCGCCTTCACAGCCCAGAGCATCCACCAGGAGGCCATGGGCGCCGGCCTGCACATCGAACCCTGGTCCGACGCCATCGACGCCTACCGCCGCGCCGATGCCGGCCACGTCACGCCGATGCTGACGCAGGTGGCGGTTTGACCCAGGGAACGCGCAAGGCGTTCTGAAAGCGGCGCAATTGAAAAAGCCCTCTCCCCGTCAGGGGAAGAGGGCTTTTTCGCACAGGGGTGACGCGTCTCAGTCGTCGTCGCCGTAGATCTGTTCCTGCTGGTAGGCGGTCAGGCCGACGCGGTTGATCAGGTCGATCTGGGTTTCCAGCCAGTCGATGTGCTCTTCCGTGTCCTCGAGGATCTTCAGCAGGATCTCGCGGGTCTGGTAGTCGCGGACCGTGTCGCAGTCGGCGATGGCCGTCTGGAGGTTCGTGCGGTTCAGCGTCTCCAGCGCGAGGTCGGAGGTGAACATCTCCTGCACGTCCTCGCCGATGCGCAGCTTGTGCAGGTCCTGGAGGTTGGGCAGACCTTCCAGGAAGAGGATGCGTTCGATGAGGTAGTCGGCGTGCTTCATCTCGCCGATCGACTCTTCGTAGATCTTCTTGCCCAGACGCAGCAGGCCCCAGTTCTTCAGCATGCGGGCGTGCAGGTAATACTGGTTGATCGCCGTCAACTCGTTGGTGAGCAACGTGTTGAGATGAGCGATGATCTTCGGATCACCCTTCATTTTTGAGCCCCCTTGGTGCGGTCCCGGTCGTGCGGTCCGGGCGGCCTTGTGCCCGGATCGTTCCTGGTGACGGTTTCATGGCTTGTCGAAAGCTAAAGCAATTCTAAACAAGACAGAGGATCGAGGAAACCGGAATCCGCTGCATTGGGCGATTACCTGCCGCGCGATTGCGGCACCACCGTCGAATAATGAGAACGCCTTTCATTACGAGCGCTTTTCATTGCGAATGCATTTCATTCGACTGGCGCCTGCCAAGAGCCAGAGCCGGGCGGGTCAGCGCAGGGCGTGTCAGCGCCCGGCGGCCTCCCGGCGCCCGGCGGCGACCGCCTCGGCGAGCGCGCGCAGTTCGGGGTCGGCGGCGATCTCCTCCACGTCCTTGGACAGGCGGCGGCGCCAGTTCGGGTGCTGGTCCACCGTGCCAGGCAGGTTGGGCTGCTCGATCTCGCCCAGCGCGTCCTCGATCTGGACCATGACGATCCGGCCGGGCGAGCGGGCGAGGTAGCGGTGCGCCGCGCGGGACAGCTCCGGGGTGTAGGGCTGGCTGCCGTCGTCGCTGGCGTAGCCGGCCGGACGCAGCCCCGCGGCCGACAGGGCCACCAGCAGCTTGTGGCGGTCCACGCCGCGGTCCCAGACGTCCTTGTCGCTCGCCGCCTGGTCCGGGTAGAGGTCGAGCCGCCGACGCCAGGTGAGGTCGTGGCCGGTCCAGAAGCCCTTGAAGGTGGCGAGGTCGTGGGTGGAGATCGTCGCCATCGTGGAGGGCTGATAGGATTCCGGCGGCTTGAAGCCGCCATCCTCCGTGCGCTCGAAATAGAGCACGCGGTAGCCGAGGATGCCGGCCCGCTCCAGGGCCGGGCGGAAGCCCTCCGGCACGGTGCCGAGATCCTCGCCGATGACGAGGCAGCCGTTGCGGCGGCTCTCCAGCGCGATGATGCGCAGCAGGTCCTCGAACGGGTATTCGACATAGGCGCCGTCGGACCCGTCGGACGGGATCCAGAACAGGTGCTGCAAGGCCATGACATGGTCGATGCGGAGCGCGCCTGCGTGGCGCATGTTGGCGCGCAGCATGTCGATGAAGGGCCGGTAGGCGGCCTCGCGCAGCCCCAGCGGCGACAAGGGCGCCAGCCCCCAGTTCTGCCCCTTCATGTTGAACTGGTCGGGTGGCGCGCCGACGTTCGCACCCTGCACCAGGATGCTGGCGTCGGCCCAGGCGGCCCCTCCGCCGGGATGGGCCGCGACGGCGAGGTCCCGGTAGAAGCCGATGGCGAGCCCGGCGTCGCGCCCGCGCGCCGCGGCGAGGCCGAGCTGGCGGTCGGCCTCCCATTGCAGGAACTCGAAGAACTCCACCCGCTCGGCATGCTCCCGCGCGAAGGCCTGAACCTCGGGGCTGTTCGGGTCGCGGAAGGCCGGCGGCCAGCTCTGCCACATCCACAGGCCATGGTCCTTGTGGAAGAAATGCTCGTGCAGGGCCTCGAACAGGGCGTGGCGGCGGAGCGCGCCGCCCATCTCCGCGCGGAAGGACTCGAACTCCCGCTGGCGCGGGCTGGACGGCCCGTCGGCGCGGAAGGCGGCGAAGAGCAGCTCCAGCACGGGCAGCTTCAGGCCGGACACCGCCGGGTAGTCCACCAGCTCCGCATCGCGGGCGGCGGAGAGCCGGGCCTGGAACTCCGGCCCGTCGATCAGGGCGCGGGCGCCGGGCGTGGAGGCCAGCTCAGGCACCCGCTCCACGTCGATGTAGAGGATGTTGAGGAAGCTGCGGCTCGACGGCGAATAGGGGCCGATGTGGTTGGGGTCGCCGGGGAACAGCGCGTGCAGCGGGTTCAGCCCGACCAGCCCGGCGCCGAGCCCCGCCGCCGTCTCGGCGAAGCGGGCGAGCCCGCCGAAGTCGCCGACGCCCCAGTCGTCCCTGGTCTTCAGGGAATAGAGCTGGAGGCCGATGCCCCAGGTCATCCCGCCGGGCACCATGTCCTCGACCGTCAGGCAGCGTTCGGGCGCCAGGATCAGCGTCGTCTCGCCGCTCAGGCTCCCGCCCAGCCCGTGCGGGCGGATCTCCACCGCGAGCCGGTGGTAGCCCTGGCCCAGCGCCATGGCGGCGGCGGGGGCCAGCGTGCGCTGCTCGAAGGCGACGCCGTCCAGCACCGTGGCCCCGGCCAGCGGAAGCTGCCCCACGGTCAGGGTGGCGTGCTGCTCGGCACCGCCTTCCGCCGTCAGGGTCCAGGTCAGCTCGGCGTCGTCCAGCCCCGCCGGCAGGCTGAGCGTCACGCTGGGCAGGGCCGTGTCCGGCAGCACCAGCACGGGCGGCATCATGCGCCGCCAGGTCCGCTCCTCCTCCCGGCGCAGGCTGGCGGCGACCTCCTCGTCGCTGCCGGTGGCGAGCCCCATGGCGCCGGCCAGCGCCCGCACCGTGGCGTCGGAGGTCTCCCGCCGGTTGCCCCAGATGTCGTGATAGAAGGGCTCGATACCGACCAAGCGGGCCAACCGTCCGAGATCGCTCATTCACTTCCCCCTGCGCAGCAACCGGCCGGCCCGTCCGGCCTCATCCGGAATCAGGCCCGGCTGTCCAGAAACCACAGCGCCGACCAGCCTTCCAGCCCGCCTTTCGACAGCCCCTCCGAAAGTCCGGGTTCGCTCTCCGCCACCAGCCGCCCCTCCGGCACGGCGACATCCGCGGCCGGGGCGCCACCGAGGTTGGCGACCAGCGTCCAGCGGCTGCCGTCGCCGAGCGTCCATTCGACGGCGAAGGCGGCGTCCCGGCGCCAGACGACCCCGCTCTTCGAGCCCACCCCGGCCAGCCGCGGCGCCAGCTCCGAGGCGCGGGCGCGCAGCAGCCGGCGGGTGAAGTCCAGCCAGGCGGAGTGAGGATCGCGCGAGCGCGCCTCCCAGTCCAGCTTCGATCGCTCGAAGGTGGCGGGAGAGTTGGGGTCGGGGATGCGTTCCCGGTTCTTTTCGTCGGCGAATTCGGGGAAGCGGGCGAACTCGCGCCGCCGCCCCTCGCGCACCGCGTCGGCCAGATCGCCGTGGAAGTCGCAGAAGAAGGCGAAGGGCCGCACCTCGCCCCACTCCTCGCCCATGTAGAGCATCGGCACGGTCGGGGCGAGCAGCGTCACCGCCATCAGCGCGCGCAGCCGGCGGTGGTCCGCCATAGCCGCCAGCCGGTCGCCGAAGGCGCGGTTGCCGATCTGGTCGTGGTTCTGCAGGAAGTTCACGAAGGCCAGCGGCGGCAGGTGGGCCGAGGGCTCGCCGCGCGGCTCGCCGTCGCGGTAGGCCGAGGGGTCGCCCTGGTAGATGAAGCCGTCCGTCAGGGAGCGCAGGATCTGGTCGATCGGGCTCTTGGCGTATTCGCTGTAATAGCCGCTTGCCTCGTCGGTGACCAGCGTGTGGGCCGCATGGTGGTAGTCGTCGTTCCACTGGGCGGTGTAGTGGACCGGCGTGCCGTCCGCGCCGCGCTCGAGCAGGTGGGCGATGTTGTCGTCGTTCTCCAGCACCAGATGGACGTGGCGGTCGCGGCCGGGGCCGGAGCGCACCCGCTCGGCCAGCTCCTCCAGGAAGTGCTTGTCGCTGTCGTCGATGATCGCGTGGACCGCGTCGAAACGCAGCCCGTCGAAGCGGAACTCCTCCAGCCAATAAAGGGTGTTGTGGATGAAGAAGTCGCGCACCGGCCGCGACGATTCGCCGTCGTAGTTGATGGCGGCACCCCAGGGGGTGTGGTGACGTTCGGTGAAGAACTTGCCCGCATAGGCGTTGAGGTAGTTCCCCTCCGGCCCGAAGTGGTTGTAGACGACGTCGAGGAAGACCATCAGCCCGCGCTCGTGCGCGGCGTCGATCAGGGCCTTCAGGTCGTCCGGCGTGCCGTAGGCGGAGTCGGGCGCGTAGGGCAGCACGCCGTCATAGCCCCAGTTGCGCGTGCCGGCGAAATCCGCCAGCGGCAGCAGCTCGATCGCCGTGACGCCGACATCGACCAGATGGTCCAGCTTGTCGATGGCGGCCAAGAAGGTGCCGTCGGGCGTGAAGGTGCCGACATGCAGCTCGTACAGCACGGCCTCGTTCCAGGGGCGCCCGGTCCAGCCCTCGTTGCGCCAGCGGTAGGCGCCGGGGTCCATGACGACGCTCGGCCCGCTGGTGTCGCGCGGCTGGAAGCGCGAGGCGGGATCGGGGACCTTCAGCCCGTCGGGCAGCACGAAACGGTATTCGGTGCCGGCCGTGGCATGGTCCGTGGTCAGCTCGAACCAGCCCTCCCCGGCGGCGGCCATCTCCAGCCGCTCCCCCTCCCCAAGCTCGACGGAGACCGCCGGCGCGCTGGGAGCCCAAAGGCGGAAACGGACGCTCCCATCCGGCTGGAGCTGCGCACCGAAGGGCATGGCGTGGGAGGTGGGTCGGGTCATGGCGGGCTGTTCTCGCGGGTATGGTTGGGTCCGGCACGCGAACAACAACGAACCCGCGGGATTGCTCCACCGCACGAAAGACAGAAGGCCGAATGAGCCGGATGGCGGCTCCGGGCGGCTCCGGAAGGATGGCTCAGGCCGCCGAGGCCGCCTCTTCCCCGGCAGGGTTCGAGTCGGCCGGGACGGATGCCGGAGCGGATGCCGCCGCGCGCTCGGCGGCCTTGGCCTGAACCATCTGCTCCAGCCGGGCGCGATAGCCGGCGACGGCGGACCGCACCTCCTGCTCCATCGCCGCGCGGGGGCGGCCGGGATCGGCGCCCTGCATGAGGTCGCCGGCGAGTTCCCAGGCCGTCTCCAGCTTGGCGGCCGGCACCGGCCCCGCCTCGGCGAGCCCGCGGATCTCCTCGGCGATGGCGCGCAGCTCGGCGCAGCTCTTGTGGACCGGCATGGCCTCGGCCTCGCCGTTCTCCGCGCCGGGCTTCGCGTGGGCCATGTGCAGGCGCCGCGCCATCTCCTCGGCGAAGCCCGGAACGCGGGCCAGATGCTCCACGGCCATGCGCTCGGGCGGCGACGCCGCCAGGCCGGGCGTGGCGAAATCCACCAGGAAGGCGATCTGGATGGCGAGGCGCACCAGCTTCTGCGTGTTGACCTGCAGGCCGGCCTTGGCCAGGAAGGGCCGGAGCTGGGCCGGGGTGGCGCCGCGCACCGCCTTCAGCCGCAGCGTGTTGGGCGCGTCGATCAGCGGCACCTGGGTGCCCTCGCGCGGCGACTTGCGGCGGTCGGGGCCGATGTAGTCCGCCGTCACCACGAAGCTCTTGCGCGCCTCGATCAGGGCGGTGATGCGGTCCTGCACCTGCTTGGGCGAGACCGGCTTCATCAGCAGGTCGTCGGCGCCGGAGTTGCTGACGCGCAGCAGCAGCGCCTGGGTCGGCTGCCAGGTGGTGACGACGATGCCCGCGAAGGGGTTCTGGGTCGCCGGGTCGTTGCGCAGGGCGCGGACCAGCTTGAAGGCCTCGGCGAGGTCGTCGCCGTCCGAGCTGACGATGATCAGGTCGGGCGTGGCGCCGGCCAGGAGCGGCCCCGCCTCGCGGATCGAGCTGTAGGTTTCCACCTTGCCGACGCCAAGGCGGGTCAGCACCTCGCGGAACATGCGCAGGGTGCTGTGCTGCGAGTCGAGAACGGCGGCCTCGACCTGGGAGAAATCGTAAGCGCGCATGATCCGTTGCCCATTGCCCCGGCGATTGTCATCCGGCGATCACAATAGGTGCGCAATCGTTAAGCGAATCTGAGCGCGACGGCTCTTGTGCCGGGTGGTGGTCCGGGCGCCCGGCAAGCCTTGGGCATTCAGGCCTTGTGCGGTCAGGCCTTGTGCGGTCAGGCTCCCGGGCGGTCGGGCGACTCCACCAGCGAGAAGACCAGCGCCGTGCGGCCGTCCACCAGGATGGGCCTGCCGGACAGCAGCATCCGCTCGTCGCCGGCCCCGTCCGCCACGCGCGTGTCGAGAATGCAGCGCCAGCCGAGCCCGCCCGGAACGGCCGGCAGGGTGAAGGACACCGGGTCGGCGTGGGCGTTCAGCACGATCATCAGCACGCCGTCGTCGACCGGCAGCCCGTCGCTTCCCGGATAGCGGCCGGCATGGCCGTTCAGCAGCAGCCCGATGCTGCGGGCCTGCGGGTTGCGCCAGTCCTCCGCCGTCTTCTCCAGCCCGCGCGGCGTGTACCAGACGATGTCCTTCAGCCCGTTGGCCGAGGTCTCGCGGCCGTGCAGGAAGGCGGTGCGCCGCAGCACCGGATGCGCCTTGCGCAAGGCGATCACCCGCTTGACGAAGGCGAGAAGGTCGGCGCCGTCGCGCGTCTGCCGCTGCGTCCAGTCCAGCCAGGAGGTGGCGTTGTCCTGGCAGTAGGCGTTGTTGTTGCCCTTCTGGGAATGGGCGATCTCGTCGCCCGCCAGCATCATGGGCGTGCCCTGCGACAGGAACAGGGTGGTCAGCAGGTTGCGCATCTGGCGCGCGCGCAGGGCCTTGATGGCGGGATCGTCGGTCGGACCCTCCACCCCGTGGTTCCAGGAGTGGTTGTTGGAATGGCCGTCGCGGTTGTTCTCGCCGTTCTCCAGATTGTGCTTCTCGTTGTAGGAGACGGTGTCGTGCAGCGTGAAGCCGTCATGCGCGGTGACGAAGTTGACCGAGGACCAGGGGCGCCGCCCGCCCTTCTCGAACAGGTCGGACGAGCCGGCGATGCGGCCGGCCAGCTCCGGCAGCTTGCCCTCGTCGCCCTTCCAGTAGGAGCGCACCGTGTCGCGGTAGCGGTCGTTCCACTCCGCCCAGCCCGGCGGGAAATTGCCGACCTGGTAGCCGCCGGGGCCGATGTCCCAGGGCTCGGCGATCAGCTTCACGTGGGCCAGCGTCGGATCCTGCCGGACCGCGTCGAGGAAGCCGGCACCGGGGTCGAAGCCGTAGATCTCGCGCCCCAGCACCGTGGCGAGGTCGAAGCGGAACCCGTCCACATGCATTTCGCTGACCCAGTAGCGCAGGCTGTCCATGACCATCTGCAGCACGCGCGGGTGGGTCAGGTTCAGCGTGTTCCCGGTGCCCGTGTCGTTGATGTAGTAGCGCTTCTGGTCCGGCAGCAGCCGGTAGTAGCTGGCGTTGTCGATGCCCTTGAAGCTGAGGGTCGGGCCCATGTGGTTGCCCTCGCCCGTGTGGTTGTAGACCACGTCGAGGATGACCTCGATCCCCGCCTCGTGCAGGCGGGCCACCATCGTCTTGAACTCCGACAGGACGCCGGTGGTCATGTAGCGCGGCTCGGGCGCGAAGAAGCCGATGGAGTTGTAGCCCCAGTAATTGTGCAGCCCCTGCATCACCAGGTGATGGTCGTCGGTGAAGGACTGGACCGGCAGCAGCTCGACCGCCGTGATGCCGAGCGCCCGCAGATATTCGATGACACCCTGGGTGGACATGCCGGCGAAGGTGCCCCGCATGGGGGCGGGCACGTCGGGATGGCGCATGGTGAAGCCGCGGACATGCGCCTCGTAGATGACGGTGTCCGACCAGGGCACGTCCGGGTGGCGGTCCTGGCCCCAGGTGAAGGCGCTGTCCACGACACGGCATTTCGGCATGGAGCGGGCGTTGTCCCGCCGGTCGAAGGAGAGATCCTCCTTCGTCGAGCCGACCCGGTAGCCGTAATGGGCGTCCGACCAGCGCAGCGCGCCGAAATGGGCCTTGGCGTAGGGGTCGAGCAGCAGCTTGTGCGGGTTGAAGCGGTGCCCGGCCATCGGGTCGTAGGGGCCGTGGACGCGGTAGCCGTAGAGCTGGCCCGGCCGCGCGTCGGGCAGGTAGCCGTGCCAGACCTCGTCGGTCCGCTCCGGCAGGAGGATGCGCTCCAGCTCGCGCTGGCCGGTCTTGTCGAACAGGCACAGCTCCACCTTCTCGGCGTTGGCCGAGAAGAGCGCGAAGTTCACGCCGAAGCCGTCCCAGTTGGCTCCCAGCGGATAGGGCTTTCCCGGCCAGACGGTGGTGCGGGAGGAACTGGTGGACGCCATCAGGACAGGACCTCGAAGCGGTGCGTGATCCCGGGGAGGAGCCGGGCCAGGGTGTCCGCCTTTAACCGCGAGCCGAAACCATGGTCCCTGCAATAAAGGATTAGAAACCCAATTCCGTCAAGGGGTTCGGCAGCTTTTGTCACAAGTTGAAGGAGAACCCGCCCCGCCGCGGACCGGCGCACCCTTCCCTTTCCGCGGAGCCGGAGGGGCCGGCGCACCGCCTTGCGCGATGATCCGCCCGGCCTTTTCCGCCGCCTTCGCCCGTATGGCCGGAAAGGCGGACGCGGTCCGGGCTTCAACACGCCCGGACCGCCGATGGTTGCGGCCCGATGGTTTGCAGCCCAGTGGTTACAGATTGTTCGCGCGATGAGCATAAGCGCCTTGACAGGAACGCCCTTGCCTTTGCACAGTGCGCGCCATGTTGACTTTCGACCGCACGACCGCACTGCTTCGACTTATCGTCCCGGCGCTCTGACAGCGTCCGGGTCCGCCTGCGTTCGTTCATCCATCATCGGCCGAAGTCACTCTCCCATGTCCGCCACTCGTGTCTGTCCGCCCATCCGCCCCATTCCGGCGGAGCGCGCCCCGCGACTTAGCGGCGGTCGCTGAGCCCTCCCCGGCGGCTCCGCGACCGTAGGCAACGGCCGGTCACACCCGAGACGAGACGACGCCCTTCCGATGGAACCCGAAGCGGGACCGGCGGGGCACACAGGAGTTCAAGCACCATGACGACCCAGACCGCAGCCAGCACCCCCGCGATGCCGGTCCACAAGTACGTTCCCTTCAAGCCGGTGCAGCTGGCCGACCGCCAATGGCCGAACCGGACCATCGACAAGGCGCCGGCCTGGTGCTCGGTGGACCTGCGCGACGGCAACCAGGCGCTGATCGAGCCGATGGGATCGGACCGCAAGCGGGCGATGTTCGACCTGCTGATCGACATGGGCTTCAAGGAGATCGAGGTCGGCTTCCCCGCCGCCTCGCAGACCGATTTCGACTTCTGCCGCGAGCTGATCGACGAGGGCCGCATCCCCGACGGCGTCACCATCCAGGTGCTGACCCAGGCGCGCGAGGAGCTGATCCGCCGCACCTTCGAGGGCATCAAGGGTGCCAAGCGCGCGGTCGTCCACCTGTACAACTCCACCTCCGAGCTGCAGCGCCGCGTGGTGTTCGGGCTGGACCGCCAGGGCATCATCGACATCGCCGTGGCCGGCACCAAGCTGATCCGCCAGATGGCCGATGCCACGCCGGAGACGGAGATCGTGCTGGAATATTCGCCGGAGAGCTTCACCGGCACCGAGCTGGACTTCGCGGTGGAGATCTGCGAGGCGGTGATGGAGGTCTGGCAGCCGACGCCCGAGCGCAAGATCATCCTGAACCTGCCGGCGACGGTGGAGATGTCCACCCCGAACGTCTATGCCGACCAGATCGAGTGGTTCTGCCGCACGATGAAGAACCGCGGCAGCGCCATCATCTCGGTCCACCCCCACAACGACCGCGGCACCGGCATCGCCGCCGCCGAGCTGGCCGTGATGGCCGGCGCCGACCGCGTCGAGGGCACGCTGTTCGGCAACGGCGAGCGCACCGGCAACGTGGACATCGTCACGCTGGCGATGAACCTGTTCAGCCAGGGCGTCGATCCGGAGCTGAAGATCCAGGACATCCGCGAGATCGTCCGCACCTCCGAATACTGCACCCAGCTGCCGGTCCACCCGCGCCACCCCTACGCGGGGGAGCTGGTCTTCACGGCCTTCTCCGGCTCGCACCAGGACGCCATCAACAAGGGGCTGAAGGCGCTGTCGAAGTCCAATTCCGGCGTCTGGGAGGTGCCCTACCTGCCCATCGACCCGCACGACATCGGCCGCTCCTACGAGGCGGTGATCCGCATCAACAGCCAGTCGGGCAAGGGCGGCGTCGCCTATGTGCTGGAGACCGAATACGGCATCCAGATCCCGCGCCGCCTGCAGATCGAATTCTCGAAGATCGTGCAGCGCATCGCCGACGAGACCGGCAAGGAGCTGACCCCCACGACCATCTGGGACGCCTTCCGCACCGAGTATCTGGAGGCCGAGGCGCCCCTGGCGCTGGTCGAGCACGAGGTCGGCGCGCGCGGCCCCAACTCCGGCCCGCGCCAGCTGACGGCCATCGTCAACCGCGACGGCAAGCCGGTGACCATCAAGGGCAAGGGCAACGGCCCGATCGACGCTTTCCTGGACGCGCTGCGCCAGGATTGCGGCATCGATCTGCACGTCGAGGACTATCGCGAGCACGCGGTGGGCGCCGGCGAGGACGCCCGCGCCTGCGCCTACGTCGAGGTGAAGACCGCCGACGGCCGCACCCTGTTCGGCGTCGGCATGGACGAGGACATCGTCACCGCCTCGCTCCGCGCCCTGGTCAGCGCCGCCAACCGCGCGTCGCGCTGAGGGGCGGAGCGTCTCTGGACGTTGCCAAGGGGCGGCCTGCCCCTTGGCGATCCTGATGCCCCTTATCAGAACAGCTCGCTGTGCGATTCGCCTGGGTGTCGATGAAGCATTGAAAGGTGTCCCATGGCTCCCACCGATGTCGTCCGCCCTCAAAACGACCCCGATCTGAAGCGGGAAGCCGCCGAACGCGCCCTGCCCTTCGAGGTGCGTGTTCCGAACGAGACAACGCAGGCGGCCCTACATGCGGCACGACGCAGCGAGGTCGCCCGGTTCGACGATGTCGCCGGCCTGATGGCCGACCTCAACGACGACGAGGAATAACGCGGGCAAGCCGGCGTAAGCCGGCTGTCGGTTTGGACCGCCGCGCCCCTTCCCCGTGGCCGGCGCGCCTTGCCGCGCCGCCAAGCGCCCCCTATAAGGGCCACATCCATAACGGCCGGGCCTGGGTGCCCGGCGGCGGAGGCGGATGGCATGATCGTGGTCACCGGCGGGGCCGGCTTCATCGGTTCGAACCTCGTGGCGGCGCTCGCGGAGCGCGGCGTCACGAACGTCGCGGTGGCCGACCGTTTCCGCGACGGGGAGAAGTGGCAGAACCTCGCCAAGCGCGAGGTCGCCGCCCTGGTGGCGCCGGAGGACACGCTGGCCTTCCTCGACCAGCACGCGGCCGAGGTGGAGGTCGTCTTCCATCTGGGTGCCGTCTCCGCCACCACCGAGCGCGACGTGGACAAGATCGTCGCCAACAACGTGGCCCTGACGCTGGATCTCTGGCGCTGGTGCGCCTGGCGCGGGGCACGGCTGATCTACGCCTCTTCGGCGGCCACATACGGCGACGGCTCCGCCGGCTTCGACGACGACGGCACGCCCGAGGGTCTGGCGCGGCTGCGCCCGCTGAACGCCTATGGCTGGTCCAAGCATCTGGTGGACCGCCGCATCGCCCGCGCCATCGCCGAAGGGGACCAGGCCCCGCCGCAATGGGCCGGACTGAAGTTCTTCAACGTCTACGGCCCGAACGAGCGGCACAAGGGCGACATGATGAGCGTCGTCGCCAAGCTGTACCCACAGCTCGCCGCGGGGGAGCCGGCGCGGCTGTTCCGCTCCCACCGCGACGGCTTCGAGGACGGCGGGCAGCTGCGCGACTTCATCTTCGTGGAGGATTGCGTGGCCGTGATGCTCTGGCTGCTCGACCATCCGGAGGTCAACGGCCTCTTCAACGTCGGCACGGGCAAGGCGCGCAGCTTCCGGGACCTGGCGCTCGCCACCTTCGCGGCGTTGGGTCGGGAGCCGCGCATCGAGTATTTCGACATGCCCGAGCATCTCCAGGGCAAGTACCAGTATTTCACCGAGGCGAAGACCGAGCGGCTGCGCGCCGCCGGCTTCGACCGGCCCTTCACCGAGCTGGAGGACGGGGTGCGCCGCTACGTCCGGGACTTCCTGGCCCGCCCGGACCCGTACCGCTGACCCCGACGCCCCCTACCGCCGAAGGGTCGGGCGGGGCTGGAGGGGAACGGTTCAAGTTCCGCCGCCGGCTCCCCACTTCCTGACCCGAACCGCCCGACAGACCACCCGAGAGGTCGCGTAGACGCATGCTGGCCATCGCCTTTCCCGCCATAGACCCGGTCGCGATCGAAATCGGCCCCCTCGTCGTCCGCTGGTACGCGCTGGCCTATCTGGCCGGCTTCGTCCTGGGCTGGCGCTACTGCCTCGGTCTCGCGCGGAGCAACCCCGGCCGCCCGAACCCGGAGGATTTCGACGACTTCCTGACCTGGGCGGTGGTCGGCGTGATCCTCGGCGGGCGGATCGGCTATGTGCTGTTCTACAACCTGCCCTTTTACCTGCAGAATCCGCTGGAGGCGCTGAAGGTCTGGCAGGGCGGCATGTCTTTCCACGGCGGGCTGCTCGGCGTGCTGGTCGCGATCTTCCTCTTCTCGAAGAAGCGGGGCATCTCGCCGCTCGCCTTCGGTGACCTGATCGGCGCCGCGGCCCCCATCGGGCTGTTCTTCGGCCGCATCGCCAACTTCATCAACGGCGAACTCTATGGCCGCCCAGCCGACGGGGTGGCCTGGGCCGTGGTGTTCCCGCGCGACCCCCTGCAGGTCCCCCGCCACCCCAGCCAGCTCTACGAGGCCGTGCTGGAGGGCGCCGTGCTGTTCATCGTGCTGGCGATCCTCGCGCGCAACCCGGCGGTGCGGGCGCGGCCCGGCCTGATCGGCGGGCTCTTCTTCATCGGCTATTCGCTGTCGCGCATCATCGTCGAGTTCTTCCGAGAGCCCGACCCGCAGCTCGGCTTCCTCTTTGCCGGGGCCACCATGGGGCAGCTCCTGTCGCTGCCCATGCTCGCCTTCGGCCTGTGGCTGGCCTTGCGCGCGCGCCCCGCCGTGCCCGCCGGAACGGCGGCGCAATGAGCGGCGGCGACGGCAGGCAGGCGGCGGACAGCCTCGCCCGCCATCTGGCGCGCCGCATGCTGGTGGACGGCCCGATGACCGTGGCCGCCTTCATGGGCGAGGCGCTGGGCCATCCGCGCTTCGGCTATTACATGGGCCGCGATCCTTTCGGGGCCGGCGGCGACTTCACCACCGCGCCCGAGATCAGCCAGATGTTCGGGGAGCTGGTCGGGCTGTGGTGCGTGGACACATGGGCGCGGCTGGGCGGCCCTTCCCCCTTCCATCTGGTGGAGCTGGGGCCGGGGCGCGGCACGCTGATGCGGGACGCGCTCCGCGCCGCCGCCGTGGTGCCGGACTTCGCCCGCGCCGCCACCGTACATCTGGTCGAGACCAGCCCGGCCCTGCGCGCCCGCCAGAAGGAGACGCTGGGCGGGCTCCCCCGGGAACCGCTCTGGCACGACCGGCTGGACGATGTGCCCGAGGGGCCGATGCTGCTCATCGCCAACGAGTTCTTCGACGCGCTGCCCATCCGCCAGGTGCAGAAGACCAGCCACGGCTGGTTCGAGCGGCTGATCGACGTCGAGCCGGACTCGACCGAGGAGACGCCCCGCTTCCGCTTCGTGCTGGAAGCCTTCGGCAGCTCCGGCGCGCGGCTGGTGCCGGGGGGACTGCGCGGCGCGCCGGAGGGCAGCGTGGTCGAGGTCTCACCCGCGTCCTGCGCGGTCGCCCGGCTGATCGGCGAGCGGATCGCCACGCATCCCGGTGCGGCCATCCTTATCGATTACGGCTACGCCCATGGGCCGGCGGTCGGCGACACGCTCCAGGCCCTGCGGGGGCACGCCTACGCCCCGGTGCTGGAGGCGCCGGGCGAGGCCGACCTGACGGCGCATGTGGATTTCGCCAGCCTCGCCGGGGCGGCGCGGGAGGGCGGCGCCGAGGCCTTCGGTCCGGTGGACCAGGGCGCCTGGCTGACCCGGCTGGGCATCGCGCAGCGCGCGGCGATGCTCAAGCGCAACGCCACGCCCGCCCAGGCCTCCGGCATCGATGCGGCCCTGGCGCGCTTGATCGGAACGGACCAAATGGGCACCCTGTTCAAGGCGCTGGCGCTCGCCAGCCCCGGCCTGGGAGCCCCCGCGGGGTTCGAGTCCTCCTGAAAGCCGGCCGGTCAAACCGGTCCGCTCAAGCCAGCCAGTTGAAAACCAGCAAGGGATTGCGCCCGTGATCACCAATGGTGCGCTCAACGACATCGGCCACATCCGCCACGCCTTCTTCACGCGGCAGGGCGGGGTCTCGACCGGCATCTACGCCTCCCTCAACGCCGGCTACGGCTCCAACGATTCGCTGGAGGCGGTGACGGAGAACCGCGCGCGGGCCGCCGCCATGCTGGGTGCGGCACCCGACCGGCTGATCACCTGCTACCAGATCCACAGCCCGACCTGCGTCGTGGTGGAGGAGCCCTGGACGCGCGAGACCATGCCCAAGGCCGACGCCATGGCGACCCGCGTGCCGGGAATCATGCTGGGCGTGCTGCACGCCGACTGCGCGCCGGTGCTCTTCGCCGACCGCGAGGCGCGCGTCATCGGCGCTGCCCATTCCGGCTGGAAGGGTGCCAGGGGCGGCGTGCTGGAGGCGACGGTTTCCCGCATGGTGGAATTGGGTGCGGAGCCCGGCCGCATCACCGCCGCCGTCGGACCCTGCATCACCCAGCAGTCCTATGAGGTGGGGCCGGAGTTCCCGGCGGGCTTCCTGGAGGAGGATCCGGCCAACCACGACTTCTTCGCCCCGGCCGCGCGCGCCGGCCATTTCATGTTCGACCTGCCCGGCTACGTCGCGCGCCGCCTGACGCGCGCCGGTGTCGGCCGGGTGGAAACCAGCGCGCACGACACGGTGGCGGAGGAGGAGCTGTTCTTCAGCTACCGCCGCGCCACCCTGCGCGGCGAGGGCGACTACGCACGCGGGCTTTCGGCGATCATCCTGCCGGGTTGAGGCCGGGGCCGGGAAGCCGGTCCGGGCCGCGCGGGACGCTGCACCGGTATGCAACGAAGGGTGGACCCGGCCCGTCGCGGGACCGTCATGGAACATTTACACGGGCGCGGCCCTTTGTTATCGTCCGGCCCGATTTCAAGGGGTGGTGCCGCGTCCGCGCGGCAGGCCATGCCCTAGCCATTCCCTGCAGAAGAGAGCCGACTGCGATGAAGGTGCTTGCCGGCAACAGCAACCGTCCGCTGGCCGAGGCCATCTCCAACTGTCTCGGCGTGCCGCTGACCAAAGCGAGCATCCGCCGGTTTTCCGACATGGAGGTGTTCGTCGAGATCCTGGAAAACGTGCGCGGCGAAGACGTGTTCGTGGTCCAGTCGACCTCGTTCCCGGCCAACGACAACCTGATGGAGCTGCTGGTCACCATCGACGCGCTGCGGCGCGGCTCGGCCCGGCGCATCACGGCGGTCATTCCCTACTATGGTTATGCCCGGCAGGATCGCAAGACCGGCCCGCGCACGCCCATCTCCGCCAAGCTGGTCGCCAACCTGATCACCCAGGCCGGCGCCAACCGCGTGCTGACGATGGACCTGCACGCCGGCCAGATCCAGGGCTTCTTCGACATCCCGACCGACAACCTGATGGCCGCTCCGGTGTTCGAGAAGGACATCCGCGCGGTCTATGAGGACATCAACGAGGTCACCATCATCTCCCCCGACGTCGGCGGCGTGGTGCGCGCCCGTTCGCTGGCCAAGCGGCTGGACGTCGACCTCGCCATCATCGACAAGCGGCGCGAGCGCGCCGGCGTGTCGGAGGTGATGAACATCATCGGCGACGTGCAGGGCCGCCGCTGCATCCTGCTGGACGACATCGTGGATTCGGGTGGCACGCTCTGCAACGCCGCCGTCGCCCTGATGGACTCCGGCGCCAAGTCGGTCAGCGCCTTCTGCACCCACGGCGTGCTGTCGGGCGGCGCCGTCGCCCGCGTGGCCGTGTCGCCGCTGGAAGCGCTGGTCACCACCGACAGCATCCAGGCGACCGAGGCGGTCAGCCTGTCGCGCAACGTCCGCCAGCTCACCATCGCTCCGCTGCTCGCCGAGGCGATCATGCGCATCAGCGAGGAGCGTTCGGTCTCCAGCCTGTTCTCCTGACCGGTTAGCGCCACGCCTTCGAAAAAGGCCCTTCTCCCGCCGGGAGAGGGGCCTCTTTCCTTGCGCCGCCGTTGACGGACACGTGTTCCTGCGCACAAGCTTGCGCATCGGTTTGGAGGCGCCAATGCGGTCATCTTTGCGTCGCGTGAAGGACGGACCCAAGCGGGCCGCGAATCTTCCGGTCGATGAGGATCTCCTCGCTCAGGCCAAAGAGCTTCAGGTGGAGGCATCCCAGGCTGCGGAAGCAGGCTTGGCCCATGCCATCGCCGAAAAGCGGGCCGAAATCTGGCTCAGGGACAACAAGGAAGCCCTGGAAAGCTCGAACCGGTATGTCGAAACCCAGGGGCTCCCCTTGGGAAGGCACCGGCAATTCTAATGGCGCGCTTCGACGTGTACAGGAATGCCGATGGTCCCGGCTACCTGCTCGACTTGCAAGCGGATTTTCTCGAGAGCCTGAACACGCGCGTTGTCGCCCCGCTCCTGCCGCCATCAAACGCACCGGTGCCCGCAAAAACTCTGAATCCACGGTTCAGGGTCGGCGATGACGAGGTTATCATGGTGATCCAGTATTTGGCCGCCGTTCCAACCTCTTCCCTCGGACAGCCCATTGCGAACCTCGCCCGGCACCATGACGAAATCGTCGATGCCGTGGACCTCCTCATGCAGGGTTTCTGAGCGGCGGACTCGCTGCGGCAACCAGCCCTGCTCCCGATGCATGGAAATCAAGCTCTTTTCCTTGACGAAACGCACCCCTTTGGCGTAAGCACGCGCCCACGCGTCAGCACCCCTGGAGGCTGGCGCCTTTTCGTTTTGAGGAGCACATCATGACCGACGTTTTCCCGCTGAGCGCCGAGGCGCGCGCTGGGGCCGGCAAGGGGGTGGCCCGCCAGACGCGCCGTGACGGGCGTATTCCGGCGGTTATCTACGGCGGCAAGCAGACGCCGCTGAACATCTCGCTCGAGAAGTTCGAGTTCACCAAGATCCTGCACAAGCCGGGCTTCTTCACGCACCTGTTCGACGTGACCGTCGACGGCGCCACGCACCGCGTCCTGCCGCGCGACGTGCAGTTCCACCCGGTCACCGACGTGCCGCTGCACGTGGACTTCCTGCGCGTGTCGGCCGACACCCGCACGACCGTCCAGGTGCCGATCGAGTTCGTCAACCAGGACAAGTCCCCGGGCCTGAAGCGCGGCGGTGTTCTGAACATCGTCCGCCACGAGCTGGACGTGACCTGCGCCGCCGACAACATCCCCGAGCACATCACCGTCTCGTGCGAGGGCTTCGATGTGGGCGACTCGATCCACATCTCGGCCGTGACGCTGCCGGCCGGCGTGACGTCCACGATCACCGACCGTGACTTCACGATCGCCACCATCGTCGCTCCGTCGGGCATGAAGTCCGACGCTGGCGACGAGACCGCCGCCTCCTAAGGGCACGGCACCGCGTTTCGGACGGACAGGGGGCTTCGGCCCCCTGTTTGTTTTTGCAGACTGTTCTTCCGTCCCAACAGCTTCGAGGGTATGGGCCATGCTGCTGCTCGTGGGGCTCGGCAATCCCGGCGCCGAATACGCGCGCAACCGGCACAACATCGGCTTCATGGCGGTGGAGGCCATCGCCCGGCGCAACGGCTTCGGCCCCTGGAAGAAGCGCTTCCAGGGCCAGACGGCGGACGGCACGGTCGGCGGCGACAAGCTGCTGGCGCTGGAGCCGCTGACCTACATGAACAATTCCGGCCAGTCGGTCGCGGCGGCGATGCAGTTCTTCAAGCTGAAGCCGGAGAACGTCGTCGTCATCCATGACGAGCTGGACCTGCCGCCCGGCCGTGTCCGCGTCAAGAAGGGCGGCGGGCACGGCGGCCACAACGGGCTGCGCTCCATCGACGCTCACATCGGCAAGGAATACTGGCGGGTGCGGCTCGGCATCGGCCATCCCGGCGACAAGGACCTCGTCTCCGGCTACGTGCTGCATGATTTCTCGAAAACGGAACAGGCTTGGCTCGACCCGCTGATCGACGCGGTCGCCGACGCCTTCCCCCTGATGGCGCAGGGCCAGCCCGAGAATTTCATGAACAAGGTGGCGGTCGCCACGCAGCCCGTGAAGGAACGGGCGCCGAAAGCCCCTCCTCCGAAATAAAGGGCGGCCGGTTACGACTTTCGTTCTAGCGACTTGGCCAGATTGTTGAGGGTGAGCCCCGGCTGTACTCTGTGGGCTTCATCGACATTCGGGCACGCAGCAGGACATGGGCTTCCGCGAGGTGGAGAGCCGGGTTGCATCGCGAATCCGCGGCACCCTCTCCGCCTACAACGACATCGCGACGGTCGGCACGCGCCACCGCATGGGGAACCCCGTGCTCCGGCGGCGTTTCGTGCTGGCCCATTGGCTGCTCCTGGGCAGCCTCACGGTCTGCGCCCTCTTCGCCGCGGTCGACGCGCTGGTCACCGGCTACCATCTCCACGCCGCCGTCGAGGCGGCAGCCGCCATCGGCCTGTGCATCGGCTGGATCGCCCTGCGGCGGGGCGCCCGCATCGACCGGATCGCCAGCGCCATGTCGGCGCTCGTCGGCACCGTCGTCCTCACCGTGGTCCTGACCAGCCCGCCCGCCGATTCGTCGCTGGTCTGGGCGCTGCTGTTCCCGGCCATCCCGCTGTTCCTGCACGGCCCGAGGATCGGGCTGTACCATGTGCTGGCCTTCGACGCGCTGCTGTTCGGGGGACTCGGCCTCGGCGCGGCCCTGACCTCCGACGGGCATGGCGGCACGGCCATCATGAACGCCGTCAGCGCCAGCGCCGTGATGACGATCCTGATCTTCTTCTACGAGAACGGCCGGGCCGACACCTACCGGCTGCTGGAGGACGCGGCGAATTCCGACCCGCTGACGGGCCTCCTGAACCGGCGCGGCTTCCGCGACCGCTTCGAGACGGAGCTGGCGCGCGCCCGGCGGACGGGCGCGCCGATCAGCCTGCTCGTCCTCGACATTGACCATTTCAAGAAGATCAACGACCGGCACGGGCACGATGTGGGCGACGCCGCCATCCGCCACATGGCGGGGCTGTTGACCGCCAACACGCGCCGCCACGACGTGGTCGGCCGGCTGGGAGGCGAGGAGTTCGCCCTGCTGCTGCCGGAAACCAGCGCGCATCAGGCCGCCATGGTCGCGGAAAAGGTCCGCCAGCTCGTCGCCGACAGCCCGCTGGCGCTGGCTTGCGGGCTCGTGCCGCTGACCGTCAGCATCGGCGCCGCCCAGACCTCGCGCGAGGCCAGCCAGTTCGATCCCCTCTTCGCGCTCGCCGACCGCCGCCTCTACGCGGCCAAGGAAGCCGGGCGCAACCGGGTCGTCGCCGTCTGAAAACGGGCTTCCACGGCCTTCGGCGCGCCGGAAAGGCGGCGCTTGCTTGCGCTTTGCGCCGGTAAGGTGGATAAAGCGCCCCAATCCGGGCAAACAGCCCCTTCCCCGAACGACGGCGAGCATCCCATGGGCTTCAACTGCGGCATCGTCGGCCTGCCGAACGTCGGCAAGTCCACCCTGTTCAACGCGCTGACCGCCACCCAGGCGGCCGAGGCGGCCAACTTCCCCTTCTGCACCAAGGAGCCGAACGTCGGCCGCGTCGGCGTGCCCGACCCGCGGCTGGACAAGCTGGCGGACATCGCCAAGTCGCAGAAGATCATCCCGACCCAGCTCGAGTTCGTGGACATCGCCGGCCTGATCCGCGGCGCCTCCAAGGGCGAGGGGCTGGGTAACCAGTTCCTGGCGAACATCCGCGAAGTGGACGCCATCGTCCATGTGCTGCGCTGCTTCGAGGACGACGACGTCACCCACGTGGAAGGCAACGTCGATCCCCTGCGCGACGCCGAGGTGGTCGAGACCGAGCTGATGCTGGCCGACATGGAGAGCCTGGAACGCCAGATCACCAGCCTCCAGAAGAAGGCCAAGGGCGGCGACAAGGACTCCAAGGTCAAGGCCGACCTGATGGAGCGCGCGCTGAAGGTCCTCCAGGACGGCAAGCCGGCCCGCGTCGTCGAGCTGAGCGAGGAGGACAAGCCGGTCTTCAAGCAGTTCATGCTGCTGACCGCCAAGCCCGTCCTCTACGTCTGCAACGTGGAAGAAGCCTCGGCCGCCACCGGAAACGGCTTCACCGAGCGCGTCGCCGCCAAGGCGGCGGCCGAGAACGCCGGCATGGTCGTGATCTCCGCCGCCATCGAGTCCGAAGTCGCCCAGCTCACCGACGCCGAGGAGAAGGCCGAGTTCCTGGGCTCCATGGGTCTGGAGGAGACCGGCCTGAACAAGCTGATCCGCGCCGGCTTCCAGCTGCTGGACCTGATCACCTTCTTCACCGTCGGCCCGAAGGAGGCCCGCGCCTGGACCGTGCGCCGCGGCGCCAAGGCCCCGGAAGCGGCGGGCGTCATCCACACCGACTTCGAACGCGGCTTCATCCGCGCCGAGACCATCGACTACGACAGCTATGTCACGCTCGGCGGCGAGCAGGGTGCGAAGGACGCCGGCAAGATGCGCCAGGAAGGCAAGGAATACGTCGTACAGGACGGCGACATCTTCCACTTCCGCTTCAACGTGTAAGGACCGGGGCGGCGCTTCCTTCCCCGGAGGGAAGCGCCGCTCGTTTCAGTCCTTCCGGCCGCTGACGCCCGCCTGGGTGAAGGTCGCCATGCCGGAGTGGCAGGCGACCGCGGCCTTGACGATGTTGATGGCGAGTGCGGCACCCGATCCCTCGCCCAGCCGCATGCCGAGGTCCAGCAGCGACTCCTTGCCGATGATCTCCAGAAGCCGGCTGTGGCCCGGCTCGACCGAGCGGTGGCCGACGACGCAATGGTCGAGCGCGCGCGGGTCGGCCTTGTGCAGCACCGCCGCCGCCGCCGTGCAGGCGAAGCCGTCCAGCAGCACCGGCACCCGCGCCATGCGCGCCGCCATGATGGCGCCCGCGATGGCCGCCAGCTCGTAACCGCCGAGGCGGCGCAGGGCCTCCAGTGGATCGTCCTTGGCCTCGGGGTTGGCGGCGAGGCCCGCCTCCACCGCCGCGACCTTGCGGGCCAGCCCCTCGTCGTCCACGCCGGTGCCGCGCCCGGTCCAGTCGCGGGCGTCGCCGCCGAACAGCGCCGCGCAGAGCGCCGCCGCCGAGGTCGAGTTGCCGATGCCCATCTCGCCCAGCGCGATGAGCTGGACCCCCATCTCCACCGCCATCATGCCATAGGCCATGGCCCGGCAGCAGTCCTCCTCGCCCATGGCGGGACCCTGGGTGAAGTCGGCGGTGGGGTTGTCCAGGTCCAGCTCGTAGACGCGCAGGTCGGCGTCGGCCTGTTCGCTGAGCTGGTTCACGGCGGCGCCACCGTTCTGGAAGTTGGCGACCATCTGCGCCGTGACCTCCGCCGGATAGGCCGAGACGCCGCGCGCCGCCACCCCGTGGTTGCCGGCGAAGACCGCGATGCGCGGACGGCGCAGGTCGGGCGGGTGCTGGCCCTGCCAGGTGGACATCCATTGCGCCAGCTCCTCCAGACGGCCGAGCGAGCCCGCCGGCTTGGTGAGCTGCCGCTCCCGCTGGAGCGCCGCCGTCCCGGAGTCGAGGTCCGGGCCAGGCAGGTTGCGCAGAAGGGAGCGGATTTCCTCGAAGCTGATGGCGGGCTGCGGGTTGCTCATGGGAGTTCCTGGGGAGTTCCGGGCATTGCGGGGCAAAAAGCGGGCGGACCTTGGACCAAAGGTGCCGCCCTGTCAAAGCGGCGGACGGGCCGCCCGCCAGATAGCTGTGTCAAAGACGTTGCAGGGCAACCGCCCTTGGCTTACTCGGAAGCAACGCTTAAGCGAAGCGAGTGCCTGGCTCTCTCTCCCTTGAGAGCGGGAGTCGCACAGGTCGCCTCGCAGCAGTTGGTCGAAGAAGAACACTCTTCCGTCATCCCCGCGAAAGCGGGGATCCAGAACAGTCCCGATGCTGCCGTATTGGGAAGGCCTGGATCCCCGCTTTCGCGGGGATGACGCGTAAGTTGTTGATTTCCGAACAGCTTCTGCTCCGCACCTGTGTGAAACGCATTCCCTGAAGGGGGATGCGGTGGTTCAGGGCATTCCTTCGCCAGGCTCCTTTCCCTGCTCGGAAGCACCATGCCCGACAGCCACCCTGCCCCGCCCGCGCCGCGCTGGACCGACGATCTGGCCCTGGCGGTCGTCTTCATGACGCGCCTGCCCCTGCGGCTGCGCGGCGCCCCGGCGGAGGGAGCGCAGGCGCGGTCGATGGGGTGGTTCCCGCTGGTCGGGGCGGGGGTCGGGCTGCTGGGCGGCGGGGTCCATGCGCTGGCCCTGCTCGCCAACCTGCCGCCGCTGGCGGCGGCGCTGCTGGCGCTGGCGGCGATGGCCTGGGCCACCGGGGCGCTGCACGAGGACGGGGCCGCCGACGTCGCCGACGGCTTCGGCGGAGGCCGCGACCGGACCCGCAAGCTGGAGATCATGCGCGACAGCCGCGTCGGCAGCTACGGCGTGCTCGCCATCGTCTTTTCCGTGGGCATCCGCGCCGCCGCTCTCGCAGCGCTGGCCGGGCCGCTGGAGGCCGTGCTGGCGCTGGCCGCCTCCGGCGCGCTGTCGCGCGGCGGCATGGCGGTGATGGCACGGCTCATGGCTCCGGCCCGCGCCGACGGGCTCGCCGCGCGGCAGGGCCGGCCGGGAACCGGAACCGTCGCCCTGTCGCTCGCCCTGTCCGCCGCAATCGCGACGGCGGCTCTGGGGATGGCGGCGCCCGCAGCCCTGGCAGCGGCGGCGCTGGGCGGCTGGGCGGTGGCGG
Source organism: Azospirillum sp. SYSU D00513 (assembly GCF_017356015.1). Classification (GTDB taxonomy): domain Bacteria; phylum Pseudomonadota; class Alphaproteobacteria; order Azospirillales; family Azospirillaceae; genus Azospirillum. Next base: position 48,853 of record NZ_JAFIQV010000005.1, read on the forward strand.
CACTCGCCCGGCGGCAGATCGGCGGCCATACGGGCGACGTGTTCGGCGCGGCGCAGCAGGTGGCGGAGGCCGCCGTGCTGCTCACCCTGACGGCCTTGCGATGAGCGGCCCCCAATGAGCAACAGTATGATGGATGGCGTCACGCGCTGGTGGCTGATCCGCCACGCTCCCGTCCTCAACCCGGAGGGGCTGATCTATGGGCAGGACGACCCGCCCGCCGACCTCGGTGACGGCGCCGCCCTGACGGCGCTCGCCGCCGTCCTGCCGGAGGATGCGCGCTGGGTGGCCACCCATCTGCGACGCACCATCCAGACGGCCCAGGCGCTGGGCGGCCGGGACCCGCTGGCCGTGCCCGAACTGGCCGAGCAGCATTTCGGCTCCTGGCAGGGGCTCACCCATGACGGGGTGAGCGCCCGTTTCCCCGAGGAGGCCCGCCGCTTCTGGGCCGCCCCGGCGACGGAACGTCCGCCGGGTGGCGAGAGCTTCGCCGAGGTCATGGCGCGCGTCGCCAGCGCCCTGCCCCGACTGACGGCGGAGGGGGCCGGGCGCGACCATGTCGCCGTGATCCATGGCGGTTCGATCCGCGCCGCTCTCGCCCTGGCGCTGGACCTCACGCCCGAGGCTGCCCTGCGCGTGGCGGTGAACACACTGTCGCTGACCCGGCTGGACCACATCGCCCTGCCCGGCGGCGAAGGCGTCTGGCGGGTGGTGACCGTCAACGCCAACATGCCCGCCCGTCCTTTCTGAGAACCGGAAAGGTGCTTCGCACCCAGGGCAATTTCCTTCAATACCGCAACCCCACGCCTCGCCGATCTTCCCCGGAGGAACAGACCTTCAAGGGAACGGCCGTGACACGTTGCGCCTTCATCATCGACCGGAGCCTGCCGCAGGGGCTCGTCGCCAACACCGCCGCCATCCTCGCCATGACGCTGGGGATGGAGCGGCCCGACCTGGTCGGCCCCGACGTCCGGGACGCCGACGGCAACCGGCACCGGGGCATCACCTCCGTCGTCATGCCGATCCTGGCCGCGGACGCCGAGGGGCTGAAGGCCCTGCGTGGCCGGGCGGCGTCGCAGGAGCCCGCCGGGCTGGGGCTGATCGGCGTGACCGACGCGGCGCAGCAGGCCAAGAGCTATGACGCATACGCGGCGCGGCTGGCGGAAACCCCGCAGGAGGGCCTGCGCTACCTCGGCCTGTGCGTCCACGGCCCCGCCGATCTCGTCCGGTCGCTGACCGGCAACCTGCCCCTGATGAAGTAGGCCCGCCATGTCGACCGCACTCTGGCTCTCCATGGGCTCCTTCGCCCTGGCCGCCTCCATCTCGCCCGGTCCGGTCAACGTCGTGGCTCTGGCCAGCGGCGTCCATCACGGCTTCCGCGCCAGCCTGCGCCATGTGACGGGGGCGACGGTGGGCTTCACGCTGCTCCTCCTGCTGTCCGGCTTCGGCCTTGCCGAACTGCTGGCCCGCTGGCCGGCCACGGCCGACGCCGCGCGCTGGGCCGGGGCGGCCTTTCTGCTCTACATGGCCTGGACGCTCTGGAGGGCCGGGGGCGCCGTCTCGGGACCGGCCGGCGTGCGCCCGCCGTCGCTCCTGCACGGCGCCGCGCTGCAATGGCTGAATCCGAAGGCCTGGATCGCCGCCGTCGCCGGGATGAGCGCCTATGGGGCCGGCGAGGGCACCGGTCGCATCCTGCTGTTCGCGGCGGTCTATTTCGCGGTCTGCTACGCTTCCATCGCCGCCTGGGCCTATGCCGGCGCCCGCCTGCGGCATCTTTTCGCCGACGCGGGGCGGATGCGCCTGTTCAACCGCGCGATGGCCGTCCTGCTCGCCGCCGGCGCCGCCTACACGACGATCCCGTAGAGGTCAGGCCGCCCTGGCGACGGCGTATCCGGTGACGGCGTATTGGCGGGGCGTCGCCGCGAGGTGGCGCTTGAAGGCCCTCTGGAAATGGGCCTGGTCGGCGAAGCCGGCCTCCAGCGCCACCTCCACGATGGGCCGGCCGCGGCGCAGCTCCCTCTGGCCGTACTGGATGCGGCGGTTGACCTGATAGGCGTGGGGCGTCAGCCCGTAACGGGCCTTGAAGGCGCGCACCAGATAGGAGGGCGAAAGCCCGGAGGCCGCGCAGACATCCGCCAGCCGGAGGGGTTCGGTGCAGTTGGCGGTGATGAAGTCGGCCGCGCGCTCCAGACCGGCGGGCGTCCCGTCCGCGTCCATGCGCCGGGCCTGCTCGCCGCCCTGCTCCAACCGCCGGTGCAGGCCGGCGAAGAAGGACGTCGCCGCGCATTCCTTTTCCAACACCTCCGCCGTCCCGTCGAACAGCCGGTCGAAAAGCCCGTTCAGCGCGCCGTAGAGCGCCGGATCGGTGCTGAGGACAGCACCATAGGGCCGGAAACCGCCGCCCTGCTGGATCTCCGTCAGCCAGGGCACGTCCGCGTAGAGCATGCGGTAGGACCAGGGCAGGTCCTGGAGCGGGTTGCAGGCGTGCGCCTCCTCCGGGTTCATCAGCACGACCGTGCCCGGTGCGGCCTCGTGCCGGGCGCGCCCGTTCCGGTATTCGCTGCGCCCGCCGGTGACGAGGCCGATGGAAAAGGTCGGGTGGCTGTGCAGGCCGTAGCAGACGTCGCGCCCGTCCGCGACCTCGCGCGCCTCCAGGAAGGGAAGAGCGGGATCGCGCCAGAAGCGGTGGAGATCGGACACCGGGCGGGCCATGCCGGACCTCAAGGACGTTGTGGGGAGCGTTGCGGGTAGCCCCAGGATCGCGCGGATCGCGGGCCTTTTCAACCGCCCGCCATCACGCGCGCGGTCACACCCGCCGGAAGGCCAGCGCGGCGTTGAGCCCGCCGAAAGCGAAGGAGTTGGACAGGGCCGCCCCGATGGAAGCCTGCCGCGCCTCGTTCGGCACGACGTCCAGCGCGCATGCCGGGTCGGGCTCGACCACGCCTATGGTCGGCGGCACCACACCATGACGCAGGGCCAGCAGCGTCGCCGCCGCCTCCAGGGCACCGGCGGCGCCCAGCGCGTGGCCCAGCATGGATTTGCTGGACGACACCATCAGCCGGCGCGCGTGATCGCCGAACAGGCCGTGAATCGCGCGGGCCTCCGTCGCGTCGTTGGCGGTGGTGCCGGTGCCGTGGGCGTTGACGTAGCCGATGTCCTCGGGCGCCAGCCCGGCATCGGTCAGGGCCGCCGCCATGGCGCGGCCGGCGCCGGCGGCGTCCGGGGCGGTGATGTCCTTGGCGTCCGCCGACATGCCGAAGCCGGCGATCTCCCCCAGGATCTCGGCGCCGCGGGCGCGGGCGCGGTCCATCCGCTCCAGCACGAGGACCGCCGCGCCCTCCCCCAGCACCATGCCGTTGCGGGTGCGGCAGAAGGGCCGGCAGCCGTCGGGGCTGACGACGCGCAGCGCCTCCCACCCCTTCAGCGAGCCGAGCGTCAGGGCGGCGTCCGTGCCGCCGGTCAGCGCCGCGTCCACCATGCCCGCGCGCAGCATCTGGCAGGCCATGCCGATGGCGTGCCCGGCCGAGGCGCAGGCGCTGCTCGTCATGAAGGCCGGGCCGGTCAGCCCGAACTCCATGGACAGGTGGGAGGCCGGTGCGCTGATCATCAGCTTCGGCACCGTGACGGGGTGCAGCCGGTTCGACCCTTGCGCGTAGAGGCGGTGGAAGCTGTCGTCGAGTGTCGAGATGCCGCCGACGCCCGTGCCGAGGATGGTCGCGGTCCGCGCGCCCAGCTCCGCGTCGAAGGACAGGCCCGACGCCGCCACCGCCTCCCGTGCCGCGGCCAGCGCGAACTGCGCGGCTCGGTCGAGCAGCCCGAGGCGGGCGGGGTCGAACAGCGCCGCCGGATCGAAGCCCTTCACCTCGGCGGCGATGCGCACCGACAGGCGCTCGGTCGGCACGAGAGTCAGCGGACCGATGCCCGGGCGCCCCGCGAACAGGGCCTCGGCGAAGGCCGGCAGCCCGATCCCGACCGGCGACACCACGCCGATACCGGTGACGGCGATCCCGGTGCCGGTCTGCGCCATGGGGATCAGGCGGCGGACGGGGTGGCGGAGGGGGCGGCCTTCGGGGACGCCACCGCCCGCTCCACCGCGCCGATCACGTCGCCGACGGTGTTGAAGCCGCTCGCCGCGTCGTTGGCGTTGAAGGGGATCTCGATGTCGAACCGCTCCTCCAGCGCGAAGATGATCTCGATCACGTCCAGCGAGGCGATGTTCAGCTCCATGAGCCGCGCCTCAGGGACGAGGCGCTCGCGCCCGACCCGGCCCTTCTCGGCGATGATCGTCAGGACGTCCTCAACCAGTTCCGTCATTCGCTGCCCTCCGGTGGCGCGCCAGCGGCGTTGCTGCCGACGGGCAGGCTATCGCGCCCGTCCAGCGCCTTCACCCGGCTCTTTAGGTCTGCCACTTCCGCGAAGAGCCGCTTCAGCCGCGCCAGCCCCTTGTACTGCTCGAAGGCGCGGGCGCGCGGCACCGCCGGATAGCCCATGTAGACGGATTTGGGCGGGATGTCGGTGCCGACGCCGGAGTTGGCGGCGACCACCGCGTCGCTGCCGATCCGCACATGGTCGGCCACCCCGACCTTGCCGGCCAGCACCACCCGGTCGCCGATGACCGTGCTGCCGGCGACGCCGACATGGCCGCACAACATGCAGTTGGTGCCGATCTCCACGTTGTGGCCGATCTGCACGAGGTTGTCGATCTTGGTGCCGGACCCGATGCGCGTGGCCTTCACCGTGCCCCGGTCGATGGTGGCGTTGGCGCCGATCTCCACGTCGTCGCCGAGGATCACCGTGCCGATGGAGTTGATGCGGTGGATCAGCACGTTGGTGCCGACCACCCGGCCGGTCGCCTTGGCCGATTCGACGCTGCCCGGCTCCGGCGTGACGAAGCTGAAGCCGTCGTTGCCGACGGCGGCGTTGGGGTGGAGGATGCAGCGGTCGCCCATCACCACCCGCTCGCCGACGCGCACGCCGGGATGCAGCAGGCAGTCCCGGCCGATCACCGCCTCCGCCCCCACCGTGACCTGCGGCATGACGATGGTGCCGTCGCCGACCACCGCCCGCGGCCCGACATAGGCGAAGGGACCGACCGACACGCCCTGCCCCAGCACGGCGTCGGGCGCCACGAAGGCGCTCGGGTGCACGCCGGGCTCCGCGTGGACCGGCTTCTCGAAGACGTCCAGCAGCCCCGCCATGGCGAAGCGCGGGCGCTTGACGACGATCAGGCCGGCGAGCCCTTCCGGAACCTCCGCCCCCTCGGCGACCACGGCGGCGCGGGCCTTGCTGCCGGGCAGCAGCGCCAGCAGCGCCTTGTCCATGGCGAGCGCCAGGTCGCCCGGCCCCTCGGCTTCGGACGGGTGGACGGCGCGCAGGATCTCGATGGAACCGTCGCCCTCGACACGGGCGTCCAGGGCGGCGGCGATCTCGGAGAGCTTCATGGCGGGAACGGAGTCCGGGGCAGTGGAGGGGCCGCGACGCTAGCATGGATAACCGGCGCGGGCGAAGCGCCTCGGTGCCGCCCGGCGCCTGCTACTCCCCGGTCTGCAGCAGCGCCCCGCGAACCCGCGCCCGGTGCAGGGCACGCAGGAAGATCGTCACCCCAGCCGCCATGAACAGCCCGTTCAGGCCGAAGGCCCAGGCCAGATGGTCCCAGCGCACCGCGCCGTCGAACAGGACCGCGCGCATGCCCTCGAACACGTGGGTGGAGGGCAGCGACAGCGCCACCCATTGCAGCCATCCGGGCAGCACGCTCACCGGGTAGTAGACCGCGCTGACCGGCGCGAGCGTGAAGACGGCGATCCAGGCCAGCCCTTCCGCGCCCATGCCGTGGCGCAGGATCAGCGCGATGATCACCAGCCCGATGGCCCATCCCATCAGGATGAGGTTGACGAAGAAGAGGGCGAGCGGCAGGCCCAGGTCGAACACGGAATAGCCGAAGAGGGGAATGGCCAGCAGCGCCGCCGGCGCGACGCCGATCAGCGTGCGCAAGAGGCTCATCACCATCAGCGATGCCACCCATTCGCCGGGGCGCAAGGGCGTCACGAACAGATGGCCCAGGTTGCGCGACCACATCTCCTCCAGGAAGGAGACGGAGACGCCGAGCTGGCCGCGCAGCAGCACGTCCCACAGCAGCACGCCGCTGACCAGCACGCCCGCCCCTTGCGCCACCCAGCTGCTGTTGCCGGCCATGAACTGGTTGATGTAGCCCCACAGGATCATCTGGAGCGTCGGCCAGTAGGCCAGCTCCAGGATACGCGGCCAGGACCCGCGCAGCAGGTACCAGTAGCGCAGCACCATGGCCCCGACCCGCCGGGGCGAGAAGCCGGACAGCTCCATGCCCAAGGCCTCACTCGGCGGCATCGGCGGCCTCCGGCTTGTCCGCGCCGCTGGCGGTGCCACGGGCACGGGCGATGTCGAGGAAGACTTCTTCCAGCGAGCCGCGGCCATAGCGCGCCAGCAGGGCCACGGGCGCCCCCCGGTCCACGATCCGCCCCTGGCGCATCATCAGGACCGTGTCGCACAGCCGCTCCACCTCCAGCATGTTGTGGGAGGCCAGCAGGATCGTGGCGCCGGTCTCCCGCCGGTACTCCTCGAGATAGGTGCGGATCCAGTCGGCCGTGTCCGGGTCGAGCGAGGCGGTCGGCTCGTCCAGCAGCAGCAGTTCCGGCCGGTTCAGCAGCGCCTTGGCCAGCGCCACCCGCGTCTTCTGCCCGGCGGACAGGCCACCGGACGGGCGATCGAGGAAGCGGGTCAGCTCGAGATGCGCGGCCAGCTCCCGCACCCGCGCCGCCACGCCGGACAGGCCATAAAGATGGCCGTAGACGGTCAGGTTCTCGCGCACCGTCAGCCGGTGCGGCAGTTCCACATAAGGAGAGGAGAAGTTCATGCGCGGCAGGACGCGGTGGCGCTGGCGCACCATGTCCGCCCCCAGCACCTCGATCCGCCCCTCGCTGGGCAGAAGCAGCCCCAGCAGCATGGAGATGGTCGTGGTCTTGCCGGCCCCGTTGCCCCCGAGCAGGCCGGTCACCGACCCGCCGGGGACGGCGAAGGAGATGGCGTCCACGGCGACGACCGGATTCGTTGGGGACCCGAATCGTTTGGTCAGGCCCTCGGCCTTGATGGCATACTGGTTCATGACCGTTGAATATGGCCGGTGCTGCGCGAAACGCCAGCCCGGCCGATGCCCGCGCACGTCACGAAGAATCGCGCGGTGCCGGGAATGGGGTTGGAAGGGGAACGTGGGCCGATGCCTTTGATCGTCAGTCCCGGCGGGGACGGTTTTCAGATGGAGGGGACGGCTTGCGCGGTCGAGCTGCCGTCCTCCACCCCGGCCGCCATGGACGGGCGCGTGACCCTGCGCACGCTGATCCTGATCCGCTGGGTCGCCATCCTCGGCCAGTCCGCCGCCGTGCTGGCGGTGCAATTCATGCTGAACTTCCCCATGCCGCTGGGGCCGGTGCTGGCGACCATCGGCGCCTCGGTGCTGCTGAACCTCGTGGCGACGGCGCAGCGCGGCGGGCGGCTGCGGCTCGCCGACCCAGAGGCGGCCCTCTATCTCGGCTACGACATGCTGCAGCTGTCGCTGCTGCTCTATCTCACGGGCGGGCTGTCGAACCCCTTCGTCATCCTGCTGCTGGCGCCGATGACGGTGGCGGCGGCGATCCTGTCCCAGCGCAGCGTCATGCTGCTGACCGCGCTGAACCTGATCTGCCTGACCGTGCTGGCGCTCTGGCACTTCCCCCTGCCCTGGCCGGAGCCCAGGCAGCCGGTGCCGCCGCTTTACGCCTTCGGCATCTGGCTGTCGCTGTCGCTGTCGGCGGTCTTCATCGCCGGCTACGTCTTCCGCATGGCGGAGGAGGCGCGGCGCTTCGCGGGGGCGCTCGCCGCCTCCCAGGTGGCGCTGGTGCGCGAGCAGCGCCTCTCCAGCCTCGGCGCGCTGGCGGCGGCGGCGGCGCACGAGCTGGGCACGCCGCTCGGCACCATCGCGCTGGTCTCAAAGGAGCTGGCGCGCGAGCTGCCGCCGGACAGCCCGCATGCCGAGGACGTGGCGCTTCTGCTCAGCCAGTCGCAACGCTGCCGCGAGATCCTGGCGGAACTCGCCCGCAAGCCGGAGGCCGACGGCGGCGACCCGTTCGAGCGGCTGCCCGTCTCCACCCTGATCGAGGCGTCGGGCGGCCCGCACCGGCTGGGCCACATCCAATTCGTGGTGGAAAGCCGACCGCCCGCCGACGCCGGTCCGGAGGTCGAGGAGCCGGTGATCCGCCGCAGCCCGGAGATCGTGCACGGCATCGGCAACTTCATCCAGAACGCGCACCAGTTCGCGCGCAGCCGCGTCACCGCCATCACCGGCTGGGACGCGCGGACCGTCACCGTGACGGTGATGGACGACGGTCCCGGCTTCCCGGCCCATCTGCTGGGCCGCATCGGCGAGCCCTATCTCTCCAGCCGCGCCGACCGGTCGGGCCACATGGGTTTGGGCATCTTCATCGCGCAAACGCTTTTGGAGAAAACGGGCGCAACCATTACTTATGGGAATATCCATAGCGGCGGTGCCTACGTTACCGTAGGGTGGGACCGCCACAGGCTGGAATCCGACAACGCGTGGTGGGCGGGCCCTAGATCATGAGCGACAACGCTATCGTGGACAGAGACGCGGCAGAGGCCGGAACCGGGGCAGACCCCGTGAAGGCCGTTCCCGACGAGAAGCTGACCTTCACGGGCGACGTCAACCGCAGCCTGCTGATCGTCGACGATGACACGCCCTTCCGCACGCGCCTGGCACGCGCGATGGAGAAGCGGGGCTTCAACGTGGTCGACGTCAGCACGGTCCAACTCGGCATCGAGGTGGCCCAGGAATCCGCACCGGCCTACGCGCTGGTGGACCTGCGGCTGGACGACGGCAACGGGCTGGAGGTGGTCCAGGCCCTGCGCGACGCCCGTCCGGACGCGCGCATCGTGATGCTGACCGGCTACGGCAACATCGCCACGGCCGTCGCCGCCGTGAAGGCCGGGGCCGTGGACTATCTGCCAAAGCCGACCGACGCCGACGCGGTGGAAATGGCCCTGTTGGCCGACGGCCGGCCCCTGCCGCCGCCGCCCGACCAGCCCATGTCCGCCGACCGCGTCCGCTGGGAACACATCCAGCGCGTCTTCGAACAGTGCGAGCGCAACGTGTCGGAAACGGCCCGCCGCCTCAAGATGCACCGCCGCACGCTGCAGCGCATCCTGAACAAGCACGCGCCAAGGGATTAGAGCCCTACCCTGATGGCGGTCACCCACCTCCTTATAAGGGATGGACGGGCCGCCATTCTCCGCCCGCACGGACAGACTCTCCCTCAGCTTACCCAAAGAGAACGTCTTCCTCACCGGATGCTCCGCCGCGCCCGTGAAACGGTAGCCCCAGGCTGACGTTGTTGGGGCCGGTACGTCCCGACGGGGGCGTCGACGGCAGGTGAGGAGGATTCCGCTTTGGCGACACAGGAAATTCAAGAACAACCCGCGCGGCGGAAAAATGGCTCGGTCCCGTTCGACGTGTCCGCCGCCACCACGACCGCGGCACGGCGCACCGTGGGAATGTTGCTGCGCCATAAGCTTCTGATCGGCACCGCCATCCTTCTCGGCACGGGCATCGCGACCGTCGCGGCCATGCGCATGACGCCGATCTACACGGCCGAGGCGCTGGTGATGCTGGACAACCGCCAGAACACGATCGTCGACTTCCAGCAGGTCATGTCCGGCCTCAGCACCGAACTCGGCTCCATGCAGAGCGAGGTCGCGGTGCTGAAGTCGCCGGCCTTCGCCGAGAAGGTCGTGGACAAGCTGGCGCTGATGAACGACCCGGAATTCAACGCGTCGCTGCGCCCCCCCGAGACGGACTGGTTCTATTATCTGAACCCGAGGAACCTGATCCCCGATTCCGTCATGGGCGCGGTGAGCGGCGCGGCCCCGGCGGTCGAGTTGAGCGAGCAGGAGAAGGCCGCCAACCAGAAGACCGGCGTGGTCAACACCGTGCTGAACAATCTGGCGGTCCGGCCGCAGGGCCGCTCCTACGTCATCGCGATCAACTTCGACAGCGAGGATCCGCGCAAGGCGGCGCTGGTCGCCAACACCATCGCCGAGCTGTATCTGGTCGATCAGCTCGACGAGAAGTTCAAGGCGACCCAGCGCGCCACCGCCTGGCTGGAGGAGCGCATCTCCGAACTGCGCGCCGACGCCAAGGCCGCCGGCGACGCCGTCGAGACCTACCGCGCCCAGAGCGGGCTGACCGGCACCAGCGGCGAGAACACCGTGCTGTCCCAGCAGCTCGGCGAGCTGAACACCAATTACATGCTGGCCCGCACCGCCCGCGAGGAGGCCGAGGCCAAGCAGCGCGAGGTCGCCTCGCTGAGCAACAGCGCGCGCGGCGCCGGCGTCATCGGCGACGTCATGGGTTCGCCCCTGATCCAGGCCCTGCGCCAGCAGGAGGTCACGCTGCAGCGGCAGATCGCCGACGCCGCCAACCGCTACGGGCCGCGCCACCCGACGCTGGTCTCGCTCCAGAAGGAGCTGGGCGACCTGCAGAGCCAGATGCGCATCGAGGCCGGCAAGATCGTCCAGAACCTTTCCAACGAGGTCGAGGTCGCGCGGGCGCGGGAGGGCGCGCTGAAGGCCAGCCTGGACCAGCTCTCGGCCCAGCGCGACACCCAGCAGGCCGCCGCCGTGAACCTGCGCACGCTGGAGCGCGAGGCCGAAACCGCGCAGACCATGCTCCAGGCCATGCTGACCCGCTTCCAGGAGGTCACCTCCCAGACCGACATCCAGGAGGCGGACGCCCGCATCGCCTCGGCCGCCAGCATCCCGCTCCAGCCCTCCGCACCGGACAAGAAGATGATCGTGCTGCTCGCCCTGCTCGCCTCGGCGACGCTCGGCGTGCTGCTGGCGATCCTGCGCGAGCGCTTCGAGGGCGGCTACCGCAGCCCGCACCAGTTCGAGAGCGCCACCGGCGTGCGCGGCCTGGGGCTCGTCCCGACCATCCCGCAGATGAGCCGCCTGCGCGGCTCGCCCGCGGCCTACGCGCTGGACAAGCCGCTGTCGGCCTTCGCCGAATCGATGCAGAACCTGCGCACCTCGCTTCTGCTCGCCAACCCGGACGGGCGCCAGAAGGTGATCCTCTTCACCTCCTCGGTCCCCGGCGAGGGCAAGAGCACCATCGCCGCCTCCTTCGCGCGGGTCTGCGCCAACGCCGGCCAGAAGACGATCATCCTGGACTGCGACATGCGCCGGAAGGGCCTGCACGGCATGCTGGGCCTCGACAACAAGCGCGGTCTCTACGAGGTGCTGTCGGGCGAGGCCGCCCCGTCGGAGGTCATCCAGACCGACCCGCGCACCGGCCTGCATGTCATCGCGTCCGGCAGCGGCTCCTCCCTGCCGCAGGACATGCTGGGCTCGTCGCGCATGCACCAGCTCATCTCGCGCCTGGCGCTGGAGTATGACCGGGTGATCATCGACTCGCCGCCGGTTCTGGCGGTGTCGGAGGGCAAGCTGCTGGCGGCACTCGCCGACCAGACGGTCTTCATCGTCCGCTGGGGCAAGACCAACCGCGAGACCGCGATGGCCGGCCTGAAGGAGATCGTCGAGGCGGGCGGGGAGGTCGTCGGCGTCCTGCTGAGCCAGGTCGATATCCGCCGCCACGCCCAGTACGAGTTCCCGGACAGCGGCCGCTATCACGGCTACCGCCGCTACTACGCGAACTGACGGGCCGGCCCCACGCCCCCTCCTTCCCCGGCGAGGAAGGAGGGGGCGTCGCGTCTCTCCACGGCTCCCTTCCACGCAACGGCCATGCCATTCCCTCGCGGCCCCTTCACGCAGGAAGCGGGCATTCCCTCACGATCCGGGTATCATGACGGCTGGACGGCGCATCTTTCGGAACATCCGGGCTCTCGGCGCGGCCAAGGTCGCGACGCTGCTGGCCGGGCTGGTCACGACCGCCTGGACGGCGCGCGTGCTGGGGCCGGAGCATTTCGGCTTCCTCGGCTTCGGCACCTCCATGCTGGCCTACGCGGCCCTGCTGGTGAATCTCGGCCTCTCCACCTACGCGGTGCGGGAGATCGCGCGCGATCCCTCGCGCGCCGCCGTGCTGGCGGAGCATGTCGTCACGTTGCGGGTGCTGCTGGCGCTCGTGGTGGGCGCCGTCTACGCGCCGCTCGTCCTGGCGCTCGACAAGCCGGATCTCGTCAAGGCGGTGCTGCTGGTGCAGGCGCTCCAGCTCCTGGGCAATGCCCTGCTGCTCGACTTCGTCTATCAGGGCACCGAGCGGATGGGCGTCATCGCCACCCGCGAGATCGGCACCGCCTTCGGCACCATGGCCGCCATGCTGCTGCTGGTGCGCGGACCCGAGGACGTCGTGATCGCGGCGGCCATCACCGCCGCATCCTTCCTGCTGAACGCCGGGCTGATGCTGGTCCGCTTCCGCCGCGATTTCGGGCGCCTGCGCCCGCGCATCGACCTGGCGGTCTGGCGCGCCATCCTGACGGCGGCGGCCCCAATGGCGGTCAGCGTCTTCGCCTGGGCGATCTTCGGCCACCTCGACCTCGTCATGCTGGGCTTCCTGGCCCCACAGGAGGAGGTCGGCTGGTACGCCGCCGCGGTGAAGGTGCAGATGCTGACCCTGACCGCCGCCCAGATCGTGATGAACGCCTTCATCCCGCAGCTCGCCGCCGCCTATGGCGACCCGGAGCGGATGCGCGAGCGCATGCGCGACTACGCCACCACAATGCTGTCCATCGGGGCCGTCGTCGCCACCGGCGGGGTGGTGCTGGCGCCGGCGGTCCTGGCGCTGCTGTTCGGCGAGGCCTACCGGCCGGGCGGCGACGCGCTGAGACTCCTGATGGTTTCGGTCGCCGTGGTCCACCTGAACATGACGCTCGGCAACCCGCTGCTCGTCTGGAACCGGCAGACCGCCTACATGGCGGCGATCCTCGCCGGCGGGGCGGTCAACGCGCTGCTGAACATCGTCCTGATCCCCCGCTGGGGCATCGAGGGCGCGGCGGTGGCGACCGTCGCGGCGGAGCTGACCGCGCTGGCCGGGCTGGCGTGGGTCCACCGGCGGACGGTGGGACAGCTCTATCTCGGCATCGCCGCGCGGGCGGCACTCTGTGCTGCGCTGGCGCTCGCCGCCGTGGCGGGGCTGACCTGGCTGGCCCCGGCCCTCCTTTCGGGGGACCGGCACCCGCTGGCGGTGCTCATCGCCGTGGGCGGCATGATCCTCGCCGTCGAATTGGTGGCGCTGACCGCGACGGGTCTCATCCGTCCGTCGCGGCTGCGCCGGCTCATCGGGGCAACGGCATGATTCTCCTACCCGCAAGAATCCGCTGCCCCTTCCAAAATAATTGAAGGCTACCGCTTCGGAAGTAGCTCCGCGCCATTCCTGAATCACGCGTTCCTATTCTTTTGGCAACGCACAAAAACAGGAACATTCGCCCGCATAGGCCGTTCGTGAATGAGCCGGGCGCGGGCAGAACTACGAGGCAACGCCTTCTGGACTGCGCATCACATCAAGGCAGGACCGACCGAGAATGCTCCCTAAGAATTTCCCCGACCGCAATGTCTGCGTCCTAGGCCTCGGCTATGTCGGGCTGACGCTCGCCGTGGCGATGGCCGACGCGGGCTTCCAGGTTCATGGCGTCGAGGTGCGCAAGGACGTGCTCGACAAGCTGGGCAAGGGCATCCCCCACTTCTTCGAACCGGGCCTGACCGAGAAGCTGCGCCACGTCGTGTCGCGCGGGCGCTTCACCTTCGGCCAGACGACGGAAGGCTGCGACCGCGCGAGCGTCTTCATCATCACGGTGGGCACGCCGCTGGGCAAGGACGGCAAGATCCGCACCGACATGATCGAGGCGGCGACCCGGCAGGTGGCCGCCCAGCTCAACGACGGCGACCTCGTGATCCTGCGCTCCACCGTGAAGCTCGGCACGACGCGCGGCATCGTCGCCCCCATCCTGGCCGAGAGCGGCAAGCGCTTCGACATCGCCTTCTGCCCGGAGCGCACGCTGGAAGGGCAGGCGCTGATCGAGCTGAACCAGCTTCCGCAGATCATCGGCGCCGAGACCATGGAGGTTTCCGCCCGCGCCGCCCAGATCTTCGGCTTCCTGACGCCGACCACGGTGAAGGTCTCCACGCTGGAAACGGCGGAGATGATCAAGCTGGTGGACAACACCTACCGCGACGTCACCTTCGCCTTCTCCAACGAGATCGCGCGCGTCTGCAACGCGATGGAGATCTCGGCGATGGAGGTCGTGCGGGCCGGCAAGCTCGGCTACCCGCGCACCAACCTGCCCCTGCCCGGCCCGGTCGGCGGCCCCTGCCTGGAGAAGGACCCGCACATCCTGATGCAGGGTGCGCGCGAGGCCGGCGTCGAGATGGCCATCACCGCCGCCGGACGCCAGGTGAACGAGACGCAGCCGGCGGAGGTCGCGGGCTTCCTGGAGACGCTCACCAAGTCCATGCAGGGCTTCCCCTCCAGCCCGACGATCAGCCTCATGGGCCTCGCCTTCAAGGGGCGGCCGGCGACCGACGACCTGCGCGGCACCATGGCCAAGCCGGTCTTCGACGAGCTGCGCAACCGCTTCCCCAAGGCGCGCTGGCGCGGCTTCGACGCGGTAGTGGCGCCGGACGACATCCGCTCCTTCGGGCTTGAGCCGTCGGACAGCATGTCCGAGGCGGTGCATGGCGCCAACCTGGCGGTCATCCTGAACAACCACCCGGTCTTCACCTCCATGCCGCTGCCCGATCTGGCGGGCCGCATGGACCGGCCGGGGATCATTTATGACTTCTGGAACAACTTCAACAGCCGCGACGTGGACCTGCCGGAGGGCACGGCCTACGTGGCGCTAGGCAGCCACGGCGCTGCCCGCTTCGCGCACGCGAGCTGACCCCCACACGCCAGACCACCGGATAGGCCCGCGAGGGCAAAGGAACTGAACAGCATGACGCATTATCTCGTCACCGGGGGCAGCGGCTTCATCGGCGCCGCCCTCGTCAACCGGCTCGTGCGCGACGGCCACAAGGTCCGCGTTCTCGACGACAACTCCCGCGGCCACACCGGCCGCCTCGCCGACGTGCTCGACCATGTCGAGTTCATCACCGGGGACATCCGCGACGCCGAGGCGGTGAACCGGGCGGTGCGCGGCGTGGACGGCGTGCTGCACCTCGCGGCCGTCAACGGCACCAAGCATTTCTACGAAAAGCCGGAAGTGGTTCTGGACGTCGGCGTGCGCGGCATGCTGAACGTGCTGGACGCCTGCCGCGCCAACAACGTCGGCGACCTCGTCGTCGCCTCCTCCTCGGAGGCCTACCAGACCCCGCCGATGGTGCCGACGCCGGAGGACATCCCGCTGGTCGTGCCGGACGTGCTGAACGCCCGCTACAGCTACGGCGGCTCCAAGCTGATCTCGGAGCTGCTGGCCGTCAACTGGGGCCGCACCGGCTTCGACCGCGTGGCGATCTTCCGTCCGCACAACGTGTACGGCCCCGACATGGGCTGGGAGCATGTGGTGCCGGAGTTCGTGCGCCGCGCCGTCTCGGCCATCGACCTGGCGCCGCGCGGCCCCGTGCCCTTCCCGATCCAGGGCGACGGCACCCAGACCCGCGCCTTCGTCCACATCGACGACGCCATCGACGGCATCATGACGGTGACGGAGAAGGGCGAGCATCTCGGCATCTACCACATCGGCAACCCCGAGGAGGTCACCATCGCCGAGCTGGCCCGCCAGGTCGTCGCGGCGCTGGGCCGCGAGGCCGACGTCCTCGCCGGCCCGCCGGCCCCCGGCGGCACCGCCCGCCGCAGCCCGGACATCGCCCGCCTGCGGGCGCTCGGCTACGAGCCGCGCATCCCGCTGGCCCAGGGCCTGCCGGGCGTCGTCGAGTGGTACGCCGCGCGCACCCGCAGCGCCGCCGCCGCGGCCGAGTAAGAGGGGCGTTCCCACGCCTGCCCGGCCGGGACGAGCCCGGCCGGGCGAGATCGAACGCGATGCGGCAGGCCGACGGTCCCGGGAGGGGCGCGGCCTGCCGGACTGAGGAGTTCTCATGGACCAGGACAGCCGCATCTTCGTCGCCGGCCACCGGGGCCTCGTCGGATCCGCCATCCTGCGCCGCCTATCGGAGCAGGGACACACCAACCTCGTCTTCCGCACCCGCGCCGAGCTGGACCTGACCGACCAGGCGGCGGTGCGGGCCTTCTTCGACCGCGAGAAGATCGACTACGTCTTCCTCGCCGCGGCGAAGGTCGGCGGCATCCTCGCCAACGACCGGATGGGCGCCGACTTCATCCGCGAGAACCTGCTGATCCAGACCAACGCCATCGACGCGGCCTGGCGGGCGGGCGTCAAGAAGCTCCTCTTTCTGGGCTCCTCCTGCCTCTACCCGAAACACGCCGAGCAGCCGTTGCGCGAGGAGGCGCTGCTGACCGGCGAGATGGAACCGTCCAACAAGCCCTACGCCATCGCCAAGATCGCCGGCATCACCATGTGCCAGGCCTACCGGCGCCAGTACGGCTTCAACGCCATCAGCGCCATGCCGTCGAACCTCTACGGACCGGGCGACAATTTCGACCCGGAGGGCTCGCACGTGCTGCCCGGCCTGATCCGCCGCTTCCACGACGCGAAGATGGCCGGCGCCCCGTCCGTCACGCTGTGGGGCACGGGAACGCCGCGCCGCGAGTTCCTCTATGTGGACGACATGGCCGACGCCTGCCTGCACCTGATGCGGACCTACGATGATCCCGAGATCGTCAATGTCGGCCCCGGCACGGAGATCGCCATCGCCGAGCTGGCCCAGATGATCAAGCGCACGGTCGGCTACGAAGGCACGCTGGAGCATGACCTGACCAAGCCCGACGGCCACCCGCGCAAGGTGATGGAGGTCTCCCGCCTCTTCGCCACCGGCTGGCGCCCACGGGTGGAGCTGGAGGAAGGCGTGCGGCGCACCTACGAGTGGTTCCTGGAGAAGGTCGCCCCGACCCTGGCGGCCACCCGCCAAGCGGCGGAGTGAGGGCCATGCCGGACGATGCGGCCTCCCTGCGGCTGGACGCGCCGCCGGTCACGGTCCCGGACCGCGTCCTGTTGGTGGCGCAGAGCTACTGGCCCGAACCGGCCGGCAGCGCGCCGATGATGACCGATCTCGCCACCGCCTTCGCGTCGGCGGGCGCCGACACCACCGTCCTGACCGCGCGCCCCAACTATCCGGGGCAGACGGTCTATGAGGGCTACCGGGACGGCAGCCAGGACCGAACCACGGTGAAGGGGGTGCGGATCGAGCGCTTCCCCACATTCCCGCCCAAGGGCGGCGGCATGAAGGCGCGGCTGGTCCATGAGGGCTCGCTGCACGCCCAGTTCCTCGGCGCGCTGGCAAGGGGGCGCACGGGGCGGCACAAGGCGGTCCTGTCGCTCTGCCCCTCGATCCTCAGCGTCGGGGTGGCAGACCGCTTCACGGCACCCGGCGGGCGGCACATCGCCATCGTCCACGACATCCAGTCGGGCCTGGCGAGCGCGCTCGGCATGGGCGGCGGAGCGGCGCTGAAGGGGATCCGCGCGCTGGAGCGCACGGCGCTCAACCGCGCCGACGCGGTGGTGGTGCTGTCGGAAGCCATGCGCGAGGTGCTGCGGGAGCTGGGCGTCACCCGGCCCGTCACGGTGATCCCGCCTCATGTGGACGCCGATGCCGTGCGGCCGATGCCGCGCCCGGACGGCCAGCCGCCGACCGTGCTGTACAGCGGCGCCTTCGCCCGCAAGCAGGGGCTGGAGCAGGTTCTGGAGATGGCCGGCCATCTGCGGAGCTTGCGCCCGGACGCCCGCGTGCTGCTGCGCGGCCAGGGCGGAATCGAGGAGGAGCTGAAGGCCCAGGCCGCGGCACTCGGCCTGTCCAACGTCGAATTCGCGCCGCTGGCGCCCAAGGAGCGGCTGGCCGAGGGGCTGGCCGAGGGCGATGTCCATCTCGTGCCGCAGAAGCCGGAAGGTGCCGCTTTCGCCATGCCCGGCAAGGCGGTGACCATCCTCGCGGCCGGGCGCCCCTTCGTCTGCACCTGCCTGCCCGGCTCGGCCCTGGCGCGGCTGGAGGCGGAGGCGGGGGCCTTCCTCACCACCCCGCCGGACCAGCCGCTCGCGATGGCCGAGGCGGTGGCCGCCCTTCTGAACGATCCCGAGCGGCGCGCCTCCATGGGCCGGCGCGGCCGGGCCTGGGTCGAGGCGAACGCGACGCGCCGCGTGGCGCTCGCCCGCTACGCCGCCCTCCTCCTGCCGAACGGGAGCACCGACCGATGAGCACACCCGAAACCGGTACGCCCGAACCGGGAAAGCCGGACGTCCGGAAGCCCGCCCTGGTCTTCAGCTGGGAGATGTTCGGACCCTACCACATGGACCGGCTGGAAGCGGTCGGGCGGCGGCTCGGCCACCGCTACGACGTCGTCGGGCTGGAGGTCGGGTCCAAGTCGCACACCTACGCCTGGGACAGCACCGGCAGCGGCCGGAATTTCCGCAAGATCACCCTCTTCCCGGGCCAGTCGAAGGCCGACCTGTCGAGCTGGACGGTCTACCGCGCCCTGCTGCGCGAGTGCCGCAAGCTTGACGCCCGCCACATCTTCCTCTGCCACTACGAGGATCCGGACGTCTTCGGGCTGGCGGTGACGATGCGGCTGATGGGCCGCAAGCTGATCGCGCTGAACGCCTCGAAGTTCGACGACAAGCCGCGCGTCCTGTGGCGCGAGGCGGTCAAGACGCTGTTCTACGGCCCCTATCAGGCGGGCATCGGCGGCAGCCACCGGACCACCGATTATTTCCGCTTTCTCGGCATCCCCGGCGACAAGGTCTTCATCGGCTACGACACGCTGTCGCTCGACCG
This sequence comes from Azospirillum sp. SYSU D00513, assembly GCF_017356015.1. Taxonomy (GTDB): domain Bacteria; phylum Pseudomonadota; class Alphaproteobacteria; order Azospirillales; family Azospirillaceae; genus Azospirillum. The sequence goes on from NZ_JAFIQV010000005.1 coordinate 67,723, forward strand.
CATCCGCCGGCTGTCCGGCATGACCCCGGCGCCCGACGGCGTGCCCTTCGCCGACCGTCATTTCACGATCATCGCCCGCTTCGTGGCGAAGAAGAACCTGTTCCGCGCCATCGAGGCCTACGACCAGTACCGTCGGCTCGCCGGAGAGGCCGCCCGGCCCCTGCATCTCTGCGGCTCCGGCGTGCTGGAGCAGGAGCTGCGGGCGGACGTCGCCCGGCGCGGGCTGGAGGACAAGATCATCTTCCGCGGCTTCCTTCAGGAGAAGGGGATCGCCGAGACGCTGGGCTCCACCCTGTGCCTGCTGCTGCCCTCCATCGAGGAGCAGTTCGGGCTGGTGGTGAACGAGGCGCTCGCCATGGGCGTCCCGACGATCCTGTCGGACGTCTGCGGCGCCCGCGACGTGCTGGTCCGCAGCGGGGTCAATGGCCACATCGTCGAACCGGACAACCCCGAGGGGCTGGCCCGCCACATGCTGGCGGTGGCCGGAGACGAGGCGGAATGGCGACGCCTCAGCCTCAACGGGCGGCAGTTCTGCCCGCTCGCCGACTCCGACTTCTTCGCCGAGGCGGTGGAAAAATCCCTCGTCGCGCTCGGCACCCTCAAGGAACCGATGCGTGAAGGGATCGCCGCCGGCATCTCGGCCGTTTCCCTGCCGTCCGCCCAGAAAAGCGAGGGCTGATGACCCGTTTCCGCCTATCCCCGCACATCGTCGTCTCAGGCCGCCTGCCCCCGCCGACCGACGGGATGAGCCGGGTCACCCAGCTCATCCTGGACCGGCTCAAGGCCCGCGCCCCGGTCGCGGTCGCCGACCTGTCGCCGGGCTGGAACGGCGGGGGGCTGCGCTACCAGGCCGTGAAGATCCGGCGCGTCCTGGAGGCCGCCCGGACGCTGGCCGCCGGCGCCGGTCAACCGGACAAGCGCTTCTACATGCCGGCCGATTCCGGCTGGGGCAGCCTCTACACCACCCTGCTGATGGGCACGGCGCGGCTGTTCGGCTACGCCCGCGTGCTGCACCACCACAGCTTCGCCACCATCAGCAAACCGACCTGGCGCATGCGCCTGCTGACGCAGGTCGCCGGGCCGGACTGCACCCACATCCTGCTCTGCCCGGCGATGCAGATGCAGTTCCAGAAGATCTACCCGGCGGCCCGCACGGCGATGGTCATGTCCAACGCCATCTTCACACCGCCCGAGCCGCGCCGGCCGGTCCGGCGCGAGGGACCGCTGCGCATCGGCCATCTGTCGAACCTCTGCTCGGACAAGGGGCTCGACACGCTCTTCACGCTGATGGGGGCGCTGCGCGACGAGGGCGTTCCGGTGGAGCTGGTGCTGGCCGGCCCCGGGATCGGCGCGATGGACAACGCGCTGGTCGCCGCGGGCGTGGCCGCCCATGACGGCGCCGTTCAGTACCGCGGCCCGGTGTCGGGCGAGAGCAAGGCCGCCTTCTACCGCGACATCGACGTCTTCGTCTTCCCGACGCGCTACCGGAACGAGGCGCAGCCGCTGGTGCTGTTCGAGGCGATGGCCGCCGGCGTGCCGGTCCTGGCCTACGACCGGGGCTGCATCGGGAGCGACCTGCCGCGCAACGGCATCGTCCCGCAGAGCGCCGATTTCGTGAAGGCGGTCCTGCCCACCCTGCGCCGCTGGGCCGACGACCGCGACGCGCTGGCGCTCGCCTCCGAACAGGCCCTGTCCCGCGCCCGCGCCGCCCATGAGTCCAGCGCCACCGGCTTCGAGGCCGTCCTCCAACGCATCACCGGTCCGCTCGCGGAACCGGTCAGCGAGGTGCCGGCCAAGCGCCGCGCGGTGGGGTGAGGGACGCATCCCGAGGGTGCCTCGCGCGAGCGGGCGCCCGCGGGGAGCGGGGTGTGAATTCCGGAAGATCGTTCCGGAAGATCGATTGCAGCGAATACGAAAAACGCCGTCCCCGCATTCGCCGGGACGGCGTTTTGTCTTTCCGGTGTCCGTTTGTCCGGATGGATCTTCGGGGCGGCCGGGCCGCCCCAGCCGTCACGCGTGCGCGAGCACGCGGCGGGCGTTGAAATCGACGACCGACTGGCCGCGGGAGCGTTCGACCGTCGCGGCCATGGCCTGCTCGCAGAGCTGCTTGAATTCGTCGGCGCGGCGGCGCAGTTCGCTCTCGTGAGCCATCATGCGCTCGAACTCGGCCAGCCCCTCCTCCGGTGCCAGGGCCTCGTTCGGACGCATCGCGTCCATGCGGCCGCGGACGACGGTGCGGAGCGCCTGGCGGCGGTCCTGCGGGAGAGCGGCGTCCGGGAAAGAGAGGATCTGGGCCATGGGTATCTCCAGCGTTCGGCCCACTCATCTAAGCGCATTCAGACTTTATTAGCCACAGTTAACGAAGCGTTAACGGAGTCATTTTTGTGCCTAACGGACAAGCCCCAGCCGCGCGATGCACAGACCCGGCGGGAGGGCTATTCCGCTCCTTCCGGGCCGATGCGGTTCCAGGGCAGGTCCGCGATCCCCAGCGCGCGGGCCTGCGAGTTGTCGCGCAGCCGGAAGTCGTCGCGGCCGGGGTTGATGAAATAGGGGTTTGAGAGCTGCGGCCCCTGGATGGTGCGCGCCTCGGTCCTGGCCGGAGCGGCGGCGCGGGCGGCCCGGTTGCCGTAGGCGCGGTCCACGATGTTGTTGTCGATCACCGGCTCGCCGCCAGTCAGGCTGACCCAGAACTGGTCCATGGGTGCGCGGGCGTGGACGATGTTGTGGGTGATGACGTTGTCGCGCAGGAAGCCCGCCACGCCGGCCTTCGGCACCCATTCCAGCCGCAGGAAGCGGTCGCGCTGCTGGGTCAGGACCGAGATGTTGTTGTGGACGCGGTTGTGGTCGCCGCCATGGATGAAGACCGCCGCCCAGCCGGTGTTCATCAGGAAGTTGCTCTCCACCCGGACGCCGTTGGTCTGGTCGTCGAGATAGATGCCGAATCCCTTGTAGCGCTCCAGCCATTTGCCGGCGGCGTTGGTGGCGATGCCGCCCGTGTCGCGGATGTCGTTGAAGCGGATGACCGTGCGGGTGTCGATGTTGCTGCGGCCCAGCGTCTCGATGGCGCCGGCGTCGGCCGTCTCGCGCGCGGTGTCCTGGATGCGGTTGTACTCGATGACCGTGTCGGTGTTGACCGTCTCCTCGCTCCAGTTCTTCACCGACACGCCGTAGCGGGAGGAATGGCGGATGTCGTTGTGCGCCACCAGCGTGCGCTGGGCGCCCGACACGAAGACGCCGGCGCTGAACAGAGCCACCTCGCCGATGTGGCGCATGCGGTTGGCGACGACGCGGTTGTCATCGCTGCCCGGCCGCAGGCTCACGCCGGTGCGGCCGAGATGCTCCATGAGGTTGCCGCGGATCAGGTTGCCGGTGCTGGCCTCCACCGTGACGGCGGTGCCCACCGCGTTGAAATGGTTGTTCAGGACGGCATGGCCGCCGCCGCCCTCCACCCGGAGCGCCGGGCCGTCGTAAGGCACCTCGGTGAAGCCCAGCCCCTCGATGGTGACGCCCCGCGTCCGGTCGAGCTGGATCAGCGGCGCCACGCGCGCCACCACCGCCTCCCCGGCGAAGGAGTCCGGCTCGGCCGGGCGGACCAGCAGGCGCTTGCGGCGCGCGTCCCAGGCGAACTGGCCGGGATGCTTCAGGAAGTCCGGATGGCCGAGCAGCCGGAAGGTGGAGCCGTCGCGGAAAGCGTATTGGGCGTCCTTCTCCAGCGTCAGCGTGCCGCGCGCCGCGTCGATCGCCTCCACCCCGATGATGCTGTCGGACAGCCGCTCGCGGTCGAGCGCCTGGACCCGCACGCCGGGTGCCGCCCAGCCCGCCTGGAGGCTGCCGGGAGCGAAGCGCAGGCGGCGCTTGCTCGCACCCCCCTTGGCCGCCTGCGCGACCAGCCAGCCGGTGCGCACGGGGTCGGCCGGGTCGAGGTCGCCGCTCTGGGCGGGGCGCAGCCGCACGCCGCCGACGGTAAGGTCCAGCCCCGGATCCTGGGCCAGCGGTGCGGAGAAGACGCCCGCCCGCTCGGCTCCCTTCTCGGGCGCGAAGCCGCCGATCCGCTCCCCGCCGGACAGGACCGGCCGCTCGCCGGGATATGCCGCGATGCGCAGCCCTTCGTCCTCGGGGCCGAGTTCCACCGTCTCCTCGATCCGGTAGGTGCCGGAGCGCAGCAGGATCGTGCGCAGCCCGCCCCGGCGCGCCAGGTCGACCGCGCGGGCCAGCGTGGCGACCGGGCCGTCCCGCCCGTCGCGCCCCGGCTCGGCGGCCCGGCCCGACCAGCGGTCGTCGCCGCGCGGCGAGACATGGACCGCCGCTCCGGCCGCCGTGCCATTGGCCGCCGCCCGCTGCGCCAGCGCCGGAGCCGTCCCCAGCCCCAGCAGCGCCGCCGCGAACAGAGCCGCCCGCACCGCACGCGTCCCCATGCCGTAGAACCGAACCGCCATCTCACCTCCACCATACCGCACTGCACGCAAGCGGGCCGGCCGGCAGCAGGGGCCAGGCCGGTCCATTCAAAGCGAAACTGGCGGCAAGCCGGGTTCGTGGCAAAAACACTGATGGATTGCCGCTTTTTCGCAGGCTGCTTTCCGGAGGAGTCAAGCGCACTGTCGGGATAGTCCGGTTTCGGAGGGCGCTTCGCCAGATGCCCTAGCCCCCGGATGGACCCGGGACTGCCGCCTGCGTGTTGCTGTCGGCGATGCGGGAAAGGCGCCCTCGCCCTTTCCGCCGCCCGGCCGTCCGCGCGGCCGGTTTTGCCCGTGAAACCATGGCGGACCTTGGCGATGATCGAATTGGCGCTGATCGCGCAGGTGCTGGTGGTGGCCCTGGTGGTCGCGGTCTTCCTGTTCAGCGGGACGGCCTCGATGTTCCACCCCCTGAGCTTCTACCTGATTTTCCACACGCTGGTGTTCGTCCTGCGCCCGATCCTGCTGCATGTCTACCAGTTCGACAATGTGTGGCTCTTCATCGGCTTCTGGCCGAGCGCGCAGCAGTTCGTCTTCACCCTCATGGTCAGCTCGGTGGCGCTGATCGCCTTCGCCATCGCCTGCGCCTGGTCCGGCGCCGCGCGGCCGGAGTTCCAAGACCGCGAGCCCTTCCGTTTCGACGGGCCGGACATCGCGGCCTACACGCTCACGGCGCTGCTGCTGGGACCGCTGGCGGTCTATTCCGCCATCATGCGCCAGGGGGGCGCCTCCTTCACCGGCGTCGGCGACGTGCAGATGGAGCGCGACCCGCTGACCGGACAGCCGGTCTACGTCAACACCACCGGCTATGTCGCCGAGGCCCATTCCATGGGCCTGCCGCTGGCGCTGGGGATCATCTGGGTCAGCCGTTTCCACCCGCTGTCCTTCATCCCCTTCCTCAGCTTCCTGATGTACCGGGCCTATCTGGGCTGGGGGCGCTGGGCCTTCATCATGGGCGTCATCTCGCTCGTGCTGCTGCTGCTCTATCACACCCGCACCAAGTGGTTCCGCCTGTGGCACGTGGCGGTCGGGCTGCCGGTGCTGATGCTGTTCCACACGCTGGGCCAGAACCGCGGCGCCCTGCGCTCGGTCTTCGAGGGCACGGCACCCGTTTCCTCCCTCTTCCGGGTCCAGGGCAGCTCCGACGCCCGCTTCGTCGATTCGCTGGCGGGCCAGGATCTCGGCAACTTCGACTATCTCTCCTTCATCCTGTGGGTCGTGCCGAAGGAATCCGGCACCTACACCTGGTTCACCCAGTATCTCCAGCTCTTCACCGAACCCATTCCGCGCGTCCTGTGGCCGGCCAAGCCGATCGGTCCGCCCGTCCAGTACTTCTCGCTGCATGACTTCGGCCATTTCGCCAACCTCACCACCTCGCTGGCCGGCGACGGCTGGATGAGCGGCGGCTGGATCGGGATGATCCTCACCATGGTCCTGGTGGGGCTGGCGCTCGGCACGATCCACCGCTGGTTCTGGCGCAGCGGTGCGGTGAACAAATACGGGGTGCTGTTCTACTGCAGCTTCCTGCCGCTCTCGCTCCAGTGGTTCCGCGACGGCGGCATCTCGATCTTCAAGTTCGGCCTCTTCTCGCTGATGCCGATCCTGATGTGGATCGCGCTGACCCGGCTGTTCCGCGCCTGGATCGCCTTCGGGGCGGAGGACCGGCCGCCCCTTGTCCTGCGGCGCGCCGCGGACGGCGCCGAGACCAGCTGACGCCTTGCCTTGAGACACGAGCCATTCCGTTCCAATTCATTAGGGGAGTTTCCATGGCGTTGCGCCTCCTGGCCCTCCTGCTGGCGGCGCTGCTGCCGGTGGGGTTCGCGCTCGATCCCGTCCAGGGTGACCTGACGCGCGCCGGTGGCTACACGGAAAACGCCTTCGGCCCCAAGGCGCCGCAGGCGGTTTTCGTGCCGCCGCTGGCGGAGCCCGCACGCGCGGGAACCCGCTACGACGTGGTGGTGATCGGCGACGGCTTCTCCCACCCCGACCCGGACGACGCCCGGACGCCGTTCGGGCAGTTCTGGACCGACCACCTGCGCAACGCCACCGGCCTGACCGTCGGGGTGATGCACCAGGAGCGGGTGTCGGCCTGGAGCTATGTGAACTCCGCCGAGTTCCGCGAGCGCCCGCCGCGCGTGCTGATCGTCGAGACGATGGAGCGCCGCCTGCGCCACCAGCTGCCCGCCATGGCGGACGCGGACACGGTCGCGGAGACGGCGCACGTCACCCTGGCCTCCTCCCGCCCGGCGCCGGAGGCGATCCCCGTGAAGCCGCTCCAGGCCACGCCCCAGCCCCGTCCCCGGCCCATGGCCCATGACGGGCTGATCCCGCCGCTCGGCGACGCGCTCCAGTTCCTGTCCAAGGCGGCGGAGCGCGCCATGTCCGGCCCCGGAGAGAGCGGCGTCGTCGAGCTGCCGGTGACCTACACGCGGCTCTTCACCTCCGAGAAGCGGTCGAGCAGCCTGTTCCTGGCCGAGGATTTCGCGTCCTGGCGCGCCGACCAGGTCCTGCTCGCCGAGCGCCGGGCCGCCTTCCGCCGCCTCCAGCAGGCCGTGGAGTCCAACGGGGTCACCCGTTTCCTGCTGATGGTGCCGCCCGACAAGGGCACGGTCTACGCCGACTTCCTGGAGGAGCCGCCGCCCGTCCGCTCGATCGTGGAGACGACCCTGCGCGACGACCCGCAGCTGAACCTCGTTCCGCTGGCCAAGGGGCTGCGGGAGATGGCCGCCAACGGCACCGCCGACCTCTACGCCCCGAACGACAGCCGCTGGGGCGCCGAGGGGCAGCGGTTCGCCGCCCAGGCCGTGCACGACAGCCTGCGCCGCATGGGCGTGATCGCGACGCCGGAAAGCCCGCACATTGCCACCCTGCCCTGCAAGCCGGGCTATCTGGACTGCGCCGTGGCGACCACCGCCGCGGAATAGGGCGCCACCCAAACAGCACATCCCACATCCCGACCCGAATTCGACCCCGAACGGGGCACTGACCGGAGAGCCGACCCCTCATGTCCGATCTGACCTCCGAACCGAAGCCCGCCGTCGCCGCAAACGTCTGCGCGATCATCGTCACCTACAACCGCCTGCACATGCTGACGCAATGCGTCGACGCGATCCGGGCGCAGGTCCCCCGCCCCGACAAGATCGTGGTGGTCGACAACAGCTCGACCGACGGCACCGGCGAGTGGCTGGCGGCGCAGGAGGACCTCGTGGTGGTGCGCCAAGCCAACTGCGGCTCGGCGGGTGCCTACCATTCGGCCTTCGCCACGGCCATGGAGCTGGGCCACGCGTGGATCTGGTGCACCGACGACGACGGCATCCCCGAGCCCGGCGCGCTCGCCGAGCTGCTGAAGCAGGGCGAGGCGCATGGGCTGGACATGATCGGCCCCGCCGTGGTCGCCCCGGAGAACCACGAGGAGCTTTCCTTCATGCCGCGCGGCTGCCAGACGGTCGCGGAGCTGAAGGCGCTCGCCAAGGACGGGGTGGTGCTGGACGCCATCTCGCTCTTCAACGGCACGCTGATCCGCCGCCGTACCTTCGAGACCATCGGCAACATCAAGCGCGAGATGTTCATCTGGGGCGACGAGTACGAGTTCATGCTGCGCGCCCGCAAGGCCGGGCTGAAGGACGGTTCCGCCGTCAACGCGCTGCACGTCCACCCGCGCATGGGCCGCAAGGTGAAGCCGGTGCTGGGCGGCCTGCTCGGCAAGGTGGAGGAAATGCCGGACGGCCGAGCCCCGCATTACTTCCGCAACATGGGTTATATCCAGTCGCAGTACGAGCCGAAGTCCGCCGTGCCGCGCATGATCGCGAAATACACGGTGCATTACCTGCTGAAGGGCGACCTGAAGCGGTTGAAGACCTTCTACCGGAGCTATCTGCCCGGCGTGAAGAACATCTACCCGGAGGAGCAGCGCCGCCCCATCCAGCGGCTGCCGCTGCTGCCCCCCGCCGGAAAGGCCGGATCGACGTCGGACGAGGCGGCGTGATGGCCTCTCCCCCGGAAGGCCGGGCGGAAAGCCGGGCGGACGGCCGGGCGGACGGCCGGACGAACGGCGGCCTGAGGGTCAGCGCCGTCATCGCCACCTTCAACCGCAAGGACGAGCTGCGCACGGCCCTGACCCGGCTGGCGGCGCAGACCCTGCCGCCGGCGGAGGTGCTGGTGGTGGATGACGGCTCGACCGACGGGACGGACGCGATGATGCGGACAGAGTTCGCTTCCGTCCGCTACGTCCGGCTGCCGCACCACGCCGGGCTGATCTACGCGCGCAACTTCGGCTTCGTGAACACGTCGGGCGACTATGTGCTGTCCGTGGATGACGATTCCTGGTTCGCGGAGCCGGACGGCTTGGCCCGCGCCGTCGCCTACCTGGAGGCGCAGCCGGACGTGGCCGCGGTCGCCTGCAACATCGAGACGCGGGACGGGCTGGTCTATTTCCCGAAGGGGGCTGCCCCCTTCGAGGTGCCCTGGTACGTCGGCTGCGGCCACCTGCTGCGCCGCCGGGCGGTCGCCGCCGCCGGTCTCTACATGCCCGAGCTGTACCGCCAGGGGGAGGAGAAGGACCGCTGCCTGCGGCTGATGGGGGCCGGCCACCGCGTCGTCGCCCTGCCCGACGTCATGGTCTTCCACGACAAGAGCGAGAAGAGCCGCAAGCCGGGGCTGGAGCGCTTCTACAACCACCGCAACGACCTGATCCGCGAGATCGCCCGCTGCCCGGCGGCCCTGCTGCCCTGGCGGCTGGCGCGGAGCTGGGCCGGCAACAGCTGGAAGAACCTGCGCCACGGCCCGCGCGCGACCGACCTGAAGATCCTGCTGGCCCTGCCGGAGATCCTGCGGATAGGATGGAAGCACCGCGCCCCCGTGGGCGCCGACGCCTACCGCCGCTGGCTGCATCTGGCCTCCACGGCCGCCCCCGGCGCCGTCCGCACCGCACCCCCCGCCGGGGCCTCCGTCCCGCTCCGGCCCGCCGCCCGGTCCGCGGACGCGCCGGGCTGATGGCGGTGCTGAGCATCGGCCGCACTGCGGATTTCCGCAGTTGCGCATTGACTCATGGAAGCGCTGTCTCTATACAGCGGGGCTCGTTTTCCCTGAGATCGATTTGACGGAGTAAAGTGTCGTGAAACGCACGTACCAGCCGAGCAAGATCGTGCGCAAGCGCCGCCATGGCTTTCGCGCGCGTATGGCCACTGTCGGCGGCCGCAAGGTCATCGCTCGCCGCCGCGCCCGCGGCCGCAAGGTCCTGAGCGCCTGATCCGCATGCCGGCGCCGGGCCGCATGGTCGGGCGCCTGAAGCGGCGGCCGGAATTCTTGGCCGTGGCCGGTACGCGGCGTAAGCACGTCGCTCCCGGTTTGATACTGCAGGTGCGCCGACACGACGAACGGCAGCGGCCCGCCGATGGCGAGCCGCCGCTTCGTTTTGGATTGACGGCAAGCCGAAAGGTGGGCAACGCCGTGGTGCGCAACCGCGCCCGGCGCCGCCTGCGCGAGGCGGCGGGAATGATCCTGCCCGCCCACGCCGCCCCCGGGCACGATTTCGTGCTGGTGGCGCGCTCCGGAACGGCCGAACGGCCGTGGCCGGACCTTCTGGGTGACCTGACCGCGGCGCTGAAGCGCCTCGGCCTCTGGCGCGACGCGCCGGCCCCAGCAAAAACCGCCCCAGCGGACGCAACCCCGGAAACACACCGGGAAGCGCGCGAGGGCGCCGAGGGAGAGGCCGGAGCATGAACCCACTCACCCATGCCCTGCGCGGATTGGTCAGGCTGTACCAGCTGACCCTGTCGCCCTTTGTCGGCTGGCACTGCCGCTATCAGCCAAGCTGTTCCAACTACGCGCTTGAGGCGCTATCCACGCACGGAGCCGTCCGGGGCAGCTGGCTGACCCTGCGCCGGCTCGCGCGCTGCCATCCCTGGGGCGGCTGGGGCTACGACCCCGTGCCGGCCCCCGGCGGCGGATCCGCCGCGCGCGCGTGTTCCTGCGCGCACGGGCGGGCGGGCATCGCGCACCACCACAACCCCTGAGGCACAACCCCCAAAGGCCGGCGCTCGCCGCCCAAGAGAAAGGCCCGACGGTAACCGGGACGCCCATGACCGACCAACGCAACCTCATCGTCGCGATCGCCCTGTCGATCGCCATCCTCCTCGGCTTTCAGTTCTTCTACGAAGGCCCGCGGGTTCAGCAGAGGCAGGAAGAGCTGGCGCGCCAGCAGGCCGCCCAGACGGAGCTGGCGGTCAACCCCACGATCCCCGGCGTCGCGGCGGCCGAGACCATCAAGGACCGCGCCGGCCTGATCGCCGAGCAGCGCGAGGCCGGCCTGCGCGTCCCGCTCACCACCCCGTCGCTGCACGGCTCGGTCAACCTCGTCGGCGGCCGCATCGACGATTTGACGCTGGCCAACTATCACGTGACCCCGGACCAGAACAGCCCGGAGATCGTGCTGCTCTCCCCGGCGGCGAGTGCCGAGGCCTACTACGCGGAATTCGGCTGGGTGCCGGAGAACGGCGCCCTTCCGGTGCCGAAGTCCGACACCCGCTGGACCGCCCAGGGCACCACCCTGACCCCGGACAGCCCGCTCGTGATGAGCTGGGACAACGGCCAGGGGCTGGTGTTCGAGCGGACCATCACCGTGGACAAGGACTATATGTTCACGGTGACGCAGCGCGTGCGCAACAACAGCGGCGCCCCCGTCAAGCTGCTGCCCTACAGCCTCGTGTCGCGCGCCGGCACGCCGCACACCGAGGGCTTCTACATCCTGCATGAAGGTCCGCTCGGCGTCTTCGACGGCAAGCTCCAGGAACGGGGCTACGCCGACGTGAAGGAAGAGCGGGAGATCAAGAACCAGACCACCGGCGGCTGGATCGGCATCACCGACAAGTACTGGCTCGTCTCGCTGGTCCCCGAGCAGCAGGACCAGGTCACCGCCCGCTTCCTGCACACCGCCGCCGGCAGCGGCGAGCGCTACCAGGTCGACATACTGGGCCAGGCCGTCGAAGTGGCGCCAGGGGCCACGGCGGAGGAGACCCAGCGCCTGTTCGCCGGCGCCAAGCAGGTCCGCCTGCTGGACGGCTACGCCGAATCCCTGGGCATCACCAACTTCGATCTCGCCATCGATTTCGGCTGGTTCTACTTCCTGACCAAGCCCTTCTTCTACGCGCTGGATTTCCTGGCCGGCCTGTTCGGCAACTTCGGCGTGGCGATCCTGGTCTTCACCGTCTTCGTCAAGGCCCTCTTCTTCCCGCTCGCCAGCAAGTCCTACCGGGCGATGAGCGAGATGAAGAAGCTGCAGCCGCAGATGCAGGCCCTGCGCGAGCGCTACAGCGGCGACCCGCAGCGCATGAACCAGGAGGTCATGGCCCTCTACAAGCGCGAGAAGGTCAACCCGGTGTCGGGCTGCCTGCCCATCCTCGTGCAGATCCCGGTCTTCTTCGCGCTGTACAAGGTGCTGTTCGTCACCATCGAGATGCGGCACGCGCCCTTCTTCGGCTGGATCCATGACCTGTCGGCGCCCGACCCCACCACCGTCTTCAACCTGTTCGGCCTGATCCCCTGGGATCCTCCCTCGATCCTGCACCTCGGCGCCTGGCCGATCATCATGGGCATCACCATGTGGCTGCAGCAGCGCCTGAACCCGGCGCCGCCCGACCCGGTCCAGCAGAAGATCTTCCAGTTCCTGCCCATCATCTTCACCTTCATGCTCGGCGGCTTCCCCGCCGGCCTGGTGATCTACTGGGCCTGGAACAACCTGCTGTCGGTCGCGCAGCAGTGGACGATCATGCGCCGCATGGGGGTGCCCGCGTGACCGAACGGAACGTCACCAGCCTGACCTCCGGACTCGACGAGGCCGCCCTGGAAACGGGGCGGCTTCTGTTCGCCCAGCCCTGCGACTTCACCTGGGGTGCGGCGACGCTCGACCAGCTTCCCGAGGAGGCGCAGCCGGAGATCGCCTTCGCCGGACGCTCCAATGTCGGCAAGTCGAGCCTCATCAACGCGCTGACCCGCCGCAACACGCTGGCCCGCACCTCCAACACGCCGGGCCGCACCCAGCAGCTCAACTTCTTCAACCTCGGCGACCGGCTGACCATCGTGGACATGCCGGGCTACGGCTACGCCAAGGAATCGAAGGAGAAGGTGGCCGCCTGGACCGAGATGGTCCGCAGCTATCTGAAGGGCCGCGTCACGCTGCGCCGCGCGCTGGTGCTGATCGACTCCCGCCACGGGACCAAGCCGCACGACCACGAGGTCATGACGATGCTGGACAAGGCGGCCGTGCCCTACCAGGTCGTGCTGACCAAGGCCGACAAGGTGAAGGACAAGGAGCTTCAGGCCATGCTCGACCGGACGGTGGCCGAGATGAAGAAGCACCCCGCGGCCTTCCCCGAGGTGCATCTGACCAGTTCCGAAACCGGCCTCGGCATCGCCGAGCTGCGCGCCAGCCTCGCGGCGCTGGCGGCGCCGAAGGCGGAAGGGTAATGAGAAGGGCCGGTGCAGACGCACCGGCCCTTTCTTCTTCCGGCTTCCTGTTCCGGAGACCGCTCAGACCAGCGGCTTGCCGGTGTTTCCGGCGATCACCGCGTCGCCGCCCGGCCCGGTGGGACCCTCGCCCGAATCCGTCCCGCGGTCGAGGTTGGTGGGCGCCTTCTCGTTCAGCGCCTTGTTGGCTTCCTCGACCTCGCGGCGGCTGTTCGAATCATACATGGCCTCCGCTTCGCGCGCGTTGTCGTGCGGGTTGTTCAGCAGCGCCTCGCGGAAGGGGCTGCGCGGTTCGGGCATCTTGTTGTCGCTCGTCTTGTTGTCGCTCATGGCACGATTCCGGATGTGGTGCGGTTGATGGGAATCGAACCGTGAAGCGGGTGTCCCGGTTCCCCGGCGGGCCGGATCGTCATGAAGACGTCACGATTCGCGGCCGGCAAAACTCCACTAGGCACCCCCGGCGCTTTCCGTTAAAGAGTCCGCCAATGTCCACCCCGACGAACGGCTCTCCCGTGCAGAACACGACCCGCGACGAGTGGCTCGCCAAGGCCCGCACCCTGTCCGAAGCCCTGCCCTACATGCGCCGCTACGCCGGCCGCACCTTCGTGATCAAGTACGGCGGGCACGCCATGGGCGACGACCACCTGGCCGAACTGTTCGCGCGCGACATCGTGCTGCTGAAGCAGGTCGGCATCAACCCGGTGGTGGTCCATGGCGGCGGCCCGCAGATCGGCCAGATGCTGGAGCGGCTGAAGATCAAGTCGAGCTTCGTCGACGGCCTGCGCGTCACCGACAAGGAGACGGTCGGGGTGGTCGAGATGGTGCTCGCCGGCTCCATCAACAAGCAGATCGTCGCCGCCATCAACAACGCCGGCGGCCGCGCCGTCGGCATCTCCGGCAAGGACGGCGGGCTGATCACGGCGCGCAAGCTGCGCCGCACGCAGCGCGACCCCGACAGCAACATCGAGAAGGTGCTGGATCTGGGCTTCGTGGGCGAGCCCTACCGGGTCAACCCGGAGATCCTGAACAGCCTCGCCAAGTCCGACATCATCCCGGTCATCGCCCCGATCGGAATCGACGAGCAGGGCGAGACCTACAACATCAACGCCGACACGGCGGCCGGCGCGGTCGCGGCGGCGCTTGGCGCCACGCGCTTCTTCCTGCTGACCGACGTGGCCGGCGTGCTGGACAAGAACAAGCAGCTCATCCCGCGCCTGTCGCTGGAGACGGCCCGCGGGGCCATCGCCGACGGCACCGCGTCGGGCGGCATGATCCCGAAGATCGAGACCTGCACCGACGCCGTGGAACAGGGCGTCGACGCCGCCGTCATCCTGGACGGGCGCGTGCCGCACGCGCTGCTGCTGGAGATCTTCACCGAGGGCGGTGCCGGAACCATGATCGGCCGGGACTGACCAGCGCAGGACCGATCGCGACGCGAGGGGGCCATGCCCGACGACCGCAAGCCAGGCAAACCGCACTCCGGGACGGACGTCCGCCGGGAGCTTCTGGACCAGATGAAGCGGATCCGCGAATCGCTGGATCCGAAGCTGGTGGAGCGCGCCAAGCTCGCGGTCTTCGGCAAGGTCCCCTTCGACCGCGACTCCGCCCGCCAGGCGGTCGCGAGCTTCCTCGACTCCCGCGAGGACGGCGGCGCCTTCCGCCGCAAGCTGGAAGCCGAACTGCGCAAGGAGGGGACCGCGCCGGAGCCGCCGGGCCAGCCGCCCGCTCCCCCCGTTGCGGCCTCGCCCGCCCCGCTCCCCCCGGCACAGGAACGGCCCGTGCCGGGGCAGGCTCCCGGACCGGCGCCGGACGGGCCGGCGCCGCAGCCGCCGCGCCCCCGCTTCAACCGCATCGCCTGACCCGCCCGCCATGCTGCACGTCTTCGTCGGCGAGGGCGGCGCGCTGCGCTGGGACAAGGGGGCGGAAACCGGGACCGGGCCACTGCCCGCCGGCACCGTCTGGCTCGACCTGCTGAACCCCACGCCCGAGGAGCTGGCCCGCGCCGAGGCGATGATGGGCACGCCCCTGCCGACCCGCGAGCAGATGGTCGAGATCGAGGAATCGAGCCGGCTGCGCCTCGTCGGCGCGGCCGCGCATCTGACCGTGATGGCCCTGGTCTGGGCGGACACCGACCAGCCGCGCATCACGCCGGTCAGCTTCGTCCTGGCCGGCGGGCGCCTCGCCACGGTCCACCATGTCGATCCCCAGGCCTTCCTCGCCTTCCGCCGCCGGGCCTCGCGCGGCGGCTTCGCCGGAACGACCGGCGAGGCGGTGCTGGCGGCACTGGTGGAGGGCATGGTGGAGCGCACCGCCGTTGTCCTGCGCCGCATCGGGATCGAGCTGGACGCGATGGGCGGACGCGCCCTGCGCGGGCGCCTGCCCGTGCGCGGCGAGAGCAGCGACGACGCGCGCACGCTGAGGCGCATCGGACAGACCGGCCAACTCATCGGCAAGGCCCATGTCAGCCTGTCCAGCGTCGGCCGCATGCTGGCCTTCCTGAGCCGGGGCGAGGGCTGGACCTGCAGCAAGCCGACGCGGCGCTGGGTCCGCACCACCCAGCGGGACATCACCGGGCTGGACGAATACGCGCTGTTCCTGTCGGGAAAGGTGAACCTGCTGCTCGACACCGCACTCGGCCAGATCACCATCGAGCAGAACGAGATCGTGAAGATCGTGTCGATCCTGACCATGGTGCTGCTGCCGCCGACCCTGGTCGCCACCGTCTTCGGCATGAATTTCGAGTGGATGCCCGAGACCGGGCAGGTCTGGGGCTATCCGCTGGCCCTGCTGCTGATGCTGGCCTCCGCCGTGGTGCCGCTGCTCCACGTGCTGCGCCGGCGCTGGCTGTGAGCTATTTTCCCGTCGGCGGCCCCTTGGCGGGCATGATGCTGGCAGGGGCGATGGCCGGATTGAGCAGAGCCAGGTTCCTGCCACGGAAGTCGTTTACGTTGCGAGTGACCAACACATAACCCTTGGCCCGAGCCGTGGCGGCGATCCCCATGTCCATGCGGTCGCTGTCCTTCTCGGCGGACAGCACGGCCCATTCGATGGCCGTTTCGACATCGACGGGAACGACGAAGGGCACGCCGTAATCGGCAAGCAGCCGCGCGAGGCGCCCCTCGATCTCAGCGGCAATCTCCGCCTTGCCTTTCTTCAGCCGCAGCAGTTCGATGCCCTTTCGGGTTTCCCGCAGCGTCAGCACGCTGATCCGGAGCGCATCGGCATCGACCGACGCGAACCATTTGAGCACGTTCCGCTCGGCCTGTTGCGGAAGATCCCTTTCCGAACGGCCAAGAAGACGGAAGATGTTGGTATCGAGCAGGTAGATCACCCCGCATCCCCGCCCTCGGGCTCCGTCCACGCGTCGCAGGGGCCGAGAACCTCGTCGAGTGCTTCGAGCCCCAGGTTCCGGACGCTGCGCTTCAGGCCTTTTTTCGGGAAGGGCCGGCCGCGCTTCGGATGGGTTGCCGCGTAGGCCCGGACCCACTCCACCCCCTCCGGAGCCAGCTCCGGGTGTTCGTGCAGAACCTCCTCGGCCGATGCCCCTCCCTCCAGCAGCGCCGCGACGCGGTAGGCTTCGATGGAAGTTCCAGGAATGACCGGTTCGCCGGCCGCGTTGCGCTCGGCGTCAGCCTTGACCTCCGCGAGCAGAAGCAGGCGCCCGGAGACGGCGAGGAGGTCGGGCTCGATGTCCACCGAGGCCCAGCCGAGTTCGATCCTTTTGGGCAGGCCGTCGATGAAGCTCTTGCCCCGGAGCCTTCCGGCGGCCTTTCTCCAGAAGTCCAGCCGTCCCTGCGGCGACCGGTCGCCGCCCTGCTCCATCGCGCCGAGGCGGTCGCGCAGCCGGACGTAGAGGTCCCCCCTGGCGTCCGGCGTCAGCTTGTCCGCCAGCCGTTCGCTTGCCTTCAGATAGACGAGGTCGGCCAGCCCGAGATAGCGGTGCGCCGTTTTCCCCTGGACGACGCGATGCGCCTCGACCACACCCCGGTCGATCGCGCGTTTCACATCGTTCGCGGGCTTGCCGAGAACGAAGGCCGCCTCGGGCGTGGTCAGTTCGAAGGCTTCCGGCATGCTGCCCCCCTGCAATTCAGCACCAAATATGGGGCTGAATTGCAGCAAGGTAAAGCAAGCATCGGGCCTACAGCGCCAGCCAGACCGCCCACAGCAGGACAACCGCGTTGGTCGCGAGCGTCATCGACATGCCCGGCGCCCGGACATAGGGATGGATCAGGTAGCCGGCCCAGAAGAGCAGCCGCCCCAAGGCGAACAGCGCCGTGGCGAGGACGGGCGCGCCGAGGGCGGAGGGCGGCAGCAGGACCGTGAGGGCGGCGAGTACGGGCAGGAAGATCGCGGTCTGCTCGACCGTGTTGGTCAGCACGCGCTGGCTGACGCGGTACAGCCGCGATTCGGGATCGTCGATGGGGTTGAGCGCCACCGAGCGTGCGCGGGCGACGAGGACGCCGCCGACCATCGCGAAGAGAAGCAGCGCGGGCCATAGGGCCAGACGTGCCCAGAATTCCAGGCGGCTTCCGGCGTCCCCGGAGCCGGCGGGACTTCCGAACAGGGGAAGAAGAAGCCAGAAGGCAAGAAGCGTCAGCAGGGCGGCGCCCAGGTTGATGGCGGCGGCGAGGCGCAGGAGCCGTGTCCGGCCCCCGCCGTTCCCGCAGTCCGGCCCGGGGCCGGGGCCGGTCAACCCAGCCCCTTCTGGCCCATCTCCAGGAACTTCTCGCGCCGCTTGGCGCGCAGGGCCGCGCCGTCCAGCCCGTCCAGTTCGGCCAGCGATTCGGCGATGGCGTCGCCAAGGCCGAGGATCGCCTCGGCGGCGTTGCGGTGGGCACCGCCGATCGGTTCGTTCACCACGCGGTCGATGACACCCAGTTCCTTCAGGTCCTGGCTGGTGATGCGCAGCGCGATGGCCGCCTCGCCCGCCATGTCGGGGTTGCGCCACAGGATCGAGGCGCAGCCTTCCGGCGAGATGACGGAATAGATGGCGTGCTCCAGCATCAGCACCCGGTCGGCCGCCGCGATGGCGATGGCGCCGCCCGAGCCGCCCTCGCCGATGACCGTGGCGACCATGGGCACCGTCAGGCGCAGGCAGCGCTCGATGCTCTTGGCGATGGCCTCGGCCTGGCCGCGCTCCTCGGCGCCGACGCCCGGATAGGCGCCCGCCGTGTCGACCAGCGAGATCACCGGCAGCTTGAAGCGGTCGGCGATGTCCATCAGCCGCTGGGCCTTGCGGTAGCCCTCGGGCTTGGCCATGCCGAAGTTGTGGCGGACGCGCGACTCGGTGTCGTGCCCCTTTTCCTGCCCGATCACGACGACGGACCGGCCGCGGAAGCGGCCGATGCCGCCGACGATCGCCTGGTCTTCCGCGAAGTGGCGGTCGCCGGCGAGCGGCGTGAAGTCGTCGATCAGCCGGTGGACGTAGTCCAGGCAATGCGGCCGGTTGGGATGGCGAGCCACCTGCACCTTTTGCGCGGGGGTGAGCTTCGCGTAGGTCTGCCGGAGGAGCTTGTCGACCTTGGACTGCAGCTTCCCGACCTCGTCGGCGATGTTGATGTCGCCGGCGTCGGTGAGATGCCGCAATTCCTCGATCTTGCCTTCAAGCTCGGCGATCGGCTTTTCGAATTCCAGGAAGGTCTGCATGCCGGACAAAAAGTGGGAGGTCAAACGCGGACCGGGCTAGGTAACACGGCACCGTCCCGCAACGCCATAGGTTAAAACCGCCTTGCGCGGGAAGAAACGGCTTATGCCGCAGGACGGAAGGCCCTCCGGCCGAAGGTGACCAGCAGGACGCCGGCCATGATCACCCCGGCCCCGGTCCAGACCCAGGGGGAATAGCGCTCGCCGAAGACGAGGCTGCCGGTGGCGAGCCCCACCGCCGCCATCACGTAGCCGAGCTGGCTGAGATAGACCGGCCCGGCCACCACCTGAAGCCGGAAATACAGGAGATAGACCACCGCCGTGGCCGCGACCTGCACGGCCACGAGGCCGGGCGCCAGCGCCAGCGAGGGCAGCTCCCCCGGTTCCCCGAGCAGGAGGATCGCCAGCGCGACCCAGCCGCCGCCCGCCAGCATCGTGCCGGCGGCGACGCTGACCATCTCCGCCCCCGCCGGCCAGGCCAGCGTGCGGTAGACGTTGCCGGCGGCGAGGCTCAGGGGAATGGCGAAGGCGAGCGCCATCCAGCCGGCCAGCTCCGCGGAGGGCAGGCTGCCGCGCGGCAGGACGATGGTCAGAGCGCCGGCGAGCCCGGCCAGGATGCCGGCGCAACGCCAGGGGTCCGGCCGCTCGACGCGGACCGCCAGCGCCAGCAGGAGGGTCAGGATCGGCGGCAGCGTGTAGACGACCGAGGCCAGCCCGGCCCCGAGCCTCGGCAGCACGAGGAAGAGGATCACGTTCGGCAGGGCCATGGAGATCAGCCCCGACAGCGCGTAGTAGCGCAGATGGGCTCCCGCCCCGCGCACCGGCAGCCCGCGCAGGCGCGCGAGCCCGGCGAGGATCAGGCCGGAGCCGAGCATCATGGCGAGCGCCCAGGCGAGAGGCGCCACCCCGGCGCCCTGCGCCAGCTTGGTCAGGAGGAACACCGAGCCGCTCAGGCTTCCCGTCGCCAGCAGCAGGGCGAGCGGCTCCAGGCCGCGGGCCGGAAACGGGATTGGCCGGAATGCGGGCATGGCAGGAAAGGCCTTCGCGGAAAACAGGACGGGGCAGGAAGATGGCCCGCGGCCCCCGCTTTGTCAGCCCCGCGCAAGCGCCGGCCTGCCCTACCGCTCCTCCGGCACCTTGCGCCGTGCCAGGGGATGATGGTCGTTGACCACCTTGCGCAGCCGTTCGCTGACAACGTGGGTGTAGATCTGGGTGGTGCCGATGTCGGCGTGGCCCAGCATCTTCTGCACCGAGCGCAGGTCGGCGCCATGGTCGAGGAGATGGGTCGCGAAGGCGTGGCGCAGCACGTGCGGGCTGACCTTTTCCGGGTCGAGGCCGGCTTCGATGGCAAGCTCCTTCAGGATCTGGGCGAAGCGCTGGCGCGTGAGGTGTCCGCCGGAGGCGCTGCGGGACGGGAACAGGAAGGGCGTCTGCACCGCCTCGCGCCCGGCCGTCAGGAAATGGGCGCGCCAGGGAAGATAGGCGGCGATGGCCGCCGAGGCCGGCTCCGACAAGGGCACCATGCGCTCCTTCCCGCCCTTGCCGCGGACGATCAGGCCGCGCCCGTCGCGCAGAATCGCCGACAGCGGAAGGCCGACCAGCTCCGACACGCGCAGGCCGGTGGCGTAGAGGATCTCCATCAACGCCACCAGCCGCACGCCCTCCGCCTCGCCGCGCGCCTGTGCTGCGCGGATCAGCCCGTCCACGGCGGTCTCGCTGAGGATCTTCGGCAAGGGGCGCCCCTGGCGCGGGCTGTCCAGGGCCGAGGCCGGATCGTCGGCGCGCCGGCCCTCGGAGACAAGGAAGCGGTAGAACTGCCGCATCGCCGACAGGCGGCGCGCCGCCGTTCGCGGGGCGACGGCCTGGCCCGCCCCTCCGCCCTGCTGGTGCTCCAGATAGCCGCGCAGGTCCTCGGTCCCGGCCCCCTCGAGCGCGAGGCCGCGCCCGGCGAGCCAGTCGCCGAGGTCGGCGAGATCGCGCCGGTAGGCCTGGCGGGTGTTGAGCGCGGCGCCCCGCTCCGCCAGGAGCATGTCGAGGAAGGCGTCGACATGCGGCGACAGCGGCCGCGGCGGGTTCGGCGGACGGCCGCGGCGGGCCATGCCGGTCACCCTAGCCGTGCCGGGGCGTCAGCGCGGGAACCGGTCATCGGGGATGACCTTCTCCACCGGAGCGGAGGGCGCCGGCATTTCCCAGAAATTGCCGAGGAACACGATGCCGCCGCCGATGGCGAGCAGGATAAGGACGATCAGGACGGAAAGCAGCCGGGTCATGGGGGTCTGAATGCCCTTGTCTTATGGACAGGAGTCGGGAACGGCGACGGCCTATCATGGACGGCGCCCGCGCGGGATGGGACAAGGGTGCGCTTTCATGCTAAAGCAATCGGCACTTCGTCCATGCCGCGCATCCCTGGTGCCGTGCATCCCGTTGCCCAACCTTTGTCATGACGCATTCGCCATGATCGGGGGAGCGCCGTGCGCGGGGGGCCGCCACACCGGGGGTCGTCGCCGGCGAAGACGCGGCAGTCTAGTCGCAGGACGCGCCGCGACGCAACAGACGGACGGGTGCGTTGGTGGCCTTGGGGTGGTTTGGGGATGGTTTCAGGTGTTTCGATCGAAGGACCGCGTAGTGACATGAGCAACCGGCATGCGCCGAGAGCGCCGCATGCGCTCCTGCCCAAGACCGTCGTGCTGGTCGGATTGATGGGTGCCGGCAAGAGCGCCATCGGCCGCCGGCTGGCCTCGCGCCTCCACCTTCCCTTCCTGGATTCCGACACCGAGATCGAGGCGGCGGCCGGCTGCACCATCGCGGAGATCTTCGCCCGCGACGGCGAGGCCGCCTTCCGCGCCGGCGAGCGCAAGATCATCTCGCGGCTGCTGACGGAACGCCCGCCCCACATCCTGGCGACGGGTGGCGGCGCCTTCATGGACCCGGAGACGCGCGCGACGATCCGCAGCCATGGCGTCGCGCTGTGGCTGCGCGCCGAATTGGACGTGCTGGTCGCGCGCACCGCGCGCCGCAACACCCGGCCCCTGCTGAAGCAGGGCAACCCGCGCGAGATCCTGCGCGGCCTGATGGAAAAGCGCTATCCCGTCTATGCCGAGGCCGAGCTGACGGTGCTGAGCGACGAGCGCCCGCCGGAAGGGACCGTCGATCAGGTCATCGAGGCGCTGGAACGGCATTTCGGCCAGCCGCTCCTGTGCGGCGCCCGCACCAACGCCGCCGTCGGCGCCGGCCGCTCCTAACCCAGGAAAGTCTTCAGCCCATGTCCGCCACCACCGATACCGTCACCGCATCCACCGCCGGCGCGCCGGGGACCGACACCGTCCGGCTCGATCTCGGCGCGCGCAGCTACGACATCCTGGTCGGCGACGGCGTCCTGGCCGAATCGGGTCCGCGCATCGCCGGGATCACCCGCGGGCGCGCGCCCATCGTCGTCACCGACGAGACGGTGGCGGGGCTGCATCTGGCGACGCTGGAGCGCGCGCTGATCGGCGCCGGCATCACGCCGAGCCCGGCCATCGTCCTGCCGCCGGGCGAGAAGACCAAGAGCTTTCCCCGCTTCGAGGAGCTTATGGAATCGATCCTGGAGCGCGGCATCGAGCGGTCGGCGGTGCTGGTGGCGCTCGGCGGCGGGGTGATCGGCGACATCACCGGTTTCGCCGCCGCCTCCGCCTTGCGCGGGATCGACTTCGTCCAGATTCCGACCACCCTGCTGGCCCAGGTCGACAGCTCGGTCGGCGGCAAGACCGGCATCAACAGCCGCCACGGCAAGAACCTGATCGGCGCCTTCCACCAGCCGCGCCTGGTCATCGCCGACACCGCGGCGCTCGACACGCTGCCGCGGCGCGAGGTGCTGGCCGGCTACGCCGAGGTGGTGAAGTACGGGCTGATCCGCCTGCCGGACTTCTTCGCCTGGCTGGAGGAGAACGGCGCCCGCGTGGTGGCCGGCGACAGCGCGGCGCGGCGCCACGCCGTCACGGTGAGCTGCCGCGCCAAGGCCGACATCGTCGGCACCGACGAGCGGGAGAGCGGCGACCGCGCCCTGCTGAACCTCGGCCACACCTTCGGCCACGCGCTGGAGGCGGCCACCGGCTTCGGCCAGACCCTGCTGCATGGCGAGGGCGTGTCGATCGGCATGGTGCTGGCCTTCGACCTGTCGGTCCGGCTCGGCCTCTGCCCGGCCGCCGACGCCGCCAGGGCGCGCGCGCATCTCGCCTCGGTGGGGCTCCCGGTCAGCCCGACCGACGTGGCCGGGGTCGAGTGGGACGTGGATGGGCTGATCGCCTCCATGGCCAAGGACAAGAAGGTCAAGGACGGCCGCATCACCTTCGTGCTGACGCGCGGCATCGGACAGGCCTTCACCCTGCGCGACGTCGATCCCGCGGCCGTGCGCTCGCTCCTGGAGGAGGCGGTCGCCCGCTGAGGCTCCGCCCCGCCACCCAAACCGATTATGCTGCAATGCAGCGGAGACTGCCTTGATCCGTCGGGGCAGCCTCCGATATTCATTTCCATCCCATAGCCAAGACGATACCTCCGAGATCTCCGATGCCCTTGTCCGATCCCGTCGCGCGCGAGCCGATCCACACCCGCCAGGTCGTCTGCCGGGGCTTCCGCCGCACCGATGGCCTGTGGGACATCGAGGGCCACCTGACCGACGTGAAGAGCTACGCCTTCTCCACCGAGCAGCGCGGCCACATCGAGCCGGGCGACCCGATCCACGGCATGTGGATCCGGCTGACCGTGGATGACGGGCTGACGGTGCGGGCGATCGAGGCGGTGACGGAAAAGAGCCCCTACCGGGCCTGCGGCGCCGTCACTCCGAACTTCCAGCGGCTGGTCGGGCTGAAGATCGGGCCGGGCTGGACCCGGTCGGTGAAGGAGCGGCTGGGCGGCGTCCAGGGCTGCACCCATCTGGTCGAGCTTCTGGGGCCGGTCGCCACCACCGCCTTCCAGACGGTCTTCCCGATCCTGTCGCGGGAGATGAACGGCAAGGCCGAAGGGGAAGCGGCCGACGGACCGGCCAAGCGCCCGGTCCTGCTGAACACCTGCCACATGTTCGCCAGCGACGGCGAGGTGGCCCGCCGGCGCTGGCCGGAGCATTACACCGGCCCGGACCGCGGCCACGCGGACCCGGAGCCGGCGGAATCGCGGCAGGGTTCCTGAAACGACGAACGCTCCACCGCGCGAAGCCGTGGAGCGTTGGTGTCCTGTCTCCGGCCCGGCCGGAATTCCACATCGCGAAAATCCCGGGCGCGAAAATCCTCGGCGCGGAAATCCCGGCTGCGGTAACCGGCCAGGGCGACGGGGCGTCAGCCCTCGTGCCGGGACATGGCCTTCATGCCGTGCGAGCCGGAACCGAACGGCCAGGACGGGTCGTCGTCGTCGCCGGGCTCCTCATCGTCCTCCGGCAGCGCGAAGGGCGTCCCCTTGAAGGGCCGGCCCATGCTGTGGCCGACGGAGCGGTGCGCGCCATCGTTGCAGGCGTTGCGGAAGTAGGACGCGATGAACACGCGCACGGCGGAGGTCAGCGTCACCTCCCGGTCGGTTTCCGGGATGCCCTTCAGGCGCTTCTGGATGTCCAGCCGCTCCTTGATCTTCGTGCAAAGGCCATTGACGTTGTAGCCTTCGCGCCGGCCGATCTCATCGAGCGCGTCCCACATGGACTGCTCCAGCCGCATGCTCGTGCGGTGCCCGGCGATGATGACATTCTGGCTCTTCAACGGCCCGATGCCGGGAGGGTCGGGCAACCGCCGTCTTTTCGGCCCACGCTTCAACATCCGCAGTCCCTTCTCAGGATCGGGAGCGAAGCCTGACGCCTGCCTCGCCCCAGCGCGATAAATGGTTGCATTCTCTACACTGTACTCAATGCGGAGAGAAAAGCAACCCGCCCTGCATCCTTTAGTTCGATGGCTCAGACGATTAGTGTACAGGCAAAATAAATACGTAAGTGTGTATTTTCCTGTCCCATCGCGTGACCCGGAGTGTGGCCGGTTTTTTCTTCTCCGGCCACCGCTCGCCACGCGTCCTGCGAAAAAAGACGTCTAGCGGGCCTCGTCCGGGGTCAGCGTCGTCAGGCCCAGCGCGTGCACGCGCTCGCGCAGTTCGGATTCCAGCAGGGCGTAGACGGTGCGCTGCCGCTGGACCCGCGACTGGCCGGCGAAGGCCGCCGACACGACCGTGACATGGAAATGCGTCTCCCCCTTGGGATCGGCCCCGGCATGGCCGGCGTGGCGGCTGGACTCATCGACGATCTCCAGCCGCTCGGGCTGCAGGGCGTCCTCGATCTTGGCGCGGATTCGGGTTGCGTATTCCACCGGGTTTCTCCCCTGTCGGTGTGCGGTTCGCGTGCCCGACAGGAGGGGTGCCGCCGGGGCGCCTGTCAAGGCCGCGAATCGGAATGGAAGGCCGCCGTCCGGGGCCGTCTCATGTGCTTGCCAGAGGCTCCGGCTGTTCCCATACTTCGATCCATGAACAAGCAGCGTTCCCGTTTCGCCTACACCGGCTTCGACCAGCCCCGCAGCGCGGCCCGCGCCTGCGACAATCCGGGCTGCGCGAAGGAAGGGGAATACCGCGCGCCGAAAAGCCGCAAGGCGCTCAACGAATACTGGTGGTTCTGCCTCGACCATGTGCGGGAATACAACCGCTCCTGGAACTATCACCAGGGCATGTCGGCCGAGGAGATCGAGTCCGAGATCCGCCGCGACACCACCTGGCAGCGCCCGAGCTGGCCGCTGGGTTACTGGGGCACGCAGGAGAAGTTCCTGCGCGACCGTGCGGCCAAGGGGTTCGGCTTCGATTTCGGGCGCCAGGCCCGGCAGGAGGAGGACGCCGAGCAGGCCCAGCGCCGCAAGGCCGCCCGCACCGCCGAGGAGGAGGCGCTGGTCGTGCTCGACCTGACCCCGCCGGTGGACTTCCAGCGCATCAAGGCGCGCTACCGCGAGCTGGCCAAGCTGCATCATCCCGACCGCAACGGGGGTGACAAGGCGGCCGAAGAAAAGTTGAAAGAGATCAATCAGGCCTACAACACGCTGAAAGCCTGTTATGGTGCGTAGCACCGACTGCGGGCCGGGCCACCGGCCGGGGTCCGCGGATCACCGACACTCGCTGGAACGATAAGAAAACCCATGTCTTCTCAAGGAGCCACGCAGGCCGGTTCGGCCCTGTTCGACCACACCCCCGACATCACCGTGTCGGTGCGCGAGATCTTCGGGATCGACAGCGACATGCAGGTGCCGGCCTTCAGCCAGCGCACGGAGCATGTCCCCGACGCCGACCCGGCCTACCGGTTCGACCGCGACACGACGCTGGCCATCCTGGCGGGCTTCGCGCACAACCGCCGTGTCATGGTCCAGGGCTATCACGGCACCGGCAAGTCCACCCACATCGAACAGGTCGCGGCCCGCCTCAACTGGCCCTGCATCCGCATCAACCTGGACAGCCACATCAGCCGCATCGATCTGATGGGCAAGGACGCCATCGTGCTCCGCGAGGGCACCCAGGTGACGGAGTACAAGGAAGGCATCCTGCCCTGGGCCCTGCAGCACGCCTGCGCCCTGGTCTTCGACGAGTATGACGCCGGCCGCCCGGACGTGATGTTCGTCATCCAGCGCGTGCTGGAGGTCGAGGGCAAGCTGACCCTGCTCGACCAGAACCGCGTCATCCGCCCGCACCCGGCCTTCCGCCTGTTCGCGACCGCCAACACGGTCGGGCTCGGCGACACGACCGGCCTGTATCACGGCACGCAGCAGATCAACCAGGGCCAGATGGACCGCTGGAACATCGTGGCGACACTGAACTACCTGCCGCTCGACGCCGAGGTGCAGATCGTCTCCGCCAAGGTGCCCGGCTACAGCGACGAGAAGAGCCGCGCCACAGTCGCCTCCATGGTGCGGCTGGCCGAGATGACCCGCGCCGGCTTCATCAACGGCGACATCTCCACCGTCATGAGCCCGCGCACCGTCATCACCTGGGCGGAGAACGCTCGGATCTTCAACGATGTCGCCTTCGCCTTCCGGATCACCTTCCTGAACAAGTGCGACGAGATGGAGCGCCCGACGGTCGCCGAATACTACCAGCGCTGCTTCGGCGCCGAACTGCCGGAAACGGGCGTACGGGCGAACCTCGTCTGAGGGTGCGCGCGGGGACGGCGGAAGGGAGGACACCCATGGGGTACATAGCGGTCGGACCGAACGGTGAACTCGCCCTGCCGGCGGACCTGTGCGAACGGCTGGGCGTGAAGCCGGGCGACGAGGTCGAGGTCGCCGTGAACGACGGCGACCCGGCGCGGGTCAGCCTCCTCGTCCGCCGCCGCCAGTCCGTGGGCGCCCAGCCTGTGGAGATGTCGAAGAAGCCGTATCGTCTCGAGGATTTCTTCGGGATCGCCGGCCGCGTCGACAGGCCGATCTCCCAGGAGGAGATCGACGCCACGGTCCGCATGCGTGCCGCCGAGAAGGTGTTCGGCCAACGGTCGGGATAGAATCCCCCTGTCCTTCCTCACCCGATGGCGCTCAACCACGCTCACCTTCGACCGCAAGGCGAGCCGTCTGCCCACCTTCCAGCCTCTGACCTGAAGTTCCGCCATGTCCGATCGTGAATCCCCCGTCGAGGCCTTCAAGCGGTCCACCGCCGCCACGGTGCGCGCCATGGCGCGCCGGCCCGAGGTCCAGGTGGGCTTTTCCAGCGAGCCCTCCGGCGTGGCCGGAGCCCGGGTGCGGGTGCCGGTGCCGGCGCGCGACCTCAACCCGCAGGACGTGGCGATGCTGCGCGGCACGGCGGACGCGGTGTCCCTGCGGCTGCGCCACCATGACAGCGCCGTCCATGCGCAGCGCACGCCGCTGTCCGACGCGGCGCGCGCCGCCTTCGACGCGATGGAGCAGGCGCGTTACGAGGCGCTGGGCTCCCGCCACATGGCCGGCGTCGCCGCCAACCTGGAGGCGGCGCTCGAGGAGCGCTACCGCCGCCAGGGCTTCGACCAGGTGCAGGAGCGCGGGCAGGTCCCGCTGCCGGAGGTGCTGCGGCTGATCGCCCGCGAGCTGCTGACCGGCGCCCCGCCGCCGCCAACCGCCGCGCAGGCGGTCGAGCTGTGGCGCCCCTGGATCGAGGAGAAGCTCGGCGCGGACATGCACGGGCTGGCCAAATGGACGGACGACCAGGACGCCTACGCCCGCGCCGTGCGCCGCCTGCTGACCGACCTGGACATGGAGGTCGGCCAGGAGCCGGAGCAGCCCGAGCAGGAGGAGGAGGAGCGCCAGGCCGAGGAGAACGAGGAGGAGCCGAGCGACGGCCAGTCCCGCGGCACCGACGAGTCGGAGCAGGAAGCCCGCGCCAGCTCGGCGCCGGAGATGCAGCAGGACGAGGCCGGCGAGGGCACCGACGAGGGCGGCTCCGACGGCGAGGGCGACACCGGCGAGGGCGAGGGGGCGGAGGAGCCGGCCGGCCCGAGCCAGCCCTGGCGCCCCGACCAGTCCCGCCGCAACGACGCGGACCCCAACGCCTACAAGCCCTTCACCACCCAGTTCGACGAGGTGGTGGACGCCGCCGACCTCTGCGACCCGGACGAGCTGGCGCGGCTGCGCCACATGCTGGACCAGCAGCTCCAGCACCTCCAGGGCGTCATCTCCAAGCTCGCCAACCGCCTCCAGCGCCGGCTGATGGCCAAGCAGCAGCGGAGCTGGGAGTTCGACATCGAGGAGGGCATCCTCGATGCCGCCCGCCTCGCCCGCATCGTCGTCAACCCGGTGCTGCCGCTCTCCTTCAAGCGCGAGCAGGAGACGAACTTCCGCGACACGGTGGTGTCGCTGCTGATCGACAATTCCGGCTCCATGCGCGGCCGTCCCATCTCCATCGCCGCGATGAGCGCCGACATCCTCGCCCGCACGCTGGAGCGCTGCGCCGTGAAGGTGGAGGTGCTGGGCTTCACCACCCGCGCCTGGAAGGGCGGTCAGGCGCGCGAGCAGTGGATCTCCGCCGGCAAGCCGGCCAACCCCGGCCGGCTGAACGACCTGCGCCACATCGTCTACAAGGCGGCCGACGCGCCCTGGCGCCGCTCGCGCAAGAATCTCGGCCTGATGCTGCGCGAGGGCATCCTGAAGGAGAACATCGACGGCGAGGCCTTGCAGTGGGCCTACAACCGCCTGATGGCCCGGCCCGAGCAGCGCCGCATCCTGATGGTCATCTCCGACGGCGCGCCGGTGGACGACTCCACCCTGTCGGTCAACGCCGGCAACTATCTGGAGCGCCACCTGCGCCAGGTGATCGAGCAGATCGAGACGCGCTCGCCGGTCGAGCTGGTCGCCATCGGCATCGGCCACGACGTCACGCGCTACTACCGCCGCGCCGTCACCATCGTGGACGCCGAACAGCTCGGCGGCACCATGATGAACAAGCTGGCCGAACTGTTCGACGAGGACGAGCGCCGCGGCCGGGGCGTGCGGCGCTGGCGGTGAGTGCAGGCGCCGGCCCGAACGCGCTCGCCTGAAAAGGAAAGGGCCGCCCCCTTGAGGAGCGGCCCTTTTTCCATGCCGGAGCGCCCGCCGCTATTGCAGCATGCGCTGCATCTCCTCGAAGTTGCGGGAGAAGCCGTTCAGGCCGAAGTCGATGTCCTGCTTGCCGCCGCGCAGGTTGACGCGGACCAGCACGGTCGAGCCGTTGCGGAACTGGTCCAGCACACGGCCCGACATGAAGTTCGGGAACATGCACATGTTGATGGTCGCGATGTGCGTCTCGATGCGCGGCTGGCGGTCGACGCGGATGGCGCAGCTTTCGATCAGCCCCTGGCTCGCCGTCAGGAACAGGTGGTAGTCGGTGCCCGTGGGGATGACGCTGAGCGCCACGAAACCGACCTCCTGCCCCTCCTCGAACAGGCGGTAGGTCATCAAGCGGCAGGTCTTGCTGTCGGTCATGCGGTCGACGTTGCAGGCGCTGGCCCACACGCCCTCGGGACCGAACTCGGCGGTGGTCTTGGTCACGTCGGCGGCGCCGGCGGGCTGAACGGAGAGCGCGGACAGGAGCGCCACGCAGAAACCAACGAAAATCTTCCAACGCATGGATCGGCCCCTCGCCTTCGTTCCGTCGCATCACGGCCACGCGCTGTCGCGCTTCGGGTGTGGGCACGCGCGGTGTTGCGAACCTGGGTCTACTCCGGAGGGATTATAGGAATAGCCCGTTGGGGAACAAGAATTTCAGCAGCCCGGATGCAATCCGCCGGTGCGAATTGCCGGAGAGCGCATCCCGCGCGCAACGGATGGCCGGACCGGACCGATAATGTCGTGAATCACGGCCTGACCGTGAGAATCGTTATCCTTCGCACTTGACAGGCCGGGCGTGCTCGTCCAAAGCTGCGCGCTGCGAACGGGTCGCAAAATCACGCCGGCCCTCCACAAGAAATTCCGAGGAACCTCAGGATGCAGATTCGTCCGTATGGCGTTTTGGCCGCTGCCTTCGGCGCCGCGATGCTGTCCGTCACCGCCGCCGCGACCGCCCTGGCCGCCGAGGTGAACATCTACTCCGCGCGGCATTACGACGTGGACAAGGCGCTCTACGACGACTTCACGAAGCAGACCGGCATCAAGGTCAACGTGATCGAAGGCAAGGACGACGAGCTGATCGAGCGCATCAAGAACGAGGGCGCCAACAGCCCGGCCGACGTGCTGATCACGGTCGACGCCGGCCGCCTGTGGCGCGCCCAGGAGGCGGGCATCCTGCAGCCGACCAGCTCCAAGATCCTCGAGGAGAAGATCCCCGCCCACCTGCGCGAGCCGCAGGGCCACTGGTTCGGCATCTCCAAGCGCGCCCGCGTCCTGATCTACAACAAGGCCACGGTGAAGCCGGAGGACATCAAGAGCTACGAGGATCTGGCCGATCCGAAGTGGAAGGGCCGCGTCCTCATCCGCTCCTCCAACAACGTCTACAACCAGTCGCTGGTCGGCTCGATGATCGCCGCGCACGGCGCCGAGAAGACCGAGCAGTGGGCCAAGGGCGTGGTCGCCAACATGGCGCGCAAGCCGCAGGGCGGCGACACCGACCAGATCAAGGGCGTGGCCGCCGGCGAGGGCGACATCGCCGTCTCCAACACCTACTACTTCGCGCGTCTGGCCGCCTCCACCAAGCCGGAGGACAAGGCCATCGTCGAGAAGCTGGGCGTGATCTTCCCGAACCAGAACGACCGCGGCACGCACGTGAACGTGTCGGGCGCCGGCGTGGTGAAGAACAGCCCGAACCGTTCGGCCGCCGTCCAGTTCATCGAGTATCTGGCCAGCCCGTCGGCCCAGACGCTCTTCACCGAGAAGAACTTCGAGTATCCGGGCGTCGCCGGGGTCGAGCCGCAGCCGGTCGTCGCCTCCTGGGGCAGCTTCAAGGAAGACAAGCTGAACGCCGCCGTCTACGGCAAGAACAACGCCGAGGCGCTGAAGCTGATGGACCGCGCCGGCTGGCAGTGAGCCGACGGCCCGCCCAGGGCCGGTAAAACCCCAGGGCCTGTAAAACCCCAGGGCCTGTAAAACAAGGTCAGCAAAAGACGAAGGGCGCGCCCTTTTCCGTCCGGCCCGGAGGGCCTTCAGAAATTGCCGTCCTCATAGTCGCGGAAAGCCTGCATGACCTCCTCGCGGCTGTTCATGACGAAGGGGCCGCCCCAGGCAACCGGCTCCTTCAGCGGGCGGCCGGCGATCAGCAGGAAGCGGGCGCCGTTATGGCCCGCCGCCGCCTCGACCCGGTCGCCCTCCCCCAGCACCAGCAGGCGCGGGCCGCCCAGCAGGGGCTGGGAGCCGGGAAGCCGCACGCTGCCCTCGAACAGGGCGAGGAAGGCCGTGTGGCCGGCCGGGACGGGCTCGGACAGGGATGCGCCCGGGGGCAGCGTCACGTCGAAATAGCGGGCGTCGGTCGCCTCGGCCGTGACCGGGCCGGCGGTGCCGCGCGAGGTCGCCCCGGCGATGACCTTCACCGACACGCCCTCCTCCCGCGCCTCCACCGGGATGCGGGCCGCCGGGAATTCCTGGTAGCCGGGATCGGACATCTTCAGCCGCGCCGGCAGATTGATCCAGAGCTGGAAGCCCCTCATCAGCCCTTCCGTCTGCTCCGGCATCTCGGAATGGACGAGACCGCGCGCGGCGGTCATCCACTGGATGCCGCCGGTCTCGATGACGCCGGAATGGCCCTTGTTGTCCTCGTGCCGCATGCGGCCGGCCAGCATGTAGGTGACCGTCTCGAAGCCCCGGTGCGGGTGCTCGGGGAAGCCCGCGAGATAGTCCTGCGGCTCGTCGGAGCCGAACAGATCGAGCATCAGGAAGGGGTCGAGCATCTGGAGGCGCGGCGTGCCGAGCAGCCGCGTCATGCGGACGCCGGCACCGTCCGAGGCTTCCATGCCTTCGATGGCGGTGACGAGGGGGCGGGCGGTGGTCATGGCGGTCTCCGGTGCGGGATCATTGGCCCACAGGAGTAAGCACCTTTCCCCAACGGAAAAAGACGGCGCCCGGCGCAAGAGCGTTGCGGCGGGCGCAACAGTGCGCCCTTATACGCTTTTCATGAAGTCCTGCCCTGTGGTCAGGACTTCCGCGCCAAGACTTCCGCGCCACGGGGCGCGGGGCCGCAGTCGCGGCCCTATACCGGGTTCGGAGGTCGGAATTTTCCGAACCCGGTATCACTCCTCCGTCTGTCCGGGCCGCGAGCGGCGGATGGACAGGCTGAGCAGGATCACCGGCAGGATGCCGACCAGCACGATGGCGAGCGCCGCGGTCGAGGCCTCGGCCAGCCGCTCGTCCGAGGCCAGCGTGTAGGTGCGCACGGCCAGCGTGTCGAAGTTGAAGGGCCGCACGATCATGGTCGCCGGCAGCTCCTTCATCACGTCCACGAAGACCATCAGCGCGGCGGTCAGCAGGCTGCCCCACATGATCGGCGCGTGGACGCGCACCAGCGTGCGCCCGGCGGAGTTGCCGAGCACGCGGGCCGCATAGTCCATGGTCGGGCGGATCTTGCCGAGGCTGGCCTCGATCGTGTTGAAGGACACGGCCAGGAAGCGGACCTGGTAGGCGAAGAGGACGGCGACGATGGTGCCGCTCAGCAGCAGCCCCGAGGAGACGCCGAACTGCGCGCGCAGGAAGCCGTCCAGCGCGTTGTCGATCTGGGCGAAGGGGATCATCACCCCCACCGCGATGACCGAACCCGGCACCGCGTAGCCCATGGCCGCGACGCGCGCCGCCCCCTTCAGCAGCGGCGTCGGGCGCAGCCGCTGCCCGTAGGCCATGACCAGCGCCAGCGACACGGCGATCGCGGCGGCCAGCGCCGCCAGGATGAAGCTGTTGCCCGCCAGCTCCCAGAAGCTCGCCGCCAGACGCTCGTCGCCGGCCGACAGGGCCATCCGCACCAGCAGCCCGCCTGGCAGGATGAAGCCGAGGAACAGCGGCAGCGCGCAGGCGATGAAGGCGGCCAGGGCCTTCCAGCCGGTCAGCCGGTGGGCGGGCAGGCGGCGGTAGCGGGTGGAGGTGTGGTGATAGCGCGCCTGCCGGCGCGACAGCCGCTCCATCACCACCAGCACCAGGACGAACAGCATCAGCACGGCCGCGAGCTGCGCCGCCGCCACCGGCTGCCCCATGGCGAACCAGGTGCGGTAGATGCCCGTGGTGAAGGTGTTGACCGCGAAATACTGCACCGTGCCGAAATCGGCCAGCACCTCCATCAGCGCCAGCGCCAGACCGGCGACGATGCTGGGCCGGGCCAGCGGCAGCGCCACCGTGAAGAAGCTGCGCCACGGCCCGCGCCCGAGCATGCGGCTGACCTCCAGCACGCAGACCGACTGTTCCAGGAAGGCGGCGCGGGACAGCAGATAGACGTAGGGGTAGAGCACCAGCGCCATGACCGACGCCGCCCCTTCGAGCGTGCGGATGTCCGGGAACCAGTAGTCGCGGCGGGTCCACTGGAAGACCTCGCGCAGGGCGGTCTGCACCGGCCCAACGAACTGGAGGAAATCGGTGTACACGTAGGCCATCACATAGGCGGGAACGGCGAGCGGCAGCAGCAGCGCCCATTCCAGAACCCGGCTTCCGGGGAAGCGGCACATGGTCACGAGCCAGGCCGTGCCCACCCCGATCACCAGCGTGCCGACGCCGACGCCGAAGGCGAGCCGCAGCGTGTTCAGCACATAGTCGGCCAGCACGGTGCTGGCCAGATGCTCCCACAGCCCGCCCGTCGGCACGAAGATGCGGCTCGCCACCACCAGAACCGGCAACGCCACCATCGCCGCGATGAGCAGTGTCGCGAGGGTCCAGCGGTTGATGACGCGGCGGCGCACGCCCCGATAGCCCTGGTGACGCAGGCCGGGGTGATCCGCGCCGGCATGCCGCGCGTCCGGGCCGCCGGAGCGGCCATGGCTGTCGATGATGTCCGTCGTCACGATGGGGCAAACCCGCGGGGCCAGTGTCGATCGAGTGCCGGCCGGGCCGAGACCCGATCAGGGTCCCTCTTGTCCCACAGAGTGCGAACTGGTCGCAATGAGATCCTGTCGCAGCCCTGCCCCACCGCAGGGCGGCCGGCCCTGTCCCGCGGCCCCGTCAGGGCAGTTCGTAATCCCTGGCCCGGCCCTTCGCGCCGCCGGAGGAGCCGCTGGAGGACCCGCCGGTGAACAGCTCCTCCAGTTTCGCGCCGAGCGCCCGGACGTCGCGCTTGAACTGCCGGCCCAGGTCGAAGGAGCCGTCGTCGTTGCGGGACACTCTTTGCTGCGGCTGTTCCCGCTGCGGCGCGGGCGAACCGGCCGACTTGCGCCGGACCTCCTTGCGCGGGGGCGGCTCCGGCGGCGGCAGGCTGGCGAAGGCGTCGTCGCACAGGCCGAGGCCGCGGGCCTCGGCGAGCTTGCCGGCCTCCAGCTTCCAGCAATCGAAGGTGAGCGCCCGCCCCTCCGGGGCCGCCGCCAGAACGGCCAGGCCCAGCGCGCCGCAAAACACCCTCCACCGCATGCTTACCCTCTCCCCTCGCCGCTGCCGTTCACGACCCCGTTCAACAGAGATACAATGCGGCCATGCTCCCTGTGCCCTGCGCAAAGCGGGGGTAGACGGCTTAGGGGGAGTTAGCCCCGGCGGGTGGAGTGGCGGGACCGGGCCGGTTATGACCGCGCCCTATATCGTATGACTAGCCCGGAGGAAGACTGGCACCGGGGCGAAAAGGAGACGATATTAGGACCAGCAGCAAGGAGAACGAGTGTGAGCCGATACGAGGAGAAGGTCTACCGCGTCTCGAAGGGAAAAGGTGGTCCCAGCATCGCGGAGATGAAGAACCAGCTGGCGCGGCTCAAGCAGGATCTCGAGCAGTTCCAGGGGCGCGGCGCCGGCGCCGCGGTCCAGTCGTCGCTCCAGTCGCGCATCCGCGAACTGCAGACTTCCCTGTCCGAGGCCGAGGCGGCCCAGGCCCGGCGGCAGCAGGCCCGCCGCGCCGAGGACGACGACGATGACGGCCCGCGCCGCCCGCAGGTCCAGGCGACCTCCAGCCGCTTCCCGCCGCGCGGAACGACCGGCGGCAGCTGATCCAGTCTGGCGGACGCGGCGGTCGATAGGGCGGTCGGATAGAAAGGGCGGATAGACAGGGCGGATGGCGGCAGCGCCGCCCGCCCGGCCCATCAGGCCGCGTATTCCTCGCCGTGCCGGCCGTCCCCGGCTCTGCCCTGCCGGATGGTGGCCGCGGTGAGGTAATCGTGCAGGCGCCGGGCGCCGAAGCGGCCTGGTTCCGGTATGCCGAGGTCGAAGGTGCGCTCCACCGCCTCTCGCTGGGCGGCGAGGAGGGAGCCGTGGGACGCGAAGGCCCTGTCGATGGCCTCCATCAGCGCGTCCACCCGCTCCACGACGGGACCCAGGGTCCAGCTTCCGTAACGCTCGTTCCCCTGCCAGGCGACATGGTGGGCGTTCAGGAACACGCAGGGGCGCGGTTCCAGCAGGAACTCGTAGACCTGGCTGCTGACCTCGCCCAGATAGAGGTCGGCGGCGGCGGTGTAGGTCATGTCCACCGAACGCGCGCTGCCGAGATCGATCAGCATGTGCGGAAGATCGCGGAAGCGCGTGAAGCGCTCGTAATCCGCCGGGCTGGGCGGGTCGAACAGCCGGACATGCGGGGCGAAGATCACGTTGTAGCGGTCCTGTGCCGCCAGCCGGTCGAGGATCGCCTCGCCCCATTTCGGCCAGGAGGACAGCGATCCCTTGAAATGGGGGTTGTAGAGGATGACCGGCTTGTCCGTCGGGAACAGGCGCGGCTTGCGCTCGCCCAGGCGGCGCACGATGTCGAGCTTGGCGTAGGCGCCGACCGCGTAGCCGCCCGGCCGGACAAGGCCGCGCTCCAGCAGCCAGGAGGCGGTCTTCGGCCCCGGCACCAGGAAGAAATCGAACAGCTTGATGCGCGGGTCGATGGCGGTCGCCCGGTCGCCGGCGCCATGGGCGGTGTGGATCAGCTTCGGGCGGGTCACGCCGAATCGGCGCACGACGGTGGTGCTGCGCTCCGGCACCACGAGCGCGTCGTAGCCGTCGAGCAGCCGCCGGTTGGCGAAAAGGGTCAGGGCCTTGGGCGGGACGGTGGAGCGGTACAGCGCGTGGGCCAGCTTGAGCCAGCCCGGCTCCTCCAGCCGCTTCTGGACGGCCTGGTGCTCCGGGTAGAGCCGGGCGAGATCGGCGATGAAATCCTGGTGCGCCTGCGTCGGGGACAGGATGTCCACATCCACCCCGGGCATGGCCGACAGTTCCAGGGCGAAGGGGAGGCTGTGCAGGATCTGGTGGAACTGCGCGTTGTACAGGAAAGCGACTCGCACGATGCCCTGCCCGGTCAAAGATTGGCGCCTATATACCCGTCCGGCCGCTTCTTCAATGATGTTTTTCCGGGCCAAGCCGCCGGGGCGGCGATCCTCATGGGGGCGGCGGGCGTCTAGCCTTGCGCCGGTGCGGCACGGATGGCGGCCCGGACGACGCGCCAGGTCAACACCGCCATGATGGTCACGAACAGGCCCGAGCCGAGGACGGCGGAGCTGGCTGCGCCGGTGATGCCCCAGAGATTCAGCAGGACGGACAGGGCCGCGAGATAGGCGACGCCGGCGAAGGCCCGCACCGCCAGCACGAGGCCGGGGCGGCCCGCGGCGGTCGCCGCCGGCTCCAGCCCGAAGCCGCAGAGGTCGAGCGCCGCGGCGGTGGTGAGCAGGATCAGCACCCCGTGGGCGAAGGCGAATTCCGGCCCGGCGACCAGCGTCAGCATGTGTTCGCCGGCCAGTGTCACGACCGTCACGGCGATCAGCCCGCCCCCCGCCGCGACCAGGGTGATGCGGCGCAGCAGCCCCGTCAGCGCGCCGGGGCCGCCCTCCGCCGCGAGGCGGGCGAATTCCGGATAGACGGAGCGGGCGAGCGACAGGGACGGCTTGGACAGCGCCTGCGCCATCTGGTAGGCGACGCGGTAGCCGCCGGCCGGCCCCGGCCCGCTGACCATGCCGACCGCCATCACCCCGACCTGCTGCCAGACGAGGTTGATGGAGGTGGTGATGTTGGTGAAGCAGGCGAAGCGCCAGAGGCCGGGATTCTCGGCGAGCACCCCGGCGATGAAGGGTCCCTCCCCGCCCAGCCGCAGGCCGTGGCGGCGCAGCTCGCGGCTGGCCGCCGTCCACATGACCGCCGTGGTGACCAGCTCCGCCACCGCCCAGGCGACGAGGAAGCCCTCGACGCTCGGCTCCGTCAGCCAGACCGTGGTGGCCCCCACGAGCCGCATGGTGGGGAGCATGGTTTCGCTGTAGGCGGCGAGGTCGAAGCGGTCGAACAGGCGCAGCACGCCGGTCGGCGTCCCGCGCAGGCCGAAGAGCAGCGACATGCCGAACAGGGCGGCCCGGCTCTGTTCCTCCGCCGACCAGCCGAAATAGGGGCCGACGGCCAGCACGCCCACGCCCGCGAGCAGCGCCCCCGCCGCCGCCGCCGACAGGTCGAGCAGGATCGTGAAGGCCAGGACGCGCGACAGCCGCCCGGCCTGTTTGGCTGCCAGATGGATGGCGCCGTAGCGGATGACCGACTGCCAGGACTGGAACTGGACGAGGTTGGAGACCGCCTGCCCGTAGGTGAGCACCAGCGTGAACTCGCCGAAGGCCGTCAGGCCGAGCGAGCGGGCCGCCATGGCAAGGTAGATGAGGCTGAACACCGCCCCGACCCCCTTGCCGCCCAGCAGCCAGCCCGCGTTGCGGATGGTCCTCGTGAACACACCGGCTGTCCCGGCGGGTTCCGCTCCGCGCGGCTTCATGCAGGCCCCCTTGATGCCGATCCCGGCGCCGCGTCCGGATCGGCGAATCGCGAGCGGGGCGGCCATGCCGGAAAAGGCTGAAACGGGCCGCCGCGCTGTCCCCATACTCGACTGGCGGACGGCAGACAAGGTGAACCGCAGGGCGAACCGCAGGGCGGCCCCCGGGCGAGCGGCAGGCGCGGGGCACGCCTGCGCGCCGGCCCCCTTGGCGGGCCGGCGGCTTCGGGCCTAAGCTGCGGTCCTTCGCCACAGGGGACCGACCTTCGATGACCAGCGCCGGAACGGACGCGCCCGCCACCCGCCGCAAGCTGCCGGCCCGCTACAACGGCATCGTCATGCCGTTCGTCCTTTCCATCCTCATGACCTTCGTCGTCTCCGGCGTGTCCACGATCAAGACCCTCGGCCTGGCGCCGGACCTGCTGGGCCAGTGGATGAGCGCCTGGGGCCTGTCCTGGCTGGTCGCCTTCCCGACCCTGCTGCTGGTGCTGCCCGCCGTGCGCCGGATCGTCGCGGCGCTGGTCCATCCGCCGGGCCGGTGAGGAAGGCGCGGGATCGGGAGGGATGGGATTGGGAGGCGTGGGATCGATGACCGGCGGCGGCCCGGACCGGCCGGCGGGGCGCCACGGGGCACGAAAGGTTTTTCGGCGCCTGCGCGACGTGCTGGCCGCCGCGCGCTGAGCGGTCCGCCCCGCCCCGTCAGGTGCCCGCCGATTGCGCGACCGGCCGCCGGCCGGCCCGGAGCCGGGCGAAAAGGCGGCGCAGCAGCTTCACCACGGTCCAGAGAGTCGAGATTACGAAGCTCAGGGCGGACAGGATCGCCGTGATCAGCGCCCAGAGCGCCTCAATCGCCATTTTCGCCACCTTGGCGAAAGCCTTGAACACCCGTTTCCCGAGCGTTTCGAAGACCGCCGGGGAGGCCTTTCCGAAGCGCGCCGCGACCCGCTCGGCCTTAACGAGGTCGTCCGCGGAGTCGACATGGCGCAGGATCCTCATGGCGCCGCCGGCCGACGTCTTATCGACGACGGAGCCGAGCTGGCCGAACATGCCGCGCAGGCGGGCGGTGTCGAGGCCGGCGGCGTAGCTCTTCACCCCCTCGATGGACTTGCCCGGCGAGCGCCAGTCCAACGCCCCGAGCTGCCGGCGCAAGGCCGGCATGTCCACGGTTTCGGCCACGGTCCGGCGAAGGGCCGTCTCCAGCCCGGCCGTGAGCCTGCCCGCGCGCTTCGCCGCCTTGACCATGGAGAGCCCGACCTTCGCCGGAGCCGCCGTGCCGGCCGTCGCCACCGTGGCGGCGCTCATGCCCAGCCCGACGACCGACAGGCCCAGCACGAACTCGTCCACCTCCGCTCCGGTGAGATAGTTCCTGGTCTGGAAGGTGACGTCCCGGGCGTCGCCGTAGAGCGTCAGGTCGGAGATCGCCGAGCCGGCGAGACTCGCCCCATCCTCGGCCTCGCCGGTGAGAAAGCCCCAGGCGCCGCGCGTGGTGGTGCGCCACACGGCCGCAGTGGTGGAGGTCGCCTCCTCGTAGCGCGCCAGCAGCCCGGCCGGCACGGCCTGCCCGAGTTCGGCGGCCAGGGCGATGTAGCCCTCGGCCTCCTCCGGACGGTCCTCATCCAGCGTGCGCGCGATCTGCGCCTGCACATAGTCCGGCGTCGCGACCTCGCGAAGCTCCTCCCGGATCCGCTCCGCGACAACCTCGTCGCTCGGCGTCTCCGCGGACGGATCCTGCTCCGACGGGCTGTACAGGACGAAAAGCGCGAAGGCGACAAGACAGACCAGCAAGGAGCCCAGCATGACGCGGCGCATCGGACCATACCCTCCTTCCACGTGCGGTGGACGGACCATATAGGCTTTTGCAACCGACCGGGCCAGGAGCACTGGAGGCAAGCCGATTTCCGCCCCTGTCACCAGGGCGTCACCCCAGTGGGATCAGCCCTGAGGGAGGCAGTTCGTCTCCACACCGTCGTCATCCGGAACGGCCTTGCGTTCCGGCGTGCCACCGTCGAACGGCGTCCCCCGGAACGGGTTCCCCGCCCCATGCCCGGCCCGCTCATGCCCCTCCTCCGTCGCCGCACGGCGATAATAGAGGGCAACGAACACGCGAACCGCCGAGGTGAGATTGTCGATTTTCTCGTGCAGCATGGCCGCCTGCGTCGCGATCCGCGACACCAGATCGTGGACGCTGAGGTCTTCCCGAAGCGCAATGTCCTGAAGCGCCTCCCACATGGCCGGCTCCAGCCGCATGCTCGTGCGGTGCCCGTTGACCATGACGTTCCGGCTTTTCAGGCGGCCGAACGGATTCAAACCCTTGCCCGTTTTCGCTTTACTCGCCATCTTGCCGATTCTCCGTGTTAGGCGGTGACTTTAGTATGCATTTAGCACTAACGTAAGTGAACTACTTCACAGCGAAACCTACCCCGATATGTCGGCTTAGCCGATGCGTCTGAGGAATAAGCATGCTCCGCCTTCCGGTTTCTAAACTGCTGAGGGCCACCGCCTGGATGGCGATTTCGGCTGTCACCTTCGCGGCGAGCAGCGCAGCAGCGAAGTTTCTCGGACAGAAGCTACCACCAGCCGAGCTGGCGTTCTTTCGGTCGGCGTTCGGGCTACTGTTTTTATTCGGTACCTGGCGTGCGGTCGTGGAGATCAGAAATGCCCGCGATCCAATCTGGTATGTAGTCAGGTGCGGACTAGGCGTTCTAGCGCTGTGCTGCATGATGTATGCATTCACCTCAATTCCGCTGGGGCTTGCATCGTTAATTTTCTTCATGCGCGTATTTATGTTACCTATTGCATCCCAACTCATGCTTGGGGAACGAGCAAATGGAATTGTTTGGTCAACGATTGTCGTGGGCTTTACAGGTGCAGTAGTGTCACTAGTACCAGCCCTAGGTGTGCCGGAAATGCACTTAGGTATTTTGGCGGCGTTCGCCGGAGCAGTGGCCTCTGCTGGCTCACAAACAGCCGTAAGGCGACTTACCAAAAGCAACAACCCAGCTCTCATAGTTCTGGTATACACAGCAGTATCTACACTCGCAACTGCACCGTTAGCTGCGCCATCCTGGTTAACGCCACTACCTTCTGATTGGCTGATACTATCCATACTTGGCCTATTTGCCATGATTGCTCAGTACGCGGCTGCCCGCAGTTACGCGCTTGCCCCAGTACCATTCCTTGCCCCGCTGGACTTTCTTACCGTGCCCTGCGCAGCACTTCTTGGTTTCGTTGTATTCGGAGAAGTACCAGACTTTTACACTTTGATTGGCGCGGCATTGATTCTATTCGCCGCGCTTGGCGTAACCGCTTCTGAAAGGCAACATGCGCTGGGAACCTCCCGAGTCGCGCCGAGTCGCTAACCATCGTAGAAGTACACGTACTGCTCTTACACCGAAAACACGGTGAGCCTTTGCCTGTCATTAAAGAGCTCAGCAATACCATGGTGTGCTTCTCGCATATGTAAGTGTGGAAAACAGGGGCACGGCAAAAAATTTTTGATGCCGTACATCGCATGATGCATGACAGCCTCAAAAATCCTTGGCAGGCTTCATGACACGAGGCCACGCATTGAAAGATTGTTTCATGGCTGCATTATCGCTTCCGTCCGAGATACCAACGCCGTTGGCGGACATGGCCGTGCTCGC
The DNA here is from genome assembly GCF_017356015.1 of Azospirillum sp. SYSU D00513. GTDB lineage: Bacteria > Pseudomonadota > Alphaproteobacteria > Azospirillales > Azospirillaceae > Azospirillum. The sequence goes on from NZ_JAFIQV010000005.1 coordinate 109,157, forward strand.
CGCCAAGCTTTCCGCAGGCTTCGTTATATTCGATGCCAAAGACATCCTTCGCTACGCAAGTGAGCGCCAGCGGCAGATTTACAGCTTCTGTGACTTCAATCAGCCACTGACCTTTGATGATATTTTGTTACAGACTGCGCAGAACAGCAGGCCTCGCGGCAATCCTGCACTCGCGGATGTTCGCCAACATCTCTCAGTGGCAAAGCTGCAAAGGTTAGAAGCCCGCCTTGAGTTTACCCGGTTGTTTCCGGTCGAGATGGTCTGTTCGCATGTACGCCTAGGCAATGGATGGAATGCTCAAATCCGTGTTGAAAAGGGGCGATCAGGGGTAGATCTTGACCACTACTTCTCGGAAGCTGCCCCGGCTGCGAGCTTAGTTGAAGTGATTCGGCAACGCGAGAACGCTCGCCAAAAAGCTGCAGCACTAGACTGCATCGCAATCGGGGTAGCTGTGGTAAGCCGAGATTGCGTTGTCAGGCATAAAAACGCTGCCATGGATGACATGCTTTTGAAAGGTGACGGCCTACGTTTGCGAAGCGGTCGTATTATCAGTTCACCTTACGATGATGACGATATCAACCTCCGACGCCTTGTCGCCGCCGCCGCGTCGGGAGCATTGCCTGTGCCGCAGGTAGCTATCTGCCTTCGTCGCCCCAATGGTGGTGAACCACTTGTTGTTTCTGTGTCACAAAACCTTGCTGCGGATGGAATGGCGGTGGTGGTTGTCGCACCACCGAAGTTCGATGAAGAAACCTTGGCTAGCGTGCTTGAGCGAGATTTTGGCCTGACGCCTGCAGAAGCTGCTCATGCCGCTGCGATCAGCGATGGCGCATCAAGCCACGAAGTTACAACAGCCCAAGGCAAGAGCGCCGCAACAGGCAGAAGTCAGCTTGCAAGCATCACCCGAAAGCTGAGCAGAAAACAGATTTCTGCAAATAGTCAATCGCGCCTCACCCGCTTTGCAATGGTGGTCGCGGCGATAACCGGCGCTGCCCGGTCGCGCAGCTCATAGAACGAGGACAACATGACCTTTATCCAGAAAGTGAACTCCCTCGATTTTCAGTTCATCGTTGATGGGCTCATCAACACGGACGGAATACACCCTGAAATCGCAACGCAAGCTGTCGATTTGTACCGTCAGTTCCTAGTTGCCGTTGCGATGAACCCAAACGAAAATATTGTTCCGACTAAGCTTGTTGACAAAGCATGGCACCATCACATCCTTCATACCCGGCGTTATCGGGAGGATTGTCTATTTCTTGTCGGCGAAATCATTGACCACGACCCGACCGTTTACCGTACTGAAGCTTATGATCGAGCTTGGGAAAAGACACGCAAGTTGGTTGCCTATGGCAACACAATGCCCGTGAGCCCCTATGTTGATGGAATTTCGGCCGGAGCGGGCTGTTTTGAACGTCCCCGGGCGGAGGCAACGGACTCCGCCGGAGCAGGCTGCTTCTTTGAAAAGCGGAGTATTCCACCTAATGAGTCCGCGACTGGCGCGGGGTGCTTTGTGGCACGAAAGGAAGCAGAAAACTCTGCCGATGTAAATGTAGGAGCGGGATGCTTTGTTGTCAAAAAAGCTGCCAAAAACACCTCTGAACTGAACGCTGGTGCGGGATGCTTCGTTACGCAAGGCACGCAATCCCTTAGGTCGGAACTGATGGCCGGTGCCGGCTGCTTTGTGGTCCGTCAGGCAGCCTAACATCTATCATTTTCTCCCGGCCGCATCACGCGGCCGGGATATCCAACTATAGTGGAGAGTAATGTGCTGGATTTCGCCGCCCCTCTGCCCCCTGATCCTGCCGTTTCTGAGACAAGGCACTTCGATTTCGACGGTAAAGATCTACGGCTGTCCTTAGAAACAACCTACTGGAGAGGACTTGAAGACATCGCACACCGGGAATCCGACTCAGTGGATAATGTGGTCAAACAACTCAGGGCTCGTGTCGCGAAAAAAGCAGGAATTTTCGCGCACGAAGTAACCTCTAACGAATTAGTGTCCGCCATTCACATATTGGTAGTTACCTATTTCCGTCAGTCTGCAGCGCGGAGGGGTCCTACACTTTTGGAGGAAGCGCTTATGGATATTGCTGGGGACATTCCGGATCAGGCAAATCAATAGAGCACGGCTTTAAATCATATTTACTTACAAGGGCATACACGCAAGCGCTACCACTACAATCGAGGCAGCGCAAAAAAAGCATTCGCCCTCGAAGCTCGCGCTCAGCAAAACGCAGCATGCTGCAAAACGTAAGAGGACTCATGTTTTGTATACAAAAGCACCGCATTAGCGGCGGCAATCATTTTTTAAAAGCACAAACGAACTTTTGCTTACGCTGTTTTTAGCAAAAGAGCAAACGACTCGCGACCGCATTTTTATAGTTTATCCCCGCTCGCGTCTTATTTTTTATTAATCACGCGAAACCGATATGCATAAATTCGTATCCCATTGCAGCTAAAGCAACTATATGCATCACACCGATCCTCAAACTCATTAGCACCGCCCTGAGTCCATAAAATATAAGGACCAAGAATATGTGCTCTATCTCAATTACTGTATATGCCGGCTCCGCATGTACTCCTCGCTCTGCATCTCCATCAGGCGGCTGACCGTGCGTTCAAACTCGAAGGCGTGGGTGCCTTCGGGGTACAGCCGGTCCGGCGGGCCGTCGGCGGTGATGACCGTCTTGACCTTGTGCTCGTAGAGGGCGTCGATCAGCGTCATGAAGCGCTTGGCCTCGTTGCGCAGTTCGTCCTTCATCGTCGGCACGTCGTCGATCAGCACCGTGTGGAAGTGGGTGGCGATGGCCAGATAGTCGGCGGCGCCGAAGGGCTTGCCGCAGAGATCCCAGAAATTCACCCAGGCGACGCCATGGGCGGCGCGTTCGATCTCGACGCGGCGGCCCTGGACGGCGAGGCGGACGGGGGCGCCGGGGGCGCCGTCGGTCAGCGCGGCGAAGGCCTCCTTCAGGCGCTGGTCGGATTCGGGGCCGAGCGGCCAGTGGTAGACGGGCTTGCCGCTCAGCCGGTCCATGCGGTAGTCGGTCGGGCCTTCCAGCGACAGCACGTCCAGCTTCTGCTTCAGCAGGTCGATGAAGGGCAGGAACAGCTCGCGCTGAAGGCCGTCCTTGTAGAGCATGTCCGGCGGCCAGTTGGAGGTCGCCACCACCACCACGCCCATCTCGAACAGGGCGGTGAACAGCCGGCCCAGGATCATGGCGTCGGTGATGTTGGTGACGTGGAACTCGTCGAAGCACAGAAGCCACGCCTCGTCGGCCAGCCGGCGGGCCAGCTCGGGCAGGGCTTCGCTGGCGTCGGGGATCGACTGGCGCAGATGGTGCAGCCGGTCGTGCACCTCCAGCATGAACTCGTGGAAATGGACGCGGCGCTTCTTCTCGACCGGGGCGGTGTCGAAGAACAGGTCCATCAGCATGGACTTGCCCCGCCCCACCCCGCCATACAGGTACAGGCCCTGCGGCGGCGGCTCCGGGTCGGCGCGGCGGCCCAGCCCGAACCGCTCCAGCCAGCCGGTCTTCACCGTGGCCGGCTGCGGGCGATAGCCCTTCAGCGCGTTGTACAGGCTCTGGAACTTCTCGGCGGCGAGCGCCTGGTCCGGGTCGGGACGCAGGGAGCCGTCGCCGCGCCGGGCGCGGTATACCGTAAGCGGTCCTTCGGACATGGATTCGCTTTGGATCAGGACAAGGGATTCCTTAGGTAGCGGATGCGCCCGCCCACCGCAACGCGGAACACCCGCCCGGACCGTACCGAACCCCTGCGCGCCGCCCCTTCGGGGCAGGACAGGGCGTCAGCGCACCCGTTCTGCGGAGAAGGTCCGGCTCGGGTTGACGAACTCGTCCTGGGCGGCGATCAGCTGAAGCTCGCGCGTGCCGCGCCGCTGGGTTTCCTGGAAGATGGCGTAGATCGCCGCCGCCGCCCGCTCCAGCGCCTCGGCCGGGCTGCCGGTCTTGAGGTAATGGGCGAGATAGAGGGCGGCCACCGCGTCGCCGGACCCGTTCGGCGCGGGGTCCAGCGGCAGGCGCGGGGTGGAGACCAGCCAGGCGCCCTCGGCCCCGTCGGCCAGCATCTCGATCCGGTCGGGGTCGGCGTCGGCCCGCGTCAGGCTGGTCACCAGCACCAGCCGCGTGCCGCGCGCCCGCAGGGCCGCCGTCGCCTCCATCGCGTCGGACAGCGTCTCCACCTTGCGGTCGGCCAGATACTCCAGCTCGAACTGGTTCGGCGTCAGGATGTCGGCGACGGGGACGGCGTGCTCCTTGATGAACTCCGGCAGGCCCGGCCGCACGAAGAAGCCGCGCCCGACGTCGCCCATCACCGGGTCGCAGCAATAGACCGCCTTGGGGTTGGCGGCCTTCACCCGCGCCGCCGTCTCGACGATCACCCGGCCCAGCCCGACGTCGCCCATGTAGCCCGACAGCACCGCGTCATAGGCCGGCAGCACGCCACGCGCGGCGATGCCCTCCACGATCTCGGCGATGTGCTCCGCCGTGAAGACCTGGCCGGTCCATTTGCCGTAGCCGGTGTGGTTGGAGAACTGCACCGTGTTCACGGCGGTGGCGTCCAGCCCCAGGCGCTGGAGCGGGAAGACGGCGGCCCGGTTGCCTACATAGCCGTAAGCAACATGGGACTGGATGGAGATGACGGTCTGCATGGCCAGCAAAGCTATGCCAAGCCAGGGCTTCCGTAAACCTCCCGCCGTGAAAAACGGCGCCTCGCAGGGCTGGTCTTCACGCGCCGCCGGGGCTAAGCATGGCGGCGGCACCCGATGGGCAAGCCGCCGACAAGACCTGCGCCGACAAGACCTGCCGAGAGGAACCGCCATGGCCATGACCGTCCGCCCGCGCCGCAGCCTGCTCTACATGCCGGGCTCCAACCCGCGCGCGCTGGAAAAGGGCCGCAGCCTGCCCGCCGACGGGCTGATCCTCGACCTGGAGGACGCCGTTACCCCCGACGCCAAGGCGGGCGCGCGGCAGGCCATCCGCGACGCGCTGGCGGCCGGCGGCTACGGCGGGCGGGAGCTGGCGGTGCGGGTCAACGGCCCCTACAGCCCCTGGGGCTACGAGGACCTGGTCATGGCGGCCTCCAGCGGGGCGGACGCCGTGCTGCTGCCCAAGGTGGAAAGCGCCGACGCCGTCCGCCAGGCGGAAGCCGTGCTGCGCGCCCACGGCTCGCCGGAGGGCCAGCGCATCTGGTGCATGATGGAAACGCCGCTCGGCATGCTGAACGCGAAGGAGATCGCCGGGGCCTCGCCGAAGCTGGGCGCCCTGGTCATGGGCACCTCCGACCTCGCCAAGGACCTCCAGGCCGCCCACACGCGCGAACGGCTGCCGATGATCACCAGCCTCGGCCTCTGCCTGCTGGCCGCCCGCGCCTACGGCCTCGCCATCCTCGACGGCGTCCATCTCGACCTGGAGGACGATGAGGGGTTCCGCCAGTCCTGCCGACAGGGGCGCGAGCTGGGCTTCGACGGCAAGACGCTGATCCATCCCAAGACCATCGCCGCCTGCAACGAGGCCTTCGCCCCGACGGCCGAGGAGCTGGATTATTCCCGGCGCATCATCGACGCCCACGCCCGCGCGGCGGCCGAGGGCAAAGGCGTGGTGCTGGTGGACGGGAAGCTGGTGGAGAACCTGCATGTCGAGAACGCCCGGCGGCTCGTGGCGCTGGCGCAAGCCATCGCCGGCCTGGAAGGCGCCTGAAGGACCGGGACGCCCAAATCACGGGCGCCAGAATCACGCTCGCCAGAATCACGCTCGCCAGAATCACGGGCGCGGGCGACGTACCCCGCTTTTGGAAAAAGCCATCGGGAAGACTCATCCCTTCGGGAACCATCCCGGCCCCCTCCGGTTTGCTGGACTGAAGCAGAGGTGGAGGTTCCAGATGGCCTCGAAGGACAATGGCCGCACGTCGAGCCGCGGCTTCGCGTCGATGGATCCCGACCGGCAACGCGAGATCGCCAGCAAAGGCGGGGAAAGCGTGCCGGCGGGCAAGCGCAGCTTTTCGAAGAATCCCGAACTGGCGGCGGAAGCCGGGCGAAAGGGCGGGCGCAGCGTCCCCGCCACCTCGCGCAGTTTCTCCCGCGATCCGTCCCTGGCGGCCGCTGCCGGCCGCAAGGGCGGGCAGGCCAGCCACGGCGGCCGCAGCGCCGACCGGACGGCGGAATGACCGGCCCGGGGGCATAGAAAAACCCCTCTCCCGTCGCCGGGAGAGGGGTTCTTTTTATCGGCCGGCCTGAACGGTCACGCCGTCAGGCGGAGAGCTTGTCGAGTTCCCGCAGGATGGAGTCGCCCATCACGGTGGTCGAGCAGCGCGCCATGCCCGGAGCCATGATGTCAGCCGTGCGCATGCCGCCGGACAGGACACGCTGGATCGAGGCCTCGATCATGCCGGCCTCTTCGGCGCGGTCGAAGCTGTAGCGCAGCGCCATGGCGAAGCTCAGCAGCATCGCGCAGGGGTTGGCCAGATCCTTGCCCGCGATGTCCGGGGCGGTGCCGTGGATCGGCTCGTACATCGCCTTGCGGTTGCCATTGGCGTCCGCGGCGCCGAGCGACGCCGACGGCAGCATGCCGAGCGAGCCGGTCATCATGGCCGCCTCGTCCGACAGGATGTCGCCGAACAGGTTGTCGGTGACGATCACATCGAACTGGCGCGGGTTGCGCACCAGCTGCATGGCCGCGTTGTCGGCCAGCATGTGGTGCAGCTCGACGTCCGAATATTCTTCCTGATGCAGCCGCGTGACCTCCTGCCGCCACAGCAGGCCGGATTCCATCACGTTGCCCTTCTCCAGCGAGTGGACCTTGTTGCCGCGCTTGCGCGCCAGCTCGAAGGCCACCGCGGCGACGCGGCGGATCTCGGTGGTGGTGTAGGTCTGCGTGTTGACGCCGCGGCGCTCGCCGTTGCCCATATCCTCGATGCCGCGCGGCTCACCGAAATAGATGCCGCCCGTCAGCTCGCGGACGAACATGATGTCCAGGCCCTTGACGATCTCCGGCTTCAGGGTCGAGGCGTCGACCAGCGCGTCGAAGACGGTCGCCGGGCGCAGGTTGGCGAACAGCGCCAGCTCCTTGCGCAGGGTCAGCAGGCCGGCCTCCGGGCGCTTGTCGAAGGCGACCTTGTCCCACTTCGGGCCGCCGACGGCGCCCAGCAGCACCGCGTCGGACGCCATCGCGGCGGCCAGCGTCTCGTCCGTCAGAGGAACGCCGTGGGCGTCGATGGCGGCACCGCCGACCAGCCCCTCGGTGATGTCGAAGGACACGCCACGCTTGCGGTCCATCCAGTCGATCACGCGGCGCACCTGGCGCATGACCTCCGGACCGATTCCATCCCCGGGAAGAACGAGAAGCTTCTTATTGGCGGGCATTGCGCACGCACTCCTTATTTGGGCGCCAGTTGTTCAGGTCGTCGCACGTACAGGTCCGGTCAGATCCGGATCCAGGGCCGGTCGCCGGCCAGATTGCTTTCGTAGCTGTCGATGGACGACACGTTCTGCAAGGTCAGCCCGATGTCGTCCAGGCCGTTCAGAAGGCAGTGCTTGCGGAACGGCTCGACCTCGAAGGTGATCTTGCCGCCGTCCGGACCGGTGATCTCCTGGCGCTCCAGGTCGATGGTGATGACCGCGTTGGCGCCGCGCGAGGCGTCGTCCAGCAGCAGGTCCACCTGCTCCTTGGTAAGGCGGATCGGCAGGATGCCGTTCTTGAAGCAGTTGTTGTAGAAGATGTCGGCGAAGCTCGGCGCGATAACGCAGCGGATGCCGAAGTCCAGCAGGGCCCAGGGCGCGTGCTCGCGCGAGGAGCCGCAGCCGAAATTGTCGCCCGCCACCAGGATCTTGGCCCCACGGTAGGCCGGCTTGTTGAGGACGAACTCCGCGACCTCCTGGCCGTCGGCCGTGTAGCGCATCTCGTCGAAGAGGTGCTTGCCGAGCCCGGTGCGCTTGATCGTCTTCAGGAACTGCTTGGGGATGATCATGTCGGTGTCGATGTTGATCATCGGAAGCGGTGCCGCGACACCGGTGAGAACAGTGAACTTATCCATCGCCAGAATCCTGTCGCGCGAAAGAAATCAGGGGTGCGCCTGCGGTGCCCGGTGAATAGCAGAGCCTATCCGCCATTGCCAGAGGAAGCTTGCCGCGACGGAGGCACGCATAGCACGAATGCGCAAGAGAGGGTACAACGAAACGCAAGGATCTTATCCGGATGGCCCTTTTCGGGGGTCTCGGACCAGCATTGCGATGCCCGGCTCGGCCGCACGCCGGCCTGGATTGCGCCATGTCTTTGTGCTGTCTAATACCGGGTTCGGAAAATTCCGACCTCCGAACCCGGTATAGGGCCGCGACTGCGGCCCCGCGCCCCGTGGAGCGGAAGTCTGACCACAGATCGGGACTTCATGAAAATCGTATGATGGGCGCCCCATGACCCCACGCGACAGCCAACCTCCATGATCGCCGCCATCGCCTCCCGCCTCGGCCGGCTGCTGGACCGCCCGCGCGGCCGGCTCCTCGTCCAATTCATGCGGTTCGGTCTCGTCGGCGTCGGCGGGCTGGCCGTGGACACGGCGGTGCTCTATGCGATCCTGTGGAGCGGGGCCGCGGAGTTCCCCGTCGCCCGCGCGCTTTCCTTCCTCTGCGCGGTGACGGCGACCTGGGCGCTGAACCGCAGCTTCACCTTCCGGGACGCGGTGCGCGAGCCGCCGCACCGGCAATGGGCCAAGTTCGCCGCCGCGAACGGCATCGGCGGGGCCGTGAACATCGCGGTCTCGCTTGGGCTGGAAGCCAATGTCGCCGTCGTTGCGGCCTATCCGGTGCTGGCGGTCTGCGCGGGATCGGTGGCCGGTCTCCTGTTCAATTTCTTCACGTCGCGGTGGCTGGTCTTCCGCCAGGGCTGATCCGGCCCGTCAATCAGGCGCAAAAAACCGGCCAGGCGCGAAAACCGGCCAGGCACGAAAGCCGGCGGACCCAAGTGTTGCGCGCAGGGGATGGCCGGTCTTCGGCGGTCCGCCGGCCATGGACTCCGGCCCGCTCCTCGCCATATAACGGCGGTCATGACGCGCGAATTCCTGAAAATGCATGGTCTCGGCAATGATTTTGTCGTGATCGACGCCCGCAACACGCCGTACCGCCCGGCCGAGGCCGAGGTGCGCGCCATCGCCGACCGCAAGACCGGCGTGGGCTGCGACCAGTTCATCGTCCTGGAAGCGGCGACGCAGGAAGGGTCGGGCGGCTTCATGCGCATCCACAACGCCGACGGCAGCGAGGTCTCGGCCTGCGGCAACGCGTCGCGCTGCATCGGCTGGCTGCTGCTGGAGGAGACCGGGGCGGAGCGCGTCACCTTCGAGACGGGTGCCGGCCTTCTGGAGGCCTACCGGGCCGAGGAAGGACGCATCACCGTGGACATGGGCCCGGCGCGGCTCGACTGGGAGCAGATCCCGCTCGCCGGCCCGGCCGACACGCTGCGCCTCGACATTGAGCAGGACGGCTACCGGGATCCGGTCGCCGTCAACATGGGCAACCCGCACGCCGTCTTCTTCGTGGAGGACGCCGACGCCGTTCCGCTGGACCGGGTCGGCCCGCCGCTGGAACACCACCCCGCCTTCCCCGAGCGCACCAACGTGGAATTCGCGCAGGTCCTCTCCCCCACCGCGATCCGCATGCGCGTGTGGGAGCGCGGATCGGGCGTTACGCGGGCCTGCGGCACGGGCGCCTGCGCCACGCTGGTCGCCGCCGCCCGCCGCGGCCTGACCGGCCGCAAGGCCGACATCCTGCTGGACGGCGGCACCCTCACCATCGACTGGCTCGACGACGGCCGCGTCCTGATGACCGGCCCCGTCGCACTGAGCTTCACCGGGCGCCTTGCGTCCGAACTGGTACCGGTATGACCGACACCCTTTCCCACGACGACACCCGAAACCTCGCCGATCCCGAGATCGTCACCTTCGGCTGCCGCCTCAACAGCTACGAGTCCGAGGTGATGCGGGCGCACGCGCGCCAGGCGGGGCTGGAAGACCTCGTCATCGTCAACACCTGCGCCGTGACGTCCGAGGCCGAGCGGCAGGCGCGCCAGACCATCCGCAAGCTGCGGCGGGAACGGCCGGGTGCGCGCATCGTCGTCACCGGCTGCGCCGCCCAGATCGACCCGCAGCGCTTCGCCGCCATGCCGGAGGTGGACCAGGTCCTCGGCAACCAGGAAAAGCTCCAGCCGGAAAGCTGGGGGCTGGCGCCGACGGAAAAGGTGCTGGTCAACGACATCATGTCGGTGAAGGAGACCGCGAGCCACCTGATCGGCGGTTTCGAGGACCGGGCGCGCGCCTTCATCCAGGTGCAGCAGGGCTGCGACCACCGCTGCACCTTCTGCATCATTCCTTATGGGCGCGGCCCCTCGCGCTCCGTGCCGATCGGCGCCATCGTGGAGCAGGTGCGGGCACTGGTCGCCGCCGGCTATAACGAGGTGGTGCTGTCCGGCGTGGACATCACCAGCTTCGGCCCCGACCTGCCGGGCACGCCGACGCTGGGCCAGATGGTCCGCCGTCTGCTCGCCGCCGTGCCGGAACTGCCGCGCCTGCGCCTCTCCTCGCTCGACTGCATCGAGATCGACGACGACCTCTGGCGGCTGATCGAGACCGAGCCGCGGCTGATGCCGCATCTGCACCTGTCGCTCCAGGCCGGCGACGACATGATCCTGAAGCGCATGAAGCGCCGCCACATGCGCGCCGACGCCATCGCCTTCTGTCAGCGCGTGCGCAGCTTGCGCCCGGACATCGTGTTCGGCGCGGACTTCATCGCCGGTTTCCCGACGGAAACCGAGGAGATGTTCGAGAACACGCTGCGGCTGGTCGAGGAATGCGGCCTGACCTGGCTGCACGTCTTCCCCTACAGCCCGCGCCCCGGCACCCCCGCCGCCCGCATGCCGCAGGTGGACGGGGCGATCCGCAAGGAGCGCGCCGCCCGCCTGCGCGCGCTGGGCGCCGTGGTCGAGGCACGCACGCAAGGCACCCTGCTCGGCAGCACGGTCGAGGTGCTGGTCGAGAAGGACGACCTCGGCCGCACCGAGCATTTCGCCGAGATCCGCCTGGGCACCCCGCAGACGCCCGGCGCGCTGGTGCGCGCCGTGGTGACGGGAATCCGGGACGGCAAGCTCACCGGTTCTCCGGTCACGGCGTAACCCCCAACCTCAGACATCGGACACCCAATGATCCTGCGCTGGTTCGGCCGCAAGAAGCCCGAGGAAGAAACCCGCAAGGACGAGGCCGCGCCCGTCGCGCCGGAGCCCGCCGCCAGCCCTGAACCCGTGGCGCAGGAGCCGGCGCCGGCACCGCCCGCCGCCGAACCGGCCCCGCAGCCGGCCCCCGAACTGCCGTCCGACCTTCCCCCGCCCCCGGCGGTGGAGACGCCCGACCCGCCCCCGCTCGCCCCGCCCGACAAGCCGGAGGTGCGCGAGGACGAGCCGGAGGTGGTGAACCCGCAGCCGCCGGAGCCCGTGCGCGCCGAGGCCCCGGCTCCGGCCCCGGCTCCGGCCGCGCTCGACGAGGAGCCGCCGAAGAAGGGCTGGTTCGCCCGGCTGAAGGAGGGTCTGTCCAAGTCCTCCAGCAAGCTGACCGAGGGCATCACCGGCATCTTCACCAAGCGCAAGCTCGACGACGAGGCGCTGGAGGAGCTGGAGGAGCTGCTGATCACCGCCGATCTCGGCCCCGCCACGGCGGCCAAGGTCACGGCGGAGCTGGCGCGCACCCGCTTCGGCAAGGAGGTCACGCCGGAGGAGGTCCGCGCGACCCTGGCCGCCGAGGTGGCGCGGATCGTCGGCCCCATCGCCCGGCCGCTGGAGATCGACGCGTCGCTGAAGCCGCACGTCATCCTGGTGGTCGGCGTCAACGGCACCGGCAAGACCACGACCATCGGCAAGCTCGCCCGCCAGTTCCGGGCGGAGGGCAAGTCGGTGATGCTGGCGGCCGGCGACACCTTCCGCGCCGCCGCCGTGAGCCAGCTGAAGATCTGGGGCGAGCGCACCGGCTGCCCGGTGATCGCGCGCGACACCGGGGCGGACGCCGCCGGCCTCGCCTACGACGCGCTGGAACAGGCGCGCCGCGCGGGCGTGGACGTGCTGCTGATCGACACGGCCGGCCGGCTTCAGAACAAGGCCGGGCTGATGGACGAGCTGCGCAAGATCGTGCGCGTCATCAAAAAGGTCGATGAAACCGCGCCTCACACCACCCTGCTGACGCTGGACGCGACCACCGGGCAGAACGCCCACAGCCAGGTCGAGGTGTTCCGCGACATGGTCAACGTCTCGGGCCTGATCCTGACGAAGCTGGACGGATCGGCGCGTGGCGGCGTGCTGGTCGCGCTCGCCGAGAAGTTCAAGATCCCCGTGCACGCCATCGGCGTCGGCGAGGGGGTGTACGACCTGCGCCCCTTCGACGCCGACGCCTTCGCCCGTTCACTGCTTGGCCTGGAGAAGTGATGCCCACGACCGCCACGGCCCCCTACCAGCCCGGCCCCGTCGGCCAGTTCACCGACGCCGACGAGGCGCTGGCCCAGGTCCGCGCGATCTACGACGCCAACACCGGCTTCCTGCGCGACCGTTTCCAGGCCTTCACGCGCGGGGAGGACGGGATGGAGCGGCGCCAGGCCTTCTATCCTTACGTCCGCATGACCACCACGACGGCGGCGTCGATCGACACGCGCCTGTCCTACGGCTTCATCGAGGGCACGGGCGCCCACGCCACCACCCTGACCCGCCCCGACCTGTACGACCGCTATTACCGCGAACAGCTCTCGCTGCTGCTGCGGAACCACGGCGTGCCGCTCGAGGTCGGCGTCAGCACCGAGGCGATCCCCATCCATTTCGCCTTCGCCAACGGCATGCATGTGGAGGGCGACATCGCCCCGGAGCGGCTGAACCTGCTGCCGGACCTGTTCGACCTGCCCGACCTCGCCCGCATGGACGACACCATCGTCAACGGCACCTACGAGGCGGCGCTGGACGCGGAGAAGCCGCTGGCGCTGTTCACCGCACCCCGCGTGGACTTCTCCCTGCACCGGCTGCGCCACTACACGGCCACATATCCCGAGGATTTCCAGAACTTCGTCCTCTTCACGAACTACCAGTTCTACGTGGACGAGTTCGTGCGCATGTCGCGCGAGATCATGGAGCCGACGGACGACCCGGCACTCGCCGAATACCGCCGCCAGTACGACCGCTTCATCGAGCCGGGCGACGGCGTCACCCACAACCGGAACCTCGACCCGAACGCCCCGGCCAGCCTCGCCAAGCTGGCGCGCCTGCCGCAGATGCCCGCCTACCACCTGACCCGACCAGACGGGAACGGCATCACGCTGGTGAACATCGGCGTCGGCCCGTCCAACGCCAAGACCATCACCGACCACATCGCCGTGCTGCGCCCGCACGCCTGGATCATGCTGGGCCACTGCGCGGGCCTGCGCGGCACCCAGCGGCTCGGCGACTATGTGCTGGCGCACGGCTATGTCCGCGACGACCATGTGCTGGACGCCGACCTGCCGACCTGGGTCCCCGTCCCGGCGCTGGCCGAGGTGCAGCGGGCGCTGGAGACGGCGGTGGAGAGCGTCACCGGCCTGCACGGCTACGCGCTGAAGAGCATCATGCGCACCGGCACCGTCGCCACCATCGACAACCGGAACTGGGAGCTGCGCGACCACCGCGAGCCCCTGATGCGCTTCAGCCAGAGCCGTGCCATCGCGCTGGACATGGAAAGCGCCACCATCGCCGCAAACGGCTTCCGCTTCCGCGTGCCCTACGGCACGCTGCTGTGCGTGTCGGACAAGCCCATGCACGGCCAGCTCAAGCTGCCGGGCATGGCCGACCGCTTCTACCGCGACCGCGTGGACCAGCACCTGAAGATCGGCGTGCTCGCCATGGAACTGCTGCGCGAGCACGGCATGGAAACCCTGCACTCCCGCAAGCTGCGCAGCTTCGCCGAGGTGGCGTTCCAGTAGGACGCCTCCTGGCTCAAAATACCACGCAAGCAAATTTTCTATTGTGGGAAGTGAACTTGCCGTCATCCCCGCGAAAGCGGGGATCCAGAACTTCCCATTGCATGCCGCTTTGGGGAACTCTGGATCCCCGCTTTCGCGGGGATGACGGTTAATTTGTTGTTTTCCCAGTCGCGCCATTGCCAATAGGGTGCAAATCGCAGCCCGTTCTGGAAGAGGGTATTTACGCTGCCTGCGTAATGGCGAGCCAAAACCCCTTCGCTACCTGATCGTTCCATCCCTTCCCTCTTCCGCCCGGGCGCGGTTCGGGCTATGTGAGTCGGCATGAACCAGTATCTTCGACTGCTGACGGAAGCCGGCCCGCTCGCCGCCTTCTTCATCGCCAACGCGCAGGGCGGGATCATGGTCGGCACGGCCGTCTTCATGGTGGCCATCCTGGCGGCGGTTCTCGTCTCCTGGCGCATGGAGCGCAAGGTGCCGATCATGCCCGTGGTCGGGGCCGGCTTCGTGCTGCTGTTCGGCGGGCTGACCCTGTGGCTCCAGGATGACCTGTTCATCAAAATCAAGCCGACGCTGGTGAACCTGCTCTTCGCCGCCGTGCTGTTCGTGTCCTACGCCATGCGCCGCAACGTCATGAAGCGGCTGCTCGGCACGGTGCTGAGCCTGACGGACGAGGGCTGGCGCATCCTCAGCCTGCGCTGGGCCTTCTTCTTCCTGCTGCTGGCGGTGCTGAACGAGATCGTCTGGCGCAGCATGGACACCGACGCCTGGGTGAACTTCAAGGTCTTCGGCATCATGCCGCTGACGCTGGTCTTCAGCGCCTTCCAGACGCCCGTGATCCTGCGCCACCAGATCCCGGAGGAGGGCGCGGCCTCCACCGACAAGACCGCGGCCCCCTGATCCCCTTCCCTTCCCGCCCGAACCACCGCCGGAGCCCCGCAGATGACGGACGCCTACCCCCGCGACATGATCGGCTACGGAGCCGAGCCGCCGCACGCCAACTGGCCGGGCGGGGCGCGGGTGGCGGTGCAGTTCGTGGTCAATTACGAGGAGGGCGGCGAGAACAACGTGCTGCACGGCGACGCCGCCTCGGAAGCCTTCCTGTCGGAGATCGTCGGCGCCCAGCCCATCCAGGGCATGCGGCACATGAACATGGAGTCGATCTACGAGTACGGCTCGCGCGCCGGCTTCTGGCGGCTGCACCGCATGTTCACCGAGCGCGGCATGCCGGTCACCGTCTACGGCGTCGCCATGGCGCTGGAGCGCAACCCCGACGCCGTCGCCGCCATGAAGGCCGCGGGCTGGGAGATCGCCACCCACGGCTGGCGCTGGATCGACTATCAGCACCGGTCGGCCGAGGAGGAGCGCGAGCACATGCTGCGCGCCATCGAGGTGCACACCCGCGTGACGGGGGAGCGGCCGCTCGGCTGGTATCTCGGCCGTTGCAGCCCGAACACCTGGCGGCTGGTGGCCGAGGAGGGCGGCTTCGTCTACAACGCCGACTCCTACGCCGACGACCTGCCCTATTGGGACGACCGCCACGGCCGCCCGCAGCTGATCGTGCCCTACACGCTCGACGCCAACGACATGCGCTTCGCGACGAACCAGGGCTTCAACACGGGCGAGCACTTCTTCAGCTACCTCAAGGACAGCTTCGATGTGCTCTACGCGGAGGGCGCGGAGCGACCGAGGATGATGTCGGTCGGGCTGCACTGCCGCCTTGTCGGGCGGCCGGGCCGCGCGGCGGCACTCGCCCGCTTCCTCGATTACGTGCGGGGCCATGACAGGGTGTGGGTCACCACCCGGCTCGACATCGCCCGGCACTGGATCGCCGAGCATCCCTATCGCGGGGATCGATAACGAAACGGCGGGAGTGGAGGATTTGCCCCGGCGCTCTTGCCCGGCACGCCCCCTCGCCTCACATAGACAACGGCAGTAAAAACAAGGGAAACCTTACGGATATGGGCAGCTTCAGCATCTGGCATTGGATCATCGTTCTCGTCATCATCCTGCTCCTGTTCGGGGCCGGGAAGCTGCCGTCGGTCATGGGCGATCTCGCCAAGGGCGTGAAGGCCTTCAAGTCCGGCATGAAGGACGATGAGGACGACAAGCCCGCCCCGGCCGCCTCGACGACCACCATCCAGCATGAGGTGCCGCCGGCCGCTCCCCGTCCGGGTGCCGCACCCGGTGTCTCCGAGGCCCCGCGCCAGCCGGGCCCGCCTCCGCAGGGCTGAACCCCACGGACCTGAGCCCGCAGGACCGGCGCCCGATCTTTCTCACGGGCGCCGGTCCGCATGCGGGTTTTAACCCTGTGGAATTTACGGTAGAAAGAGCGGGAATCGATTCCCGAGGCCCCGGCGCGCGTCCATTGCGCGGGCGGGCCTTCTCCTCCCCGCCGACCTTTTGGATGTTCCCCCCGCCGTGAGCGTCAAGGACAAGCACAAGACCCCCGGCCGGCGGCCCGCCGGAACCGCTTCCACCGGAACGGAGCCCGCCGAGGCCAGCCGCGAGGACATCGCGAAGCTCCTGCGCGCGCTGAACGACGACCTGCCGCCGAACGCGGCCGACGATCACGGCGCCGACCCGCTGGACGACGACGCGCTGGACGATGGGCCGGAGAGGAAGGCGGACCGCCGCCTGCCGCTCGGCATGATCGCCGCCGCCCTGGTCGCGGCGGCCGGCGTGGGCTTCGCGGTCGTGATGCTGGATGGCCGGGGCGGCGAGGATGCGTCCTCCGTCGCCGAGGCGCCGCAGGTGATGGACGAGGGCAGTCAGAGTGGGGGCAACCAGGGTGGCGGGCCGCAGGCGCTGATCGCCCGCCCCGATCTCGCCCCGTCCGACCCGGCCGCACCCGCCGTCCTGGCGCCGCCCCCCGCAATGCCGGAAGCGCCCGCGCCGACCGCCCCGCCGGCAACCGCCGCCGCTCCCGCGCCGCAGAGCACGCCTCCCCTCGCCGCCACCGCTCCCGAGCCGCCCGCGCCCGCCGCCGCCGCCCCCCGGAGCGCCGAGGCACCGGCCGCGAAGCCGGCCGATCCGGCACCTGCGTCGGCCCTGGCACCTGCATCGCCCCCGTCGCCTGTATCGGCCCCGTCGCCCACGACCGCTCCCGCCGCCGACACCCGCCAGCCCGAGACCGCCACGGCGGCAGGCCCGGTTGCTGTCACCGCGCCCGCTCCGGCCCCCGCGCCCCAGCCGGCGCCGCCCGTGGCCGAGGCACCGGCGGCCGAACCCGCTCCGCCGGCCCCTGCCCAGAGTGCTCAGACTCAGAGTGCTCAAACTCAAAGCGCTCCGGTCCGGAGTGGTCCGCCTCCAGCGCCTCCCGCGCAAACGGCCCCGCCGCCAGCCGCGGCGACGCAGCCGGCCAAGCCGGCGGCATCCCCCCGCGCTCCGGCGGCGGCGGCTCCGGCCGTCCCGGCGCAGGGGAACGGCGGGCGCTTCACCATCCAGCTCGGCTCCTTCCAGGTGGCGGAGAACGCCGACGCGCTGGTGCGCCGCCTCCAGGCGCGCGGCATCGAGGCCTACACGCTGGCCTGGACCGACTCCGAGCAGCGGAACTGGCGCGTCGTGCGCGTCGGCCGCTACCCCAGCAGCGCCGAGGCGCAACGCGCCGCCGAGGATCTGCGGAGCAGCATCGGCGGGCTGAATCCCGTCGTCGTCATCGGGGCACGCTGAGCCCGGCGTCCGGACGGACGCCGGACGATGCCGCAAAGGGAACGATCCCCATGCACGGCCCGCACACCATGCCAGCGGAACCGCTTTTCCGCGCCGTTCTCGACACCAACGTGCTGGTCGCCTACGCCCTGCTCGGCGAGGGCGTCTCGCGCCGCGACGAGGCCGTGCGGAACTGCGTCGAGACGGCGCTGGCCACGGGCGAGCTTCTGGCGTCCGAGGACACGCTCGCCGAACTGCGCGCCGTCCTGACCCGTCCGGACTTCGAGCGCTACAAACCCGCCGCCGAGCGGGAGCGGAGCGTCGCCGCCTTCACCGCCCGGTCGCGGCTGGTCCGGCCCGCCGAGATCGGCCGGCTGTGCCGGGACCCGGAGGACGACATGTTCCTCGCGGTGGCGCTGGCGGGCGACGCGGACTGGCTGGTCACGGTGGACCGGCAGCTCCTGTCGGTGCGCGGCATCGGCCGAACCCGCATCCTGCGCCCCGCGCGCTTCCTGGAGGCCTTGCCGGAAGCGGCGCGCCGGCCCGGAGGGACGGCCCGGCCGGGCGGACCGGGTGACGGTTGCGAGGGGTAGCCCCGGCTTTTTACCCTCGACAAGCGGGCCGCGATCCATAGAATGAACCGTGAACACTTCGCAAACCGCGAGTGAACGGATGAGCATGCAACCCCTCCTCTTCGACGACCTGCCCGAGACGGAACGGGTGCGCAAGCCGGCGCGCCGGTCCCGCGCCACAAACCTCGCAGCGCCCGTCGAGGTGGACGTGGTGCGCGAAGCCGTGCCGGCGCCTCTTCCCGGCTCCCTGGCCGCCGCTCCGGCGGACGGCAGGGCCGCCCGGCGGAAGGCCGCGGCGCTGGCCCCGGCGCCGGTCCGGGAGCAGCCCGCCGCCCTGCCGCTGGCGCCCCCCGCCCCGCCCCCGCCTCCGCCGGCCTTCGAGCCGGCCGCGCTCACCAACGCGGAGCTGCGCGCGCTCGTCCAGGCCCTGCCGGACCAGCGCCTCGCCCATCTGCTGCTGGAAGCCGCGCGCGAGCTGAAGCGCCGCGTGGCCCCCGACCATTGGGACGAGGAGGCCGGCCCGTTCGAGCCCGACCAGACCCTGCTGCGCGCCGCGCGCCAGGCCGCCGGGGAACTGTCCGGCGAGGACGCCTGACGGCCCTTCCCGGAAGACCGTTTCGCCATTCTTTCGCCAGGATTCATGTCGGGCATTCCGACCGCGTCTGTGGCATGATCCGGCGCCTGGATCGGGCGAAGGGCGGGACAGCCTGACCCGAAATTGCGTTCGCGGGCGCAGCCGGGCTGGGAGGAAGCGAGTTTTCCGGGAGAGTTCTGTTGGATTGGATTGCCTGGCTTCAGGGATGGGGTGACTGGTTCTACCCGATCGCTTTCTTATGGGCCTTCTTCGAAGGTGAGACCTTCGTCATCTTCGGGGGCATGGGTGCCCACATGGGCATCATCAACCTGTACTGGCTGATCGCGGCGGTGTGGATCGGCAGCTTCTGCGGTGACCAGTGCTGGTACTGGATCGGCCGGAAATGGGGCGCCAAGGCGCTCGCCCGCTTCCCCTCGGCCGAGGCCAAGTCCGAGCGCATCCTGGGCTGGCTCGCGCGCTACGGCGTCGGCTTCATCCTGGTTTTCCGCTTCATCTACGGCGTGCGCAACGTGGCCTCGGTCGCCATCGGCACCTCGCGCATGCCCGTCACGAAATTCATGTTCTGGAACTTCATCGCGGCCGGCATCTGGGCCTGCAGCTTCGCGGGCGCCGGCTACCTGTTCGGCGAGGCCGCGGCGGCGGCTGGCGAACACGGCATGAAGATCCTGCTCCTGATCATCGTGGTCATCGGCGGTGCCATCATCGCGCGCAAGAGCCTGCGCTGGGCACGCCGGCGCGGCTCGGCCGAGAACGAGGCCTGAGACACCGGGAGAGGCAAGGCGGCCGGGAAAGGCGGAAGCAGCACCCGGCCCCCTTGCCCGCTCTCTCGGCCGCTCCCGGCCCGGTCAGGGCTTGCGCTGGATCCAGATGGCCGTGAGGTCGTCGCGCAGGGGCGCGCGCGCCCCGGCGTTGAAGCGGTCCAGCATGTGGCGCAGGGGCGCCTTCGGCGCCGCGGCCAGCGCCGCGGCCACGAGATCCGGCACGCTTTCCTGGGTGATCGGGGCGAGGTCCGGCCGCGCCGGATCGGGCTCCGCCTCGATCAGCGCGTCGCTGTAGAGGAACAGGAAGCCGCCGCGCGGCAGGCGCAGCGTGCGGTCCTCGTACCGGGCACGGCGCGAGACGCCGAGCACCAGCCCAGCGGAATCGAGCATCTCGAGGCTGCCGCCGGTGCCCAGCACCGGTTTTGGGGAGCCGGCCGCCGCATAGGTCAGCCGGTCGGTCGCGAGATCGAGCACCCCGAAGAAGGCCGTGGCGAATTGCCCCACCGGCAGCACGTCCTTCAGCGCGAGGTTGAGCCGCGACAGCCAGTCCGACGGCGTGATGTCGTTCATCGGAATCCGCTCGATCAGCATGTGCAGGCGGAAGGTGTTGATCGCCGCCGTGATGCCGTGCCCGGCGAAATCGACGATGAGGAAGGCGACCCGGCGTTCGCCGAGCTTGTAGACGTTCCAGAAATCGCCGCCCAGCTCCGACGAGGTCTCGAAATGCGCATCCAGCGTAAGCCCGAACTCGTGAGCGATGGCATCGACGCGCGCGGGCTCCGGCAGCAGGGAGAGCTGCATCGACTGGGCCAGCCGAAGCTCCCGCTCCACGCGCTCGCGGAAGGCCGCGAGGTCGTTGAACAGCCGCCGCTTCTCCAACTGGTGGCGGACCCGGGCCGCGCATTCGCCCGGCTTGATCGGCTTCGAGATGAAATCGGTGCCGCCGGCCTCGAAACAGCGGACCTGCTCCTCGTCGCTGTCGTAGGCGGTCTGGAAAAGAACCGGAAGCTGCTCGTGTGTCGCGTTGCGGCGCAGGCTGCGGCACATTTCCAGCCCGTCCATGACCGGCATCTCGACATCGAGCAGGATGAGGTCCGGCCGGAAGCCGTCGATCTTCGCCAACCCCTCCTCGCCGTTCTCGGCGAACTCGATGTCCGTGATGCCGAGCCGCCCGATCACCAGGGCGAGGGAGCGCCGGTTGAAGGCGTTGTCGTCCACGATGAGGACGCGGCTGCCGGTGAGCGGAAGGTTCATGGCGGGGCTGGGGTCAGAGATCGAACTGCAGCAGGGTGCAGCGGCCGCCGTCCGTCACCGTGACGGCGCGGGCGAGCGAGCGCATGAAGAGGAAGCCGCGGCCCGACCGCGCGCCGCGCCGCGCCGTTTCGGGAAGGGCCGAGCTGTCGAACCCCCCGCCCTGGTCGAGCACGGCGATGGACAGCGTGCCATCCTCCCAGCGGACGAACAGGTCCAGCCTCCGGCCGCGGACCGCGCCGTCGCCGAGCCGGTCCTGGATCAGCTGGCTGAACAGCCGGTGCCCCTCGGGCTTTTCCTTGGGCGCGCTGGGGATGCCCATGTTGCCGTGAAGGATGGCGTTGGCGATCGCCTCGTGCAGGCACAGCTCCACCGCCGGCCTGCGTTCGTCGGTCAGAACGCCGCGCCGGGCCAGCGCGTCGCAGACCAGGACCGCGCATTGCAGCCCGTAGGCCGTCGCGGTGGTCAGGGACAGATAGAAGCCCTGGGTGACCGGCGGGACCCCGGCCCAGTCGCCCTGGGCGTCGCCCTGCTCCGTCAGTTCGACGGCGAAGAAGGCGCCATGCTCCAGTGCCGCCAGCCACCGCTCGCGGTCCGAGCCCGCCGGAAGGAGGGTGGCTTCCGCACGGTCCGCGTTCCCGCCCGCGGAGAGTCCGAAACGGGACGCCGCGCGCAACGCCAGATCGGCGGGCAGCCGTTCGCGGGCGACGCAGAAGGGACGTCCGGCGTCCGGATCCTCACTGCAGGACAGTGAGGATATCATGGAAACGGGCGAGCATCAGGGAACGCAGCACGCTGCCGCGAGGATGGCGGATGGACAGGTCAATCTGCCGCTCGTTGGCCTCTTCCTCGAGGATCAGCAGCATGCCGAGGCCAGCGGAGTCGATGAATTCGAGATCCTCGACGTCGAGGATGAAGCAGCGGGACGGTATATTGTCCAGCAGGTTGATGAGTTCCCGCAGCTTCTCGTGGTCGGTGAACTCCATCCGGCCGGACAGGTACGCCTCCGTGACGTCCATCGTGGTCTTGGAACGGAACTGCATCTTGCCCTCGTCATACACGGAATGCCCGGCGGGGCCGAACACCGGCCCGCAGAGGCCCGCCGCCTTCTGCGGCGCGCATCATACGAATTCGAATAAATACTAGTTCAAAAGGCTTATTACGCTCAAGAGAGCTTTCGCGACGCCGAAAAAGATTTCAACCGCCGGTCCACATTCCTATGTCTGCATTTCCTGGCGCGAGAAGCGACCATGGACGTCCCCGCCCTCCGGGAGGTAAACTGCCGATAGGACTATGCCGTCCAGCCAGGGGTCACGCCTGGAGGACGGCCGGCGTGAAAGGCCTCGGCATGACGGTGATGGGACGGGCTTGGCGGAAGGTGCCGACGGTGTCGGCCAAGTTCCTGCTGATCCTGATTCCGACTTTGACTCTGACGATGGCCGGCTGCTCCTCATTCTTCTTCTACGGGAAGTACGAGGAGCGCCGCGGCGCGCTCAGGGACCGCATGGCCATCATCGCGGAGATCAACGCGCAGACCCTGTCCCAGTCGCTCTGGTCGATGGACGAGGACTCCACGGGTGCGTTGCTCCAGGCGATCGCGGGGAACCGGGAGCTGAGCTGCATCGTGGTGTCCGACGACCTCTCGCACAGGACCTACGTCTGGCCGCCGGGCAGCCCCGCCACCCTTCCCTCGCCGGAACCACCCTCCGGGCGCGCTTCGGAGCCCGGCTGCGCCGGCTCGGCCGGCGAGGGGCAGGAGGACAGCGTCCGCCGGCCGATCACCTTCCAGGGCCGCCACCTCGGCACCCTGACGCTGCACTTCACCTCCGCCTCGCTGGACGCGCGGATCGCGGAGGAGATCGCCAATACGGCGTGGCTCCTGCTCGCGATGCTGCTCGCGACCGTGGCAACGGCGCTCGCCGCCCACCGGCTGACCATCGGCGAGCCGCTGCGCCGCCTCGTCGACTCCATCCGCATGGCGGAATCCCAGAACCGCCGGCAGCCGGTGGACTGGTCCTCGCGCGACGAGCTGGGCCGGGTCATCGCCGCCTACAACGGCATGCTGGGGCGGCTGACGCGGGAAGAGGCGGCACTCCGGCAGAGCGACGAGCGCCTGGCGCTGGCCATCACGGGCACGCGCTCGTCGGTGTGGGACTACGACCTGCGCAGCCGGCAGTTCTGGTGGTCACCGGAGTTCCCGGCGCTGCTCGGCTACCGGCCGGGCGACCTGCCCATGTCGGTCGAGAGCTGGGAGTCGCTGATCCACCCGGACGAACGGCCGCGCGTCCAGGCGGAATTCCGCCGACGCGCGACGGAACGGGGGCATGCCCACGGCTTCGTCTACCGGCTGCGCCACCGCGACGGCTTCTGGATGTGGATCGAGGACCGCGCCACCGCGCAGCACGGCGAGGACGGCCGCGTGGTGCGCCTGACGGGCACCATGTCCGACGTGACGGAGCGGGTCCAGGCCGACCTGGAGCTGGCGCGCGGGCGCAACATCCTCCAGGTCACGCTCGACAACACCGACCAGGGCATCATCATGGTCAACCGCAGCCTGCGGCTGGTCATGTCCAACCGCCGCGCGGCCGAGCTTCTGAACGTTCCGCCGGCCTTCCTCGCCAACAATCCCTCCTACCCGGAACTCGTCCGGCTGCAGCGCGGGCGCGGCGAGTTCGACGAGATGGTCGACGACCCCGACCTGCACCTGGACAGCCTGGGCCACGCGTCCGAGCAGCCCTTCACCTTCAAGCGCCGGCGCCCGGACGGCCGCATCGTCGAGGTGCGTTCCAACCCGCTGCCCGACGGCGGCTTCGTCCGCACCTTCACCGACGTCACGGTGGAGGCGCGTTCCGCCGAGGAGGTGTTCAACGCCATGCAGGCGCTCGAACGTGCCTACGCCGACCTGACTCAGACCCAGGCAAGCCTGGTCCAGGCGGAGAAGATGGCGTCCCTGGCGCTGCTGGTTGCCGGCGTCGCGCACGAGATCAACACGCCGGTCGGCATCGCCTACGGCTGCGCCACCCATCTCACCGCCCGGACCAGGGCGCTGACCGAAGCCTTCGAGGGCGGCGCGCTCCGGCGCTCGGAGCTGTCCTCCTACGTCGAGACGGCGAACGAGGCCACGCGGCTGATCCAGCAGAACCTGACCCGCGCGGCCGAGCTGATCCAGAGTTTCAAGCAGGTCGCGGTGGACCAGACCAGCCAGGAGCGCCGCGTCTTCGAGCTGCGCGGCTATCTGGAGGAGGTGGTCACCTCGCTCGGTCCGCAGCTCCGGCGCGGCGCCCAGCGGGTCGCCGTCGATTGCCCGGACGGGATCGTGATGGACAGCTATCCGGGCGCCCTGTCGCAGGTCGTCACGAACCTGCTGATCAATGCCCTGACCCACGCCTTCGCCGGGCGGACGGACGGCACCATCCTGGTGAGCGTTGCCGAGCCGCGCGCCGCCGCCGCGGACTGGGGGCCGGCGGCCTGGGAGGCGGAGATCCCCGACGCGGGACCGCCGTTGGCCGAGGAGGTGGAGATCCGCTTCACCGACGACGGATGCGGCATCGAGCCCGACCACCTGTCCAAGATCTTCGAACCCTTCTTCACCACCAAGCGCGGCACCGGCGGAAGCGGGCTGGGACTGCACATCGTGTTCAATCTCGTGACCCAGCCTCTGGGCGGCCGGATATCGGTTGACAGCGCGCCGGGCAAGGGCACTACCTTCGCCGTTCGCATACCGACGGTGGCCCCCTTGCCGGCGGAAACAAGGCGGCCGGGACGGCCGTGGGGAAGAACGCGGCAACCGTCGATACAGTGGCCTTTGATGCAGTGGAAACCGAAACTTTGGCCTGACCTGTCGCGGCTGTTCCAGCAGCCCGCGGGCGGCGAACCGGACTGGCAAGGCGACGAGGGCGGCATGACCGGCGCCGGGCGGCCTCGCATGGTCGCGAACGCGGCGGGCGGAACCGCGACTCCCGGGGCGCCCGGCGGCGTGCCCGGAGACATGACCGGCGGGGACGGTGACGGCGAAGACAGGGCTGGCGGGGATAGGGCCGAGCACGTGCACGAGGACATGATCGAGTTCGCACGGGAGGTTGAGGACGACGGCCCCGGCGACGGCGCCGTGCCGGTCGAAGACCGTCCCTGGCCCATCCTGGTCGTGGACGACGATTCCGACATCCACGCGCTGACCCGGCTTCTGCTCGCCGACGTCACCTTCATGGGCCGGCCGCTCGATCTCATCAGCAGCTACTCCGCCTCCGGCGCGCGCTCGATCCTCCAGCAGCGCGCGGACATCGCGCTCGTTCTGCTGGACGTGGTGATGGAGGAGGACCACTCCGGCCTGCGCCTCGTCCGCTGGATCCGCGACGATCTGGGGGACCGGAAGGTGCGCATCGTCCTGCGGACCGGCCAGCCCGGCCAGATGCCGCAACGCGACGTCATCGCCCACTACGACATCAACGACTACAAGTCCAAGGCGGAGCTGTCGGCCGAGGGGCTGTTCACGGCCGTCATCGCGGCCCTGCGCTCCTACGACCAGATCCACTCCATCGAGCGCCGGGTGGCCGAACGCACGCGCGAGCTGACCGAAAGCCGCGCGCAGATCCACGCCATCCTGGAATCCAGCCCCGCCGGCGTCTGCGCCTATGACGAGGACGGCGTCATCGTCTTCTGCAACGACCGGCTCGTGTCGCTGCTCGGCACCTCGAAGGACCGGCTGATCGGCTCCCGCGTGGAGTCCATGCACGCTCCCAGGGAGGAGTTCGGCTCGGCCGAGGAGGAGGTTCCGTTCCGGCGCGCGATCAGCGACGCCGAGGTGCTGCTGCGCCGGGCCGACGGCTCCACCTTCTGGGGTCTCGTGTCGGGCGACTGGACCCAGCTGGAAGGGCGGCCGGCCTTCCTCGCCTGGGTCTATGACATCACCCGCCGCAAGCAGACCGAACGCCATCTGAAGGCCGCCAAGGAACAGGCCGAGCAGGCGACCTCCGCCAAGTCGGCCTTCCTGGCGACCATGAGCCACGAGATCCGCACGCCGATGAACGGCGTGCTCGGCATGCTGGAGCTTCTGGAGCGCACCAGCCTGGATTCCATGCAGTCGGACACCGTCGCGACCATGCGCGAGTCCGCGATCTCGCTGCTGCGGATCATCGACGACATCCTCGACTTCTCCAAGATCGAGGCCGGCAAGATGGACCTGGAGCATCTGCCCGTGTCCATCGCCGGCGTGGTGGAGAGCGTGGCGGAGACGCTGGCGCCCTCGGCACGCGCCAAGGGGCTGCCGCTGCTGACCTACATCGACCCGGCCATCCCCGCGGCGCTGGCCGGCGATCCGGTGCGGCTGCGGCAGATCCTGTTCAACCTCGGCGGCAACGCCATCAAGTTCACCGAGGCCGGCCACATCGTGCTGCGCGCGACGCTGATGTCGGTCGACCCGTCGCGCGGCAACGGGCAGGCGCGCCTGCGGATCGAGGTGGCGGACAGCGGGATCGGCATCCCGGCGTCGGTCCGGGAACGGCTGTTCCAACCCTTCACACAGGCGGAAAGCTCCACCGCGCGCCGTTTCGGCGGCACCGGGCTCGGCCTGTCGATCTGCCGCCGCCTCGTGGCGCTGATGGGCGGCGAGATCGGGGTGGAGAGCACGCCCGGCGACGGCTCGACCTTCTGGGTGGACCTGACGATGGACATCGCGGCCGGACCGCCGGAGACCGGTCCCGATCTCTCCGGCCTGACCGTCCTCGTGGGCATGCCGGCGCCGATGGAGCGCCGTTTCGTCATCGATTATCTGGAAGCGGCCGGCGCGCGCGTCTTCGCCGCCGCCACGCCGGAGGAGCTGACCTCCCAGGGCCACGCCGCCATGCTGGCCGGCCATGCGCCACGCGTGGTGGTGATCGATGACACCCTCCACACGCCGGCCGCGGCCAGCGCCCCGCAGCTGCTGGGCCGGCGTGCCGGGGAGCCGCAGCTTCCCGTCGTCATCCTGAAGGACCCCGGCCCGGAAGCGCCGGTCCGCGGATTCGGTCAGACCGTGATCTCCCGCCCGCTTCGGCGCTCCGCCCTGTTCCAGGCCGTGGCGGAGGGTGCCGGGCGCGCCGCCTCGGTGGGCGCCGAGGGGAACGCCGCCTCCCGGTCCGCCATGGCGCTCGACTCGCTGGCCGTTCCCCGCCCCATGGCACCGCCGAGCGCCGAGGAGGCCGAAGCGCGCGGCCGGCTCGTGCTGGTCGCCGAGGACAACGCCATCAACCGCAAGATCGTGCTGCTCCAGCTCAGCTCGCTGGGCTACGCGGCGGACCTGACGGAGAGCGGGGCGCAGGCGCTGGAAGCCTTGGCCAAGAAGCCCTACGCGGCTCTGCTGACCGACATCCAGATGCCGGAGATGGACGGTTACGAGCTGACCCGCCGCGTGCGCGAGGCCGAGAAGGCCGCCGGCGGCGACCGGCTGCCCATCATCGCCATCACGGCCAACGCGGCATCGGGTGACCGCAACGGCTTCCTGGCGCAGGGGATGGACGACGTGCTCAGCAAGCCGCTCGACCTCGCGCAGCTCGGCGCCGCGCTGGCGCGCTGGGTGCCGGGGCGGGAGGCGCCGGCGCCCGCGGCCCCTCCGGCGGCGCCCGTCAACATCGAAAGCCTGCGGCGGCTGTGCGGCGACGACACGGCGCTGATGGCGGAGATGCTGAACGACTTCGTGTCGGTCAGCCGTGGCGTCATGGCCACGCTCGCCGCGGCGATGGCCGGCCGCGAGACGGACGCGGTGCGGAGCTGCGCCCACAATCTGCGCGGATCGGCCCTGAACGCCGGCGCCAAGCCCCTGGCCGCCGCCGCCCAGCGGCTCGAACGGGAGGCCGAGACGGGCGCCGGCTGGCCGGCGCTCATCGCGCTCGCCGAAGAGGTCGAGGAGGCCCTGCGCGCGGTGGAACGGGTGGCCGCCGAAGGCGTGGCGTAACGGCGGCGGCTCTTCCCCTGCGTTCGAGCCATCCTCCCGCTCCTGAACCATGCGCCCGGCCGGATCCCCCCGGCCGCCCTGCTCCTAATTCTTGCGTTTTATTCTAAAATTTTATACAAATGTCTGGTTATTGCGGTGCGGTCTGTTCCGGAGGAGGACGCCATGAGCACGGCGGATTGGCTGGACGAAAGGCTGGCGCAGCGGCGGCGGGACGCCAGGCTGCGCGCCGAGGCGAGGGCCGCGGCACAGCGCCGCCAGCGCTCGCGCCGGGTCCTGGTGAAGACCCGGAAGCTGGCCCGGATCCTGCTGGGCGTCGTGACGCTGGTCCTCGCCATCGCGGTCACGGAGATCCTCGTCCGGATGGGCTGAGCCTGCCGCCCGGTCAGGGCAGGATCACGACGTAGCGCTTGGTCGTGGTCTCCAGCACCTCCCAGCTTCCCTCGAAGCCCGGCTCGATGACGAAGCGGTCGCCCGCCCGCAAGGTCCAGCTCCGCCCGTCGGCGTGGCGCACGGTGCTGACGCCCTCCAGGATCTCGCAATACTCCCACTCGTCGTAGAGGATGCGCCAGGCGCCGGGGGTGGAGCGCCAGCGCCCGGCGAAACGCTTGCCGTCCGGCGACTCGTACTCGTTCCAGGTCGTGAAGACCGGCGCGCCGGAGAGGATGCGGTCCTCGGCCGGGGCGCCGGACTCGGGCTCGGCGGCGGGGTTCAGCGTCGTCAGGGTCATGGAGTCCTTCCTCACAGCGTGGCCAGCAGGGCCGGCAGGTCGCGCACCGAGCCGAGGCGCCAGCAGTTCTCCGCCGGCGGCTCCGCCTCCTCATGTGCCCAGGTCAGGTGGTAGGGGACATGCACGGCCCGCGCGCCGACCGCCACCACCGGCAGGATGTCGGACCGGACGGAGTTGCCGACCATGAGGAAGCGCGCCGGATCGACGCCGCGCCGCTCCAGGATGCGGCGGTAGGTCGCCGGGTCCTTCTCGCTGACGATTTCCACGCCGTGGAAGCGCTCGGCGAGGCCGGAGCGGGCGATCTTGCTCTCCTGGTCGAACAGGTCTCCCTTGGTGATCAGCAGCAGCCGGTGGCTTGAGGCGAGCGCCTCGACCGTCTCGGCCACCCCGTCCAGCAGCTCCACCGGATGGGCCAGCATGGACTTTCCGAACTCCATCAGCGTCTGGATGTCGCGCGCCGGCACGCGCCCGCCGGTCACCTCGATGGCCGTCTCGATCATCGACAGGACGAAGCCCTTGATGCCGTAGCCATAGAAGCGGAGGTTCGCCGTCTCCGCGGCCAGCAGGCGCCGGTCGATGTCCGACGCGTCGAAGGCCGATCCGTCCTGGCCGGCGGCGTGGGCCAGCAGGGTGCGGAAACGCTCCTGCGTCATGGAGAAGAGCGACTCGTTGTGCCAGAGCGTGTCGTCGCCGTCGAAGGCGATGGTGTCGATCATGGAGGCCACACATCCCCGAAAAAATGGATTCCGCCCGCCGGCCGCGGTGACGGCGGCTGGCTGGACGCGCCCATCATGGCTTAGAGTGCCGGTTTGTTGCCACCTCGCAGGTTGATTATGCCGTCCCTCACCGTCGCCGATTACGGCCTCCGCCCCAGCGCCCAGACCCTTCCCGCCAGCGCCATCGTCCAGGTCGCCGATTACGGGCGCGGACGGCCCGGCATGATCCCGATGTGGTTCGGCGAGGGCGACATTCCCGCCCCGGCGGCGGTGGGCGACGCGGCCTACAAGGCCATCCAGGACGGGCGCGTCTTCTACACGCTGCAGCGCGGCGTGCTGAACCTGCGCGAGACGATCGCCGCCTATCTGGAGCGGGTGCACGGGCGCCCGATGGACCTGGAGCGCATCACCGTCACCCATTCCGGCATGACCGCGATCATGATGATCATGCAGGCGCTGGTCGATCCGGGCGACGAGGTGGTGATCGTCAGCCCGGTCTGGCCGAACGTCGTCTCCGCCGCCTACCTCATGGGCGGCGTGCCGCGCCAGGTCTCCATGACGCTCGGCGAGGAGGGCTGGACGCTCGATCTGGAGACGCTGTTCGCCGCCTGCGGGCCGCGCACCAAGGCGATCTTCATCAACTCGCCCAGCAACCCGACCGGCTGGACCATGTCGCGCGAGGAGATGGCCCGCGTCATGGCCTTCGCCCGCGAGCGCGGGATCTGGGTGATCTCCGACGAGGTCTATTCCCGCCTCGTCTATGACGACCGGGTCGCCGCCCCCTCCTTCCTGGAGGTGTCGGAGCCGGAGGACCGGCTGTTCGTCGTCAACAGCTTCTCCAAGTCCTGGGCGATGACCGGCTGGCGCATGGGTTGGATCATCGCACCGCCGGCACTGGGCAAGGTCATGGCGAACCTCGTGCAGTTCTCCACCTCCGGCATTCCGGAATTCATCCAGATCGCCGGCGTGACGGCCATCGAGGGGGGCGAGCCCTTCATCGCCAGGATGCGCGAGCAGTACCGCGCCGCCCGCGACCTCGTCTGCGAGGCGCTCGCCACCTCGCCCCGCGTCCGCGTGCGCCCGGCTCCCGGGGCCTTCTACGCCTTCTTCCAGGTCGAGGGCGAGACGGACAGCCTTGCGCTCGCCAAGCGCATCGTGGACGAAGCCAACATCGGCCTCGCCCCCGGCGTCGCCTTCGGCCCCGGCGGCGAGGGCGCGCTCCGCCTCTGCTTCGCCAGCCGGCTGGACAAGGTGGAAGAAGCCATGGGACGGCTGATGCCCGTGCTGCGGTAGGGGGGTGCAAACCGGCGGGCGGTGCCCGCCGGAGCGCCCGGGCTTCAACATTTCATGGCCTCGCCGCGCTGAACGGCGAGGCTATAGTGGTCTTCGTCATGAACGATGAGATTGGATACTGATGTTCCGGAACGCCGCCCGTGCAGCGATATGCCGACGCGGTTCGGAAACACGCGGAGCTTGGCCGGCGTCGATCACGCCGTCGGTGCCCAGGTAAGTCGCTGCATACTGGTCGGCCGACACAAGGATCATGCGTCGTGCCATGGCCTGTGCAATGATGAGCCGGTCCATGGGATCCCTGTGGCCAGCCACAATCGGCAAATGAAGAACGTTCGAATAATCGGCGGCCTCTTGCACGATGAGGCCGAATCCTGCCCCCGTTACGCGTGCATCGAAGTTTTCGAGAAGATCCAGGGCATCTTCCCACCGCCCCGAAGCAATTTTCATTGCAATTTCCTGAGCGGAAACCAGGGTGGCGTAAATTTCGTTGTCGGGATCCTCAAGCGCACCCTTTGCCGCAGGACGCAAGTGCTGCGGAGCATAAAGCGCCCAGAAGAGTGCTTGCGTATCGAGAAGCAGAACGGGCATGCGGGAGGACGCGTCAGTCCTCCAGCTTCAGGCCAAGATGCGCGTGCTGCCCCAGCTTCACGCCCCCGCGTTTGGGAGCAATGACCGCTTTCGGCTCAATCATGGTTACGCGAGGCCCGACGACGGTGCCGTTGCGAGACACTGCAATGCCTTCCAGGGCCTTGCGCAGCCTCACCGCGAGAAAGCGCGAACGGGTCCTCCGCTGCTGGGAGCCAAGTAGGGCTTTCGGCTTTTTGGTCGGTGCGTTCATGCCTTCAAGATACGTCAGAACCCGCGAAAATCCAGCCCCGGAAAGGAGCAAACGGACGGCCCGGACCTTGCCTCGGAGTTGCGTGTTCCTACGCGCTTCCCATCGTCTGGGTCAGCGCGTTGAGGAGCGCCGGCGGGGTGACGGGCTTGTGCAGGACGTTGATGCCGCTCGCCCGCGCCTCGCGGATGCGGTCGGGGGCGGTGTCGCCGGTGATGATGATGCTGGGGATCGGCTGGTGGAACAGCTCGCACAACTCGCGGATGGCCTCGGCGCCGTTGCGGCCCTCGCGCAGGCGATAGTCGCTGAGGATCATGCTGGGCGGGCGGCCGTGTTCGGACAGCAGCCCGACCGCCTCCGCCGCAGAAGAGGCGGCGATCACCTCGTAGCCCCAGCCCTGCAGCACCATCTGGAGGCTGGCGAGCACCACCGGCTCGTCGTCGATCAGGACGATCGTTCCCCGCGAGGACGTGCCGCGCGACGCGTCGGCGCCCTCGCCGGCGCGCACCGGGCGGCGGACGTCGCGCCGGGCGACGGGCTGGAGCGGCACCTCGACCCAGCGCAGGGCGCCGCGCCCCGGCAGTGGCCGCGCGCCGACCGTCAGCCCCATCAGGGCCGCGAGCCGCCGCACCACGGCGAAGCCGAGCGCGATGCCCTTCTCCGGCCCCTCCTCCGTCAGGCCGGGCGATTCCCCGTTGCCGGTGTCCCACACCTCGATGCGCAGTAGGCCGCCGTGCCGCCGGCAGCCGACCAGCACCCGCCCGTCCTCCGTGCCGCGCAGGGCACCGTCCACGAGGTTGCGCAGCATGCGGCCGAGCAGGGCCGGGTCGGTGGTCACCATGGCGCTGGAGGGCACCACACGCAGATCCACCCCCTTGCGCTCGGCCGTCGCCGTCAGCCCGTTCAGCACCGGCCCCAGCACGCTGTCGGCGGGGAAGTCCGCCGGCGAGACGGTCACCGTTCCGTCGTCGAGCCGCGCCACGTCGAGCAGGTTGTCGAGCAGCGTCTTCATGGAGTCGACGGCCGTCTCCATGTTGCGCACCATCTTCAGCATCGGCCCCTCCGGCAGGCGGGAGGCGAGGACCGAGGTGAAGAAGATCAGCGACTGGACCGGCTGGCGCAGGTCGTGGCCAGCGGCGGCCAGGAACTTGGTGCGTGCGGCGGCGGCGCGCTCCGCCTCCTCCTTGGCGCGGCGCAGCGCCAGGCCGCCGTCCTCTCCGGACACGGCCACGCCGGATGCCGCCGGGCGGGCGGCGGGGCGGTGGGCGGGCGGCCGCTGCACGGGCGGGCGGGCGGGCTCGCGGACCAGCAGGGTCATCAGCCGCTCGCCATTCACCAGCGCCTCGCCGCCGACGGTGAGGTCCAGGGGGAAGAACCGCCCGTCCCGGTGGCGCCCCTGGGTCCGGCAGCTCTCGCCGACGGTCAGCCCATGCTCGGGCAGGGCAGGCTCGGGCAGCAGGGACTCGATCCCCTGCCCTTGCAGCGATTCGAGGCCGCGGCCGAACAGGCGCTCGGCCGATCGGCTCAGCGCCCGGATGCCGCCGCCCTCGTCCAGCACGATCACGCCATCCCGGACGGAGTCGAGCAGCGCGCGGTTCAGCGCCTCCGGCCCATCGTCCGCGACGGCCGGTGCCGGGGTGGCGACCGTGAGTTCCTGTGATGGCCGGGCGACGGGCGCCGGCCCGTCCCGGCGGGCGCGCAGCGTCCAGCCGGCCAGGCCCGAGCCGCCGGCCAGCAGAAGCGCCGCCAGCACGCCGAGGCCCATGTCCGCCAAGGCCATATCCATGCGCCGCTCCCCCACCGCCCCGGAAAGGTTAACAACTCGTTAACAGAAGCTTCTAACATCGGAGCCGGCCCGCCGGTGCCACAACCTGTCCTTTGGGCGTAAGAGCATTTTAGAGGCCTCCATGCCCGCGCGCCGGTTGCCAGCCCCGGCGGATCGGCTACCCTGTCGCCCAAGGTCGGCCCAGACCGGCCGCGACTGGAAGAACCGGGAAGGAACAGCGCATGGCGCTCAAGGCCGAACAGCTGAAGGAAAAACTGACCGACCAGGTCGTCCGCCACCTTCATGAGCGGCTGGACCGCGACCGCGCCGGTCCCGCCGAGCGTTTCGTCCGGCAGTTTTACGACAACGTCCCCCCCGACGACATCCTCCAGGCCCCGGCCGAGCAGCTCTACGGCGCGGCACTCGCCATCTGGCAGTGGGGCCAGCGGCGCGAGCCCGACCGGGCCGCCGTGCGCGTCTACAACCCGCGCATGGAAGAGCATGGCTGGCAGTCGCCGCGCACCGTGGTGGAGATCGTCAACGACGACATGCCCTTCCTGGTCGATTCCGTCGTGGCGGAGCTGACGCGCCAGGGGCTGACCGTCCATCTGGTGATCCATCCCGTGGTGCGGGTCGCGCGCGACGAGGCGGGGTGGCTGACCGGTCTGCACGGGCCGGCCGAGGCGCCGGCGGAGACCAGGCCCGAATCCTTCATGCATGTGGAGATCGGCGCCGTCAGCCGGCCCGAGGCGCTGGAGGCCGCGCGCGCCGGGCTGGAACGCGTGCTGGGCGACGTGCGGGCGGCGGTCGGTGACTGGGGCGCCATGCTCGACCGCGTGGGCGAGGCGATGGAGGAGTCCGTGGCCGCCTTCCGCTCCGTCCCGCCGGAGGAGGTGGAGGAGGCGATGGCCTTCCTGCGCTGGCTGAAGGACCACCATTTCACCTTCCTGGGCCTGCGCGAATACCGGTTCGAGGAGGGGGCGGAAGGCGCGCAGACCTCGCTCAACCTCGTGCCCGAAAGCGGGCTCGGCATCCTGCGCGACGAGCAGGTCACCGTCTTCGACGGCCTGCGCAACTACGTCACCCTGCCGCCGGAAGTGCGGGAGTTCTTGCGCAACCCGCGCGTCCTGATGGTCACCAAGGCGAACCGCGCCTCCCCCGTCCACCGGCCGGTGCCGATGGACGTCATCCTCATCAAGCGCTTCGACGAGACGGGCCGGGTCGTCGGCGAGCGTCTGATCGCCGGGCTCTTCACCTCGTCCGCCTACAACCGCAGCCCGCGCGAGATCCCCTACCTGCGCCGCAAGACCGCCGAGATCGTGGAGCGCGCCGGATTCGAACCGCGCAGCCACGACGGCAAGGCGCTGCTGAACATCCTGGAGAGCTACCCGCGCGACGAGCTGTTCCAGATCCGCCCTGACGAGCTGTTCGACATCGCCATGGGCATCCTGCACCTGCAGGAGCGCCAGCGCACCGCGCTGTTCCTGCGCAAGGACCCGTTCGAACGCTTCGTCTCCTGCCTCGTCTACATCCCGCGCGACCGCTACGACACCGCCCTGCGCCGGCAGGTCCAGACCATCCTGGAGAAGGCGCTGGACGGCTGCTGTACGGCCTTCTACACGCAGCTCTCCGAGAACGCCCTGGCCCGGCTGCACCTGATCGTCCGCACGTCGCCCGGCAAGCTTCCCGCCTTCGATCCGGCGGAGCTGGAGGCGCAGGTGGCCCGCGTCGTGCGCGGCTGGGCCGACCAGCTCGCCTCCGCCCTGATCCAGGCGCACGGCGAGGAGAAGGGGCTGGCGCTGCTGCGCCGCTACGCCGACGCCTTCCCGGCGGGCTACCGGGAGGACTTCCCGGCCGAGACCGCGGTCCAGGACATCGACTGGATCGGACGCGCGGCGGCCCAGGGCGGCTTCGCCGTGAACCTCTACCGCCCGCTGGAGGCCGAACCCGGCACCCTGCATGTGAAGATCTACCGCGAGGGCACCCCGGTGCCGCTGTCCGACGTGCTGCCGATGCTGGAGCACATGGACCTGAAGGTCATCACCGAGGTGCCCTACGAGATCGCCGGGGCCGATGGCGCCCCGGCCGTGTGGATCCATGATTTCGCCGCGCGCGGGCAGGCCGGCGCGCCGGCCGAGATCGCCGCCGTGAAGGAGACGTTCCAGCAGACCCTGCTGGCCGTGTGGGACGGCCGCATGGAGGATGACGGCTTCAACCGGCTGGTCCTGCGCGCCGGGCTGACCGCGCGGGAGGTCGCCGTCCTGCGCGCCTACGCGAAGTACCTGCGCCAGGCGCGGCTGCCCTACGGGCAGGATCTGGTGGAGAACACGCTGGCCGCCTATCCGGCCATCGCCCGCGAGCTGCTGGCCCTGTTCCACGCCCGCTTCGATCCGTCCGCCACCGCTGCCGGCCCCGGCGACGGCTCTGGGGAGCGGCGGCAGGCCGAGGCCGCCCATGTGGAGGCCATCGAACGGGCGCTGGATGGAGTGGGCGACCTGGAGGAGGACCGCATCCTGCGCCGCGTCCTCAACCTGGTCCGCTGCACGTTGCGCACCAACGCCTATCAGCCGGGGGCCGACAGCCGGCCCAAGCCCTATCTCTCCTTCAAGCTGGACAGCCGCAACATCGAGGAGCTGCCTCTGCCGCGCCCGATGGTGGAGGTCTTCGTCTACAGCCCGCGCATGGAGGGCGTGCATCTGCGCGGCGGCAAGGTGGCGCGCGGCGGCATCCGCTGGTCCGACCGGCGCGAGGATTTCCGGACGGAGATCCTCGGGCTGATGAAGGCGCAGATGGTCAAGAACGCGGTCATCGTGCCGGTCGGCTCCAAGGGCGGCTTCGTGGTCAAGCGCCCGCCGCCGGCCTCGGCGGGCCGTGAGGCATGGCTCGCCGAAGGCGTGGAATGCTACCGCACATTGATGCGCGGCCTCTTGGACATCACCGACAACTTCGCCGCCGACGGTTCGGTCGCGCCGCCGGCCGGCGTCGTTCGCCATGACGGGGACGACCCCTATCTGGTGGTCGCCGCCGACAAGGGGACGGCGACCTTCTCCGACTACGCCAACGCGGTGTCGCTGGAGTACGGATTCTGGGTGGGCGACGCCTTCGCCAGCGGCGGCTCGGCCGGTTACGACCACAAGAAGATGGGCATCACCGCGCGCGGCGCCTGGGAGTCGGTGAAGCGCCATTTCCGCGAGATCGGCCAGGACATCCAGACGCAGGACTTCACCTGCGTCGGGGTCGGCGACATGTCGGGCGACGTGTTCGGCAACGGCATGCTGCTGTCGAAACACATCCGTCTGCTCGCCGCCTTCGACCACCGCCACGTCTTCGTCGATCCCGATCCGGATCCGGCGGCGAGCTGGGCCGAGCGCAAGCGGCTGTTCGACCTGCCCCGCTCCTCCTGGGCCGACTACGACGCGGGCCTGCTGTCCAAGGGCGGACGGATCTACGAGCGCTCGGCCAAGTCGCTGGAGCTGACGCCGGAGATCCGCGAGCGCTTCGGAATCGCCGAGACCCACCTGCCCCCGGCGGAGCTGATGCGCCGGCTGCTGACGGCCAGGGTGGACCTGCTGTGGTTCGGCGGCATCGGCACCTACGTGAAGGCGTCGCGCGAGACCAACGCCGACGCCGGCGACAAGGCCAACGACGCGCTTCGCATCGACGGGCGCGACATCCGGGCCAGGGTCGTCGGCGAGGGCGCCAACCTCGGCGTCACCCAGCGCGGGCGCGTCGAGGCGGCCATGAACGGGGTCCGGCTGAACACCGACGCCATCGACAACTCCGCGGGCGTGGACACCTCCGACCATGAGGTGAACATCAAGATCCTGCTAGGCGACGTGGTGGCGCGCGGCGACATGACGCTGAAGCAGCGCGACGAGCTGCTGAGCAGCATGACCGACGAGGTGGCGCGCCTCGTGCTCGCCCACAACTACCACCAGACCCAGGCCCTGTCGCTCGCCCAGGCGCGCGGGGCCGACCAGCTCGAGCCGCAGGCGCGCTTCATCCGCGCGCTGGAGCGGTCGGGCCGGCTGAACCGCGCCATCGAGTTCCTGCCCGACGAAGAGGAGATCGCGTCGCGCACGGCGAACCGGCAGGGGCTGACCCGGCCGGAGCTGGCGGTGCTGCTGGGCTATGCCAAGCTGACGCTCTACGACGACCTGCTGGCCTCGGACCTGCCGGACGATCCCTTCATGACCGAGGACCTGCTGCGCTACTTCCCCGGCCCCCTGCGCGAGCGGCACGCCGACGCCATCGCCCGCCACCGGCTGCGGCGCGAGATCATCGCCAACGTCATGACCAACAGCCTGTCCAACCGGGGCGGCCCGACCTTCGTGAAGGAGATCATGGAGAAGACCGGCATGGGCCCGGCCGACGTGACGCGCGCCTACGCCATCGTGCGCGACGCCTTCGGCCTGCGCTCACTGTGGGCGGAGATCGAGGGGCTGGACAACCGCGTCGCGGCGGCCGTGCAGACCGCCATGCTGCTGGAGACGGTGCAGCTGATGGAGCGTACGGCCGCCTGGTTCCTGACGAACGCCGCCCACCCGCTGGACATCGCGGCGGAGACGGCCGCCTACCGCCCCGGCATCGAAGCGCTGGCCGGCGGGCTGGAGGACGTGCTCGACCCGGACGAGATCCAGCAGTTCGCCGACCGCCGACGGGAGTTCGCCGGGCAGGGCGTGCCCGACGTCCTCGCCGGCCGCGTGGCGGCGCTGCCGGTGCTCGCCGCCGCCCCCGACATCGTGCGGATCGCCGGTCGGACGGGCCGCGAGGTCGCGGCGGTTGCGGCGGTGTTCTTCCAGCTCGGCCGCCGCTTCGGGCTGGAATGGCTGCGCGAGAAGGCGGCGATGGCCAAGACCGACAACCACTGGCAGAAGCAGGCCGTGGCCGCCATCCTGGACGACCTGTTCGCGCACCAGACGCAGCTGACCCTGCGCATCCTGGAGTCCGGCGGCTCCGCCTCGGCGGCGGACGCGCTGGTGGAAAGCTGGACCGAGCAGCGCCGCCCGGTGGTCGAGCGGGTCGAACAGCTCCTCTCGGAGCTGCGCACCCAGCCCGGCATCGACCTCTCCATGCTCGCCGTCGCCAACCGGCAGCTCCGGGGGCTGACGGCGGGGTAACGGGGGCGTGCATGAGGCCGCCGGGCCTGTCCGGAACCAATCCGGACAGGCCCGGCCGTCATCCCGCGCCGAGATCGACCGAGAAATGTCCACGGCCGGCCGTCTCGGGCTTGGCGGTCACCGTGACCGTCACGTCATAGCCCAGCCTGTTCAGCCAAGCCGTCAAACGCTCGACGCTCACGCTGTGCATGCGGCCCCGCAACACCTTGGACAGGGTCGGCTGATCCGTGCCGACCAGGGCTGCGGCCTCCGTCTGTGTCAGTCCCCGACTATGGATGGCCGCCGCGATGTGGCCGATGAGGCCGCTCTTGACCTCCATCTCCTCGGCTTGCTCGGCGGTGAACCCAAGGTCGGCGAAGACATTGCCGCTGCTTACGGTGAAATCAGCCATTCCTCCGTTCCTCCTCGCGTTCACGATCCAGTTCCGCCGCGCTCGCCAGACGTTTCCGGATCAAGTCGATGTCCCTCTGTGGCGTTGCTATTCCGCTTTTCGATTTCTTCTGAAATGCATGCAACACATACACAGCTGTCTTAAGCTTCACCGTGTACACGACCCGGTAAGTATCTGTGTCGTCGTTCTCCACAAGCTTCATCGTGCCCGGCACTTCCGCCGGCTTGGCGTTGAAAGGAGTTTCCCCGTTCTGCACTTGGCGAAGCTGGTATCCGAACGCTCCCTTCAGATCCGGATCGAAGCGTGAAATGTCTTTGAGACTGCTGCCCATCCAAAGGATTTCACGGCCTTTCGGTGCGGAAGGATATGGTGTTTTTGCCATACTTCCAAGAGCCTCGTAGCTCATTCATCGGAAGGCTCAACGCCAACCCTCCATACGAATGAATGTCGATGCCGATGAGCGGGCATGCTCGCGTTCGGAAGGTCGGCCGGTAGAAGCGCCCGGCTTAGATCCGGTGGGCGGGTAGGCACACAGCTCCGGCGGGCATGGCATTATGGCTGTAGCAACGGCGGCTTTCCCGCTAAAGTGCGCCACGACCAGAGCTTTTCGCCGATCCGGAGCCTCCGCCATGACCGACACCGCCCCCGACCTGAAAGACGCCATCCGCCGGTTCCGGGCGGACGACCTCGCCGGGGCGGAGGCTGCCTGCCGGGGGATCCTGGCGGCGGACCCGCACAACGCCGACGCCCTGCACCTGCTCGGCCTGATCGCCGCCCACACCGGCCATCCGGAACCGGCGCTGGAGCTGTTCGCCCGCGCCATCGGGGAGAACGGCAACGACGCCTCCTTCCACAACAGCCGGGGAAGCCTGCTCTTCCAGCTCGGCCGCGCGGCGGAGGCGGAGGCCGCCTTCCGCGGCGGGCTGGCGGTGAACGACCGGCTGCCGGAGCTGCACGGCAACCTCGGCAACGCGCTGAAGGCGCTGGGCCGGCCGGAGGAGGCGGAGGCCGCCTTCCGCAAGGCGCTGGAGCTGCGCCCCGGCGCGCCGGAGATGCACAACT
The DNA here is from genome assembly GCF_017356015.1 of Azospirillum sp. SYSU D00513. Classification (GTDB taxonomy): domain Bacteria; phylum Pseudomonadota; class Alphaproteobacteria; order Azospirillales; family Azospirillaceae; genus Azospirillum. The sequence goes on from NZ_JAFIQV010000005.1 coordinate 148,802, forward strand.
TCCTGGGCGCCACGCTCCGTGAGCTGGGCCGGCTGGAGGAGGCGGAAGCCGCCTTCGCCACCTCGCTGGAGCTGGAGCCGGGCTATCTCGACGCCCGCTACAACCTCGCCGAACTGCTGTCCACGCGCGGCGCGCTGGAGGAGGCGGCCGAGGCCTTCCGCGCCGTGCTGACGGCGGCACCCCGCTTCATCCCGGCCCATGTCGGGCTGGCCCACGCGCTGCAGAGCCTTGACCGAGCGGGCGAGGCGGTGGAGGTCATCGAGGCGGCCCGCGCCATCGACCCGGACCACCCGCTGGTCGCCTTCACGCGCCGGCTGATCCATTCCGGCGCGGTGCCCGGCTGGCACCTGCCGATGATCAACGACTTCGAACGGAACGAGGCCTACGACGCGGCGCTGCGCCGGGCGGTGAAGCCCGACTCCCTGGTGCTGGAGATCGGCACCGGATCGGGCATCGTCGCCATGATGGCCGCGCGCGCGGGCGCGGGGAAGGTGGTGACCTGCGAGGTGAACCCGATCCTCGCCCGCGTCGCCAAGGAGACCGTGGCCCGGAACGGCTACGAGGACCGCGTCTCGGTCGTGCCGAAGCTGTCCACCCAGCTCGTCATGGGCGAGGACATGCCGGAGAAGGCCGACGTCTTCGTGTCGGAGCTGATCAACATCGGCATGCTGGCCCCGCGCATGCTGTCGGTGCTCCAGCACGCCCGCACCCATCTGGTGAAGCCCGGCGGCGCCATCATCCCGCGCGCCTCGACGGTCTACGCCATGCTGGTCGAGACGCCGGAGTTGGCGCGCATCAACCCGGTCAAGACCATCGACGGCTTCGACATGTCGAGCTTCGACGTCTTCCGCTCCCCCGGCTACCAGCAGATCGACCTCGCCGCCGACGCCCACACGCCCCTGTCCGCCGACTTCACCGCGCTGGACTTCGACTTCACCCGCAACATGCCGGAGGAGGGCGAGCGCGAGATCGAGGTGGAGGTCACCGCCGAGGGCACCGTCCATGGCGTCGCCTTCTGGTTCGACCTCTTCATGGACGAGGAGGTCACCTACCGCTCGGGGAGCCGCTCGCGCACCAACCACTGGAAGCAGGCCATGACCTTCCTGGAAAGCCCGATCCCGGTCGCCCCCGGCGACCGGCTGCGCATCCTGGCCCGCTACGACAACAACCAGATCTCCTTCGGCGTGGTCGGCGGCTCGATGGTCTGAAGCCGGCCTAGTCCCGGCAAATCGTCCCCTTGCGCCCCTGGTCGTCGAGGTAGCTGTAGCAACCGAAGATCGGGCCGCTCTTCTGGCACTGGGCGCCGGCCTCGGTCACGAGGCACTCCCCGGCGCAGTCGCCGCGCGCGGTACAGGCCTTGCCGCCGTCGGAAAGCGGCATGAAGCACAGCTCCAGCCCGCGCCGCCCCCCCTTGGCCCAGCGCCCGCCAGCCTCCCGGCAGGCCGCTTCGCTGTCAGGGCGGGCGACGGTCAGTGTTTGGCCCTCCCCTTGCGAGGAAAAGGCGCCGGACGCGCCGCAGCCGGCCAGCGGCATCGCCAGCGTCAGGCCGAGCAGCGCGGCGGTGAAAACGGCCTTCGGCATGGTCACGGTCGTCTCCTCGGCAATGTCCGGGTCCTCGGCAATGTCCGGGCACGCGAGGCCCGGCCGGGGCAAGATAGCACGGGCTCGCCGGGCCGTTGACGCCGCCGATGCGCGATTTCATGCTGGTCCGGCGCCAGGAGACGAGGAACGACCATGACCGAAGCCGCACCCCGCGACGACGCCATCCTCGTCCGCCCGCTCTCGGGCGAGGAGGCCCACGGGAGGGTCGCCGCCCTGGCGGAGGTCCTTATCGACTGCGTCGCGGGCGGCGCCTCGGTCAGCTTCATGGCGCCACTCGGCCGGGAGAAGGCCGAGGCCTTCTGGCGCGGCGTCGCCGAAGGGGTCGCGCGTGGCGAGCGCGCCCTTCTGGTCGCGGAGGACCCCGCGAATGGCGAGACCCTGGGCACGGTGCAGCTGATTCTCGGACAGCCGGAAAACCAGCCGCACCGCGCCGACCTGTCCAAGATGCTGGTCCACCGCCGTGCCCGGCGGCGCGGTGTCGGTGCCGCGCTGATGCGGGCCGCGGAGGAGGCGGCGCGGGCGGCCGGCAAGACGCTGCTCGTGCTCGACACCGGCTCGGAGGAGGCCGAGCGGCTTTACGGGCGCATGGGCTGGACTCGGGTCGGGGTGATTCCCGGCTTCGCCCTCCATCCCGACGGGCGCCCCTGCGACACCACCTTCTTCTACAAGAACCTCGCCTGAGGACGGGAGCCGGGCCGTGGCTTGGGCTGGACGCCGGCTTGGGCTAGACTGCGGCGCGCCTGACAGGAGCCCCTCATGCCGCCCACCCCCGCCGCCGGCCGAACGAGCGACTGGCGCGCCATCGCCGCCTGGTGCCTCTACGACTGGGCCTGCTCGGCCTACAACACGGTGATCACCACCTTCATCTTCGCCGTCTATTTCGCGCGCGGGGTGGTGGGCGACGAGGTGTCGGGTGCCGCCCGCTGGAGTGCCGCCATGACGCTGTGCGGCCTGCTGATCGCGCTGCTGAGCCCCGTTCTGGGCGCCATCGCCGACCGCAACGGACGGCGCAAGCCCTGGCTGGCCGGCTTCACGGCGGTGACGGTCGTGGCGAGCGCCCTGCTCTGGTGGGTGCGGCCCACCCCGGACGACGCCTTCCTCGCGCTGGCCTGCGTGGTGGTGGCGACGGTCTCCTTCGAGCTGGCGAACGTCTTCTACAACGCCAGCCTGCCCGGGCTGGTGCCGAAGGACCGGCTGGGCCGCGTGTCGGGTTGGGGCTGGGGCTTGGGCTATTTCGGCGGCCTGAGCTGCCTCGTTCTGGCGCTCTTCGTCTTCGTGCAGGCCGAGGCCCCGCTGTTCGGGCTGCTCGGCAAGGAGGATCAAGCCAACGTGCGGGCGACCAGCCTGCTGGTGGCGGCCTGGTACGGGCTCTTCGCCCTGCCCTATTTCCTGCTGGTGCCGGACGAGCCGGCCACCGGGCGCCCCCTGGGTGCGTCCGTGCGCGAGGGACTCGCCACCCTGCGCCGGACGGTTCTGGAGCTGCGCCGCTACAAGCAGGTCCTGCGCTACCTGATCGCCAGCGCCTTCTTCCGCGACGGCATCAGCACCATCACCGCCTTCGGCGGCCTGTTCGCCGCCGGCACCTTCGGGATGAGCTTCCAGGAGATCGTGCTCTTCGCCATCGCGCTGAACGTCTGCGCAGGGTTCGGGGCGGTCGCCTTCGCCTGGGTGGACGACCGGATCGGCGCCAAGCCGACGATCCTCATCAGCCTCACGGCACTCACCGGCTTCGGCGTGCCGCTGCTGCTGGTCGAGGAGAAGCTGTGGTTCTGGATCCTGGCCCTCGGGCTCGGCACCTTCTTCGGGCCGGCCCAGGCCGCCGGGCGGTCGCTGATGGCGCGGCTGTCGCCGCCGGGCATGGCGGGCGAGATGTTCGGGCTCTACAGCCTGACCGGCCGGGCCGTCGGCTTCCTCGGCCCTCTCGCCTTCGGCCTCGCCACCCAGGCCTTCTCCAGCCAGCGCGCCGGCATGGCGAGCGTTGTCGCTTTCTTCGTGATCGGCTTCGCGCTTATGCTCACCGTTCGCGAGCCGGCGCGCGCCGAAGCCGCGCCGTCACCCCCGCCCTGAACATTCCTGGAAGGACGGAGTAAAGCCGCATGCTGCACATCAAGGACATCGAGGCCTTCGCCAGCATCAACGAGGCGCTGAACCGGCCCGCCGCGCAAGGCCAGCCGGCGGAGGTTCCCCCGCGCGACGAAGCCAAGCCTTCGGCACCGCCCACCGCCGCGGAGCTGTTCGCCCGGATGCTCGGCCGGCGCTGAAGCCGGGTGCACGGCTTCAAGCTTTTCACGGATCAGGCCCGATTCTTCCTGTTTTTCACGCCTTGTGATGGATTTTCACAAGCAGCGGCCAAAACCGCCGGAAGTTCACCGACCCAAGAATTGAAAACGGGCGGAGCCCGAAGGCCCCGCCCGCTCCGTACGCAATCCTGGCAAACGGCTCAGTGCCGGAAGTGGCGCATGCCGGTGAGGACCATGGCGAGGCCCTTCTCGTCGGCGGCGGCGATCACCTCGTCGTCGCGGATCGAGCCGCCGGGCTGGATCACCGCCGTGACACCGGCTTCCGCCGCCGCCAGCAGGCCGTCGGCGAAGGGGAAGAAGGCGTCCGACGCCACGACCGAGCCGCGGGTCAGCGGCTCGGACAGGCCGGCGGCCTTGGCGGCCTCGCCCGACTTGATGGCGGCGATGCGGGCGGAGTCGACGCGGCTCATCTGGCCGGCGCCGACGCCGACGGTGGCGCCGTTCTTCGCGTAGACGATGGCGTTCGACTTGACGTGCTTGGCGACGCGGAAGGCGAAGAGCAGGTCGGCCATCTCGGCCTCGGTCGGAGCGCGCTTGGTCACGACCTTCAGGTCGGCCGGGCTGACGCGGCCGGAATCGCGGTTCTGCAAGAGGAAGCCGCCGGAGAGCTGCTTGATCATCATGCCCGGTTCGGCCGGGTCCGGCATGTCCTTGCTCAGCAGGACGCGCAGGTTCTTCTTGGAGGCCAGCACGGCGCGGGCGGCCTCGTCGGCGTCCGGCGCGATCACCACCTCGGCGAAGAGCTTGGCGATCTCCTCCGCCGTGGCGGCGTCCAGCGGGCGGTTGACGGCGATGATGCCGCCGAAGGCGCTGACCGGGTCGCAGAGCAGGGCCGACTTGTAGGCCTCCAGCAGGCTTTCGCCCTGGGCGACGCCGCAGGGGTTGGCGTGCTTGATGATGGCGACGGCCGGGCGCTCGAACTCGGCCACCAGCTCGAAGGCGGCGTCCGTGTCGTTGAGGTTGTTGTAGCTCAGCTCCTTGCCCTGGAGCTGGATGGCGGTGGCGACGCCGGGGCGCTGCTCGCCGGTCGCGTAGAAGGCCGCCTGCTGGTGCGGGTTCTCGCCATAGCGCAGGGTCTGGACCAGCTTGCCGGACAGGGCGGTGCGCGGCGGGAAGACCTCGCCCTGCTGGCCGGCGAGCCAGCCGGAGATGGCGGCGTCGTAGGCGGCGGTGCGGGCGTAGGCGCGCTGGGCGAGCCGGCGGCGCAGGGCAAGCGTGGTGCAGCCGTCCGTGGCCGCCAGCTCGGCGATCACCGCCTCGTAATCCTCGGGCTCGGTGACGATGGTGACGAAGTCGTGGTTCTTGGCCGCCGCGCGGATCATGGCCGGGCCGCCGATGTCGATGTTCTCGACGCAGTTGGCGTAGTCGGCGCCGCCGGCCACCGTCGACTCGAACGGGTAGAGGTTCACGACCACCAGGTCGATGGCCGGGATGTCGTGCGCGGCCATGGCGTCGGCGTGGATGTCGCGGCGGGCCAGGATGCCGCCATGGACGCGCGGGTGCAGCGTCTTGACGCGGCCGTCCATGATCTCGGGAAAGCCGGTGTGGTCGGAGACCTCCTTCACCGGCACGCCGGCCTCGGCCAGCCGCTGGGCGGAGCCGCCGGTGGAGAGGATCTCCACGCCCCTGGCCGCGAGCGCCTGCCCCAGGGCGACCAGCCCCGTCTTGTCGGACACGGAAATCAGCGCGCGGGTGATGCGCACGGTGTCGGGAGCGGGGGAATGGGCGGCTTTCGGCGGGCTCATGGGGCAATCCTGCTGTCGGGGTCGAACCGGTCGCAGCGGGAGGCGACAGGGCGGACAGCGCGGCGCCGGCCGGGACCATCGCCCCGCCCGCCCCGCATGTCCCGGTCTTCCCAGGTCTCCCGTCCGGTTTTCACCCTGAAAACAGCGCGAAATCGGGCCGGCCGCCGCGAATGGCCGCGATTTACGCCCCCTTGCGCTCGCGGCGCAAGGCCCATTTCACCGTGGTGCCGTCGGAGCCGGTATGCCCGTGGATCACGACCTGCGTGGTCCGCCGGTGCTCGCCGCCGCCGCCGAGATAGATGCTCTCGTCCAGCACGATGTTGCCGCCGGTGGCGCGCAGCCGCCATTCGGCCCCGCTCGGCAGCAGGAGCTGCACCACCCCGTTGCCGAGGAAGGCGGCCTGCACGGAGGGGTGCAGGTGGAAGCGCAGCGCGAAGGGCTGGTTCTCCGGCGTGGCGCCGATGACCGGCTCCAGCGTGTCCTCGCCGCGCAGGTCCTCGCCGTTGTCGGCGAGATAGACGCGCCGCCGGTGCAGGAAGCTGAAGTTCCGGGCATAGCCGTTGTGGGTGGCGACCACCAGCACGGCCCCGTCGGACTCCTGCCGCTCGCTGGCGACATGGGTGGGCCGGCGGCCGAGCCCGCCGGCCTCCAGCACTTCGGAGCTGTTGGTCTCGGCGAGCGTGACCGTGGAATGGGCCGCCGTGGCGGCCAGCGCCGGGCGCCAGGGGCCGCTGTCCAGCGGGTGGCTGCCGCAATTGACGATCATGCGCTCCTTGCCGACGGACACCTCCATCGACAGGGTGCCGGCGTGGGCGCGGGCGTCCAGGCCGGGCGGCGGGGGGGAGCCGCTGTCCATCAGCACCAGCGTGCGGCCGGCGATCAGCCGCTCGAAGCCGGTGTGCGACGCGCTTTTCAGCGGGCGGCCACGCGCGTCGGCCTGGGCCAGGACCGTGTCCACCAGGGCGGCGTCCTCCTCCGCCCCGCCGTTGAAGAGCGCGAGCCCGCCGTCGCCGTGCCGGAAGAAGCGCAGGGCCGGCGTCATGCGGTCGATGGTGTGCTGGAGCGTTTCCGACAGCTCGACATGGGCGACGCGCAGCACGGCGCGGATGTCGATCAGGTCGCGCAGGATGCGGAGCTGGACCGACGGGTTGCGCTCCACATGGCCGCCGTCGGCGAGGATCTGGCGCGGCAGCGCGCGGTCGAGCTGGCGCAGCGCCTCCATCCCGGCCTTCTCGTGGTCGGGCAGGCAGAAGCCGCCGTAGATCATGCCCTTCAGCGCGGTGATCAGCTCGGCCCCGCCGAGATTGCCGGGAACAACGCGGGTCAGGTGGCGGGTCTGGCGGGCCAGGCTGTGGAAGACTCGGGCGCGAAACTCGTCGTCGGCGGACGCGCAGTAGAAATCGTGCAATCCGATCCAGTTGGCGATGCGGGCACCCAGCACGTCGGGCGCCCAGCTCTCGGCACTCCAGGCGGCGTTGCCGTCGAGCCAGGAGAGGACGAGCTGGCGCGTGCGCCGCCGGGCGGCGTCGCCGCCGACCGCGCGCAGGTCGCGCAGCCACTCGAACCCGTGCAGGGCGGCCAGCCAGCCCTGCGTCGCGTTGGACGGAGCCCAGTTGGGCGCGCCGTTCGGGTCCATGCCGAGCCCCTGGCCTGCGAAGCGCAGCACGCCCGACAGGATGGCCGCACCCTGCCCGGCGTCGCCCGGCCAGGGATCGGGCGGCACCGCGGCCAGCACGGACGGCGCGCGGCCGCCCAGCGTCAGGGAATAGAAGGGGTTGCCGAAGGCGATCTGCGCCATTCCGCCCCGAAAACCGCTGTACCGGCGGCGCGCCTTCGTCATGGTGCCACCATGCGGCAGGCCCCGGACGGGGTCGGGGCTGGTCGGCGGAGCGCTCTGGTCATCACGGGAAGGCGGTCGGTGGGGGGCATCCCCTGTGTGTTAACAATAAGCCGCGTGCACCGCAAGCCGGCGGTAAGTTATTCCGATATACGCCGCAGCCGCGCCACGAAGAAACCGTCGATCCCGCCAAGCTCGGGCAGCATGCCGGGCAAGGACCGGACCTCGCCGCGCCCGTTGATCAGCTCGGACAGGCCGCCCAGCTCGCCGGGCGTGACGGGCAGCCGTTCCACCCGCGGATCCTGGGCGAGGATGCGGTCGATCTGCAATTCCCCCTCTTCCGGCTGGATGGAGCAGGTGCAATAGACCAGCGTGCCGCCGACCTTCACGAGGTCAACCGCGTGGGCGAGCAGCCGCGATTGCGCGCGGGCGAGCTTGGCGATGTCCTCGGGCTGCTTGATGCGCAGGATGTCCGGATGGCGCCGGATGGCGCCGGTCGCCGAGCAGGGCGCGTCGAGCAGCACGGCGTCGGCCGGCGGGCCGGGGTTCCAGGTCGCCACGTCGGCGGCGACGACCTCCGCCTCCAGATTGAGGCGGGACAGGTTCTGGGTGACCCGTTCCAGCCGCTTGGCCGAACGGTCCACCGCCACCACGCGCCCGCCAGCCGCGACGAGCTGGGCGGTCTTGCCGCCGGGTGCGGCGCACAGGTCGTAGACCAGCCGGCCCGTCAGGTCGCCGAACAGCTTGGCCGGCAGCGAGGCGGCGAGGTCCTGCACCCACCAGGCCCCTTCCTCGAAGCCCGGCAGCTCGGTGACCGGACCGCCGGTGGCGCGGCGCAAGGTGCCGGTCGGCAGCAGCCGTGCCTCCAGCCGCTCGGCCCAGCCCGCCGCATCGGCCTTGACGGTGATATCGTGCGGCGCCTCGTGCAGATGCGCCTCGACCAGCGCGCGGGTGCGCGGCAGGCCGTAATGCTGGCGCCAGCTCAGCCAGAGCCAGTCGGGCGTGTTGAGACGCCCGGCGTCCTGCGCCGCGGCCAGCTCCGCGCCCTCGCGGGTGATCCGGCGCAGCACCGCGTTGATCAGCCCCTTGTAGGGCTCCGCCCCGCGCGCCGCCGCCAGTTCCACCGCCGTGTCCACCGCCGCGTGCGGGGGCGTGCCGAGGAAGACGAGCTGAGCCGTGCCGAGCCGCAGCAGGTCGAGCACCGTCGCCTTGGGCAGGCCGGGCTTGGCGAGGCTTCCCTCGATCAGCGCGTCGATCTGGCCGAGCCGGCGCAGCACCGTGGCGACCAGCAGCCGCACGAAGCCGCGGTCGCGCGGCTCCAGCGATGCCATCTCGGGATGCGCGTCGAAGGCGTCGTCGAAGGGAACGTTCTTGCGCAGCACGTCGCGCAGCAGATCGAGGGCGATGCCGCGCGCGGCGAGGGTGGATTCGGTCATGGGCGTGGATGTAGTACGCCGGAAGGCAACTGTCGATGGCCGAGTATGCCGGGGCCGCGGGCCTACTCCTCCACCCGCTCGTAGGAACCGACGTCCTCGACCAGGAAATAGTCGCCCTCGCGGTCCCGGCAGCGCCGCAGGATGAAGCGGTTGGCCCCGCCCGCGCGCATCTCCCACAGCAGCCCGTCCTGCCCCTCCATGGGGCGCAACTCGATCTCGGCCGGCGGCGGGTTCTCGCCCAGCCGCTTCAGCGTGCGGTCGGCGCGCACCCGCTCGTCCGGCGGCAGCGCCCGCTTCACCCGCTCGTCGAAGCGGTCGCTCTTCACGTAGCGCGCCATGGCTCGGCCCCTGTTTCAGCCCGCATCGAGGCGGGAAAAGTCGGTGTTCCGTCCCTGCATCGGGCCGTCCGGAATGGTCGGCTCGGTGCGGACGCGCAGCACCATCAGGCGCCAGCGCAGGTCGCGGCACAGGACCCGCGCCTCCCGGTGCAGCGCGCGCGTCCGTGCGAGGAAGCCCGGCAGGCGGGGCATCAGGTCCCGCCGCTTGTAGGCGACCTCCTGCGTGAAGCGGTCGATGGCGCGCTCCGCCTCCTCCAGCGCCCGGGGAATGCGGACGGTCTCGAGAAGCAGCAGACCGTCGATCAGCGCGTCGAGCGCGGCCCCCGTCCCGCCGCGCGCCTCCGCCTCCAGGACGAGCGATTCGGCGGCCGCGCGGAAACGCCCGAAGCCGTCGGCGCCGTTCCGGCCGGCCTCCTCCAGCCGCAGCGGAAGCGCCTCGCGCGGCGACCGGGAATGGTCCTCGAAAAGCCAGCCGCCGTCGAACAGGCCGGCCAGGGCAAGCTCCGCCGGGACGAGAGCGGCGGGGTCATATCCAGGGGATAGGAGCATCGGCGTAGAATGTGAATCCGGACCCCGCTTGTCAAACGCGCCGTGGACGACTCCGCTCTTCCCGTGGAGCGGCCGTCCGGGGCTTCCCGGGCGCCGCCGGCGGTGATATGGGCTCGGCACCAGATCCCGGTCGGGCCGGTGGTCCGATGGCGGCCGCGCGGGCTGAAACCGGCCAAGCCAGAACCCATATTGAGTGTCATGACCGACAAGACCCCCACCCCCGACAAGAAGGCCGACGCCACGCCCCCCGCCGCCGACGCGGTGCAGGGCGACTCCGTCGCCGCCATCCCCGAACAGATGCCCGGCGAGATCGGCGGGCCCAAGGGACCGGAACCGACCCGCTTCGGCGATTGGGAGTTCAAGGGCCGCTGCTCCGACTTCTGATCGAAGGGATGGTTCCCTAGGACCTGCCGCCTACGAGCGCTTGCGGGATGCCCGCACACGAACGCGTGCAGGACCGAATTCCCTTTTGCCTTGCCGAGCCTTCCTGACGGGCTTACCCTGATATGCAGAGGTAATCCATTCTTGCGGGGAGGTCGGCTGTGTCGGGTGGAAGGCGTGCTGCCCTGCTGGCGCTTGCCCTGCTCGCCGGGACCATAGCCGAGGCCGGCCCCGCAGTGCTGCCCGGCCCGATCCCGGCCGAGGTGCTGGAGGTCATTGATGGCGACACCATCGCCGTGCGCGCCCTGATCTGGCTTGGCCAAGTGGTGGAGACCAACGTCCGCGTGGACGGAATCGACACGCCCGAGTCCCGCGCCCGCTGCGACCGTGAGCGCAAGCTCGCCGCCGAGGCCAAGGACCTGACCCGGCGCCTCGTCGGCACCGGCCCAGTCGCGCTGATGGACGTGCAGCCCGACAAGTTCGGCAACCGCGTCCGCGCCCGCATCGTCACCCCCGACGGCCTCGAACTCTCCCAGTCCCTGATCAAGGCCGGCCTCGCCCGCCCCTACAAGGGCGAGAAACGCCAGCCCTGGTGCGAGGCCGTGGGCGCGGGGTGAAGAGGCGGCCGAACGACCCCTCAGTAATCGAGCGGCACGCCGCGCTTCTTGGCGACGAGATCGAAAGTGGTCTTCTCACCGTTCGCGCGGCGGACGATCAGATCGATTTTCTCGTCCACCAGGGCCTCGATCTGCCGGCGGGAACGCTCCCGAGGGATGATGATCTCCTCGGTGTCGTCCGCCACTTCGGCATAGAGATCGATGTCTCCCCGGTCGTCACCGAGCGCACGCGCCCCGAAGACCCAGAGCTTCACGTCCGGGCCGAAGTTGCGGCGCATGACAAACCAGATCGCTTCCTTCTGATCCTGCGTCAACGCGACCGCCATGAGCCGGCTTCCATTCCGTTTTAATTTTCAAAAAATTCGAATTTTTATAGAGAGACGGAGCAGCTCGTACACAGCCTTTGAGCGCTCAGCAAGCCGCTTCCTTCTCCTGGTGAGGCTTCAACCTTCTGTTGAAAAGGCCGCTTGCTGGCTCATGGCCTCCGAGCATCCAGCCGTAGTCTCAATAGCCGGTTCGCCCGCCAAGCCATCGCACCGCTTCGCGGATCTCCTCCGCCTCACCGCTAAAGAGCGGAATGAGCGCGTCGACCAGAGGAGGATTCTCCCGAACGCCCGCATCCCACAACAGCGCCTCCATGGCGCGGGCAGTCGCAGGATCGGACCATGGGGTCTTGGCACCCTGCCATAGCCACTCCTCCCGGCCCTCGTGCTGGATCCAGAGCCAGGGCGGTAGCGGCTCCGGCACGGTATTGGGCCGTAACCGCCAAAGCGGTGCATAGTCCCGCGAGAACAATACCACTGCACCGTCCGGTTCCGTCCACCTCCCGTAAGGAAGGCGCAGGCGCTGCGGCACGAAAGGCCGCGCATTGCCGGCCGGTCCGATCTCATTGTCGGCGACAAGGGCGGTCCCGCCGTCGATAAGGAGGCGTACGGTTCCTCCACCACGCCGAAGCAGGTAGGCGCTTGAGCCTTTTGGAACGCGGAGTTCGTCCGTTTTCACACGGACCAGATGCTCATCAAACTCGTCCAAGTCAAGCCGCGGGCGCTGGAGCGTCGCGGGCTGCTCGACCCGGCAGCGGGTCACTTCTCGTCCACCCACTTCCATGGTGATGATGGTACCGACAGGGGCTACAGCGACCGCCGTAGCAAAACGCTCGCGCGCGACCGTAAGGCTTTCAGTTTCCTCGTCGCCCCAGGGCTGCGGAGGCTTTCCAGGCACTGTTGCCAAAATGCGCGCGACAGCCATGGAGCCTACATCTCTCTATGTTTAGCTCCCCCATGCTGCACCACCAGCACATGGCTGTCTATTCCAGACAATAGCGCCAAAAGGCCACGCAACTCACCCAGTTGACGGCTAAAGATCACCCGAAGCGCTTCAGGTCCTCCTGGTCGTGGGAGCAGAAGACGCGGACCTCGCCGCCATGGCCGCGCAGGAGGCCGCGCAGCCGTTCCTGGTTGGCGAGGCGGGAGTCGCGGTCCACCTCCATCATCCTTTGGTAACCGGCGAAGCCCGGCGGGCAGTGGGGGGCGTCCAGGTCCATTTCGCCGTGGAAGAAATAGGCGTCGCCGGCGTGCAGCAGCCAGCCCTGCCCGTCCCGCACCGCCACGCCGCAATGGCCCCAGGTATGGCCGACCAGGGGGATCAGCAGGATCTCCGGCGGCAGGCCCTTCAGGTCGCGCACGGCCTCGAAGCCGAACCAGTCCTCGCCGCCGGGTCGGTAGCTCTGCCAGTTCACGGCCTCGTCCCACTGGCGGGGGCGGTAGCGCTGGCTGGCGATGATGCCGTTGCGCTCGCCGCGCGCCGCTTCCAGCTCGCGGGCGAAGACATGGACGGTGGCGTTGGGGAAATCCTCGATGCCGCCGGCATGGTCGAAGTCCAGATGCGTCACCACGATGTGCCGCACGTCGCCGGCGGAGAAGCCCAGCCGCTCCACGGCACGGAGCGCGGTGTCCTCCTCGCGGAGTTGGACGTTGTTGGTGGTGACGAAGAGCGGGCTGAGGCGGGAGAGCGGCTGGCGCACGTCGTCGATGCCGAAACCGGTGTCCACCAGCACCAAGCCCTGCTCCGTTTCGATCAGCAGGCAGTGGCAGACGAGGTTGGCGGTGATCCCGTCGCTGACGCCGTCGAACAGCTTGCCGCCGAGCGGGCACATGGTCCCGCAGTTCAGATGGTGAATGCGCATGGCCGCCGTCCCCTTCCGCGCTGGTCCGCCTGCCGGGGCTCCGACCTTCGGACGTCCGGCTTTCCGGCGTCCAACAGAAGCGCGGGCCATGCCGTTCCACGCCTCAAGGCCTGAAAAAGGAACCGGGGGCCGCGAAGGCCCCCGGTCCTGAAACACCAACCGTTCCGGCGCCGGTCAGCCGCGGTTCATGCGGTTTTCGACGAGGTCGTTGACCACGCCCGGATCGGCGAGCGTGGAGGTGTCGCCCAGCGCCTCGTGCTCGTTCGCGGCGATCTTGCGCAGGATGCGGCGCATGATCTTGCCGGAGCGGGTCTTGGGCAGGCCGGGCGCCCACTGGATCAGGTCGGGCGAGGCGATCGGGCCGATCTCCTTGCGGACCCAGTTCACCAGTTCCTTGCGCAGCGCCTCCGTCGGCTCCTCGCCGGCGTTGAGCGTGACGTAGGCGTAGATTCCCTGGCCCTTCAGGTCGTGCGGGTAGCCGACGACGGCGGCCTCGGCGACCTTCGGGTGGGCGACCAGCGCGCTTTCGACCTCGGCCGTGCCCATGCGGTGGCCGGACACGTTGATCACGTCGTCCACGCGGCCGGTGATCCAGTAATAGCCGTCGGCGTCGCGCCGGCAGCCGTCACCGGTGAAATACTTGCCGGGGAAGGTCGAGAAGTAGGTCTGGACGAAACGCTCGTGGTCGCCGAACACCGTGCGCATCTGACCGGGCCAGCTGTCGGCGATGCAGAGGTTGCCCTCCGTCTCGCCTTCCAGCACATGGCCGTCGTTGTCCACGATCTCCGGCTTCACGCCGAAGAAGGGCTTGGTGGCGGAGCCCGGCTTCTGGCCGATCGCGCCGATCAGCGGCGTGATCAGGATGCCGCCGGTCTCGGTCTGCCACCAGGTGTCCACGATCGGGCAGCGCCCCTCGCCGACCACGTTGTGATACCAGAGCCAGGCCTCCGGGTTGATCGGCTCGCCGACCGAACCCAGCACGCGCAGGCTGGCGCGCGAGGTCTTCCTCACCGGCGCCTCGCCCTCGCGCATCAGGGCGCGGATGGCGGTGGGGGCGGTGTAGAAGATGTTGACCTTGTGCTTGTCGATGACCTGCCAGCAGCGCGACACGTCCGGGTAGGTCGGCACGCCCTCGAACATCAGGGTGGTGGCGCCGTTGGCGAGCGGGCCGTAGAGGATGTAGCTGTGGCCCGTGACCCAGCCCACGTCGGCCGTGCACCAGTAGACGTCGCCGTCCTTGTAGTCGAAGACGTACTGGTGCGTCATGGACGCGTACACCAGATAGCCGCCGCTGGTGTGCAGCACGCCCTTCGGCTTGCCGGTCGAGCCGGAGGTGTAGAGGATGAAGAGCGGGTCCTCCGCGTCCATCGGCTCCGCCGGGCAGTCGGCGGAGACCGACGCGCATTCGTCCCCGTACCAGAGGTCGCGCCCTTCCTGGAAGGCGACCTCGCCGCCCGTGTGCTTGACCACCAGCACGGTCTTCAGGTCGGGGCACTGGGCCGCGGCCTTGTCGGCGTTGACCTTCAGCGGCACCTTGCGGCCGCCGCGCAGGCCCTCGTCCGCGGTGATCAGGAAATGGCTGCCGCAGTCGACGATGCGGTCGCGCAAGCTGTCGGGCGAGAAGCCGCCGAACACCACGGAATGGATGGCGCCGATGCGGGCGCAGGCCAGCATCGAATAGGCGGCCTCCGGGATCATCGGCAGATAGATGGTGACGCGGTCGCCCTTCTTGACCCCGTGCTTCTTCAGCACGTTGGCGAGCCGGCAGACATTCTCGTGCAGCTCGCGGTAGGTGATGTGGCGCGAGACGCCGGGGTCGTCGCCCTCGAAGATGATCGCCGTCTGGTCGCCGCGCGTGGCGAGATGGCGGTCGATGCAGTTGGCCGACACGTTCAGCTGGCCGTCCTCGAACCAGCGGATGTGGACGTCGCCGGTGTAGCTGACGTCCTTCACCTTCGTGTAGGGCTTGATCCAGTCGAGCCGCTTGCCCTGCTCGCCCCAGAAGCCCTCCGGATCCGTGATGGATTGCTGGTAGAGCCGGTTGTACGCCGCCTCGTCCACCCAGGCCGCCGCGGCAACCTCGGGCTTGACGGGAAAATAGGTCTGGTCGGTCATGGGGTCGCGGTTCCTTTGCGCTTCTGGTTGGGTCCGAAGAGCTTTTTGTTGTGCAACGGAAAGTCGCTCTTGTTTCAGCGCATTATCCACATCGCCGCCCGGCTCGACAAGCGGCGAGGGCGCATTGTCCGTGGTCCGAACGGTCCCGCACCCCCCCACTTTGGTCCAGGGGGGCCGCCTTTTTCCCCATCCTTGACAGCGATTGACTTGCGCTTAACCCCGCCTTAACCGGCGCCGGCCTAGAGTGCGCCCGTATTCACCGCCCATTTCCAGATCACCGGCGCGACAGGCACAGCAGATGTCCAGCACGACCAACGCGGATGGCACCACCGGCGGCACCGGAGATCTGGTCGCGCAGCTCAGCCGCATGAGCAACCGGACCAGCCTGATGGTGATCGACGCGACGCTGAACGCCCTGCGCCCCGCCGGCCAGGAGGGCGGGACCGGCTACGCCGACGCCGCGGCCGAGGTGCGGGCCTTGGCCAAGCGGATGGGGCAGGCCACCGCCGACTTCCAGGCGACCGTCTGCCAGCCGGCGGAGTAGGCCCGGAACGCCGCAGCCGCGGGACGGAAAAGCCGGCGACCGCGCGCCGGGCTGTCGCGGGACCCCGGTCTTGCGCTATGGTCCTGCTGCCATGATCGACCTCACCATCGCGCCGGACGACCTCCGCATCGCCTTCGCCTGCGCCGACACCGACGAGGCGCGCAGCGCGCGCCTGCGGCTGGCGCACCGCTACGGCAATTCCCCCTTCGACGAGGCGGACGTCATCGTCGCGCTGGGCGGCGACGGCTTCCTGCTGGAAACGCTGCACCGGGCCATCCGGCAGGACCCTTTCAGCCCCAAGCCGGTCTATGGCATGAACCGGGGCTCGGTCGGCTTCCTGCTGAACACCTTCCGGGAGGAGGATCTGCCCCAGCGGATCGCCCAGGCCCAGCGTGTCACGCTCCACCCCCTGCGCATGGATGCCACGCGCGTGAACGGCGAGACGGTCGAGGCGCTGGGCATCAACGAGGTGTCGCTGCTGCGCGAGACCCGCCAGGCGGCGAAGCTCAAGATCAGCATCGACGGGGTGGTGCGGCTGGAGGAGCTGATCTGCGACGGGGTGCTGGTCGCCACCCCCGCGGGCAGCACCGCCTACAACCTGTCGGCCCACGGCCCCATCGTGCCGCTCGGCGCCGGCATCCTGCCGCTGACCCCCATCAGCGCCTTCCGCCCCCGGCGCTGGCGCGGCGCGCTGCTGCCGCACCGGGCGCGGATCACCATCGACATATTGGAGAACGTCAAGCGCCCGGTCAGCGCCGTGGCCGACAGCACCGAGGTGCGCGAGGTGATCCGGGTGGAGATCGCCGAACAGCGCAAGGTCGCCCTGACCCTGCTGTTCGACCCCGAACTGAACCTGGAGGAGCGCATCCTCAAGGAGCAGTTCACGCCCTGATGATGGCGTCGCGGGCGGCGGAACGCCGCGGCGTGGCGAGGGGGCTGGAAGGTTGCGGAGGCCTTCGTCATATTGGTGGTTCGTCCGTGCGGCCGGGGGCCGTCCGGGACGGACCCAACGACCGGGGGCCTGCCCACGCCTTGCCACTGATCGACACGCATTCGAGCCCGGGCGCCGATCCCGGACTGGACCCGGCGCTTCCGCCGGTGGTCGAACTGACGCCGCCGGACATCGCGCCCTACCGCCGCGGCAACACCGGCGTCGATTACGTGACGACGCTCGACAGCGGGCGGGACGGGCCGCATCTGCTGATCAACGCGCTGGTCCACGGCAACGAGCTTTCCGGCGCCATCGCCATCGACGGGCTGTTCCGCATGGGGCTGCGGCCCAGCCGCGGGCGGCTCACGCTGGCCTTCGCCAACACCGCCGCCTACGCCACCTTCGACCCGGCGCACCCCTACCTGTCGCGCTGCCTGGACGAGGATTTCAATCGGGTCTGGTCGCCGGCGCTGCTGGACGGCCGCCGCGACAGCGTCGAGCTGCGCCGTGCCCGCGAGCTGCGGCCCGTCTACGAATCCGCCGACGCGATCCTCGACCTGCATTCGATGAGCAACGACACGGCACCGCTGATCCTCTGCGGCCGCACGGCGCGTGGGCGCGATCTCGCCGTGCGGATGGGGCATCCGGCCTGGATCGTCGCGGACGAGGGGCACGCGTCGGGGCGCCGGCTGATCGATTACGGCGGCTTCGCGGCACCCGGGGGCGTGCGGACCGCCCTGCTGGTGGAATGCGGCCAGCATTGGCGCAAGGAGACCGCCGCCGTCGCGCTGGAAAGCTGCCTGCGCTTCCTGCTGGCCTTCGACGCCATCGACCCCGCCCTGGCCGCGCCCCACCTGCGCCGCCGCGCGGACCGCCAGCGCTTCGTGGAAGTCACCGAGGCCGTGACGGCGGGCGAGGCGGAGTTCCGCTTCGCCGCCCCCTTCGTCGGCATGGAGGTGCTGGAGCGGGCGGGCACGCCCATCGGCTGGGACGGCGACCGCCCGGTCCTCACCCCCTACGACGGCTGCGTCCTGATCATGCCCGCCCGCCGCCCGCGCGCCGGCCAGACAGCCGTGCGGCTGGGGCGGCTGGAACCATAGCCGGACAGCCGGACAGCCGGACAGCCGGACAGCCGCCCCTACTTGGACGGCTTGCCCTTGGTCCAGGCGGCTTGCGTGTTGAAGAGCGGCACGGTGGAGATCGACATCTTGGCCGAGGCGTCCTTCACCTGGCGGCTGTAGACGACATAGACCAGCGTGTCGTTCGCCCGGTCGTAGATGCGGCGGATGGCGATGGACTTGAAGACCAGGCTCTTGCGCTCGGAGAAGACCTCTTCGCCCTTGGCCGAGACCTCGATGTCCCCGACCGTGACGGGGCCCGTCTGGCGGCAGGCGATGGAGGCGTTGGAGGGGTCCTCGAACCAGTTCCCCTTGGTCAGCCGGTCGAGCATGCTGCGGTCGAAATCGACGAGATGGCAGGTGACGCCCTGCACCTTGGGATCGGCCACCGCCTGCACCTCCAGCCCGTTGCCGGTCCAGTCGTTGGAGAAGCGGCCGACCACCTCGTCGGCCCGCGCCGCGCCGGGCGCCAGCGCCAGCAGGGACAGGGCAAGAACCAACAGGCCGCCGCGCGCGTTATTGGACTGAATCGGGCTGCGCATCAGGGATCTCCGGGGCTGGACGGGCCGGGGACGATGGCTCGACCCCAGGATACCCCTAAATGGGAGGGGGCGCCCAGCCGTCAAGCGCCGCCCGCCCGGAGCGCACCGCCTTCATGGTCGAGCGGACCTTCGATCCCCCCCGTCGCACCCCTCCCATCGAGGAGCCGGCACCGCCCGTGACCGACCCCGTGCCGCCGGCCCGCCACCCGCGCGACCCGATGCGCGTGGTGCTGGTCGGGATCTTCGTGATCGCCGTGCTCTACACCATCCATTTCGGCCGGGACGTGCTGCTGCCGATCATGCTGTCGCTGATCCTCAGCCTCTTGCTGCGCCCCTGCGTGCGCGCGCTCTACCGGATCGGCTTTCCGGAATGGTTCGGGGCCGCCGTCATGGTGGTCCTGGTCTTCGGGCTGGGCGGGCTGGGGGCCTACACCCTGTCCCAGCCGGCCGCCGACTGGATCGAGCGGGTGCCGCGCGTGGTGAGCGAGCTGGAGTTCAAGCTGGGCGACATCCGCGAGGGCATCGACCGCGCGCGCGAGGCCTCCCGCCATCTGGAGAGGATCGCGTCGGAGGGCGACGCCGGCGCCCCGCGCGAGGTGGTGGTGCGCGGCCCGAGCCTGGCCGAGCAGATCCTGGAACAGGTGGAGATGGTGATCACCAACGTCGTGATCATGCAGGTGCTGCTGTACTTCTTCCTGGCGCGCGGGCGCCAGACGCTGGAGGCGCTGATCGGCACCATGCGCGACGTGGACGACCGCGTCCATTACGCCATCGTCGCCGCCACGGTGCAGCAGAACATCGCCGCCTATCTGGCGACCATCACCGTCATCAACTTCTTCCTGGGGCTGGCCACGGCGGCCGTGATGTGGGCGCTCGGCGTGCCCAACCCGGGACTGTGGGGGGCCATGGCCGGCCTCATCAACTACATACCCTTCATCGGGCCGGCGATCATGACGGGCGTGCTGTTCATCGTGTCGCTGCTGACCTTCGACGGGCTGTTCAACATCCTGATGCCGCCGCTGCTGTTCGTGGCGCTCACCACGCTGGAGGGCAACTTCCTGACGCCGATGATCGTCGGCCGCCGGCTGTCGCTGAACCCCATCGCGGTCTTCATCTCGATCCTGTTCTGGGGCTGGATCTGGGGCGTGCCCGGCGCGCTTCTGGCCGTGCCGATCCTCGCCATCATCAAGATCCTGTGCGACGCTCACGAGCCGGCGCGCGCCGTCGGCGCCGTGCTGGGTCAATGACGGACCGGCGTGAGGGCGGCGCGGCAGCGCCCTCAGTCCACCAGCTCGTCGAGCGTGCTGCGCACGACCTGGACGATCTCGCCGCCGTGCAGCGGGGCGGCCCCGCCCCGCGCGCCGGCGATGATGGACAGCTCATGCTCGGTGGTCGGGGCGAAGCGGGCGATCTCCGGCAGCAGTTCGTCGGCGAGGACGGCGTGCGCCGCGACCCCCTCGCGCGCGGCGGCGCGGTCGCGCCAGCCGTTCAGCGCCTCGGCGATGGCCGCCTCGATCTGCTTGGACTCCTCGCGGCGCTTCTGGTCCTTGTAGAGGACCAGGACGCGCCAGCCGCCGGGCGCGTAGGCGGTGTCCACGCGCTGCACGTCCACGGTGCCGAGAAAGGCGGAGAGGTGGGCTTGCGCCTCCTCGGGGCCGCTGTCGGGGATCTGGAAGGTCCGGATTTCCATTCTGTGTCCCAATCGCTTCCGCCCGCCCGCGGCGGCACCGTTGTCATGCACCGCCCTTGCGGATCAGGTGAAATACTACACCAAAAAGGAGCAGTCCGGAATCGGCAAGCGCCCCATGGGAGCGGTGACCAGTTTCGGTCCGGCAAGGATGGGCGTCTCCCCTTGGCGAAGGGGATAGCCACGATCGCGGCGTGGAACCGATCCCTCGCCCCGCGTTATCTGCGGTACGGCGTTTTCGCCGACACCGTCCGACAGGAAAGGCGACCCGTCATGCGCTGGGCACCGAAACAGACCCTGTCCGGCGCGGTTGACACAAGGTGCGCCGGCCAGGGAGAGCATGTTTACAATGCAGGAGTCCGACCAACCGCAACCGCCCCGACCGAACCCGCCTCCGGCTGAACCGGCGGCCCAGGGCGCGCCCCTGCGCGCGGACATCGGTCGCCCGGACATCGGCCTCCCTGAAATTGGGCGCCCGGACATCGAGGCCACCACCACCACGGTACCCGTGGCCTCTCCGCGCGCGGGCAGGCGTGGGCGGCGCCTCGGCATTCTGGCGCTCGCCTGCGCCCTGCCGGTGCTGCTGACCGCCGGGGCGCTGGGGGCGGCCTGGACGGGATACCGGCTCTACGACCAGCCCTTCGCCTGGTACAACCTGAACCGCATCGCCGCCGTGGCCGACCGGTCCTCGCGCACGATCGAGGGCATCACGGTGGTGGCGCTGGGCGACGGCGCGCTGCGCGACGCCACGCTCGACGAGCGCGCCATGGCGGAGCTGGGGCGGCGCGAGGGGATCGGGAACCTGCATTTCCTGCGCATCGTGAAGGACGACGCCGAGTTCGACGATTTCACGCCGATGCTGGACCGCATCCTGGCGCTGAAGCCGGACCTCGTTCTGCTCGATCTCGACCTCGGCTTCCGCGAGCGCCACGCGACCGCGGACGCGTGGCGTTACATGGACGCGGTCACCGGCTTCGCGCTCGAAGGACAGGAGTATTTCCAGGACCAGATGGCGGTGCAGTACCGGCGGGCCTGTCCCGATGGGGGTGCCGCGCAGAATGGCGCCACGCCGGCCACGATGGCCACGCCCGGGGCAGTCGCGGAACGGATGAGCGGCGCGCTGGACGTCCGCGCCGATTCGACGTCCTTCGCCCGGCTCCAGGGCTTCGCGGAGCGGGCCGGCCAGGCCGGGATACGGGTGGCGCTGGTGCAGCTCCGCCGCTCTCCGGATCTGGAGGAGCGGCTGCGCCGGGCGGGCGCGCCGGACCCGGCCCTGCTGGAAAAGACCGCCGCCGGCACCGCCCTGCCGCTCTGGCGCTTCCCGGAGGAGATCCGGCGGGACGCGGACTATTGCGGAAACGGCGGGCTCGGTCCCAAGGGGCGCGAGGCCTATTCCGCCTGGATGGCCGGCACCATCGCCGAGACGCTGGGCATCACGCCCGCCGACGAGGTGGCGCTGAGCGGCACCGTCATCCCCGCCAGCGCGGCCGGCGAGGCCCGCGCCGACAGCGCCGGAGCCACGGCCGCCGCGGATGTCACCAAAGCAGCCACAGTGCTGCCAGGGAGAAAGCCAGCCATAGGCCAACGATGACGGCCGCCCCCGCCACGCTGCGCGGCCGCCGTCCGGCAAGACGGAGGTCGGCCTCCCGCCGCAGATCGGCCATGACCGAGGGCGGAATCAGCCGCACGGTGGCGAGGATGGCGAGCGGCAGGATCACCAGATCGTCCAGATAGCCCAGCAGCGGAATGAAGTCGGGGATCAGGTCGATGGGGCTGAGCGCGTAGGCGGCGGTCGCCAGCGCCAGCGCCTTCGCGTGCCAGGGCACGCGCGGATCCCGCCCGGCCAGATAGAGGGCGAGCACGTCCCGCTTCAGCCCGCGCGCCCAGACCTTCTCCCGTTCCAGCATGCCCCCTCCCCTGCCTCCGTCCGGGTCTTCGCCGGATCTTGACCCTGGCCGTTCGCCATATGCCGGTATGTCAAAAAATCGAAACCAAACCTTCAACGGCGTAACAAAAAAGCCGGGCACTAATGTGCTCCGCCGGCGCCGCGGCCGGAACCGAAAACAGCAGCGGAGCCCCGCCATGGACTTCTCGATCCGCAACGCCGATGCCGGCACCGAAATCCAGCTGAAAGGCAGCATGACCTTCGCCGACCATGAATCCTTCCGCGACGTGATCGCCGCCTTCGACGGCCCGCCGGGCCACCGGATGGTGTTCGATCTGTCGGGGCTCGATTTCGTGGATTCCTCGGGGCTCGGCATGTTCATCATCGCGCGCGAGACGGCCGAGAAGAAGAAGCTCGACTTCTCCCTGCGCGGCGCCCGCGACGACGTGCGCCGGCTGATCTCCGTCGCCAAGCTGCACAAGCTGTTCAAGGTCGCGGACTGATCCCGCCGCCGGCGCGGACCGAACAGGACCATTGATTTCCGGACGGTTTCGCGCCAGCACAGGGGGCATGAACCCGCCTGTCCTTCCCCCGCCCGCGCCGCCGCCCCTGCCGCCCCTGCCGATCGATCCCGTCCTGCCCGCCCTGGTCGAGGCGCTGGACGGGCGCGGCGTCGCCGTGCTCCAGGCCCCGCCGGGCGCCGGCAAGACCACGCGCGTGCCGCTGGCGCTGCTCGACCGGCCCTGGCTGAAGGGGCGCAAGATCATCGTGCTGGAGCCGCGGCGGCTCGCCGCCCGCGCCGCCGCCCGGCGGATGGCGGCGATGCTCGGCGAATCCGTGGGCGAAACGGTCGGCTACCGCGTGCGGCTGGACACCAAGGTCGGACCCAGGACGCGGATCGAGGTGGTGACCGACGGCCTCTTCCTGCGCCAGCTCCAGGAGGACGCCGAGCTTCCCGCCGTCGGCGCGGTGCTGTTCGACGAGTTCCACGAACGCGGCATCGACAGCGACCTCGCGCTGGCGCTGGTGCAGGAGACGCGCGGCGCCTTGCGCGACGACCTGCGTCTGGTGGTGATGTCGGCGACGCTGG
The DNA here is from genome assembly GCF_017356015.1 of Azospirillum sp. SYSU D00513. GTDB lineage: Bacteria > Pseudomonadota > Alphaproteobacteria > Azospirillales > Azospirillaceae > Azospirillum. Next base: position 171,704 of record NZ_JAFIQV010000005.1, read on the forward strand.
ACGCCGGACCCGTGGCGGCGCTGCTCGGCGACGCGCCGATGGTCACCAGCGAGGGCCGCGCCTTCCCCGTGGAGACGCGCCACCTCGACGCCCCGGCGCCGGGCGCCCGCATCGACGACGCGGTGGCCGCCACCGTGCGCCGCGCCCTGCGGGAGGAGACGGGCAACCTGCTGGTCTTCCTGCCCGGCGCCGGCGAGATCCGGCGCGTGCAGAGCCAGCTTGAAGGCGCCGACCTCGGCCCCGGCACGCTGGTCGTTCCGCTCTACGGCGACCTTCCGGCCGAGGTGCAGGACCGCGCCATCGCACCGAGCCCGCCGGGCACCCGCAAGATCGTTCTGGCCACCCCCATCGCCGAGACCAGCCTGACCATCGAGGGCATCCGCGTCGTGGTGGACGGCGGGCTGATGCGCGTGCCGCGCTTCGACCCGCGCAGCGGCATGACCCGGCTGGTCACCGCCAAGGTGTCCCAGGCGTCGGCCGAGCAGCGGCGCGGCCGCGCCGGCCGGCTGGAGCCGGGCGTCTGCTACCGCCTCTGGCCGGAGCCCGCGCACCGGGCGCTCGCCCCCTTCACCGCGCCCGAGATCCTCGACGCCGACCTCGCCCCGCTGGCGCTGGAGCTGGCGGCTTGGGGCGTGGCCGATGCCGGGTCGCTGGCCTGGCTCGACCCGCCCCCGCCGGCCTCGCTGGCCCAGGCGCGCGAGCTGCTGCGCGAACTGGGCGCGCTGGACGCCGACGGCCGCATCACCCCCCACGGCCGCCGCATGGCCGGTTTCGGCGTGCATCCCCGGCTGGCCCACATGATGCTGAAGGGCAAGGAACTGGGGCTCGGCGGGCTGGCCTGCGAGGTGGCGGCGCTGCTGGGAGAGCGCGACATCGTCAAGGCGCAGCCGGGCTTCCGCGACGCCGACCTGCGGCTGCGGGTCGAGCTGCTGCGCGGGCTGGACGACGAGGGGCGGCTGCGCGCCGGGCGCGGCCTGTCGGTCGAGCGCGGCGGGGCGCAGCAGGCCTTGAGGCAGGCGCGCCAGTGGCAGCGGCAGCTCGGCGCCAGGGCGGGCCAGGGGGCGGTGTCCTCCACCGGGCTGCTGGTGGCGCTGGCCTACCCCGACCGCATCGGCCAGCGCCGTTCCGGAAGCGGAACGGGCGGTGCCGCCGCCCAGTACCGCCTGTCGGGCGGGCGTGGCGCCTTCTTCGCGGAGCCGGAGCCGCTCGCCGCCGAGGACTGGCTCGCCGTCGCCGACCTGGACGGCGCCGCGCGCGAATCCCGCATCTTCCTGGCGGCCCCGCTGGGCTTGGCGGAGCTGGAGGAGGCCTTCGCCGATCATATCCGGACCGAAACGATCGTCATCTGGGACGGGCGCGAGCAGGCGGTGCTGGCGCGGCGGCGGCGGATGCTGTTCGCGCTGGTGCTGAAGGACGAGCGGCTGCCCAAGCCACCCGCCGACCGCATCGCCGCCGCCCTGCTGGAAGGCGTGCGGGAGATGGGTCTCGCCTGCCTGCCCTGGACGGACGAACTGCGCAAGTGGCAGGCGCGCGTGGGTTTCCTGCGCCGCATGGAGGGCGAGGAATGGCCCGACGTCTCCGACGCGGCGCTGACCGATACGCTTGAGGACTGGTTGCTGCCCTTCCTCGACGGGCTGTCGCGCCGTGCGCATCTGGACCGGATCGACCTGTCCAGCGCCCTGCGTTCCCTGCTGCCCTGGGCCATGCAGAAGCGGCTGGACGAGGAGGCGCCGACCCATGTCGAGGTGCCCAGCGGATCCCGCGTGCCGATCGATTATTCCGGGGACGAACCGGTCCTTGCCGTGCGGTTGCAGGAGATGTTCGGGCTGGCCGAAACGCCGCGCATCGCCGGCGGGCGGGCGCCGCTCCTGCTGCACCTCCTGTCGCCGGCCCGCCGCCCGGTGCAGGTGACGCGCGACCTCGCCAGCTTCTGGTCCAACGCCTACAAGGCGGTGAAGGCCGACCTCAAGGGCCAGTATCCCAAGCATTACTGGCCCGACAACCCGCTGGAGGCGGAACCGACCGCGCGCGCGAAACCGCGCCGCTAGCTTTTCCCTCCCCTTCTCTCCCCCGGATCGAAGCCGATCCCATTTCCCGCGTGTTTCACACCCCATGGATTGGTCCACGATATTGATCGGCGTCGGCGGCAGTGCCGCGGCGGGCGCCGCGACCGGGCTCGGCGCCCTCCCCCTTCTCGCCGTCCGCGGCCTTTCGGACAAGGTGCAGACCACGCTGCTCGGCTTCGCCGCCGGGGTGATGCTCGCCGCCTCCTTCTTCTCCCTGATCATTCCGGGCCTGGAAGAGGGGGAGAAGGTGCTGCACAGCCGCCCCTTGGCGGCGCTGGTCGTGATCGCGGCGATCCTGCTGGGCGCGGGCGCCCTGTGGGCCATCGACCGCTACGCCCCGCACGAGCATTTCATCGCCGGCCGCCAGGGCAAGATGACCGCGCAGGTGCGGCGGATCTGGCTGTTCGTCATCGCCATCACCCTGCACAACGTGCCCGAAGGGCTGGCGGTCGGGGTCGGCTTCGGCAGCGGCGATCCGACGCGGGGCTGGACCCTGGCGCTCGCCATCGGCCTCCAGAACATGCCGGAAGGGCTGGCGGTCGCCGCCTCGCTGGTGGCGCTCGGCTACGGCCGGCTGGTGGCCTGCCTGCTGGCGCTCGCGACGGGCATGGTCGAGCCCATCGGCGGCTTCATCGGCGTGGCGGCGGCCTCGGCCGGCCAGTTCATGCTGCCCTGGGGCCTCGGCTTCGCCGCAGGCGCGATGCTGTTCGTGATCTCCCACGAGATCATTCCGGAAACCCACCGCAAGGGGCACCAGCATGTCGGCACCGCCGGCCTGATGGTGGGCCTGAGCGTCATGATGTTCCTGGACGTGACGCTGCAATAGCCGGCGAAAGAGACGCGCGCCCCAAAGGAAAGGCCCCGCCGCTGGAACAAGCGGCGGGGCCTTCTTCGTCTCAAGGCAAGCGCCCGAAGAGAGCTCCGGACCTTACGCCACGCTCCCGCTGGGTGCCGCGACGGCATGTTCCTTCAGCACCGCCTCCGACGTGGCCGAGACCTCGACGAGCTGGACCTCGTAGCCCCAGAGGTTGGCGATGTGGCGCAGCACGGCCTTGGCGTCGTTTTCGTCCAGCAGCACGCCGTTGGTGACGCGGTGCTGGAGGATCAGCTTGCGGTCGCCGGCCAGGTCCACGTCCACGATCTGGATGTCCGGCTCCAGATAGCCCAGGTCGTACTGGCGGGCCAGCAGCTTGCGGACGTTGCGGTAGCCGCGCTCGTTGTGGATGTGCTCGACCAGCAGATAGGGATCCTCGGCGTCGTCGCGCACGCTGAACAGCTTGTGCTTCCGGATCATGTGCGGGCTGAGATACTGCAGGACGAAGCTCTCGTCGCGGTAGTTCGCCCAGGCGTGGCGCACCGCCTCCAGCCCGTCGCCGCTCCCGGCGAGATCCGGGAACCAGTAGCGGTCCTCCTCCGTCGGGTTCTCGGCGATGCGGGAGATGTCCTGCATCATCGCGAAGCCCAGCGCGTACGGGTTGATGCCCGAGAAGCGCTGGTCGTCGAATTCCGGCTGGAAGACGACCGAGGTGTGCGAATGCAGGAACTCCAGCATCGCCCCGTCGCTGATCCGCCCGGTCTGATGCAGCCGGTTCATGATGTGGTAATGGACGAAGGTGGCGCAGCCCTCGTTCATCAGCTTGGTCTGCTTCTGCGGGTAGAAATACTGGGAGACGTGGCGGACGATGCGCAGGATCTCGCGCTGCCAGTGCTCCAGCCGCGGAGCCTTCTTCTCCAGGAAATAGAGCAGGTTCTCCTCGGGCAGGCCGAGCAGCTTCTTGCGCTCCGACACGCTGCGCGGCGGCTTCTGGCCGGGGGCCGGCTTTGGCACCGTGCGCCAGAGGTCGTTGAAGGTCTCGTCCTGGTACTGCTGGCGCTCACGCTCGCGCTTCTGCTCCAGCCGCAGGTCGAGCGCCCGCTTCTTCGGGTATTTGTGCACGCCCTGGTTCATCAGCGCGTGGGCGGCGTCCAGCACCCGCTCCACCGCGGCGTAGCCGTAGCGCTCCTCGCACTGGGCGATGTAGGCCTTGGCGAACTCCAGATAGTCGAGGATGCCCTCGGCGTCCGTCCATTGCAGGAAGAGCTGGTTGTTCTTGAAGAAGTGGTTGTGCCCGAAGGCCGCGTGCGCGATCACCAGCGTCTGCATCGTCATGGTGTTCTCTTCCATGATGTAGCTGATGCAGGGGCTGGAATTGATGACGATCTCGTAGGCGAGGCCGCGGAAGCCCTTGCGGTACATCATCTCGTCGCGGGCGAAATGCTTGCCGAACGACCAGTGCTTGTACATCAGGGGCATGCCGATCGAGGAATAGGCGTCGAGCATCTGCTCGGCCGTGATGACCTCGATCTGGTTCGGGTAGACGTTGAGGCCCATCTCCTTGATCGCGATGTGGTCGATCGCGTCGTAGACCCGCTTGATCTTGTCGTAGTCCCAGTCGGCCCCGTCGTAGAGGAGGCCTTCGGGCTTGCTGATGACGGCGCTCATTCTTGGGCACTCCCTAGGGGTCGGGCCGGCTTCAGGCGCCGGCCTTCTCGCGGGCGAACAGGTCACGGAAGACCGGGAAGATCTCGCGGCGCGACCGCACGCGCCGCATGGCGAGCGGCAGCTCGGGGCTCTGCACCGTCTTGTAGGTGCGCCACAGCTCCGTCTCGCGGCCGAGCGCGGACAGCCCCATGTTGTGCTCCGCCGCCACCTCGATGTAGGCGAAATACTGGCACATGGGCACGATCACGTCGCGCAGCAGCGCCGCCGAGCGGGCGTTGTCCGACGACATGTTGTCGCCGTCCGACGCCTGCGCGGCGTAGATGTTCCACTCGCTCTCCGGGTAGCGCTCCTGGACGACGCGCTGCATCTCCTCCAGCGCGGTGGACACGACGGTGCCGCCGGTCTCCGTCGAGTAGAAGAAGGTCTCCTCGTCCACCTCCTTCGCCTCGTGGGTGTGGCGGATGAAGACGATGTCCACGGAACGGTAGCGCCGCTTCAAGAACAGGTAGAGCAGCATGAAGAAGCGCTTGGCGAGGTCCTTCATGTGCTCCGTCATGGAGCCGGACACGTCCATCAGGCAGAACATGACGGCCTGCGCGATCGGCTTGGGCACCGTCTCGAAGCGGTTGTAGCGGACATCGATCGGGTCGATGAAGGGGATGCGCTTGGACCGCATGTGGAAGCGTTCCAGCTGCTCGCGCATCTCCTGGAGCCGTTCCAGATCCTCGCCGCGCGCCTCCGCCTCGGCCAGCAGCCGCTCCATTTCCTCCATCTCCGCCGGCTTGGGCCGTTTGAGCGCGATGCGGCGGCTCAGGCTGTTGCGCATGGTGCGCACCAGGTTGAGGTTGGCCGGCGAGCCCGTGACCGAATATCCGGCGCGGGTGACGGAGTAGGATTCCGACTGCTTGACCTTCTGCTTCACCAGGTCGGGGAGTTCCAGGTCCTCCAGGAAGATGTCCAGGAACTCCTCGCGGCTGAGGACGAAGCGGAAATCGTCCTCGCCCTCCCCGTCGGCGCTGCCCTCGTTGCCGCGGCCGCCGCCCTGCTGCTCGGGGCGCGCGATCGTGTCGCCTTCCACATACTCCTTGTTTCCGGGGACGACGTAGTCGCGCACGCCCCCGGAGCCGGAGCGGTGGAAGGAGGGCTCCCGCACGCCACCCGTCGAGATGGTGACCTTCTCACCGTTCTCGATGTCCTGGATGCCCCGCTTGCCCGAGGCATCCCGCACCGCCTTGACCACCTGTTCCTTGGCGCGCCGCAGGAAGCGCTGGCGGTTGGCCAGGCTCTTGCCTTGCGGGTTCAGGCGTCGGTCGATGATGTTCATCAAGGGGGAACCCCTCCTGCCTTAGTAAGCCGCGCTTCGGGCCGTCAGCCGGCCTGCTTGACGCGCATGTACCATTCCACGAGACGCCGGACCTGCCGCTCGGTGTAGCCGCGCGTCATCATCCGCGACACGAACTCCGTGTGCTTTTTCTCGGTGTCGCCGTCCTTCTTCGAGCCGAAGCTGATGACCGGCAGCAGATCCTCGACCTGCGAGAACATGCGCTTCTCGATCACTTCGCGGATCTTCTCGTAGGAGGTCCAGGAGGGGTTGCGCCCGCCGTTCGCCGCCCGCGCCCGAAGCGCGAACTTGACGACCTCGTTGCGGAAGTCCTTCGGGTTGGCGATGCCGGCCGGCTTCTCGACCTTCGTCAGCTCCTGGTTCAGAAGCTCGCGGTTGAGCAGCTGGCCCGTGTCGGAGTCCTTGAAGTCCTGGTCCTCGATCCATGCGTCCGCGTAATCGACATAGCGGTCGAACAGGTTCTGGCCATAGTCGTGGTAGGATTCCAGATAGGCCTTCTGGATTTCGTTGCCGATGAACTCCGCGTAGCGCGGGGCCAGCTCGGCCTTGATGAACTCCAGGTACCGCTTCTCCGTGTCCTCCGGGAACTGCTCGCGCTTGATCGACTGCTCCAGCACATACATCAGGTGGACCGGATCCGCCGCGATCTCGTTGCTGTCGTAGTTGAAGGTCGCCGCCAGCACCTTGAAAGCGAAGCGGGTGGAGATGCCGTCCATGCCCTCGTCCACGCCGGCTTGGTCCTTGTACTCCTGCATGGACTTGGCCTTGGGGTCGGTCTCCTTGACGCTCTCGCCGTCATAGACCCGCATCTTGGAATAGAAGCTGGAGTTCGGGTGCTCGCGCAGGCGCGACAGGACCGAGAAGCGCGCCAGCATCTCCAGCGTCGCCGGCGCGCAGGGGGCCGTCGCCAGGTCGGAGGTCTGGACCAGCTTCTCGTAGATCTTGTTCTCCTCCGCCACCCGCAGGCAGTAGGGGACCTTGATCACGCAGATGCGGTCGATGAAGGCTTCGTTGTTCTTGTTGTTCTTGAAGGTCTGCCACTCGGCCTCGTTCGAGTGGGCCAGGATGATGCCCTGGAAGGGAATGGCGCCGATGTTCTCCGACCCGACATAGTTGCCCTCCTGCGTCGCCGTCAGCAGCGGGTGGAGCATCTTGATCGGGGCCTTGAACATCTCGACGAATTCCAGCACGCCCTGGCTGGCGCGGTTCAGGCCGCCGGAGAAGCTGTAGGCGTCGGGGTCGTTCTGGCTGTACATCTCCAGCTTGCGGATGTCGACCTTGCCGACCAGCGAGGAGATGTCCTGGTTGTTCTCGTCGCCCGGCTCGGTCTTGGAGATGCAGATCTGCCGCAGCTTCGACGGGTGCAGCTTCACCACCTTGAACTTGGAGATGTCGCCGCCGAACTCGTCCAGCCGCTTGACGGCCCAGGGGCTCATCAGGCCGGTCAGGCGGCGGCGCGGGATGCCGTAGCGCTCCTCCAGGATCTCGCCCATCTCCTCCGGGTTGAAGAGCCCGAGCGGGCTTTCGAAGATCGGGCTGATCTCCTTGCCGGCCTTCAGCGCGTAGATCGGGTGCTTTTCCATCAGCGACTTCAGCCGCTCGGCGAGCGAGGACTTGCCGCCGCCCACCGGGCCCAGCAGGTAGAGGATCTGCTTGCGCTCCTCCAGACCCTGGGCAGCGTGGCGGAAGAAGCCGACGATGCGCTCGATCGTCTCTTCCATGCCGTAGAAGTCGGAGAAGGCGGGATAGACCTTGATGGTCCGGTTCATGAAGATCCGCCCCAGACGCGGATCCTTGGCGGTGTCGACCACCTCCGGCTCGCCGATGGCGGCGAGGATGCGTTCCGGTGCGGAGGAATACATCATGGGATCGTCGCGACAAGCCTGGAGATATTCCATGAGGCTCATCTCAGTCTCGCGGCGCCCCTCGTAGGACTGCGTGTAGCGCGTGAACAGTTCGTCGGCCGGGAACATTCCTCGCTCCGTATTTCTTAGTCCGATGCGTTGGGGCTGCCATCGGGTGGGACACCCTCCGGCGCAAGCAGAGCCGGCGCGAAACGATCGGTCAGGGGGGTAGCGCCCCCTTGACGGATCCGCTCCTTGCCGAAAACAAGCAGTTTTGTGCGATTGCTTTCCAAATGAGGCGACCTCGCGGAACCGCTGTGCCTGAATGTGCTGAATCTGAATGTGGTGCTGGACCTTGAGCTTTCCAGCCAAACCTCATCCTGCGGCGAAATGCTCGCGGTGGTACCGCAGCCGCTTGGGCCCGCCGTTACTGGCGCCGGGCCGGAACGTCCGAAGGAACGTTCAAAAGACCATTCAAAAAAACTGATGTTTTTCGTAAAGCGTTGTTGATGCCGTGACGGAGCCATCCTCCCGGCCGAGGCGGGGGGTGCCGCCTGCCGCTCGTTCGGGATTCGCTGACCGCATTCGATCACGCCATCATCCTCCGGAGCAATCCGTCCGCCGTCGCCGAAACGACAGCCGAGGTTAACAAAAAGAATGAACCTGCAAAGATTAAAAACTCACTGCCGTGCCGGGGCGACTAAGGCCTGATTTCTCCTGGATTCGATTAACGCACGGTGCGGGCCGCTGATCCACCCATTCCTATGGAAGATGGTGAGGCGAATCTCCGTACATCGACAAGGCGAAATTTAGGCCTTTTGGAGGCAGCCGAACGGCCAAGCCTTCGCCACAACCATCCGTTGCCCGAACCAAATCAACGGCTTGCCCGCGCGGTGCCCGGTGCCGGGAAAACCCCTTCATCCTAAGGTACCGGCCGGGAGCCCGCGGCGGCGGCAATGTGCCGCACCGGCGGCGCGCCCCTCCGGAAGAAGCATTGCGCTGGGGGTGAGGCGGGGATACACCGGATCCATGAGCTTCCTCGACCACATCCGCGCGTGCAACGCGCACGACTTCTCGGCCTACCGTCCCTTCGTGCTGGAGGGGCGGCGGCTCGGCTGGGTCCGCCACGCGCTCGCCGAGGAGCTGCCCGGCGTCGATCCCGGCTTCGTCACCACCCCCGGCCATGTGACGCTGGCGCCGGAGCTGCGCGACTTCGAGGCGCGCTCCACGGTGCTGCAGCACGCGGCCGAATATCTGCTGGAGCGCGGCGACCTCGCCTCGCTGCGCAACGAATATTACCCGGTGATGGAGAGGTGGGGGGCGGAGCCGCTGCTGCGGGTGGACCGCGCCATCGTGGCGCCCTTCGGCGTCGCCTCCTTCGGGCTGCACGTCAACGGCTATGTCCGGGGAGAAGACGGCAGCCTGTCCATGTGGGTCGGCCGCCGCGCCCGCGACCGGGAGATCGCGCCCGGCCAGTACGACAACCTCATCGCCGGCGGGCAGCCCATTGGCCTGTCCCTGGCCGAGAACCTCGCCAAGGAAGCCCGGGAAGAGGCGGACATCGGCCCGGAGCTGGCGGCCCGCGCCGTGCCCGTGGGCGTCATCTCCTACCTGATGGACTCGCGGCTCGGGCTGAAGCCCGACACGCTCTTCGTCTATGACCTGGAACTCTCCCCCGACGTCGTGCCGCGCAACACCGACGGCGAGGTCGAGGTCTTCGAGCTGTGGCCGCTGGACCGCGTCGCCGAATCGGTCCGCACCAGCGGGGACTGGAAGTTCAACGTGAACCTCGTGGTCATCGACTTCCTCGTCCGCCACGGCTGGCTCACCCCGGAGGAGCCGGATTATGTGGAGATCGTGAAGGGGCTGCGGCGGAGCTGGTGAGCAGGGCGAAAGCCACTCAGCGAAGTCCAGCACCTGTGGTCGCCATTCCGCAGTACATCACAAATGAGCCGTCATCCCCGCGAAAGCGGGGACCCAGAATTACGGCCTGATCCGACTTGCGCGAGACTCCTGGATCCCCGCTTTCGCGGGGATGACGCGCAAGTCTATTTGCGGCAGAAGTGCCTCGCCCTTCCCATCCCCTTCAATCCGGGAATCCCGCCATCGCCCGCACCTCGGCGGGGCTGTGCCCGGCCTCGCGCAGCGTGCGCAGCGATCTGGCACCGTCGCGCTTGGCGAGCCGTTCGCCGCGCTCGTTCACCAGCAGCCCGTGATGGTGATAGTCCGGCACGGCGAGCCCGAGCAGCGCCTGGAGCAGCCGGTGCAGGTGGGTCGCAAAGAACAGGTCCTGCCCCCGCGTCACCAGCGTGATCCCCTGCAGATCATCGTCCACCGTGACGCTCAGGTGATAGCTGGTCGGCGTGTCCTTGCGGGCGAGCACCACGTCGCCGAGGATTTCCGGCGCCGCCTCCTGCCAGCCCTGTGCCCGGTCGTGCCAGCGCAGCGGGCCGGCCAGCGCCTTGGCCGCCGCCACGTCAAGCCGCAGGGCGTAGGGGCCGCCGGCCGCCAGCCGTTCGGCGCGCAAGCTCTCGGGCAAGTGCCGGCAGGTGCCGGGATAGAGCAGCCCGTCCGGCCCGTGCGGCGCCTGTCCGGCGCGGGCCGCCTCCGCCGCGATCTCCTTGCGGGTGCAGAAGCAGGGATAGACGAGACCCAGCGCCTGGAGCCGGGCGAGCGCCGCGCGGTAGTCGTCGAAATGGTCCGACTGCCGGCGCACCGGCCCATCCCAGTCCAGCCCCAGCCAGGCCAGGTCGTCCATGAGGTCGGACTCGAAGACCGGCCGGCAGCGCCCGGCGTCGATGTCTTCGATGCGCAGGAGAAAGCGTCCCCCGGCCATGCGGGCTGCGCGCCAGCCGAACAGGGCCGAATGCGCGTGCCCGAGATGCAGATGCCCGGTCGGGCTCGGGGCGAAGCGGGTGACGGTCTCGGTCATGCCCGCCTTATAGCCGAAGCCTTGAGGGGCGGTGTACCGCGACTTTTCGGACGCACCCACCGGCCCCGGCGGTTCCCCCCGGGACCACAAGAGCCGATGGACCTGATCAGGAGCGGACCCGGATCATGAACAAGCCCCGATCAGAAATAGGGTCCGATCAGAAATAGGGCCCGATCAGAAATAAGGATTGTCCTTGATCGGCTCGACCGGGATTTCCTCGCCCTCGAGGTAGAGCGCCAGACGGCGCCGAAGCTCCTGGTCGAAGGCGTCGATGCGGCGCTGGCGGTCCCGCTCTTCACGTTCGCGGAGCTTGTCGGCAAAATCGATGATCGTGGCGCTCATGATGTTTCCCCGTGGAATACCGGGTCACCTTGCCAGCCTATGGTTAACGCCACGTAACCAGCCAAAGCGGGATTCCGCCGGTGCGCCGCGAATCTCTATTTGTCACACCTCCGGCCGGGTGAGGACTCATCCGTTCGAAGGTGAGGATGAAGGCTGCTTGACGCTTTGGTTACGATTACGCGCCGAAACACCCCGACATATTGAGTTCTTTCTCCAAATAATCTATGTATCTAGTGTACCTCTCGTAGCCGGCCCTTCGGCCGGCAGGGGTGCAGTCGAGACGCAAGTCAGGGAGTGGCCATTGGCTCCATCACCCGATCACTGTCCGGCTCTGGTGCTGAACGCGGACTTCCGCCCGCTCAGCTACTTCCCGCTGTCGCTCTGGTCCTGGCAGGAGGCCGTGAAGGCCGTCTTCCTCGACCGGGTCAACATCATCTCCGAATATGACCGCGTGGTGCGCTCCCCCAGCTTCGAGGTCCGCCTTCCAAGCGTGATCTCCCTGAAGGAGTTCATCCCGGCGACGCGGAAACCGGCCTTCACCCGATTCAACGTGTTCCTGCGCGACCGCTTCACCTGCCAGTATTGCGGCCAGCATTTCCCGACCCAGGAACTGACCTTCGACCATGTCACCCCGCGCTCGCGCGGCGGGCGCACGACCTGGGAGAATGTCGTGACCTCCTGTTCGGCCTGCAATCTGGCCAAGGGAAACCGGATGCCGCATGTCTGCGGAATGATACCCCTAAGTCCTCCCTTCCAGCCGACCGCCTACGTGCTGCAAGAGCATGGACGAGCCTTCCCGCCAAATTTTCTTCACGAAAGTTGGCGGGATTTTCTTTATTGGGACTCGGAATTGGATCCGCTCTGAGGCGGTTTTGCTCGAGATTGGAGGGTCTATGACTTAGGATGCTATAAAATCCTAAATTTCAGGGTTAATATTACTTTTGTACGCACCTTAGCTCTATAAGGATGCGTCACAGATCCGTGGAAGATGATAGAAAACAGTGTGCAAGCCTTAATCTGCGCACGCCCATCGACACATCTAAGTAAATTTCTGTCTTTCTAAAGATTGCTTATTTTTTGTATGATAATTCTCCCCATATAGGGCAAAGACAAATCTTTAAGCAAATTTCCGCAGAAGCAGAAGGTTGAATGAAAATTGCCTATAAAAGAAAAACGGTTTTCTCGAAATGACGGCTGGATTTTTCAGTACCGCATCAGGCCGTATCTACGATTTTTGAAGGAAGATGCCCTCGGGCAGCGACTGGCTGTCATAATGAGAAATCTTACCACAGTCTCTCCAGAAGGCCTGATTTCAGTTCATGGCTTAGGAGGGAAGAGTGTGCTTTGGTCACAGAAAATGACTGACTTAATAACAGAGTGCTCGCGCCGCGGCATTGATCCTGTAGATTTGGACTCGGATTTGTCGGGCATTCCTTTTCTACAGAAGGGTTCACTCGAAATAGCAAAAAGGAATGCTTCCTTGCATAAGGCATGGAGCGGCAAACCGGGCTACTATAAATACACTCAGAAAGAGTATGCGGAAAGCTTTCTTCGTAAGGGCCTTATGCGGATCGCGCCAGCATCTTCCTACAATAACGCCTCATATAATTCAGCGATCAAAGATGATGAATTGACAATAAAATCTTTTATATCGCCTTATGATTACGATCTTGGGTTCATAGATCCATACTATCTTAGAATTGCACCCGAACGTTGCCATATGTTCATTGACCAGAAAAAGCCGAGCGATCACTACCTTTTTTGCATTTCCGTGAGCTTTGATCTAAGATATTTTTTTGACTTTGGATGCAATGCATGTATCTGCATACATAATCAGGAGGAGTTTAAAACCCGTCTAGTCAATGCAGTATCACAGAAATTACAAAATTGGCACGTAAGCATGGGTCCAGCAGAATACATGGACCCTTATTTCATAACAACTTTACTTCCTGGGAACTCTCCGGAAATGTACTTCATTAAAGATTTCGAATACATGTATCAGTCAGAGCACCGCTTAGTCGCAATCCCTCCTGCTTATCATAATGCAGAGATGAGCCCATTTTTCGTAGAACTTGGCAGCCTAGAAGATATAGCGCGCATTGTAGAATTTACCTAATCTACTCATCCTTTCCCTCTCTTCGTGCCCGCATAGCCTGCCCTAAATGCGACCTAATACTTATGAACCAATCTTCCGCTTTGAATATTTCCTCAACAGGAACCTTAAGAATGTACCATCCAGCAACGCCAGTGTAATTGATCTCCACCTCATTAGTAACTGGGTTTAAGTACATGCCTTTTATTTCGAGCGCGCGAGGAACATGCTTCGCCTTGCTCTTTGACGCACGCCCTCCACTCATGCCGCCTCCCCCTTTTCTCGTAAAACTGATACTTAAGAACAACTCAGAACGCTTTTAGAACCGCTCCGACAGCCAGATGGCGGCGCGGGTGCCGGCCTTGATGGCCGCGGAGAGCGCCGGGTAGGCGGGCGCCATTTCCGCCTCGTTGGCGAGCCCGTGGTCGCGGTGCTCCAGCTCTTCCGCCTGAAACTGGCGGATGGAGTCCTTCAGCTCAGCCTCCTCGGGGCCGAGTTCCTCGAGCTGCCGCTCGTAATGGCCGTCGATGACCTCCTCCACCGCCACGGTGCAGGCCATCGCCGCGCGCTCTCCCAGCAGCGCCGTCCCGGCGCCCAGCAGATAACCGGCCACATGCCAGAAGGGCTGCAACAGGGTCGGCCGCACGCGCCGCTGCACGAGCTGGTTTTCGAAATAGCGCAGATGCACCGCCTCCTGGGCGGCCATGTGGCGCAGCAGCCGGCCGTGCCGGCCCTTGCCCATGACGGCGATCTGCCCCTCGTAGATGCGCTTGGCGCCGTACTCCCCCGCATGGTCCACGCGCACCAGCCGCGCCAGCCGCTGGTCCGGCCGCGGGTCGCCGGGAAGAGCACCGCGCTTGGGCCGGGGCGCGTTCGCCATGACCGGGTTCGGGGCCGGCTTCGGCGCGGGGGAGACGGCGGAGACGGTGGAAACGGCGTTGTGGGCGTTCGGGGTCGTCATGCGGCTTTCCTGGAAACCGGGGACATGGGCCACGCGGCGCGTGCCGCCGCGAAGGCGAAGAGGGACAGGGCCAGCGAGATCAGGACATTGTAGCCGGCCATCGACACGCCGAACAGCGACCAGGCCGCTTCGTCGCAGCGCACCACCGGCGCCGCCATCACCTGGGCGCGCAGTTCCTCCAGCGAGCTGGCCGATCCGGTGGCGCCGCAGCCGGCGGTGCCAGCCCACCAGTGCTGCTCCACCCCCACATGGAAGACGGCCACCCCCGCCCCAGCGAGCAGAAGCAGGCCGCACAGCCCCAGCAGCAGGGCCCCGGCCCTGCCCCGCCGCCGGAACAGCAGCGCCAGGACGGCCAGCGCCATCACCCCCACATAGGGCCAGCGCTGCCAGATGCACAGGACGCAGGGGGCATAGCCCAGCACGTACTGGAAGAAGAGAGCCGCTCCCAGCGTGCCGGCGCTGGCGAGCGCGAGCAGCAGGGCGGGGGCGGTCGGATCGGCGGCCTGATCGGCGAAGGTGGTGCGGGTCGTCATGGGCGGGGAGCTTAACGCGGCCGGCCGCGCGCGGCCAGACGGGGCGAATCACATTTCGGCGACGGCCAGCCCCGACGGGAACGCCACAACAAAAAGGCTTTGGCGGCTGGCCGATTTCCCTTTATATAGCAACCGTCTCCGGTTCGATCAGCCCTTGCTGGTCAGCTTTTCCCGGCCATGCGGGCGTGGTGAAATTGGTAGACGCGCCGGACTCAAAATCCGGTTCCGAAAGGAGTGTCGGTTCGAGTCCGACCGCCCGCACCACCGGCCCAGATACCCCCTTCCTCGCCCCTATCTTTCGGCGCTCCCCTTGTGCGCCGCCGCCGCGTCCGGTCGATCCGTGGACGCCGCATCCCAGCGCTGGTACAAGCGCGCCAGCCACCCCTTTCGATAGGACGATCCTTGCTGCGCGCGCTTTACGACTGGACCCTGCGTCTGGCGGGCCACCGCCACGCCACCTGGGCTCTCGCTCTCGTCTCCTTCGTCGAAAGCTCCTTCTTCCCCGTGCCGCCCGACGCGGTGCTGCTGCCCATGGCGGTGGCGCGGCGCGAGCGGGCCTGGTGGTACGCGACTGTCTGCACCGCCGCCTCGGTTCTGGGCGGAGCGGCCGGCTACGCCATCGGCTATTTCCTGTGGGAGGCGATCGGCCAGGCCATCGTCGATTTCTACGGCTATGCCGAGAAGTTCGAGCAGTTCAAGGGGCTGTACGAGGCCTGGGGCTTCTGGATCGTCGCCGGGGCGGGCTTCACCCCCTTCCCCTACAAGGTGATCACCATCGCCAGCGGCGTCGCGGAGCTGAGCTTCACCACCTTCATGGTCGCCTCGGTCGTGTCGCGCGGCGCCCGCTTCTTCCTGATCGCCGGGCTGATGTGGTGGTTCGGCCCGCCGATCCGCGCCTTCATCGAGCGGAACCTGGCCTGGCTCGCCACCCTGTTCTTCGTGCTGGTGATGGGCGGCTTCGTCGCGGTCCGCTACGTGATGTAGCCCCGTCATCGAACCCTTTGCCGCTCCACGCTGTTGCCCTGCGAAACGTGAACTCGCGGGAGTGGACAGGATGGAAAGCTTGCAGGGTGCGTCGGTGGTGATCACCGGCGCGTCGAGCGGGATCGGGCGCGGCACCGCGATCGCCTTCGCCCGGCGTGGGGCACGGGTAGCGCTGGCGGCACGCCGGGTCGAGCTGCTTCAGGAGGTGGCGGAGGAGTGCCGCGCGCTCGGTGCCGCCGCCCTGGTGGTGCCGACCGACGTCACCCAGCCGGACGCGCTGAGGCATCTCGCCGCGCGGGTGGAGGAGGCCTTCGGCGGGATCGACGTCTGGGTCAGCAACGCCGGCACCGGCGCGCTCGGCCGCTTCGACGAGACGCCGGTCGAGGCGCACCGCCGCGTGATCGAGACGAACCTGTTCGGCCCGCTCTACGGCGCCCATGCCGTGCTGCCGGTCTTCCGCCGCCAGGGCCGGGGCGTGCTGATCAACACCGTCTCGGTCGGCGCCTTCACCCCCGCCCCCTTCGCCGCCGCCTACGCCGCCGCGAAGTTCGGGCTGGAAGGGCTGATCGAGAGCCTGCGGGCGGAGCTGGCCGACACCCCCGCCATCCAGGTCTGCGGCGTCTACCCGTCCTTCACCGACACGCCGGGCATGCGGCACGCCGCCAACTACACCGGCCACGAGCTGGAACCGGAAAGCCCCTTCTACGACGACCCGATGGACGTGGCGGAGACGATCGTGGAGGTCGCGCTCAAGCCGCGCCGCCACGCGATGGTCGGGCTGCTGACCCCGCTGGCCCGGCTCGGCAACGCGGTCGCACCCCGGCTGGTGGAGAAGGTCGCCGGGCTGGGCATGAAGCGCCATTTCGAGCGGACCCCGCCCGCCCCCAGGACCGACGGCAACCTCTTCGAGCCGGTCGAGGCCGGGCGCGGCGTGGAGGGCGGTTTCCGCACCCCGCCGCCCTCCTGGATGTCGCCCGTGGTGATGGCCGGCGTCGCGGTGGCCGCCGCCACGGCCTATTCCAGCCTCGCCAAGCCGCGCCACCGCCGGCACTGAGCGCGCTGCCGGCGAGAAGCGGGCATTGAGGAAGGGGGCGGCTTCGTCCAGAATGCCGCCCCCGCCATCAGGGCGATTTTCCGTTCAAGAGACCAGAGATGCCGAGACCGGCGCCGCCGCGCGGGCGCACGCCCGCCCCTTCCCGCGCCCGCAAGCCCGACCACGCTCCCGGCCGCCCGCCGGCCCGCCCGGGCGCTGGACCCGGCAGCCATGCGGGCGGCGAGGAGCCGCGCAAGCTGTTCCGCGTGGCCGGGCTGCCCGCCGTCTCGGCCCTGTTCGAGCATGAGCCGGCACGGGTGGAGCGGCTGTTCTTCGAGGAGCGGTTCAAGCCGCAGGCCGGCGCCTTCTGCAAGGCGCTGGCGGCGGCGCGCAAGCCCTACCGGATGGTCGATGCGGAGGAGCTGTCGAAGGTCGCCGGCACGGTGCTGCATGGCGGCATCGTCGCCCTGATCGCGCCGCGCCCCGTGCCCGCCTTCGACACGGAAGCGGCGCGGCGCTGGGCGGCGGAGGACGGGCAGCCCCTGCTGATCCTGGACGGCGTCGGCAACCCGCACAATCTCGGCGCCATCCTGCGCACCGCCGCCTTCTTCGGGCTGCGCCGCCTCGTGGTGTCCGGCCATCCGGGCCAGGCCCTGCCGTCGGAGGCCGCCTACCGCGTCGCCGAGGGCGGCTTCGAATGGGTGGAGCTGTACCAGGCCACCGACCTGCCGCTCGCGCTGAAGCGGCTGCGTGGCACCTACCGCACGGTCGGCACGGCGCTCGGCCAGGGCCGCCAAGTGACCGACGTGGCGGGCCTCGCCAAGGGGGCCAAGCCCGCCGCCGTGATTCTGGGCAACGAGGAGGAGGGCATCCCCGCCGCCACGCTCGCCGCCTGCGAGGAGATCGTGACCATCCCCGGCAGCGGCCTCGTCCAGTCCCTGAACGTCGCCGCCACCGCCGCCATCATCATTCACGCGCTGGCGGCGGGGCGGTAGGCCCGGGGCGTCGATCTACGGCGCGAGCGCGATCATCAGCACCAGCGCCACGCCGGCGACGCAGGCAATGGGAAGCAGGTCCACCCCGTCATGGTCCCAGGTCGGGGCCTTCCTGGAGCCGTGCCCATGGCCGTGCCCGTGTCCGGTGCGCTCGCCGGGGCCGTCGTCGGCGAAGCCGTGCTTCGAGGGCACCGCGCCGGGGGCGGAGACGGCCGGGGCGGCGTAGCTCGCCATGGTAACGACCCCGTCGCCGCGGTTGTAGTCGGAGGATTTCGGGCGGTTCTTCAGCCACTCCTCGTCCAGATCGACGTCGATCCCCTCCCGCTCCAGCTCCTCCACCAGCACGGCGATCTCGCCCGGCGACAGGTTGTCCACCGGCAGGATCTGGCCGAGCTGCTCCACGCTGATGCGGTTGCCGTTCTGCTTGCCGAGGGTGCGGAGGCGCGTCCGGGTGGCGTCGTCGATCTGCATGCTTCCTCTCCTGATCCGGGGTTGTCCCTTGAGCGTCGGTTGCGTGCGGTCAACGCGGGAGCCCGCTGGCGGGTCCCTCGCGGCACGCCTGTCTTTGAAATGGGTCCTCTTTCACCTGTGTCTTCCTTCACATGGGATGGCGGAAGGCCGTTTCGACCTCCCGCCGCATCTCCTCCTCCTGCCCCTGGTAGCGCGGGGAGAAATGGAAGGGCACGACCCGCTTCGCCCCGGCCATGGCGGCGAGCCGGCCGGCCTGTCCGGTGGTCAGGTGCCGCTTGAGAGCGGCCAGCTCCGTGTCGGCGGCGCGGAAGGGCGACTCGATGAACAGCACGTCCACCCCGCGCGCCAGATCGGCGATGCGCGCCGCCGTCTGGGGCGTGAAGGCCGTGTCCACCACATAGGCGATGGCCTGCCCTGCCGTGACCAACAGCGCCTCCGCCCGCAGCCGGCCCAGGGGCAGCACAGTCTCCGTCCCGTCGCGGCCCGGCGCCGCCACCGGCCGGTCGTCCGGATCGCCGCGCAGCACCGCGCGCTTCAGCGCGCGCAGCCAGGGGCCGACGGCGAGGCCCATCGCCTCCAGCCGGTCCTTGAAGACGTTGACGTGCGCCGGCTCCTCGACGCGGTAGGCGAGGCTCGGGATGCCATGGTCGAGTGTCGCGTAGCGGACGGTCAGCGCCTCCTCCCGGACCAGCACCCCGTCCTCGAACCGGATGCGGCGCTCTCCCTCGCGCACGAAGCGGCGGCGGCTGTGGAAGGCAGCGGTCAGGGCGGAGCCGTCCTCCTCCAGCGCGGTGGCGGTGACGGCGAAGTCGGCGGCGTAGCCCGGTGCCAGGTTCCATGTGTAGGCGGCGAACTTGCCGGCGACGTTGTCCACGAAGCCCGGCGGGCCGAACAGGTGAAGCGCCTTCTCCCGCCCCAGGCAGAGGCGCAGCAGCCGGTCGAATCCGGCGAAATGGTCCATGTGGGCGTGGGAGACGAAGGCGTGGCCGACGCGCAGCAGCCGCCGCGCCGGCACCGGCTCCAGATCGCCGAGGTCGAACAGCAGGCAGCGCCGCTCGAACCGCAGGTCCACGAGCAGGCCGGGGTCCCCGAAGGGCGGGTTGACGAGCTGCGGGTGCAGGAGCGGCTTCAGCGCATCCCTCCATGGCCGTGGTGCATGCCGCCAACCGCCACGCCCGCGCCGGGTTCCGGACGGCGGCGGGGGTGGGCTTGTATTGCGGGGCGGAGCGCACGAAATTGAGTCGCCATCGCGCCGCAAGATGTTGGATCCCCAGGGATCCGGCCGGAAGGAAGGCACCCCCATGTTCGCCCAGTATCTGCGCAAGTCCCCCGAAATGCCCCGCCCGGAGGAGGCCCTGCCGGGCCGCGGCGAGGAGGTGGCGGTGCCCGCCGGGCACTTCATCCTCGGCAACCCGTTGAAGCCGCCCTTCCCGGCGGGGATGGAGGTGCTGGACCTCGGGCTCGGCTGCTTCTGGGGGGCGGAGCGCAAGTTCTGGAAGATCCCCGGCGTCTGGACCACGGCGGTCGGCTACCAGGGCGGCTACACGCCCAACGCCACCTACGAGGAGGTCTGCTCGGGCCGGACCGGCCACACCGAGGCGGTGCGCGTCGTCTACGACCCGGCCAAGGTCAGCACCGAGGAGATCCTGCGCGCCTTCTGGGAGGCGCACGACCCGACCCAGGGCATGCGCCAGGGCAACGACGTCGGCACCCAGTACCGCTCGGCCATCTACGTCCACAACGAGGCCCAGCGCCGGGCCGCCGAGGCGACGCGCGAGGCCTTCCAGGCCCGGCTGCGGGAGGCCGGCTACGGCCCCATCACCACGGAGATCGCCGACGCCCTGCCCTTCTACTACGCGGAGCATTACCACCAGCAGTATCTCGCCAAGAATCCCGACGGCTATTGCGGCCTGGGCGGCACCGGCGTGACCTGCCCGGTGTGACGCGAGCCCCCGGCCGGGGGTGGGGCAAACCCGAGTGAGACATTCGGGAGACAGGCTTGCTTCCCGGCGAAGGGGGTAATCCCTCGCGGTTGCTTCGCGGCGGGCGTTGCGGGTATGGTTCCGGCGGTCCATGAAAGCTCCAGGGGTTCTCCCCCGGGCGCCGCCCGCGAACACCGCATCAAACACCATGATGAAGGAAAGAAACGAGCTGGCCACGCCCGCCCTGAGCGGCCTGCTCGACTTCTGGCTCACCAAGAGCGCGCAGGGGACACCACCCGTGTCCTCCTCGATCGCTCCGGCCGATCTGCGGCCGTGGAAGGACAATATTGTCGTCTTCGAAGTCATCGGAGAGGATGACTTCGTCTATTCCTATTACGGCAAGGCGTTGGCCGAGGCCTTCGGCCATTCCCGGCTGGGCGCCACGCTGGACGAATTGCCGGCGGAGCAGCGCGCCATCCTCTACCCGGAATACGCGACGGTACGGCGCGAGCGCCTGCCCATCGCGCGCGTCTACACGGCCGATTTCAGCGGCGTGACGCGGACCTGGGAGCGGCTGGTCCTGCCCATGTCCAGCGACGGCGAGGAGATCGACAAGCTGCTGGTCGCCGCCTACGAGATCGCCCCCTCCGAAATCGCTCCCGCCGACATCGCCCCCCCCGACGTGGCCGAGTCGTCCCTCGCGCCGGCCGCCGAAGAGGCGCCGGACGTTTCGCCCGCCCAGCCCGGAAACGGCGAGACGGCGGAAACGGAACCGGTGGACTCGGAACCGGCCGATCCGGCCCGGACGGACGCACCGGCGGAGCGGAGCGCTCCGGCCGAGGACGCGTCCGCTGGACCGGATGAACCGGACGCGGCACCGCCGGCCGACGGCGCGCCGATCGGCGCCGAACCGGCCGGCGCCGCCCCCATCGGCGCCGAGCCGCTGCCCGGCGAACCGCTGCCCGGCGAGCCGCCTGGGGACGCGCCACGCGGCGAAACGCCGCGGACGGAGGACGGCCTCCAGGACGGCAAGCCCACTTCCACACAGCAACCGGATTTCCCGGCATGACGCGCACGCCCCATCTCTCCGCTCCCCTCACCCAGTCGGGCGTCGTCACCGCCGACGAGTTCAATCTGTGGTGCGCGCTGAACGGCCGCCCCTTCAACCTCGTCCCCAACGCCCGGCCGGACGGCCGACTGCTGTGGGACGTGGAGGTGCTGCCGGGAACGCCGCGCGCCGGCACGGTCTATTCGACCAACCTCGCCGAGGAGCCGCTGGCCGTGGTGGCGGGCTTCGCCTTCCTGTCCGGCGTGGAGTGGGCCTACGAGGCGCGCCCCACCGAGCAGGAGGCCGCCCCGGTTACCGCCTCCTCCCCGCGAGCCGCCGAACCGGCTTCCGTGGCCGAGGCCCCGCACGCTCCGGAACCGGCCGTCGCGGAGCCCCTACACTCGGCCACGGTTCTGCCCTATCCGGGCATTCCCGCCATCACGGTGGCGGGGACACCGGTGGAGCCTGACGAGCCCCTGTCCGTCCCGGGCGAGGGCTACGCCCTGCCCTCGGTCAGGCTGCTCCAGGCGCCGCCGCCGCGCCCGCCGCAGCAGCATGACGAGACGGTGCTGGCGCTGAACGCCCGCACGCTGGAGACGGTGCTGCGGAACTTCCGCGTGCGCGGCGAGATCATGGACGTGCGTCCCGGCCCCGTCGTGACGCTCTACGAGCTGGAGCCGGCGCCCGGCACCAAGTCGGCCACGGTCATCAACCTGACCGACGACATCGCGCGCTCCATGAGCGTGATCACCGCCCGCATCGCCATCGTGCCCGGCCGCAGCGTCATCGGCGTGGAGCTGCCGAATCCCGTGCGCGAGATGGTCTATCTGCGGGAGATGTTCGACCACGACACCTTCCGCGGCACGCAGGCGCAGCTCGCCATCGCGCTCGGCAAGGACATCAGCGGGGAGCCGGTGGTGGCCGACCTCGCCCGCATGCCGCACCTGCTGGTGGCCGGCACGACCGGCTCGGGCAAGTCGGTGGCGATCAACACCATGATCCTTTCGCTGCTCTACCGGCTGCCGCCGGAGCGCTGCCGCTTCATCATGGTAGACCCGAAGATGCTGGAGCTGTCGGTCTATGACGGCATCCCGCACCTGCTGACCCCCGTCGTCACCGACCCAAAGAAGGCGGTGATCGCGCTGCGCTGGGCCGTGCGCGAGATGGAGAGCCGCTACGAGGCGATGTCCAAGCTCGGCGTGCGCAACATCGAGGGCTACAACGCCCGCATGGCGGAGATGATCGCCAACGGCGAGAAGATGCCGCGCCGCAGCCCGGCGGGCGGCGACGCCGAGACGGTCTTCGACCTGACCCCGCAGGAGCCGATGGCGCTCCCCTACATCGTGGTCATCGTGGACGAGATGGCCGACCTGATGCTGGTGGCCGGCAAGGAGATCGAGGCGGCGATCCAGCGGCTGGCGCAGATGGCGCGCGCGGCGGGCATCCACCTGATCATGGCGACCCAGCGCCCGTCGGTGGACGTCATCACCGGCACCATCAAGGCCAACTTCCCGACCCGCATCAGCTTCCAGGTCACCTCCAAGATCGACAGCCGCACCATCCTCGGCGAGGCCGGGGCGGAGCAGCTGCTCGGCCAGGGCGACATGCTCTACATGCAGGGCGGCGGCCGCATCACCCGCGTCCACGGCCCCTTCGTCTCGGACTCGGAGGTCGAGGAGATCGTCCAGTTCGTGAAGGCGCAGGGTGCCCCCAACTACGTCACCGCCATCACCGAGGAGGAGGAGGAGGCCTTCGCCGACGAGGAGGAGGATGGCGCCGGCGGGGCCACGGGCGACGACCTCTACATGCAGGCCGTCAACCTCGTGGTGCGCGAGGGCAAGGTGTCGGTCAGCTTCATCCAGCGCCAGCTCCAGATCGGCTACAACCGTGCCGCCCGGCTGGTCGAGCGCATGGAGACCGAGCGGGTGGTCAGCGCCGCCAACCACCAGGGCAAGCGCGAGGTGCTGCTCTCCGCCGCCGGCCTCTCGGCCAAGCGCGCGGGCGTGTAAGGGGGCGGCCGGCCATGGACGGCGCCGCGCATTTCGAACGGCTGGCCCGCTACAACCGGTGGGCCAACCGGCGCCTCTATGAAGGCGTGGCGGCGCTGTCCGACGCGCAGTACCGAGAGGACCGCGGAGCCTTCTTCGGCTCTCTGCGGGGGACGCTGAACCACCTGCTGGTCGCCGACCGCATCTGGCTGCGGCGCATCGAGGGCACGGGTCCGCAGCCGTCGTCGCTCGACGAGATCCTCTTCGACGGGCTCGACGAGCTGCGCGCCGCCCGCGAGGCGGAGGACGAGCGCATGCTCCGCCTCGTTTCCAGTCTGGACGAGGCCCGGCTGGAGAGCATCCTCGCCTACCGCAACTTCCGGGGCCAGGAGGTGGAGATGCCGCTCGGCCCGGTGCTGACGCACGTCTTCAATCACCAGACCCACCACCGCGGCCAGGCTCACACGCTGCTGAGCCAGTTCGGCCGGGAGGCGCCGGTCCTCGACTTCCTCTACTTCCTGCTGGAAAGATAAGGGAGAGTCCCATGAGCGCGTCCGATTCGGGTTTCATCAGCGATCCCGCCGAACTGGACGCGCTCTACGGTTCGCCCGGCGCGCCGTCGCTGAGGAAGGAGGTCGGCTTTCTGACCTCCGGCTACCGCGCGCTGATCGAGGCCTCTCCCTTCCTGGTGCTGGCCACATCCGGTCCGGAAGGGCTGGACTGCTCCCCGCGCGGCGACGCGCCGGGCTTCGTCCGCGTGGCGGACGAGCGCACGCTGCTGATCCCGGACCGGCGCGGCAACAACCGCATCGACAGCCTGCGCAACATCGTCCGCGACCCGCGCGTCGCCCTGCTCTTCCTCATCCCCGGCATGGACGAGACCCTGCGCGTCAACGGCCGCGCCGGCGTCACCGCCGACCCGGCGCTCCGCGAGAGCTTCGCCGTGGACGGCAAGGCCCCGAGGACGGTGGCCGTCGTCACCATCGAGTCCGTCTTCTTCCAGTGCGCCCGCGCCCTGCTGCGCAGCGGCCTCTGGAACCCGGACAGCCGCATCGACCGCGCCACCCTCCCCTCCACCGGCGCCCTGCTGGCCGAGGCCAGCAACGGCCAGGAAGGCGGAGAGGAGTACAGCCGGTCGCTGGCGGAGCGGCTGCTGAAGTCGCTGTATTGACAGGGCACGGACCAGCTGTTTTGATGTCGGTCGGCCGTGAATTCCCTCTCCCCTCCGGGGAGAGGAAGGGGCCCAGCCCGTAAGGGCTGGGAAGGTGAGGGCCGGCGTCCGGAGGACGCCACAAAGGAGCCAGAGGCTCCTTGCCTAATTTTCCACCCTCACCCCGGCTCTTGGCGAATGCCTAAAGCATTCGCCTGCCGCCGACAGCGCAAACTCCGTTTGCGCGAGAGGCCCTCTCCCGGGACGGGAGAAGGCTTTCTGCTCTGCTTTGATTGAGAACATCCAAAGCGACGAGCGCAGTTCGTGGCGTGTTCTCCGAAAGGGAGCGGAGTGTGATCTTCAACCGTTGGCTTTCGGCCTTCGGGTGATCACGACGCTGATCAAGCGCACGGCCGGACCAGACACCAGCGAACCACTCCGCATTCCAGTGTATGGCAGTGCCTGCTGCTGCATCAATCCAAAAGGCAACCTCACGCCCCCGGCACATGCCGGTAGGCGAGCACCATGGCCGGGCGGCCGTCGGCGTCGGCGAGCGGGAGGAGCAGGTCCACGAAGCGCACGCCCGGCAGCATGGGGTCGTCGCGGACGAGGAAGGCCTGGGCATCGCCCTCGGCGAGGCAGGCGCGCAGGTCGCGCTGAAGGCGGAGTGCCGCGTCGGCGGGATGGCAGGCGCTCACCAGCCGGGCGGCCGGGCGCAGGCCCATGCGGCGCTGGAGGGAGCGGCCGCAGGAGCGGTAGACGAAATCGAAGCTGCCGGGCACCGGCTCCAGCAGGGCGAGGCGGGGCAGCCCGTCGCGCAGCTGCGCGGTGTCGATCTCGGCGGCGCGCGGCAGGGCGCCGCGCTTCTGCCGCAGGCGCAGCCAGTAGGCGTGGAGGATCTGCGCTGCCGGTGGGATGCGGTCCAGCTCCAGCCGGTCGGAGCGGCAGATCACGGGCTCCGGCGCTGCCGCCGGGGCCGGCGCGGGGACCGGCACCGTGACGGGCTGCGGCGCGGGCTGGACCGGCGCCGGGCGCGCCACCGTCTGTGCCATTGCCTGCACCGGGGCCTGCACCGGCGCCTGCACGGCCACTACGGGGGCGGCGCCCGCCAGCGCCAGGGCCGGTTCCGGGCGGGATGCCGGCGGCTGGCGCTCCGGCAGGCCGCCGTGCTTCTTCATCATCGGCAGGGCCGACCAGGCCGTGCAGGTGTGATAGCCCTTGGTGACCTTCCGGTAGTCCTGGCTGCTCGCCGTGCGGCACTCGCCCTCGACGCTGTAGCGCTCGACATGGACGAGCGTGTGGTCGTCCGACAGCGCGCGCTCGCCGGCCCACGAGATGCAGGCGGCGCAGGCGCGGCTGTCCTTCGCAAAGGCGTGGCTCATGGGGGCGGAACTCCAGACGGGAATAGCCCGATTGATGCCGGGCTTTCGGCGGGGGTTCAAGCGCCGCCTCGCTCGCCCGGCGCTTTGTCCCAGCCCTGTGGGTTTTCGGCATCCCCGGCCCGCGGGCCCCTGTCCTATCCTTGCCTCGCATGCGTGCCCGCGCGCGATTTTCAGGCATGCGCACATTGATCGCACCCGGCACTTCCCCAGGGCGGGGTTAATCCCTATAAAGGGGCCTCGCAACGACATCACCCCCGCCTTCTCCCTCCGCGCCACGAAGGGAGGGGGCTTTTGCTGACCGAACGTCGAGAAGCGGACCCATGCCCAAGCGCACTGATATCAAATCCATCCTCATTGTCGGCGCGGGGCCGATCGTTATCGGCCAGGCATGCGAGTTCGATTACTCCGGCGTCCAGGCGTGCAAGGCGCTGCGCGAAGAGGGCTACCGGGTCATCCTGGTGAACTCGAACCCGGCCACCATCATGACCGATCCGGGCCTCGCCGATGCCACCTACATCGAGCCGATCACCCCGGCCGTGGTGACGAAGATCCTGGAGAAGGAGCGCCCCGACGCCCTGCTGCCGACCATGGGCGGCCAGACCGCGCTGAACACCGCCATGGCGCTGTCCGACGACGGCACGCTGGAGCGGCTGGGCGTGGAGATGATCGGCGCCAAGCGCGACGTCATCGCCAAGGCCGAGGACCGCATCCTGTTCCGCGACGCCATGGACGCGCTGGGCCTCGAAAGCCCGCGCTCGCGCATGGTCAAGACCTTCGACCAGGCGCTGGAAGCGCTGGAGCTGGTCGGGCTGCCGGCGATCATCCGCCCGAGCTTCACGCTGGCCGGCACCGGCGGCGGCATCGCCTACAACCGTCAGGAGTTCGAGGAGATCGTGCGCGGCGGCCTGCGCGCCAGCCCGGTCGGCGAGGTGCTGATCGAGGAGTCGGTGCTGGGCTGGAAGGAGTATGAGATGGAGGTCGTCCGCGACAAGGCGGACAACTGCATCATCGTCTGCGCCATCGAGAACATCGATCCGATGGGCGTCCACACCGGCGACTCGATCACGGTCGCACCGGCGCTGACGCTGACGGACAAGGAATACCAGATCATGCGCAACGCCTCGATCGCGGTGCTGCGCGAGATCGGGGTGGAGACGGGCGGCTCGAACGTGCAGTTCGCGGTCAACCCGAACACCGGCCGCCTCATCGTCATCGAGATGAACCCGCGCGTGTCGCGCTCCTCGGCGCTGGCCTCCAAGGCCACGGGCTTCCCGATCGCCAAGATCGCGGCGAAGCTCGCCGTCGGCTACACGCTGGACGAGCTGACCAACGACATCACCGGCACCACCCCGGCCAGCTTCGAGCCGACGATCGACTATGTCGTCACGAAGATGCCGCGCTTCACCTTCGAGAAGTTCGCCGGCACCGAACCGCTGCTGACCACCTCGATGAAGTCGGTCGGCGAGGCCATGTCGATCGGCCGCACCTTCCAGGAATCGGTGCAGAAGGCGCTGCGCTCCATGGAGACCGGCCTGACCGGCTTCAACGAGCTGAAGATCGGCGGGCTGGATGAGCCGGACCCCACCACCATCCGCGGCGCGCTCGCCAAGCCGACTCCGGACCGGCTGCTGGTCATCGCCCAGGCCTTCCGCCACGGCTTCTCGGTCGCCGAGGTCCAGCAGGTCTCCAAGTACGACCCCTGGTTCCTGGAGCAGATCAAGGCCATCACCGACCGCGAGGCGGCGATCCGCGCGGACGGCCTGCCCACCAGCCACGCCGGCTGGCTGCGGCTGAAGCAGATGGGCTTCGCCGACGCCCGCCTCGCCGAGTTGACCGGCACGACGGAGGACGAGGTGTCCGAGGCGCGCCGCGCCGCCGGCGTGAAGCCCGTCTACAAGCGCATCGACACCTGCGCCGCCGAATTCGCCTCGCGCACGCCCTACATGTACTCGACCTACGAGACGGACGGCAGCGGCGAGGCCGAGTGCGAATCCGACCCGACGGAGCGCCGCAAGGTCGTCATCCTCGGCGGCGGCCCGAACCGAATCGGCCAGGGCATCGAGTTCGACTATTGCTGCGTCCACGCCGTCTACGCGCTCCGCGAGGCCGGCATCGAGACGATCATGGTCAACTGCAACCCCGAGACCGTCTCGACCGACTACGACACCGCCGACCGCCTCTATTTCGAGCCGCTGACGGCCGAGGACGTGGTGGAGCTGGTGCGCGTCGAGCAGAGCAAGGGGACGGTGCTCGGCTGCATCGTGCAGTTCGGCGGCCAGACCCCGCTGAAGCTGGCGGCCGCGCTGGAGAAGGCGGGCATCCCGATCCTCGGCACCTCGCCGGACGCCATCGACCTGGCGGAGGACCGCGAGCGCTTCCAGAAGCTGCTGCACGAGCTGAAGCTGAAGCAGCCGGCCAACGGGCTGGCCCGCTCGCTGGAAGAAGCGGAGAAGGTGGCGGAGACCATCGGCTTCCCCGTCGTCATCCGCCCCTCCTACGTGCTGGGCGGCCGGGCGATGGAGATCGTCCACGACATGGCCGGGCTCCAGCGCTACATGGGCACCGCCGTGAAGGTGTCCGGCAAGAACCCGGTGCTGATCGACAGCTACCTCCAGGACGCCATCGAGGTGGACGTGGACGTGGTGTCGGACGGCACGGAGGTCTACATCGCCGGTGTCATGGAGCACATCGAGGAGGCCGGCATCCATTCGGGCGACAGCGCCTGCGCCCTGCCGCCCTACTCGCTGGCCAAGGACGTCATCGCCGAGATCGGCCGCCAGGGCGAGGCGCTGGCCCGCGCGCTGAAGGTCGTCGGGCTGATGAACGTGCAGTTCGCGGTGAAGGACGGCGACGTCTACATCCTCGAGGTCAACCCGCGCGCCTCGCGCACGGTGCCCTTCGTCGCCAAGGCCACCGGCACCGCCATCGCCAAGATCGCCGCCCGCGTCATGGCCGGGGAAAAGCTGTCCTCCTTCACGCTGAACGGCCCCAACCCGCCGCACACCGCCGTGAAGGAAGCCGTCTTCCCCTTCGCCCGCTTCCCCGGCGTGGACATCGTGCTCGGCCCGGAGATGAAGTCCACGGGCGAGGTCATGGGGCTGGATCACAGCTTCGCCCTGGCCTTCGCCAAGTCGCAGCTCGGCGCCGGGGTGAACCTGCCGATCACTGGCTGCGTCTTCATCTCGGTCAAGGACCGCGACAAGCCGGCCCTGGTGCCGGTCGCCCGCAAGCTGCACGCCATGGGCTTCCGCATCATCGCCTCGGCTGGCACCGCCAAGGCGCTGCGCGCGGCCGACCTGCCGGTCGAGCCGATCAACAAGGTGGTCGAGGGCCAGCCGCACATCGTGGACGCGATGATCAACGGCGACGTGCAGCTCGTGCTCAACACCACCGAGGGCGCGCAGGCGCTGGCCGACAGCTTCAGCCTGCGGCGCACGGCGCTGACCTACAACATTCCGTACTACACCACCGTGGCCGGCGCGCGCGCGGCGGTGGAAGCCATCGAGGCGCTGCGGAATGGCAGTCTTGAAGTCGCGCCGCTTCAGTCGTACCTTAACGGATCGTATTGAGGGTTCGAGACGGCGCGGCGGCATCCCCGCCGCGCCGTCTCTTTCCCTGCTGCCCCGTTTGACGATGTTTTCGGCTGAAATCGGTAGTGGACCGCGACCCATGGAAAAAGTTCCGATGACCGCGGCGGGTTACAACCGCCTTGTTGAAGAGTTGAAGCACCTGAAGAGCGTGGAGCGGCCCAACGTCATCAAGCAGATCGCCGAGGCCCGCGAGCACGGCGACCTGTCCGAGAACGCGGAGTACCACGCGGCGCGCGAGCGCCAGAGCTTCATCGAGGGTCGGGTGGCCGAACTCGAGGACAAGATCAGCCGCGCCGAGGTGATCGACCCGGCCAAGCTCTCGGGCGATACCGTCAAGTTCGGCGCGACCGTCACGCTCGCCGACGAGGACACCGACGAGGAGATCACCTACCAGATCGTCGGCCAGGACGAGAGCGACATCAAGCAGGGCCTACTCTCCATCCAGGCCCCGCTCGCCCGCGCCCTCATCAACAAGTCCGTCGGCGACAGCGTGGAGGTCTCCACCCCCGGCGGCTCCAAGATGTACGAGATCGTCACGCTCAGCTTCCGCTGAGGCGCGCGAGCGGAGGGGATCGGTTTGAAGCGACGGCCGCCGGGGGCAACTCCGGCGGCCGTTTTGCTTGTGCGCCCAGCATGGGCGTTCTCTTGTGGGTGGAAGTCCCACCGTAAGCTGATCACGGCGAGCGAAGTGAAGCGCAACTGCGGAAGGGCGACCGACCGTGGGGAGGAAGCGCGGATCGAAGCCGCGGGCCGATGAACAAGAACCGGATATGAGGCGCTGCCGACCAGGGCGAGCGGGCAAGCAACCGCGAAGCTCTCGTGA
>NZ_JAFIQV010000060.1 GCF_017356015.1 Azospirillum sp. SYSU D00513
AGTAGGCCGGATAGATGGCAGCAACCGACCCTCGGGCCGTGACGTTGAAAAACGCTCTTGCAGGGTGGGGGCCGTCCATAGATGTTGCATGGAGGCAGCGAAAGCTGATGCTGGCAGGTTGGTGTCCGTGATCACACAACGCGGACAGAGTCCGGGCGTCCCAGGCAGAGCATGCGGTTTAGCAGGACGCGGAAAAACGAGCCTGTGCAGCGCTCTTGCCTTCGCTGGGGCTTGAAAATGGAGTTTTCTACGCCCGTTTTGGTCGAGATGGAGCGCTTTTGCCTCGCTTCGAGGCTTCCGGAGCCGCCATTCAGGCGGACTCCGGGCGTACTTTACGCGGCGGCCAGCAGCTTGGGCAGGCGAATCAGGCTGCCTCTATACCCGCTGCGCCGACTTTCCGCACCACGAAGCGGATTTATGCGACAACGCCGGTCAGTGGGCTTCGGGGTACAGCCCGACGATGCCGCTGTCCTGCACGACCTGGGCCGCAGCGCCGCTGGGGGCGATCGCCGGCTGGGCGACCTGGGCTTGGTTGACCGGCAGACCCAGCTTGCTGCGGGCGAAGTTCAGGTACTGCTGCGCCTTCACCTGATTGCCGGCCTTGCTGTAGCCTTCGGCTGCGCTCAAGTGAATTGCGGCGATCTCACGGGTTTCGCGGGTGGCCTCGGTAGCCTTGATATTGGCCTCGTTCAGCTGCGATGCGAAGTCTGCGGCGAGGCTTGGGCCCGACAGCAGGGCAACGGTGGACAGTGCGGCGGCGATGGTGTGGCGGATGGCCATAATGGATCTCCTGATTGGCTCTCTGCGGCCATGGGTGGGTTTCCGCCGCCTGATGGCAGCGGCTGGTTCGTCCTGCTGTTCGGGTGGCGAGCGTCGATCGCCGGGGTGACTCCTCCAGCGGCTCAGCGCGCTGCCTGCCGTGCGGCACGGTCGATCACATCGGCGACGGCCTTGGGCTGCGTCAGGAAGACGACGTGGCTGCCCTTCACCTCCTCGGTGGTTGCCCCGATGCGGCGGGCCGTCTCGCGCAGGAGCTTCGGATCGATCGCGCCGTCCTCCGTCGCCACGACGAACCAGCTGGGCTTGGCCCGCCACGCCGCCTGGGTTACCTTGGCCGTGAAGGCGGACATCGCGATCGGAACCTGCGAGTCGCGCATGAAGGCCGCATCGGCGTCGCTCGTGTCACCGGCGAAACCTTCCTTGAACTTCGGCCCGTTCACGAATCCGAACCCGTCGGACTGCTCCTCGATGATGAAGCCGGGAGGAGGGGGGATCTGGGCGAACTGGTCGAGCGTGGATTCGCTGGCGTCCGGTGCTAGGGCGGCGACATAGACCAGGCCGGCCACGTCCGGCCCCGACCCCGCCTCGGTGATCACGGTGCCTCCATAGGAATGGCCGACCAGGATGGCGGGGCCGTCCTGCCGGCTGAGGACGCGGCGGGTGGCCGCCACGTCGTCGGCCAGCGAGGTGAGCGGGTTCTGGACGATGCTGACCTTGTAGCCCCAGCCGGTCAGTTCGTCATAGACGCCCCGCCATCCGGAGCCGTCCGCGAAGGCGCTATGCACGAGCACGACGTTCCTGACGGCCTGCGTCTGCGGGATGGGCGTTTTGGGCTGCGCCTGCACGGCGCCGGAGACGCTCGCCACGGCGGCGACGGTGGCGCTGGCGATGAGATGGCGGATCTTGGTGGTCATCGGGTTTCTCCCTGGGGGTCTGTGATCGGGTTGGCGGTGACGGTCGCGGGCGGGCCGAAAGAGGCTCCGGCGCGGCATGGAAGGCTAAATCAGATACCGCTATAACTGTTATCGCGGTATATTTCTTCTTTAACGTGGCGCGTGGGGATGATCAAGCGTAAAGTTTATTGCGATAAGATTTCCGGCCGCCGCCGGATGCAAGGAGCCCGTCATGCCCGCCGAACCGAAGCGCCCACCGCCCCTGGAGCATCAGCTCTGCTATTCCATCTACTCGGCCGGCATTGCCATACAGCGGGCGTACAAGCCGCTGCTCGACGCGCTGGGGCTGACCTATCCGCAGTATCTCGTTCTCAACG
Source organism: Azospirillum sp. SYSU D00513 (assembly GCF_017356015.1). Classification (GTDB taxonomy): domain Bacteria; phylum Pseudomonadota; class Alphaproteobacteria; order Azospirillales; family Azospirillaceae; genus Azospirillum. The sequence goes on from NZ_JAFIQV010000060.1 coordinate 2,051, forward strand.
TCCTGTGGCGCGAGGATGGACAGACCATCGGCGCCCTGGCCGAGCAACTCGCTCTGGAATCCAGCACCCTCACGCCGCTTCTCAAGCGGCTGGAGGCGGCCCGGCTGGTGCGGCGGACCCGAAATCCCGGCAATGAGCGGCAGGTGATCGTCGCATTGACGGACCAGGGCCGCGCCCTGGAGGACAGGGCCGGCTGCCTCGGCGAAGCCTTGCTCGAAGCGTCCGGCCAGACCTCTGCGGAGCTTGGAGACCTCAACAAGGAAGTCAGGCGGCTGCGGGATGGCATATACAGCCGCATCGGGCGCTGGAGCCCCGACCGTCCCTGACATCCGGCGGGAGGGTGTGCCCGACGGGCTCGGGGCGGCGTGCATCCCGGGTGTTGTCATGGTCGGGCGCCTCGCGGCCTGTCAGAACTCTACCAGATCGTATTGATTAGACGATTAGTGGTTGTAACGCCGATGTCTTTTTAGGCAGTTTCAATCAGACCGCGCCGGCCCCCGCGAAGGGCAGCACGTGCAGGGCCTTGCCCGTGGCCGAGAAGTAGGCGTTGGCGACCGCCGGGGCGGCGCCGGGGACGCCCGGCTCGCCGACACCGGTCGGCCGGAGGGTGGAGGGCACCATGTGCACCTCGACCACCGGCATGTCCGACATGCGCATCGGCTCGTAGCTGTCGAAGTTGGTCTGGTCCACGACGCCATCGGTCAGGGTGATCTGGTCGCGCAGCGCGTGGCCGATGCCCCAGCCGGTGCCGCCCTCCATCTGGGCCTTCACCACGTCGGGGTTGACTTCTCTGCAGGGGGGCTTTCTGGGCATGAGCGCCCGCAACCTCGCCCGGCATTTCGTGCAGGAGATGGGGATCACGCCGCACGAGTTCGTCGAGGGCGCCCGGATCGACGCCGCCCACAGGCTGCTGGAGGGAAGCGGCCGCGCGCTCAAGTCGGCGGCGCACGACTGTGGCTTCGGCACGGCGGACCAGATGCGGAACGTGTTCGGCGAAAAGATCGGCGTGGCTCCCGCGCAATACCACGCGAGCTTCCACCAGCCTGACGCGGAGAAGGCTTTTCGCGGGTGTCCAACGGGCCGGCGGAACAGCGCCCCACCCTTCTTCGCGCTTTACCCCGACCGTGCCGGAGGCCTTACGCTCGGTCCAGGAAGGCATGGCGCCTTCCCCGAACGGAGGATCATCACCATGGCCGAGTACGACGACAAGCAGGCCGGCAAGCATCCGGACAACACGCATCCGGACCGGCCCGCAACGGACACGCCCCCTCCCCACCCCGCCCCCATGAGCAGCGATCCCAAGCTGGACAACATCACGGGGGACGGCGAGAAGCCCCAATACGACGCCGGCGAGGAACCCTGATCGGCCGGAACGCAAGCGGGGGAAGAGCCCCCCGTTTGCGTTCCGCTCCGCCGACGCCGGCCGATCACGCTTCAGCCGCGCCCCTCCAGCTCGGCGACCTTCTTGCGCAACGACTTCATCTGTTCGAAATGCGCCGTCACGTCCCGCAGGACGGAGGCCATTCCCGTCACGACACCCGCCCCGTCCTTCAGCAGGACGATGGTGAATTCCAGCGAGATGCGGTGGCCGTCCTTGTGCAGGCCGGGGACGGACAGCAGGTCGCCCGCCCCGTAGCGGCTCTGTCCGGTGGCGACCGTTTCCCGGTACCCCTCCCAATGGCGCCCCCGGAGCCCTTCGGGGATGATGATGTCGAGCGATTGGCCCATGGCCTCGGCTTCCGTGAAGCCGAAGATGCGTTCGGCGCCGGGGTTCCAGAGCACGATGAAGCCCTCGCGGTCGCTCACCACCACCGCGTCGGACTGCGCGTTCAGAAGAGCCTCGGCGATGTCGTGCCGGGAGATGGCGGCGGGTTCGCTCCCGCCCCGGGGTCCGGCCGCCGCTGGTGCGGCGGCGCCCGGTGCGAGGTCCAGGGCTTCGGGCCAGGCCTCCAGCAGCCGGTCCATGGAGCCGAAGAATTCATAATGGATGCGGCCGGCGGGAACGCCGGCCTCCGCCAGGCCGGACACGAGGTCGCGCAGGAACGGGATTGGGCCGCAGAGGAAATAGTCCGCCTCGGCCATGGGCGTGTGGGCGCGCAGCCAGTCGGGGCCGAGCCGGCCCGCCTCGTCGAACCCCTGGCCGGGCACGTCCTGCGGGCGCGGGCGGCTGTAGAAGGTCGTGACGGCGATGTTGGGGCGGCCCTCCGCCAGCCCGCGCACATGCTCCCCCATGGCGTGGGTGGAGCCGTCGGTGGTGACGTGGACATAGTGGGTTTCCAGGCCGGGTTGATGGTGGGCGATGTGCTCCAGCATGCTGACCATGGGGGTCAGCCCGACGCCGCCGCTGACCAGCACGACCGGCCGCTCGGGTTCCGCCGGCAGCACGAACTCGCCCGCGGGCGGCGCCACCTTCAGCACGGTCCCCTCGCTCACCGTGTCGTGCAGCCATCGCGACACGGTGCCCTCCGGCTCCCGCTTCACGGAAATCCGGTAGCTTTCCCCATGGGGTGCGCAGGACACCGTGTAGGTCCGCTTGAGGCCGCCCTTCCCAGGAACCTCGGCCAGAAGGGTGAGATACTGGCCGGGGCGATGGGGCGGCACCGGCCCGCCGTCCGCCGGCCGCAGGTGGAAGGAGACGATGGTGTCGCTCTCCCGGACGCGGCGCTCGACGACGAAGCCGCGCCATCCGCTCCAGCCGCCCGGAGCCGAACCGGCCTCGCCACCGGACTGTACCGCCCCTTGCGGTTCCTGTGCTTGCGGCGCGTTCACCAATGTCTTCCTCCGTATCTGTAGGCCATCGATCTGGGTTCAGGCCGTTTGCACGGCGAACCGTTCGAGGGTAAAACCTCAAGCGCGCTTGAGGTAAAGGAAAAACGGATGGGGATGCTCGACCCGGACAGCTACGGAAAGGACCTGACGGTGGGAGAGGTCGCGGAACGCTCCGGCGTCGCCGTGTCGACCATCCATTTCTACGAGGCCAAGGGGCTGATCCGAAGCTGGCGCAATCCCGGCAACCAGCGCCGCTTCCCGCGCGAGGTGCTTCGCCGCGTTGCCGTCATCAAGGTCGCCCAGCGCCTCGGCGTCTCGCTGAACGCCATCGCCAAGGCCCTGGACAGCCTGCCCGCGGACCGGGCGCCGACCGCCGAGGACTGGAAGGCGATGTCGGAGAGCTGGAGGGCCGAGCTGGACGAGCGCATCGAGAAGCTGGTCCGGCTTCGCGACAATCTCGACGGCTGCATCGGCTGCGGCTGCCTGTCGATCCGCGAATGCCCCCTGCGCAATCCCTGGGACGAACTGTCCGAGCAAGGCCCCGGCCCGAGGCTGCTCGATCCGTCATAGGATCTGAACAGTAAACGGGAGGCCGTCAGACGCTTCCCCCCGGCGCGGATTTCACATCGTGGAACTCCGCCGCCAGCCGGTCCAGGATCGGGCCGACGCCGAAACGGATCGGGTCGGTGGCCGGCAGGCCGTGGGCGGTCTGCGCCGCGTCAAGGAGGGCGCGCGCCTCGGTCTCGCCGTAGGCTTGCGTGTTCATGGCGATGCCGACCGGGCGGATGTCCGGGTTGGTCAGCCGGCCGCAGCGGACGGTCAGCTCGATGACCTCGGCGATGGACGGCAGAGGGTGCGCCACGCCGCGCATGCTGGTCCGGGACGGTTCATGGCAGACCACGAAGGCATCGGGCTGCGCGCCGTGCAGCAGGCCGAGCGACACGCCGGCGAAGGAGGGATGGAAGAGGGAGCCCTGCCCCTCGATCAGGTCCCAATGGTCCGGACCGGCGGCGGGCGCGATCCATTCCACGGCCCCCGAGATGAAGTCGGCGACCACCGCGTCGATGGCCACACCCCGGCCGGAGATGAAGACGCCCGTCTGGCCTGTGGCCCGGAACTCCGCGTCGTATCCCCGCGCGCGCATTTCGCGCTCCAGCGCCAGGGCCGTGTATTTCTTGCCCACGGAACAGTCGGTGCCGACGGTGAGCAGGCGCCGTCCCGGCCGCCGCGTGCCCTTGCCGGTGGCGAAGCTCTGGTCGCTGTGGCGGACGTTGAAAAGCGAGCGGCCGTGGCGCCGGGCGGCCTCGGCGATGGCCCGGTTCTCCTCCAGCCGCGCGTGAAGGCCGCTCGCCACGTCCATCCCGCCTTCGATGGCCTGGACGATGACGCCCGTCCAGTGGTCGGGCAGCACGCCGCCCGCGTTCACCACGCCCACCAGCAGCGTCCGGGCGCCGCCGGCCAGGGCCTGCGCGATGGTGAGGTCCGGGATGCCGAGGTCGGCCTTGCAGCCCGGAAGCCGGAGCTGCCCCAGGCACCAGTCCCGGCGCCAGTCGACGATGCCCTGCGCGGTCTTGGCGCCGAGCTGGTCCGGCACGTCGCCGAGGAACATCAGGTAGGGCCGGGGGATCTCCATGAAACCGCGCTCCGTCTTGTTCTCAGGGGATGGAAGGAACCACCCGGCGCCAAGCCGCGACCTGGCGGATCAGCACCGGAAGGATGAGAAGGCCGCCGAGCAGGGAGGAATAGAATTCCGGGGCCACCAGCAGCAGGGCGGCGGCGGCGAGCAGCGCGCGCTCCCACGCCGCCGTGCGGGTCAGCAGCCAGCCGGACAGGGCGGCGCCCAGGCAGGTGATGCCGACGAGGCAGCCGATGAAGGCGAGGAGGAAATCCGTCCAGGTGAAGCCCGGCACCACCAGCAGCAGCGACGGCGAGAAGACGAAGACGAAGGGCACCAGCACCTTGCCCAGCCCGAGACGGAAGGCCGTGTTGCCGGTGCGGAAGGGATCGGCCCCGGCCATGCCCGCGGCGGCGTAGGCGGCCAGCGCCACCGGGGGCGTGATGTCCGCAAGCACGCCGTAATAGAAGACGAAGAAGTGCGCCACGATCGGCGCGACGCCGAGCAGCCCCAGCGCGGGTGCCGCGATGGTCGCCATGATGATGTAGTTGGCGGTGGTCGGGATGCCGCAGCCCATGAGGATGCAGACCATTCCCGTCATGATCAGCGTGAAGAGCAGCGTCAGCCCCTGAGGCGTGAACAGCCCCGCCGGCAGGAACCCGCCCGCCCAGGCCGCCATCTCGCCAGCCGTCGAGGTGACGATGAAGGAGATCTTGAAGCCGACGCCGGTCAAGGTCACCACACCCACCACGATGCCCACCGTCGCGGCCGCAGCCCCCACCGCCAGCGCGTATTTGGCGCCGTCGCGCAGGCCGTCGAGGATCTCGCCCACACTCATCCGCTTGCGCGGATTCAGCAGCCCGACCGCGATGCACAGCGTGATGCCCCAGAAGGCCGCCATGTAGGGGGTGTAGCCGGCCATCAGCACGCCGACCAGCACCACCAGCGGGATGGCGGTCGGCCAGTCGCGCCGGAAGGCGGCCTTCAGGTCTGGCATTTCGTCCGGGCGCAAGCCGCGCAGACCGTTGCGCTTGGCCTCGAAATGGATCTGCACCAGCACGCCGAAGAAATGCATGAAGGCCGGCACGACCGCCGCCAGGATGATCGTCGTGTAGGGCAGCCCCAGGAACTCGATCATCAGGAAGGCGGCGGCCCCCATGATCGGCGGCGTGATCTGCCCGCCGGTGGAGGCGGTGGCCTCAACCGCCGCCGCGAAGTGCCGCTGGTAGCCGAGCCGGATCATGGCGGGGATGGTCAGCGAGCCGACCGTCACCGTGTTCGCCACCGAGGAGCCGGAGATCATGCCGAACAGTGCCGAGCCGAGCACCGCCACCTTGGCCGGCCCGCCGGCGAAGCGCCCGGCCACCCAGGCCGCACAATCCAGGAAGAGCTGACCGAGCCCGATGCGCGTCGCGAAGACGCCGAACAGCACGAAATGGAAGACGTAGGTCGCCACCACCCCCAGCGCGATGCCGTAGACGCCCTGGCTGGTCAGGTAGAGATGGTCGATCAGCTGCGGCACCGTGGCGCCGGGATGGACCAGGATGCTCGGCATCACCGGCCCCCACAGCGCGTAGCCCATGAAGAGCAGTGCGATCACCGGCAGGGGCCAGCCGACGGAGCGCCGCGTCGCCTCCAGCAGCACCAGGACCAGCGTGCCGCCCAGCACCACGTCCGTCAGGGTCGGGTTGCCGACGCGGAAGGCCAGGTCGTCCAGCGGGATCAGCGGCACGTGCAGTGCCGCCGCCACGGCCCCGGCCGCCAGCAGCCAGTCCGGCCAGCCGATGCCCAGCGGCCGGAACGGGCCGACCCTGGGGGGCCGGTCATGGCCGCGCCGCGAGAAGGGGAAGACGAGGAAGACCAGCCCCAGCACGAAGGCCAGGTGGATGCCCCGGTGGACCACCTCCGACAGGAGCCCGAAGCCCGCCGTGTAATAGTGGAACAGCGACAGCACGACCAGCAGCCCGCCGACCAGCCGCGCGGCGAGCGGGGCCAGCGGACGGAAGCGGATCTCGGAATCGAACCGTTCCTCCAGTTCCCGCGCCCTGGCCTCATCAAGCTCCATGCCGGGGTTCGGGGCCGGCTCGCGGCGGGCATCGGTCATTCGGGCTCCATCGGGGGGGGGGTTCGGGAGGTGTGCGATCAGGACATTGGAAAGGGGCGGCCATGGCGGGCCGCCCCGGCGGGCGTCACTTCAGGACGCCCTTTTCCCGGTAGAATCTCTCCGCCCCCGGATGCAGCGGGATGCCGAGGCCGCTGGTGGCGGTGTCGAGCCGGATCATCTTGCCCTTGGCGTGGCCGGCGTCGAGCGTAGCGCGGCCAGCGTCGCTCCACAGCGTCTTGACGATGTTGTAGACCGTCTCGTCCGGCTGCTTGGCGCTGGTGACCCACTGGGCGTTGACCGAGATGGTCTGGGTTTCGCCGACATCCTTGTAGGCGCCGGCCGGCACGGTGTCCTTGGCGAAGAACTGGTACTGCGACAGCAGCGTCTCCACCTCCGGCCCGCTGATCGGCACCAGCGCGATGCCGCTGGAGGTCGCCAGCTCCGAAATGGCGCCGGTCGGATAGCCGCCGACGAAGAAGAAGGCGTCGAGCGCCCCGTCGCGCAGCCGGTCGCCGGCCGGGCCGGGCTTCAGGTATTCGGCCTTCACGTCCTTCTCGGTCAGGCCATAGGCGCCAAGCACGATGCGCGCGTCCACCAGCGTGCCCGAGCCCGGCTCGTCCAGCGAGACGCGCTTGCCCTTCAGATCCCTGACTGAGGCGATGCCGGCGTCCTTGCGGGCGACGAGGTGGATCGTCTCCGGATACAGGGTGGCGATGGCGCGCAGCCCCTCGATCTTGCCCTTGCCCTCGAACAGGCCCGTGCCGGTGTAGGCCCAATAGGCGACGTCGGATTGGGAGAAGCCCGATTCCGAGCTGCCGCCGTTGATCGCGTTGATGTTCGCGACCGACCCGTTGGAGGCCACCGCCGTGGCGACGAGGCCGGGCACCCCGCCGTTCGTGCCGGAGATGATGTTCGCGATCAGACCGCCGATGGGGTAGTAGGTGCCGGCGGTCCCGCCCGTCCCGATCCGGAAGAAGCTCGGACTTTGCGCGGCGGCGACCGCCGCCCCCAGCGCCACCGCCCCGATCACCGCCCCCGCCGCCATTCGGCGCGTTTTGGTCCAGAAGCTCACGGTCGTTCCCCCTGTCCTTGTCGTGGTGGGGAAATCATGAGCGCTGCCGGGCGGCTTGTCGATACGGGCCGAAGAATGGCGAGGGCCTCCCATGCCGTTTCCGGAAACTCCTGGCCCGAGAGTTCCTGCACAGCCGATTGGCGCTCCATCTCATAGCCGAGGCTGGCGGGCCAGGCGAAGCCAATGTCCTCAGCCGTCGTGGGGCGACTCATGGGACGGCCGAAAGCCGCCCAACACGAATGCCCTCCCGGGAAACCGGTATGAAATCAGCTTGGTTTTGGCATGGCCCATGCGACTTCATCTCATGAAAGCAGATGATCAAACGAGCCCGCGAGGACCGGGAATTATTTGCGCTGCATTATCAGCGGCTTGCAAAACAGAACGGAAAATATTTTCCCCTGATCTGGTGGTTATTGAAAGGGTTCCCTTGCTCTTTCAGCGGAATGAGATTAGGTATCTGGCACTCACCGGCGCAGAGTGCCAAAGGCCGGCCCCGGCATTCGGTCACCCAAGACTTTTTCAAAAGGACGCATTCCATGAATTTTCGCCCGCTGCACGACCGGGTCGTCATCAAGCGTCTGGAGTCCGACGCGAAGAGCAAGGGCGGGATCATCATCCCCGACACCGCCAAGGAAAAGCCCCAGGAGGGCGAGGTGATCGCGGTCGGTCCCGGTGCTCGTGACGAGAGCGGCAAGGTTGCGGCGCTCGATGTAAAGGTCGGCGACCGTATCCTGTTCGGGAAATGGTCGGGCACCGAAGTCAAGATCGAAGGCCAGGATTTCCTGATCATGAAGGAATCCGACATCATGGGCGTGATCGAGGCCTGAGGCTTCCGCCCGTTGATGCATTGGTCTTATCACTCTGAATTTCAAGGAATTGAGACATGGCTGCCAAAGACGTTAAGTTCTCCACCGCTGCCCGTGAAAAGATGCTGCGCGGCGTGGACATCCTCGCCGACGCGGTGAAGGTCACGCTGGGTCCGAAGGGCCGCAACGTCGTGATCGAGAAGTCGTTCGGCGCCCCGCGCATCACCAAGGACGGCGTCACCGTCGCCAAGGAGATTGAGCTCTCGGACAGGTTCGAGAACATGGGCGCGCAGATGGTCCGTGAGGTCGCCTCCAAGACCAACGACATGGCCGGCGACGGCACCACCACCGCGACCGTGCTGACCCAGGCGATCGTCCGCGAGGGTGTCAAGTCGGTGGCCGCCGGCCTGAACCCGATGGACCTGAAGCGCGGCATCGACATGGCCGTCGAGGCCATCGTCGCCGACATCAAGTCGCGCGCCAAGAAGGTCACGACCAACGCCGAGGTGGCGCAGGTCGGCACCATCTCCGCCAACGGCGAGGTCGAGATCGGCCAGAAGATCGCCGAGGCGATGGAGAAGGTCGGCAACGAGGGCGTGATCACGGTCGAGGAATCCAAGAGCCTCGAGACCGAGCTGGACGTCGTCGAGGGCATGCAGTTCGACCGCGGCTACCTGTCGCCCTACTTCGTGACCAACGCCGAGAAGATGGTCGCGGAGCTGGAGAACCCCTACATCCTCCTGCACGAGAAGAAGCTGTCCGGCCTCCAGGCCCTGCTGCCCCTTCTCGAGGCCGTTGTGCAGTCCTCGCGCCCGCTGCTGATCATCGCCGAGGACGTCGAGGGCGAGGCTCTCGCCACCCTGGTCGTCAACAAGCTGCGTGGCGGCCTGAAGATCGCCGCGGTCAAGGCGCCGGGCTTCGGTGACCGCCGCAAGGCCATGCTGGAGGACATCGCGATCCTCACCGGCGGCCAGGTGATCTCGGAAGACCTGGGCATCAAGCTCGAGAACGTCACCATCGACATGCTCGGCACGGCCAAGAAGGTCCAGATCACCAAGGAGAACACCACCATCGTCGATGGTGCCGGCTCCAAGGACGACATCGTGGCCCGCACCGGCCAGATCCGCGCGCAGATCGAGGAGACCAGCTCGGACTACGACCGCGAGAAGCTGCAGGAGCGTCTGGCCAAGCTGGCCGGCGGCATCGCGGTGATCCGCGTGGGCGGCGCCACCGAGGTCGAGGTGAAGGAGCGCAAGGACCGCGTGGAGGACGCCATGAACGCGACCCGCGCGGCCGTCGAGGAAGGCATCGTCGCCGGCGGCGGCACCGCCCTCCTGTACGCCACCCGCGCGCTGGACGGCATCAAGCCGGGCAACGACGAGCAGCGCGTCGGCATCGATATCATCCGCCGCGCCCTGCAGGCTCCGGTCCGCCAGATCGCCTACAACGCGGGCACGGACGGCTCGATCGTCGTCGGCAAGCTGCTGGACCAGAACGACAGCAGCTACGGCTACGACGCCGCCAAGGGCGAGTTCACCGACTTGGTGAAGGCCGGCATCATCGACCCGGTGAAGGTCGTCCGCACGGCCCTGCAGGACGCCGCTTCCATCGCTTCGCTGCTCATCACCACCGAGGTGATGATCGCCGAAAAGCCCGAGAAGCAGGCCAACCCGGGCGGGATGCCGGGCGGCATGGACGACATGGACTACTGATCCCAGCCAAACGCGCACAGGGCAGCCCTCGGGCTGCCCTTCTTATACCGGGTTCGGAAAATTCCGCCCTCCGAACCCGGTATGGGGCCGCGACTGCGGCCCCGCGCCCCGCCCTCCGCGCCACGGGGCGCGGAAGTCCTGACCACAGGTCAGGACGTCATGAAAATCGTATCATGTGGATGCCCGGATGGTGGTTATCCTGGACGTCCGAATTCCCGATGGACAGCCCTCGACGGCAAATCCTGCCTTGCGGCCCCAAGGTCAAGCCGCCGTCATTCCGCCCAGCGGTTGCATCATCTCCCAGGCCGGAAGCGCCAGCGCCCACAGGGCCATGCGGGACCGGGCGACCAGGAAGGCGAGGTAGGTCCGGGCGTCCTGGTCGTCCATGGCGTGGAAGGGTGGCTTGAAGCGGTCGCGCGGCAGGCCGTCGTCGCGCAGCCAGCGGCGCTCCTCCACCAGCTCCATGCCGGTGTCCTCAAGATGGGCGCGGTGCACGGCGCACCAGCGTCGGTTCAGCAGGAAATGGCGGTTGCCGCGCGCCAGCGCCCAGGCGGTGTCGCCGACGGCCCAATGGCCGTTCCACGCCTCGGTCAGCCGGTGCGAGGAAAAGTCGATCATGTGCGTCATCACCCCGCCCGTTGCCAGCCACCCGGACAGGCGCCGGTAGGTCGCCTCCAGCTCGTCCACATGGGCCAGCACCGCGTGGGAGCAGATCCAGTCAACCGACCCCGCCGCGATGTCCGTCCGGTCCCGCCAGGGCACGGCGAAGGAAATGAAGGCGCCGGTGCGGTGGATCACGTCCTCGCGGATCGCCCGGACCCGCTCGTCGCGCAGGTTTTCGTCCAGCGTTGCCACGAGGGAGGCCGGCAGCTCGTGGCGGTCCAGGAAGGGGAAGGTGGTGTCGTAGGGAGGCCGGTGCGGGATCTCCTCCCGCCGGCGCAGCATGGCGACCAGCCGGTCGAAGATGGCGAGATCGGTGTCGGGATCGGTGTGGTCCATGACGTCCAGCGCGTGGTAGCGCCGTGCGCCGGCCAGCAGCGCGCAGAATCCCATGCCGAGCGAATTGCCCGGACCGAGTTCCGCGACCACCGCCGGCACTCCGGCGACGCCCGCCGCCTCCAGATGGCGGTAATGGCGGAAGAAGGCGGAATAGCAATGTTCGGCGGCGATGGTACCGCCGGGCGTGTGGCTGTTGCGCGCGGCGGGCAGAAGGAAGGAAGCGATCCCCTTCACCACGGATGTCGTCTTGATCACGGTCCTTCTCCATTCCCGATGGTCGCACACGGATGGAGGGCCTGGCCGGCTGGCCCCAAAGACTCCCTGCATAAATCAGGAGCGGCAACTCTCGTGAGCGCCCAAAAGGGCTGAGCGCCCCTTCGAGCCATCCCGCGGAAGGCGGGGACCGGGGCACCCCCGGCGGAGCCGCCCCTGTACCATGGGCACGGTCCTACCGCCCGAATTCGGCGAGGGCGGCGCCTATCGCACTTTCGCCCGCCGCGACGCGTTCCCATCCTTCCAGGCGGACGGCCGCCGGGACGCCATGCCGATCCGGGCGGCCTGATTAATGAGCAAGCCTCATCATGTCATTCGGTTTACAGCGGCTAATCGTTGAACCCGCTCCGGGCTATCTCTGCCGTGACGGATCAGCCTGGGATCCGCCAGAATTTCGGGCAACAACGACGGTTCGGGCGCTGCCCTCCGGCGGCAGGCCGCCGCGCTGCCGCCCGTGCATTTTCGAGGTGAGAACATGTCGGTCCAGGTCTCCACGGAAAACGGCGAAGGCCGGGAGCAGCCGGCGGCCTGGGGTGCCGTGTTCGCGATGTCGCTCTGCGTCTTCGCGCTGATCGCATCCGAGTTCATGCCCGTCAGCCTGTTGACGCCGATCGCCTCCAAACTGGCGATCACCGAAGGTCAGGCCGGACAGGCCATTTCCGTGTCCGGGGCTTTCGCCGTCCTGACGAGCCTCTTCATTTCGTCCATCGCAGGACGGCTCGACCGCAAGCTGCTGTTGCTGTCGCTGACCGGGCTGATGATCGTTTCAGGGACGATCGTCGCGGTCGCGCCGAATTACGAGATCTTCATGGCCGGCCGCGCGTTCATCGGGGTCGTCATCGGAGGCTTCTGGTCGATGTCCGCAGCGACCGCCATGCGGCTCGTGCCGGAGGCACAGGTGCCGCGCGCCCTGGCCATCCTCAACGGTGGAAACGCCCTGGCGACGGTGATCGCGGCGCCTTTGGGCAGCCTCCTGGGAGGGTTGATCGGCTGGCGCGGGGCGTTCTTCTGCGTCGTTCCGATCGCCGTGATCGTCTTCGTCTGGCAGCTGCTGAGCCTTCCGTCCATGCGGGTCGAAAGGCGGCCGGCATCCGGTAACGTTTTCAAACTGCTGAAGAGGCCCGTGGTGGCCCTGGGCATGGCGGCCGTCAGCCTGTTCTTCATGGGGCAGTTCGCGCTGTTCACCTATCTGCGGCCCTTCCTGGAAACGGTGACCCATGTCGACGTCCCGACCCTGTCGCTTCTGCTTCTGATGATGGGCGTGACGGGCTTCGTCGGCACGCTGCTCATTGGGTTCCTCATGAAGGACGGCCTGTACCGAATTCTTTCCACCATCCCGCTGCTGATGGCCATGATCGCCGTGCTTCTCATTGGTTTCGGCGGCTCCGTGACGCTCGTGGCGCTCATGCTCGGTCTCTGGGGCCTGTTCGCCACATCGGCGCCGGTCGGCTGGTGGACCTGGCTGTCCCGGACTCTGCCGGATGAGGCCGAGGCCGGCGGGGGCCTCCTGGTGGCGGTCGTTCAGCTTGCGATCACGGCGGGTGCCGTCACCGGCGGCCTCCTGTTCGACGCGTACGGATACCAGGCGACCTTCGGCGCCAGCGCCGCCCTGCTCCTTGCCGCCGCTGCCCTGACGGTCGTGACGTCCCGCATGGCGCGGCTCGGCGCCGGCTGACGCGGCGCGCGGCCGTGGCGCCCCGCACCACGGCGCGCGGCCAGGGAGAAAAAACCATGCCCCTTCTAGCTGCGTCTCTTGCCCTTATCGTCACCATGGCGCTCGGCGGGCTCGCCACGGGCGCCCATGCCGAGGATGGCGGCGCCCGGCCGGTCAGTCCGGCGGCGCAGGATGTCCTCCAACAGCGGACGGGTGTCATGACCATCGTCATGAGGATCGGCGACAGGACCGTCGCTGCCACACTGGACGACAATCCGACGTCACGTGACTTCGTAAGGCTGCTCCCCCTGACCCTGACGCTGGACGACTATGCGGCGACGGAGAAGGTCAGTTACCTTCCGAGGAAACTGACCAGGGATGCTTCTCCGGCGGGCGTCGATCCGTCCATCGGCGACATCGCCTATTACGCGCCATGGGGCAATCTGGCGATCTTCTACAAGGACTTCGGCTATTCGACCGGCCTCATCAAGCTCGGCGCGATCCGTTCCGGTCTGGAACTCCTGACCACACCCGGACCGGTGCGGGTGACGATCGAACGCGACGCGGGTTCATGAGAAGAGGCTTCGGACGAGACTCAAACCGGGGCGGAACAGGTTTGTGCATAGGATGCTGCTGACCGTCCTCGTTCTCCTGGGAGCGTTCTGACCGGCGCATGCCGCCGCACGGCGCCCCACGAAATCAGCAAGTTCGCGCTCGCCAAACACGCCCGGGACACCCCTTCGCACGCGTCAGCGCCGCCAGCGAAGGGGCGGCATTTTCCCGCTGATGGGACGGTGTCCGCGCGGGCTTGGCGGATCGTTCCGCGACATACCGCTGCCCAACTTTGCCAGAGGGACGTCCGCCGAAGCTTTCGCCCCGACGCGCGTGCCGGCTTGGCCGGTGCGAGCCGTCGGCCATCAGCGTCCCTAAACGATTTTCCGTCACGGGCTCTCGATCGAGAAAAGAATTCTAATGAACAGAGCTCATAATGGCATGCGGATTAAGGTGCCTAATTCATTCTCCGACAGCCACCATTTTCAAGAACAGGAACAGGAATAGCCGTCCGATCCGGTGATGAGGGTGCCAGGAAAACGGATCCGGCCCGATCGATGAAACCGAGGCGGACAGTGCCGGCATGCAAGCGCAGCGTGAGAAGCGCTCGGATGCGGGCCTCTTCCTTTGCCAATCCCGACCTTTCAACGAAATCAGCGAAAGAGAAACACAATGATCCGTTACGCCACTGCCACGGCTGCTCTGTCCATTGTCGCCTTGATGTCCAGTGCCGGTTTCGCCGCGGATTTCGCGGCACAGCTCGATCAGGCCAAAGCGGCGAGCCACACCGCCAGCCGGGAGATCCGGGAAGCCGTGACGCCGGCCCTGAACGCCGCGCAGTCCTTCAACAGTCTGGGCGACCAGGAGCAGGCACACGGCTATCTGGCCTTCGCTTAAAGCAAGCTGAGGTTGCCGGTCGGCCAGGTCCAGCTGGCCTCGCCCGTGATCGCCCGCGGCGGCGATGCGGCTGACTCCCTTGGGAACAGCGGCATTCTCGGACTGCGTCCGGAAGCCCACTGAACGCGGCGGGGTGGCGGCGGGGCCTCGCCGGTCAAGGTGATGCCCTGCCGCCCCAAGCCCTTGGCCCGTCGCATGAACCTCTCCGCGCATGCCGGCGGCCTCTTCGCCGCCCGGCCGAAGGGTTGGCTGAAGAACCCCATGCCCTCTCCGCTCCCGCACGGGTTCCGCGCCGGGATAAGGGAGGGGAGCCTTGATATGGGTCAATGCGCGCAAGGCCTCCCGGCGGGAGCATCGGGGCAGGGGCCGCGCGAAACGGGCGGCGAAACTCCCGCGGAGGCGGTCATGCAAGTCGCGAACGTCAACGACGCTGGCAGCGTCGAGAAGCTCTATTCGAAGGCGGATTTCGAAACGGACGCACGGATGAACGCGCAGGACAAGGCCGTGGTCCATCACGGGCTGAAGATCCTGACGGCGCCGGACGCCAACGGCGACTTCACGCTGATCCGGGCGAACCAGCACGTCGGCGAGGAGCACGCACCGGTCCATTCCGTCTTCGTCAGCCCCTTCCTGGAGGCGTCCGAATACGGCCGCTTCATTCAAGACGGCACGGATTACGGCGGCC
Source organism: Azospirillum sp. SYSU D00513 (assembly GCF_017356015.1). Lineage (GTDB taxonomy): Bacteria > Pseudomonadota > Alphaproteobacteria > Azospirillales > Azospirillaceae > Azospirillum. Next base: position 17,189 of record NZ_JAFIQV010000060.1, read on the forward strand.
CGGTGGAACCCGCCAGCCCGCCGCGCGACCCGGCCGATCCCTACCGGTCCTTCATCGAGGATGTTCTCCTCGCCGCTCGCTCCACCCATTTCCCGCCCGCCCTGGCCGCCGAACGGCTGAAGGCCTTTCTCGGCGGGTGAGAGAGGCCGGCAGGAGGGAGGACGCATCATGCGGGCGGAAGACCTCAAGACCGCCAATCTCGCGGGCGGCGGAGCGGCACCGGCGGCCGGAGGCCCTTCGGCGCGATGGGGCTGTTCTCCCGCCGTCGATCCGTTCGATGCCCGGAACCAGCTGCGCAACGGCTGGCAGGCCCACATCCGGGCTCGCCTCGACGCGGCCGGGATCGGCCCCTTCCAGGAACAGTGCCGCACGCTCGCGCTGCTGGCCGGCGCCGCGGATCCGATGGCGGTGTGGGCGCTCCTGCTCTGGAACAGCGGCGCGCCCCGGGATCTCGCCGACGGGCTGCGCTCCTGGATGCGGCGGGGCATGCCGCTGCCGCAACGGAACCCGGAAGGACCGTGACGCCACGGCTCCGTCCGGAAACGACGATGCCCGCGCCTTCGGCGGGCACACCGTCCGGACGGTCCGAGGCCGCCTGGAAGGGCAAGGCGGCCTCTTCCTTCCTCAGCGGGCGACCCGGTAGCGCTCCAGCCAGTGCGCGTAGGGCGCCGGCAGGACCCAGGACGGCCGCTCGAGTTTCAGCTGCTGTGCCGCGTGGTAGGGCCAGTGCGGGTCGGCCAGATGGGCGCGGCCGACCATCACGAGGTCAAGGTCGCCCTCGGCCACGGCGCGGTCCGCGTTCTCCGGCGCGTCGATGCCCCAGGCCGAGGCCACCGGCAGTTCCGCCTCGCGGCGCACGCGCCCGGCGACCGGGGCGAGGAAGGCCGGCCCCCAGGGAATGTCGGACTCCGGGGTGGAGAAGCCGACGCTGACGCTGAGCAGATCCAGCCCGCCCCGGCGGAACTCCTTGGCAAGTTCGATGGACTCCGCCAGCGTCTGCTCGTCGCGCCCGTCATACTCGATCACGCCGAAGCGCGCGGCCAGCGGCAGATTCTCCGGCCAGACCTCGCGCACGGCCGCCAGCGTCTCCAGCAGGAAGCGGCTGCGCCCGGCGAAGTCCCCGCCATAGCGGTCGTCGCGCCGGTTGGCGTGCACGGAGAAGAAGCTCTGCGCCAGATAGCCGTGGGCGAAATGCAGCTCCAGCCATTCGAAGCCGGCGTCCCGGGCGCGGCGGGCGGCGGCCACGAAGTCGGCCTTGACCCGCTCGATATCCTCCAGCGTCATGGCCTTGGGGACCTTGGGCAGGTTCGCGCCGAAGGCCACCGCCGATGGGGACAGGGTTTCCCAGCCGCGCGGGTCGTCCTCGCCGATGTGGTCGTCGCCTTCCCAGGGGCGGTTGGCGCTGGCCTTGCGCCCGGCATGGCCGATCTGGATGCCGGGCACGGCGCCGGCGGACTTGATGGCGGCGGCGATGCGCGCCATGCCGCCGGCCTGCTCGTCGGTCCACAGCCCGGTGCAGCCCGGCGTGATGCGCCCTTCCGGGGACACGGCCGTCGCCTCGACGATGACGAGGCCGGCGCCGCCGCGCGCGAGGCCGGTGTAATGGGCGAGGTGCCAGTCGTTGGTCACGCCGTCGACGGCGCTGTACTGGCACATGGGCGGCACCGCGATGCGGTTGCGCAGGCTGACGTCCTTGAGCCGATAGGGAGTGAACAGGGCTGACATGTCGTTCGTGTTCGTCCTTGCCGGAAGATCGGGAGCCCCCTCCGCTCCCCGTCCGGGGCTCGGACCGGAGAAGCGGATGAGGAGATTCCGGGCCAAGCTAGGCCGGCTGTGGCATAATGTAAACGAAGCCTTCCTTATCGCCCCGATAAGAGTTCGTTATGATGAATCCCCAATGGCTGAGGAGCTTCGCGGCGCTGGCGGAACTCGGCAGTTTCACGCGGACCGCCGACCGCCTCGGCCTGACCCAGGCGGCGGTGAGCCAGCATGTGCGGCATCTGGAGGACCGGATGGGTCCGCTCCTCATCCGCCGGCCGCGCCAGCTCGCGCTGACGCCCGCGGGCGAGGCGCTTCTCGACTATTGCCGGGCGGTCGACCAGGCGGACAAGCGGCTGCGGATCCGCCTGTCCGACGCGGACGCCGCGAGCGGCGAGATCAGCCTGATCTCGCCGGGCAGCGTCGGGCTGTTTCTCTACCCGATGCTGCTGGACCTTCAGGAGGCCAACCGCGGCCTCACCGTCCGCCACCGCTTCGCCCCCGATCCGGAGGTGCTGGAGGCGGTGCTGCAGAACCGTTTCGAGCTTGGCCTGCTCACCTTCAAGCCCGAGGACCCGCGCATCGCCGCGGCCCCCTTCACGGAGGAACCGCTGGAACTCGTGGTTCCCGCCGGGCAGGAGGTGAAGGGCTGGAGCGACCTGGAGCGGCTGGGCTTCATCGACCACCCGGACGGGCAGGCGATGGCGGGCCGCCTCCTGGGCCGGCGCTTTCCCGGGAATCCCGGCGTGCGCGCCCTGCCCTGCCATGGCTTCAGCAACCAGGTCGGGCTGATCCTGGAGCCCGTCGCGCGCGGCCTCGGCTTCACGGTCGTCCCGCGCTACGCCCGGCAGGCCTTCGCCAGGGCCGAGGCCGTCCGGGTGGTGGAGTGCGGAAGCCCGGTGTGCGACACCATCTGGCTGATCCACCGGTCGGAATGGCCGCTGTCCTCGCGCGCCCTGCGCGCCGTGTCTCATCTGCGGGACCGCATCGCGGCGGCCGGGCCGGCGTCATGAGGCGGGCCGCGCCGCCCGCCGCGCGCGCCGCTTGCGCCACCAGATCAGGATGCCGGTCACCGACAGCACGGCGATGGCGACGCCGGTGACGGCCACGACGATCCGGCCGGGAAGCCCGGCGATGCGGCCGCCGTGGATCGGCGTCTGCCACTGCACGAATCTCTCGCCGGCGCTGCCCTGGCCGGGGATCTCCTGGCCGAGGAAATGCCCGTCCGTTCCGTGCACGAAGATCCAGGCGCTTCCCCTTGGCGCGTCATGGTCGCCGAAGCCGAACCCATAGAAGTTGTATTCGAAGCTGTAATAGAGCTCGCCCACAGGCTCCCGCACACCACGGAAGGCCGCCTCCTCCTTTGCCCGCGCGAGCGCCTGACCATAGCTGAGCTTGGTGGTGCCGAGATCCTCGCGGGGCATCCGGGCGCGCTGCTCGTAGACGCTGAGGGGGGCCGGCGAGAACAGCGACACGGCCGGTTTGAAGACCTGGCTCGGCAGGTTCATGGCGATGCTGCTGACGGCGACCGGCAGCAGGATGAGCCACAGCCACAGCCCGCCCGCGCGGTGGAGGTCCAGCGTGACGCGGTGCGCGTTGCCCGGCTTGACCGTCCAGGCCGGCCGCCACTTGGCGAAGAAGGGCCGCCCCCTGGGGAAGGTAAGCAGCAGCGCGATCAGGCAGTCCAGCGTCCAGAGGATCGCGACCCCGCCCATGAGGTAGAGCCCCCAGTTCCCCGGAAGCCGCAGGGTGTAGTGGAACTCCAGCAGGAAGGGCACGAGGTTTTCCGGCTCAAAGCAGCACTGCCCCCACTGGCGCCGCCCCAATTCCTTGCCCGTGGCCGGATCGAGGTAAAAGACATACTGCGTCACGGCGAAGGGCTGCCCCGTCGCCGGGTCGGTGCGCGGCACGGTCCCCAGCAGGGCGGAATGGTCGCCCTCGCCGGCATATTCCATGTACCAGACCTGCAGGGCCGGATGCGCCCGCTCGACGGTCTCGATCAGCCGTTCCGGCGGCAGCGCGGGCGCGCCGCCGGACACCGCGTAAAAGTGCGGGTTCAGCCATTCGTCCAGCTCGTGCTGGAACGCGAGCACGCTGCCCGTCAGGCCGGCCACGGCCAGGAACAGCGCGGTCGCCAGCCCAAGCCAGCGGTGCAGCCGGACCAGCACGGACCGGACTGGCACGGACCGGACCGGCAGGGACCGGACCATCGCCCGGCCGGTTCCTGCCGCCGGCACGCCGCCGAGCGGCGGCGCACCGGGTTTCGTGCGTTCGAGGCGCATCAGAAGCGGTGGCTCAGCGTGGCCGTCACGCTGCGCCCTTCGCCGAAGTAGCAGTTGGCGAGTTCCAGGCAGGAGGCGATGTAGCTCTTGTTCAGCAGGTTGTTCGCGTTCACCCGCAGCTCCGTGCCCTCCAGCCCCAGCGCGCCGAGCCCGTAGCGCAGCGAGGCGTCGATCACCGCATGGGCCGGCACCTGCCGCGTGTTGAGGGAGTCGGCCCAGCTCCGCCCGGTGACGCGCAGGCCCGCACCCAGGGTCAGGTTTTCCAGCGCCCCCTCCGTGAAGCCGTAGCTGCCCCACAGCGAGGCCATGTGCTTCGGGATCTGGGGCGGCCTGTTCCCCTCCTTGCCGTTGGGCGAGGTCTTGTAGACGACATCCGTGTAGCTGTAGCCCGCGAGCAGGGCGAAGGTTTCCGTCACCTGAAGGCGCCCCTCCAGTTCCAGCCCCCGCGACCGGATGGTGCCGACCGGGCGGTAGACGAACGTGTTCGGGTCGGCGACGGCGACGTTGTCCTGCTCGATGTGGAACAGCGCGGCGCTGACCAGGCTTTCGCTGCGCGGCGGCTGGTACTTCACGCCGGCCTCGTACTGCACGCCGGTGGTCGGCTCCAGCGGGTTGCCGTCCGCACCCGTGTAGAGGTTGGGGCTGAAGGACTGGGACCAGCTGGCGTAAGGCGCCAGCCCACTGTCGAACAGGTAGAGCAGCCCGGCGCGCCCGGTGAGCTTCCCGCGATTCTCGCCCTTTTCCACGTCGGTCAGGCGGTTGAGGTTGGCGGTCTCCACCCAGTCGTAGCGCCCGCCGAAGGACAGCCGCCACCGGTCCAGCGCGATCTGATCCTGAAGATAGACGCCGATCTGGTTCAGGCGGCGCGTGTTCTTCTGCCCGTAGGCGCCCGTGACGCCGTCCGATCCGTAGACGGGGGCAAAGGCGTCGATGCTCGCGGCGCTCCCGAAGGTCCAGTCATTCTTGGTGCGGCGATGCTGGTAGTCGAGGCCGGCCAGAAGCGTGTGGCGGAGCGGGCCGGTGGACAGCTCCAGCTGCGCCTGGTTGTCGACGGTCAGCGCCTGGAGGCTTTCGTCGCCGCCGCCGTAATAGCGGCTCAGCAGGTCCGACTGGCCGGCCCAGCCGATCTGGTAGATCTGGTCGATGCGGACGTCGGAATCCAGATAGCGCAGGTTCTGGCGCACCGACAGGCGGTCGTCGAACCGGTGTTCGAACTGGTAGCCGACCATGCGCTGCGTGCGCTCGAACGTCTCGCGGCCGGGTTCGCCGTCGAAGAAGCCGCGCTCGATGAAACGGCCGTTGCGGGCGAACAGCGTGCCCTCCGCCGGGACGCCGTTGTGCGTGCCGCCCTCCGGGTCATGCTGGAAATAGCCCATGAGCGTCAGGCTGCTGTCCTCGCCGAGTTCGGCGGTGAAGGACGGCGCTATGGCGTAGCGCTTCTCCTTGGCGTGGTCGTACTGGGTGTCGGCGGCGTCGGCCAGCCCGACTAGCCGGTAGGCGAGATTCCCACTCTCGCCGAGCGGGCCGCCGACGTCGAAACCCGCCCCGCGCTGGTCGCGCGTGCCGATGGTCGCCTCCACCTCGGCGTGCGGCTCGAACAGCGGCTTCTTGCTGGTCATGGCGATCAGCCCGCCCGGCGAGCTGCGGCCGTACAGAACGGAGGAGGGGCCGCGGATCGCCTCGATGCGCTCCAGGAAATAGGGGTCGACCTGCATCGAGCTGTAGGTCGAATCATCGCCCATCAGCTTGAGGCCATCGAGATAGGTGTTCTCGATGCTGCGGTCGGTGAAGCCGCGCAGGATCACGTAATCGTAGCGGTTGGACGCGCCGACCTGCCCGGTGAAGGCGCCAGGCGTGTAGCGCAGCGCCTGCATCACGGTCTGAGACCCCTGGTCCTCGATCTGCCGGCGCGGCACGACGGTGATGGACTGCGGCGTCTCGACCAGCGGCGTGTCGGTCTTCGTGCCGCCGACGCCGGCGGACGCGACGTAGCCGTCCACCGGCCCGGCGCCGCCGCCCCGCATGCTCTGCCCCTGCACCATCACGGGGTCGAGCAGGACGGCGCCCTGCGCCTCCACCCGCTCGATCACGGCGGTGCCGGGGCCGGTCATGCGGTGCACGAAGCCGGTTCCGCCCAGCAGCCGCGCCAGCGCCTCCCCGGCCGTGAGCGTGCCGCTCACCGGGGCGGAGGTGCCGCTCAAACCTTGCGCGCTCTGCTGGACCACCTGGACGCCGGTCGCCGCCGTGAAGTCGGCCAGCGCCGCCAGCAGGGGCTTGGCCGGGATGTCCAGCCGGAAGGCCGGCCCTACCTGCGCCAGCTGCGGAGCGGGCGCGCCTTCCGCCACCGGGACCGCCGTACCTTCCAGGACGCTTCCCTGCGGACCCTGCCCATCCGCATGGGCGCCGCCGGCCGCCACCATCACCGCGATGGAAGCCGCCAGCGGCGCACAGCCGCGCAGCCCCCTCCCGCCGATCCTCGTCATTCTTCCCACCTGTCGATCCTGCCTTTTCCTGCGATTGCATCGCATTCGCATAATGAGCAACGAGCGGGGGCGGGGATGTCCTCATCGGTTTTTTCGTCGCCGCCGACGATTTTTTCTCAGCGGTGGATCAGCGTCGCCATGCCCGGCCAAACGCGGGGGGCAGCATCATTACGGCCTCAATAGCGATCGCCGAATGGCGCTGGTGGCGGTGGGCATGGTTCCGAACGTGGTGGCGGACGTGTCCAGGATCAGCATGGGCAGTCTGATCCGGGGCGTGTGGCCCTTCATGCTCGCCCAGCTCATCATGCTCGCCCAGCTCATCCTCATTCCGTCCCTCGTCACCGTCCCGGCGCGCTGGTTCTACGGCTGAGGGCTCGGTGTTGCATCGAGTTGACGAGGAACAGAATGACGCCCCGCCGCTGGTTTCTTCGCAGATCGGCGCCCATAGGTCGGGTATCCAGGATGAACACACCGTTGAGCAGACTGCCCGCAGCGGATTGCCCAAACGATTGCCAATTCCCTGCTTGCGGCGGACGATCGCCACCAATCAGACAGAGCGCCTTATCAGTCGATGCGCAATTCACTGCCAAGAAGTTCAAGCAGCGCATCAACTTTAGGGCTGAGTTGTCGGCTCTTCGGCCAGATGAGATGTAGCGGCAATCCGTCGGTCGCGCAATCGGGCAGCACCTCGACCAATGTACCGCGATCAAGATCCTCGTTAATGAGCCAAGTCGCGAGTTGAGCAATACCAAAGCCTGCCTTAACCGCTTCGACCTGCGCCTCGGCGCTGCCGAGGATGATGCGGCCGCTCATTGTGCGATGCTCCACACCACCCGCTTCACCGAAGCGCCAAGCCGCCGTGCTGCCGTCGGAGCGCCCGTACAAAATGCAATCGAAGCGAGCCAGATCGTCGGGATCTCGGGGAATACCCCGGCGCTCGATATAAGCGGGTGCAGCGCAAAAAATGAGACGCTCGGTGCCAAGATAGCGCTGCCCGAGGCCGTCAGCCCAGGCCTGAGAGGCACCAATCCGAACCGCGACATCGATCCTCTCTTCCAGTATATCGACGAACCGGTCGGTAAAACCAACCTCGGGGCGAAGTGCCGGATGGCGCTCCGCAAAACGCAGCAGCAAAGGCATCACCCGCATACGACCGAAGGCAACCGGAACATCGATCTTGAGGCGCCCGACGGGTTCCGACCCATGTGCTGCGAGTACGGCCTCTGCGTCCGCAAGCTCCGCCAGCACGCGCACGCAGGTCGCGTAGAAGGCTGAGCCTGCATCGGTGAGCGTTAGCTTGCGTGTCGTCCGCTCGAACAGACGGCAACCAAGGCGCGTCTCCAACCGCGCCACGCTCTTGCTGATCGCCGAAATCGTGAGATTGAGCCGGTTTGCTGCGGCAGTGAAGCTGCCCAGGTCGGCAGCAGCGACGAAGGCCTCGATCCCTTTGAGCCGTTCGGACGGCAGCATGGCTTTTCCTTGATTGTGGACAGAGCATCAAGAATGATTCGAATTATTGGCGCGAGCCTTTCGCAGCCGTCAAGATTAGATAGGCGGCCTCAGCTTGGAGGCTATCATGACCACCACCGCTCATTCTTCGCGGGCCAGCGACGCCGGTATCCTGGCATCTGGAGGCGGTGCGCTCGCAGTCCTGCTGCTTGCCATCTCCGCCTTTGTCATCGTCACCACTGAATTCGTGATCGTGGGACTGCTCCCGAGCCTGGCACGGGATCTCGGCGTTTCCATCCCAACGGCGGGGTGGCTCGTCACTTTGTTCGCTTTCACCGTGATGCTGTTTGGTCCAATCCTGACAGCGCTTCTCTCGCATCTCGACCGCAAGCGGCTGTTCGTCACGCTGCTGCTCATCTTCGCCGCATCCAATGCGCTTGCCGCACTCGCCCCCAACATCTGGGTGTTGGCACTCGGACGCTTCGTACCGGCCCTGGCGCTTCCGGTCTTCTGGGGCACGGCGAGCGAGACGGCCGCCAAGATCGCGGGCCCTGCGCGCTCCGCAAACGCTGTTGCGAACGTTTACCTGGGCATCGCCGGGGCAATGGTGCTTGGTATTCCGGTCGGCACACTGGCGGGCACTGTGTTCGGTTGGCGGGGCACGTTCTGGGCACTCGCGCTGCTGTCGCTGGTCATGGCCGCCCTGCTGGCGCGCGTCATGCCGAGGATTGCAAAGCAAACGCGCGTTCCACTCACCCACCAGCTGCGGATCCTGCGAGATCCCCTCTTTCTCGCCCACATCGCCCTTTCGGTCATCATCTTCACCGCATCGTTCACCGCCTACACTTACCTGGCTGACCTCCTGGAACAGGTTGCTGGGGTGTCCTCGGCTGCGGTCGGCTGGTGGTTGATGGGGTTTGGCGTGGTCGGTCTCGCCGGGAATTGGCTTGGCGGTTACATGGTTGGGCAGAACCCGCTACGTGCGACGTTCATCGTTGCTCTCGTGCTTGCCATTGGCATGGCCGCGACCGTACCGATGGCGGACAACCAAGCCCTACTCGCGGTCCCGCTCGCCGTCTGGGGCCTCGCCAACACCGCGCTTTACCCGATCTGCCAAGTTCGCGTCATGCGCGCCGCATCGCATGCACAGGCTCTCGCCGGGACTCTCAATGTTTCCATGGCGAATGCCGGCATTGGGTTCGGTGCGATCATCGGTGGCGCTGTGATCGAACGCTGGGGCGTTGCAAGTGTCGGTTATGTGGCGGCCGGAGTCGCTGTCGTGGCTGCTCTCGCGATCCCGTTCATCAGCCGCCTTGCTCGAAAGAGTGCCGTCTGATGAGACGTCCGGCCATCAACTGAACCGCGCCGGGTTTCCTGCAGGCTGTTTTGAAAACTTGCCGCCGGGCAGGCGCTGGATCTCATCGGATCACGGACGTTCTGGTTGCTTTCCTCTCAGCGGTGGATCAGCGTCGCCATGCCCGGCAGGACCGTGGTCCGGATGCCCAGCGCGCTGCGCAGGGCGTCCAGCACCGCGTCGGGGTCGTCGGCGCGGAACACGCCCGAAAGGGTCAGGCCTCGCAAGGTTTCGTCGGGGATCAGGACCCGTCCCTTGCTCATGCGGTCGAGCGCCACGGCGACCTCGGCCAGCGGCACCCGGTCGAACAGGACCAGCCCGCGCCGCCACGCGAAGGCGGTGTCCGGGGACACGGTTTGCGGCAGCGTCCGGACGCCCGGCGCCACCCGCGCGCGCTGCCCCGCCGACAGCACGACGCCTTCGGCCGGCCGGTTCGCGGAATCCACCGCCACGCGGCCGCGCTCCACCGTGACGATCACCGCGTCGAGTCCCTGGCCTGTCTGCCGATCCACCTCGAAGGCCGTGCCGAGCACGCGCGCCTCCACCGATCCCGCCACGACGCGGAAGCCGAGCGCCGGGTCATGGGCGACGTCCAGCCAGACGCGCCCGCGCCGGAGATCCACCCGCCGCTCCGTGCCGGTGATCGTGACGGACACGGCGCTGTCCGCGTCGAGCAGCAGCCGCGACCCGTCGGCCAGCACGGCCTCCCGCCGTTCGCCGGGTGCTGTCGCGTGATCGGCCAGCAGCCGGTCGGCAAGGCCCGGATCGCGCCACCACAAGCCCACGGCGGCGAGCAGGACGGAGGCCGCGAGGGCGAAGGACGCCCATGCGCGCGCGCTCATCCAACCCCGGCCCGCACGTCTCGAGCCCGCCCATCTCCAATCCAATCGCCGCGACGGCGCACGGTACCAGCCGCCGGCCCCCAGCCGGGCCGCCGGTTCCGCGAGGCGGCTCCACAGTTCCCCCGCTTCGGCATAGGCGCGGCGATTCTCCGCCGAAGCGTCCAGCCAGACGGCGAAGGCCGCCCGGTCGGCGTCCGTCGCCCCGGGGTCCTTCAGACGGACATACCAGGCAATCGCCTCCTCCCCCGCCCTGTCCGGCGCGGGTGATGGAGGCGGCGGCGTGTCGGGCCTTGTTTCCTTGTCCGTGCTCATGTCGGCGGGAGGGTTTCCGGCGGGGCGGCGTGCATGTCGGGTGTTCCTGCATCAGGAACGGCGGGGAGGGTCGGAATCCTCAAGATTTTTCGCTCCCGCCGGCCCTATCGCGGTCCGCGGCCGGGCAGCCGGCGCCGGCAGGCGGCGAGCGCCCGGATCATGTCCTTCTCCACCGTGCTGACGGACACGCCCAGTTCCACGGCGATGTCGTTGTAGCTCAACCCGTCGAGCCGGTTCAGGAGGAAGACCCGCTGCACCCGCTCCGGCAGGGCGGACAGGGTGTCGTGCAGCAGTTCCAGTTCCTCCCGCGCGGATGCGGTGTCGTCCGGCGTCACGCCGCCGGCGGGCGGCTCCGCCGCCGCGGCCTCGGCGTGCCGGTCGCGGACGCGCTGCGCCCGCAGATGGTCGATGGCGATGTTCCGGGCCGTGCGGAACAGGTATCCCGCATCCTCGCAGCCGTCCCGCCTGTCCCACAGCCGCAGGAAGGCATCCTGCGCCAAGTCTTCCGCCGTGGCGCGGCAGCCGACGATGCGTCCGATCAGCCGCACCAGCCGGGACCGTTCCGCGGCGAAGATCTGAACCAGCGTGGCGGGCATCGGCGGCATCGGCATCGTCTGCGGACGGAAAGGGCGCCGCGTCACCGGACGGACGCGGCGTCATCTCCCTTACCGTTGTTAAGAACGATTATCAACTGGCTTGTGGAGACCGGCGGCGCGGACCCCTCCCCTGGCAGCCTCGTCCATTTCGCTCTTTCCGAAACGGACGCCCGGCTGCCATGTTGTTGCACAACGTGCCACCCACCCCTTTCCGCTTCGTGACTCCATGCCCAAGCGCATCAGCCAGAGCATCTCCCCGACACCGGAACCGGATTGCCTGGATTTACATCGCGTCCGGGCGACATGAGCGGGTCGATGAACCGGGCGTTTCCGGACTTTCACGCCGTGTTCGATGCGACGCCCTCGCCGTATCTCATGGTCTCGCCGGACCTGATCATCGTCGCCGTCAATGACGCCTACCTGAAGGCGACGATGACGCGGCGCGAGGAGATCGTCGGCCGTCATATCTTCGAGGTGATGCCCGACAACCCGGATGATCCCACCGCGAACGGGGTGGGCAACCTGGGTGCGTCGCTGCGCCGGGTGCTGGAGACCCGCCGCCCGGATGTGATGGCGGTGCAGAGATACGACATCCGGCGCCCGCAAAGCCTGGGCGGCGGGTTCGAGGAGCGGTACTGGAGCTCCCGCAACACGCCCGTTCTGGACGGGAAGGGCGACGTCGCCTGGATCATCCATCACGTGGAGGATGTGACCGAGCGGACGCTGGCGGAGCAGGCGCATCAGGAGGCCGAGAGGCGGTGGGCCGCGGTCGCCGCGGGGCGCGAAGCCATACTGGAGAGCATCGGCGAAGGCTTCTGCATCATGGACCGCGACTTCCGCCTCGTGGAGGTCAACGGCGAGGCCCTGCGCATCGACGGCCGGACGGCGGAGGAACTGCTCGGCCGCACGCACTGGGACGTCTGGCCGGGATCCATTGGAACGCAGGTCGAGACGAATTACCGCCGCGTCATGCGGGAGCGGGTGCCGATCGCCTTCGAGCACAATTACGTCAGCGACCGTCACAACCTGTGGCTGGAGATGAAGGCCTATCCCACCGAGGAAGGCCTGGCCATCCTGTTCCGCGACATCACGGACCACAAACGGGCCGAACAGGCCCTGATCGAGAGCGAGGAGCAAAGAAGGCTCGACCGGGAACTGCTGGGCGCCGTCATCCGGCAGGCTCCGGTCGGCATCTCCATCGTCGAGGCGCCGAGCGGCCGTGCCCTGGCGCTGAACGACAAGGCGATCGAACTGCTGGGCCATGGGCGGACGAACACCGGTCCCGATCGGTACCAGGAGTACGGCGCCCTGCACACCGATGGGCGGCCCTTTGCCCCGGAGGACTACCCAACCATGCGGGCCATCCGCCATGGCGAGGTCGTGGATCAGGAGGAGATGATCTACCGCCAGAGCCAGGAGCAGGAGGGCCAGGAGCAGGAGGGCGAGGGCCATCAGAACCAGGAACGCGTGGCGCGCTTCGCGGTCAGCAGCGCGCCGGTGCGGAACCAGGCCGGAAAGATCGTGGCGGCCGCGACCGTCTTCTATGACATCAGCGAGCGGCTCCGGATGGAGGAAGCCCTCCGCCGCGCCAAGGAGGAGGCTGAACGGGCGAACATCGCCAAGTCGAAGTTCCTGGCCGCCGCGTCGCACGACCTCCGTCAGCCCATGCAGTCGCTCCTGCTGTTCCTGGACATCCTGAAACCGCATGTCGCGGCCAAGGGGCAGGAGGCGCTGAAGCATCTCGGCCGGGGGCTGGACGCGCTGCGGGACCTGCTGGACAGCCTGCTCGACATCTCGCAACTCGATGCGGGCGTCGTTCAGCCGACCATCGAGAGCTTTTCCATACAGGATCTCGTCGAACAGATCGGCACCGCCTACAAGCCGATCGCCGTCGCCGACGGCCTCGCGTTCGAGATCACGGCCTGTCCCTCCGTGGTGCGCAGCGACCGCATGCTCCTCGGCCGGATGGTGCGCAACCTCGTCGAGAACGCCTTGCGCTACACCGAGCACGGGCGGATCGGCATCGAGTGCCACGAGGCCGAAGGTCGGCTGCAGCTCAGGATCCGGGACACCGGCATCGGCATTCCGCCCGAACATCTGGAGCGGATCTGGCAGGAGTTCCACCAGGTCGGCAATCCCGAGCGCGACCGCAACCGTGGCCTGGGGTTGGGGCTGGCCATCGTGCAGCGCCTCTCCCATCTGCTCGACCACCCCGTTCATGTCCGCTCGAGCCCGGGCGAAGGCTCCGTCTTCACGGTCGAGCTGCCGCTCGGCGAAGCCGTACCGGCCCATGCGCCCGCATCCGCGAAGGAGATGGTGGGGAACGGGCGGTTCGCCGTGGTGGTGGACGACGACGCCATCGTGCTGCTCGGCCTCAAGGCGATCTTCGAGGCCTGGGGCTACGAGGTGCTGGCCGCCGGTTCCGCCCCTCAGGCCCTCGCGGAACTGGACGAGCTTGGCCGGCGGCCGGACATCGTCATTTCGGACTACCGGCTGCGGGAACGGCAGTCCGGGACCGACGCGATCCTGCGGATCCGGCAGGCCTGCGGCCGTGACGTGCCGGGGATCATCCTGACCGGCGAGACCGGCGCCGAAATCCAGCAGGAAGCGGCGTCGCACGGCCTCCACATCATCCACAAGCCTGTCACGCCACGCCAGCTCGGCGACGCTCTGGAAAGCCTCCTGTCCGACGGCCGGTGATCAGGCCCGGTTCGGGGCGCGCGGCCCCGGCCGTCTCCGGCAGGGGGCCGCGCGCCTCTACTTCCCTTGCGCGGTGCCGGGTTCGTCGAACTGGACGACCAGCCGGTCCGCGAAGATCCCGTCCTTCGTCAGGTGTCCCTGCGGACCCGGCGCGCGGCGGAGGTTGGGACGCCGAAGCAGCGGCTTGATCATCCGTTGCAGCGTCCACTCGTTGATGTGCCGGCCGAAGCACTCGTGCAGGCCATGGCCGAAGTGGATGTACTGGTCCGCGGACCGATCAGGGTTGAAGCGCTCCGGCTCGGGAACCCGGCGCCCGTCCATCATCGCGGATGCGATGGCCGCCACCACGGTCGCCCCCTTCGGGATCGTCCGGGCGCGCCGCGTGCCCTGCGCCAGCGTCCAGTCCTTCGTCGCGACGCGCAGCAATCCAGGCGCCAGCGGGTCGAAGCGCATGGCTTCCCGCACGATGCGCCAGAGATAGGCGTCGTCGCCCGCCCTGGCCGTCTTCGCCGCGAGGGCGAGGGCGTCGGGACGGCGGAGGAGCTGCTCGACGGCCTGAGGCACGACCATCGGCGGCTGCGGCGGGCCGCCGACGACCATGCAGAGGAGGTCCGTGCGGATCTCCTCGTCGCTGTAGCCGGGCCGGCCCTCCGCCTGGCGGCGCAGGCAGCGGGCCAGCACGTCGTCCTCCGGAGCGGCTCCCCCCGCCTTCCGGCGGGCGATTTCCCGGTCGATGTGCGCGCGGAAGGCGGGAGCGATCGCGTCCACCTGGGCGCGCAGGTCCTTGTCGCTGGGCGAGCCGACGAACTGGAACTCGAAGAGCCGCGTGCCCCAGACGTCCAGCCGGCCCTGCTCCGGCTTGGGCACGCCGAAGTAGTTCGCTATCAGGTCGAAGCTGATCTGCCGCACGAGGTTCACAACCTCGACCGTCCCGCCGGACGCCGCGACCATCGCCTCCGCCTGCGCCTCGGCGCGGTTCCCCAGCTCCGGCAGGTCGCTCGCCAGAACCACCTCGCGCATGTTCCGGAGGCTGTCCTTGTACTGCGGCGTGTCGGTCATCCCCAGGAAGAAGGGTTGCCGGCCGGTGATCACGTCCAGGTTCGCCTTGTAGGGCGCCTCGAAGGCGGTGTCGGTGGCGAACACCTCCAGCACGTCGTCGTGGAGCGTGACGACGTAGCTGCTGCCGAACTTGGCGATCGGCCAAAGCTTGCGAAGCAACCGGAACCCGAAGGGTATGGAGATACCGTGATGCGGATCAAGCAGGAATAAGGTTGGGTGCCAGGGCGGTCGTCCCGCGTCAAGGCTGGCGCTGGCGCGCCAC
>NZ_JAFIQV010000061.1 GCF_017356015.1 Azospirillum sp. SYSU D00513
TCTGGAGCAGGATGAAAGCGCGGCCGAAGATGCCGTAGAAATCGCTGCTTTCGATCGAGCACTCCGCGCCTATGGCCGAGATTACAAGCAAGAAACCTAATCAAACAGGCTCTCAGACCTGACAACTCCGCACAGGCATAATGCCAAGGCCGTCCCCCCCCCGATCTCCTGCCCAACGCGGCTCGCCGTCCAGAATGGGTCGACCACAGCAGCAGCAGCAGAATGTGCGAGGGGCAACCGAACAAGATGGGTGAGCGTACATCAGTCTTTTCTGGTTGCCGAACTCATCGGCTAAAAGCCATATGTTCCCGGCCAATGTCCACACTCTATTTCGCAGCAAATGAAGACTTTTTTAAGCCGGGAAGGCAAACAGAAGCACTTGGGAGGTTAGGGCTGGGAAGCTAGGAAGACATGACTCACGTAGGGGATAGGGTCTGGTAATCCTGCGTGCCGCCAGCCTTAACGCGCCAGTCCGACTTCTCCTTACGGGTACAGGTTTTAGTTTATGTGTCCTACGATTGATGGGTAGCGTTTTGATCTCTGATTGATCTTAGCAAGAGCAACAAGCTCTTAACCATTTCCCATTAGATAGAATCTATTAGATTGCTCCCAATATGGTCATTTTCCGAATGCTTACCTGCGAAACATGTCATCGCAAACTGGATGTGGCTCATAGCCATTGCCCAAGGTGCACAGAAAGCCTGCAATCTTTTAATAAAATTCTTTTGCTGTTCATGCTTACGATAGGCTTCGTTCTCTCTATCGTAGCCTATGCAAATCAGGCCGTGTCCACGTGATAGCGCTGCGATTGGCAAAAGGCGTGAACTGATCTCAAAAAAAAAGGGTAGCACACCCATATTGCAGCCCCATCCATCGGGGCTTTTTGCCGCACCGCACAAATTTGGCATTGTGTCGCTGTGCATGAGTAGATCCGTGCACGCTCCTGACAGGGACGCCCACCGATACGGCAACCTCTCTTACCGATCGGGAAGAAGCACTCAATGTGGAACGTTTTGATTCCGAAACTTCCCGAGCGGGAAGCTTGTTGCATTATCCTTGGCGGCGGGCGCATGTCTTCCTGCTTGGGACGGGGAGTAGGATGTCTGGAAAAGCGCTTTGGAGGATTGTAAGAGCTTACTGGTAGTGGGGCGAGCCGGCCGGTGATGGATGGGATAGTAGTCTAAGCAAAAAAGGGCGTTGCGCCGAGGGCACGGCCTGTACCACTACCGCTCCTGTCACGACCGCATGGACCAGCACTCTGTGGGCACTCTCGTTCAACCAACAATAGCCTGATCAAAACCGACTATCTTGAGCCCGCGAACCGCTATCGCCGGTAGTTCCCGATGCCCATGCCGCGCGGAGGGCTGTCGCCGGCAAGCATTGCATCGCGTCGCAGGCGCTCCGAGAAGGACTGGGCCGGACCATCACGGCCGGTGCGATGACCGGCGCCGCTCTTGACCGCCTCCGGCTGAAGCAGGAGTCGGGCCCGGGTCGGATCGGGGACTGCCAAGGGTGCGACGGTTCCCATCCAGGCAGGATTGACAGCTGGGGATGAATTGGCGCCGAAGCGTGGTAGTCCGACGATCGCGATGCCGCCGAAGCTTGCCGGTATCACCGGCATCGTTTCCCGCTCGCCCCGCCCATCGGTCGCGCGATAGGTGGCGTCCTCGGTGGTCGCCAACGACGGCAGCGGGACGAAGGTATCTCCGGGACCAGTTAGCGCCGCCAGCGTTTCCGGCGCCCGGACCTTGATCAAGTGGCGGGTCACATGGCTCCGGTAGCGCGCGGCAAAAACCTCTGTGGCGCTGTGATAACGGCCAACTGCCTCCATCCAGCCATCGAATCCCGTGGTCGGAATTTCCTGGCGGAGCGCCACCAGGAACTGGGCCGCATAACGTGCATTGGCCAGCGGATCGAACGCCTCTTCCAGGCTGGTGAATGCATCGGGGTGCCAGCGCAAATTGATCTGCATGCAACCGACATCGACGGACCTCTTCCCCTCCCGCAGCCAATTGCCGACGAAGGTAACGGCAGGCTGCTTGCCGGGAAGAAAATGCCCGGTTCCTTCGAGGTTGACGGTCCAGGGCCAAACCGTGAGCCGCCCGTCCAAGGCGCGTCCGCTCTCGCCGAAGCCGATCGCCATCAGAAGCCCGCGCGGAATTGCCTGCTCGGCCTCCGCCTGAGCAATGGCCCGCGTGCAGACCGAGGGAACGAGCGGGCCGGCCGCCGCCGTTTCTAACCCTGCCATAGCGAGGAGGCACAGGACGACGGCCGCTGTCCGCAACATCGCTCAGTTGCCCTGGATCGACAAGAGCAGGCCGATGTCGAGGCCGACCGTCGACATGGTACCGGCAGAGCCGAACATGGTCAGGGCCGGCGAGAAGCTCGAAGCCGATGCGATCCCCGAGCTGCTGGCGAGGAACCGGTTCGCCAACTCGTCGAAATAGGCAGGGTCGTCGAGCCTATCAAAATCGAGCTTCCCTTTGATCATGTCAGCGAGCTTGTCAATGTCCTGGCCCGAGGCGGCGGTCGGGAGGCCTATTGCACCGAACACAAAACTGGTAAGATTGGTATCGGCCAAGATCCCGAAGGGCGAGGTAATCTTAGGCAGGGTGCGTTGAGCGAAGAGCGCCGTGCGCAGGTTGCTGTCCATCTCACCCACGCTCGCCTCGAACGACCAGCGGTGATACCCCTCCACAACCTTGTCGATAAAGGTGCTGTCCTTGAACGGCGGCATGCTGTCTCGGCTTAGGAAGGCCATGCCCTCCGCCATGTCGCGGAAGCGCTGGTCGAAATGGGCTGGGGAGGTGACGCTGTCCGACGGTTCGACCAGGGTCTCGATGATCATCGTGGTGTTGCGGCTGAAGCTGTCCAGATCATAAGCCCGCAGAACGAACTTGTAGGCTTTGGGGTTGGCGACCAGGTCTGCCGGGCTTTCAAGTTCCTGCGCGGCCTTTTCAAACTGGGCGATCTGCTCTTTTACCACCGGCTTCGCGGCGAAGGCGTCGAGTTCCTTCTGAAGCTGCT
Organism: Azospirillum sp. SYSU D00513; assembly: GCF_017356015.1. GTDB lineage: Bacteria > Pseudomonadota > Alphaproteobacteria > Azospirillales > Azospirillaceae > Azospirillum. Next base: position 3,028 of record NZ_JAFIQV010000061.1, read on the forward strand.
CCGAAACGACCTTCGGCAGCGTGCGCCCGGTTTCCAGCTCGAAGCTGTTCCGAACGTATCGGCCGACCACGTCCTTCACCATCGCACGGATCGGGTCGGCCAGGAGTTTGCGTCCTTCATCGAGGAAGGAGAAGAACGTCCCGAGCGTCTCCCACCGTTCGTCGGCGAGACCGTCGCGAAATGCTTCATCGCTGAGCGCACGCTCCACCGTCTCGGCGGCCGGTTGCGGCTTGTCCCAGCCAGCCCCCGTGAGGGCGAATGTCATCAGCCGCTTGTCAGCGCGGACGTCTGCCGGCGTGCCCACATCGGTAATTTTGGACCGAAAATACTCGATTTCCGCCTCGATGGCGGGTTCCTCCCGGATAGCGTCCATGGCCTCGGTCTGCGAAGGCAGAGGTACCTTGCCGACATTTTCGCCCGTCCGCTTCTGGTAAAGAGCCGTGACGTAGGCGTCGATAAAGCTCTCGACCCTTTTCACGTCCCCCGACCTGTTGGAACCGACTGCCATTCCGAAATCCTGCGCAATTTGCTTAAAGCGAGGATCGCTGAGACGATTGGCGGTAGCGGCGGGGTTGGACAGATCCTCCGACAGCACCTTGCGCATCATGGCTTGGGAATTGCTCATGCTGTCCAGGCCGTAGGCGTTGATGGCGTAGTCGTAAAGCCGCCTGTCCTTCATCAGGTCGTCGACAGTCCGCACCTTGCCAATGTTCTCCCGAAAATATTGGGTTTCCCGGGACACATAAGGATCTTTGGCGAACATGCCCATCCGGCGGTCGAGATCTCCGGAGAGCAACTTCCACCCGGGCAGGCCGGTGGAGCCGACGAAGGCCGCGGCGGCGGCCACTGGGGATGTCACTTGCATGTCGGCTCCTGTTTCCTTTCGATGAACGCCTGGCGTCCCGCTTCCCCACGGTCTGGCCGACCCGAAGTCGGCACCGCTTGCGTGGCCCGAGTTTGCTATTCCGCGGCCATCAACCTTTCGGGCACCCGCATGGCTTCGCGCAGCCTGGAATGATTGAGCAGAAGCTGTTCGAACTTTATGACGGAACGGAGCTGGCCTAGGGCCTTGTACAGGTCGTTTCCAGCGACCAGATCGCCGGCCCTCTCCAGGCAGGCGTTGATGTCCGGGTTCAGGTTGACGCTCAGAAGCTCATTTTTCCGGTGCTCGAACTCCGCCACATAGGCTTCATGACCGGACGGGTCCAGGATCATCATCTGAACGGCAAGGTAGACCCGCCCGCCGGGCGTTAGGTCGCCGGCGGGATCGATCAGGTCCTTTTCACGCAGCACGTTCGCCCAACTGTGGAACTGGAGTTCGGAACGGTAGCGACCGTTCTGCATGCCCACGCCATTCACGACAAAGCGTTCGTAGGGGGCAAGCTTGATTCGCAGTGACATCCTGGGTTCTCCCAATTCGCGGCCCTTCAGGCGGCCAGACGTTCATGGACATCAATGATTTCGTCGATCCGGTCGTACGATCCGCCGAGAACCTCGTTGCCCGCATTCCAGGTGAAGATACCGATCTCCGCGATCTGCTTGCGCGTGTCCTGCGGCAGGCGGTTCTGCGGGTCCATGATGTCTGCCAGCAGGATGTTCCACAGCGTGCGCGTGCGCTCGATCGCGGACGCGACCTTGCGATGAGCGTCCAAACGCGCCAGCGTCGCCCCATTGCCCGCCGACGCTGCCGCCTCGACCTCGCGCTTGGCCGCGGCCAGTTCGGAATTGATCATGTAAAAGGCCCGGCGTTCACGGTCACGTGGGGTCTCGGTGATCTCATCGGCTTCCGCGTACGGATCGTAATCCAGCATTCATACGGCTCCTTCAGGGGGCGCCTCGAAGGGCGCTCACCCCCCATATAGGAGTGGTGTGCTACGCCAAATTTAATAAATCGGAAGTTTGCGCCTTTTATATGAGGATCACGCCACCCAACCGCTCTGGGCTCATACCCCCGGGCGAAGGAGCCTCTGGTCCATGTCCCTGTTCTCTTATGATCTCACGAACCTCGCGCTTCGCCGGATGCAGCACTCGGCGCAGACGCTGCGCGTCTCGTCGGAAAATCTGATGAACGCCGACACGCCCGGCGCGAAGGCAAGGTCCGTTGCGGCTTTCGACTTCGCGCGTGAGCTTGCGGCATCGCGGGAGTCCCGCTCTTCGACATCCATGTCCGTCCGCCCGGAAAGCCTGCATTTAACCAATACGGGCCACATGCCTATCCCCGGGAACGACGATGTCTTCCACGAGACCGCAGGCGCCAGCTGGGAAGTCTCGGTAAACGGCAACTCCATCATACGCGCGCAGGAGTCCATGAAGATCGGCGAAGCGAAAATCGAAGCCGACTTGTCCCGGAACATCCTGGCTAAGAGCATGCAATTCCTGCGCACCGCGCTCGGCCGCGCCTAAGGAGCCGCAGAATGAATGATCTCAAGGCGGCCATGCACGCCAGCGCGAGTGGCCTGCACGTCCAGGGCGTCCGCCAACGCATCATTTCCGAAAATCTCGCGAACGCGGCTAGCACCGGCTCCGTCCCGAGCGAGGACCCGTACCAGCGCAAGGTGCTGACCTTCAGGAACATGCTGGACGAGGCTACCGGTGCCATGACCGTCGAGGTCGCCCGCGTCGGTCGCGACACGCGCACGGATTTTGAGACCCGCTACGACCCTTCTCATCCCGCCGCGGACGAGAACGGCTACGTCAAGCTGCCGAATGTGAATCGGCTAGTGGAGATCGCCGACATGAAGGAGGCCTCCCTCACCTCCGAGGCGCTCACCAAAAGCCAGCAGTCTGCCTACGAAATGCTGAGCAAGATCTACGACCTGCTGAATTCGCGATAAGGACAAAAACCATGCTCGGACTGAACCCCTACGACGCCGTTGAAGGCCTTCTCTCCTCGAGTGGGGCAAGTGCGGCGGCAAGACCCAAGTCGGCTTCGCCCGAAGCTGCGGCTGATTTCGGGCGTGCGCTGGCCGGCGCTGTGAGCCGCGGCGTACAGACGGTGCGCGAGGCCGAGGCCTCGAGCATCCGCGCAATGGAAGGAAGCGAAGATCCGGCCCGCCTGGTTAACGCCCTCATGCAGGCGGACATCACCTTACAGGCAGGCAACGCTATCCGCGAACGCGGAACCCAGGCGATCATGGAAATCCTTCGGGGCGCGGTGTAGCCGTGAACGAGAGCGATATCGTCGCGATCCTGCGCGACGTGATGCTGACCACGCTGCTGGTGACCGGCCCCGTCCTTGTGGCGATGCTGGTCACCGGCCTCATGGTGTCCATCGTTCAGGCGCTGACGCAGATCAACGAGCAGACCATGACTTTCCTGCCGAAGCTCCTGGTCGGCGGCCTGACCCTGCTGGTGACCTTGCCGTTTTCCATCCACACGCTGCAGGGCTTGGTGGAACGGCTGGCCGACCGGCTGACCGCCCTGTAAGCTGCACGACCGCCAGACTGTGATGCCAACACGGTTGACGGCGGCCCTGCCCGGGCCACAGCGCCCTCCCGAATAAAGGAGAAGGCATGAAAACCCGCCAGATTGACCTTTTGCGCAAGATTGCCGGGCAGGAACTCAACGAACGCCGCCGTGCCGTTCAGGAGCAGCGCCACGTCGTGGACGGTCTCCGCGCCGAAGCGGACGAGATACGCCGCGACTTGGTGGCGCAGAGCGCGGCGGTGGACTCGGACCCGCGCATTCTGGTTATGCTCGCGCCTTTTCTCGACGAGCGCCGCGCGCAGCTGGTCACCACGACCGCCAAGGCCGACGCGGCTGAGGTCAAGCTTGAAGGACTGGTCAACGCCGCCCGCGAGGCATTCATCGACTCCAAGCGCTTCGACATCCTGTTCGACCGGCAGGCCCAGGCCGCCGCGAAGGCGCTGGAAGCCCGCGAGCAGGAATTCATGGACTGGCTTGCCGGACGGAGCCGCTGAGCCCCTTTCCCGTCCCGGCCTGCGGGCAGCATCCCGCCACCCCCGAACACCACCATTGGCGGCAAAAAACGCTCCGGCCCCACGATCGGTACCGGAGCGCGACAGCCGAGCCGTTTCCGGGCTTCCGCCCGCAAGCCGTCAGTAGTCTTCCTCGTCCTCGCCGAAGCTGATGAGGTTCTCCCGCTCCAGGCGCTTGCAGATCTCGACGATCTGGCGCTTGGCCGTCTCGACCTCCTGCTTCTTCGGCTTCCGGTCGTTCTCCATGGCCGTGCGCACCGCCTTGCTGCCGCGCTCGCCCAAGGCCGCCCAGAACATTGAAAGCAGCGTGTCACTGGCGCCGCGCAACGCGGTGGGCAGCAGCTCCCCGGGAACGGCATCCACCAGGACCTTCATGCCCTCCTCGTCCAGATCCTCGAGGTCGTTGAAGGTGAACATAAGGGTCCTGATCCGCTCCGCACTCTCCGGCATTTCCTCCTCAAGCACGTCGAACAGGTAATCCTCAAGCTCTTTGTCTAGTTCGTTGAAGATGTCTGCCACAATGCCGTGCTTGTCCACCGTGGCGCCACGCCCATCGCCGACCAGCAGTTCGTTGCGCAGGCTTTTCTCAAGAGTGTCCACCGCCAGCTTCGGGGTCGTGCTGACGGCAATCATGCGGGGCGTGAGTTCCTTCAGGTAGGGACGTGGCAGAACCTTGAAAACCTTGGCCGCCTGCGACGACGGGATCTTCGTCAGGGCGTAAGCCGCGGTCTGGGGATGCTGGCTGCGCAGCCAGGTCGCGAGCTGCTGCTCGGGCACATTCTGCAGCTTTTCCCAGATGTTCCGTCCAGCCGGGCCACGGAGATCGGCCATGAAGCTGCGCACTTTGTCCGGCGGCATCATCTTGGACAGGATCTGTTCTGCCGCGGCATCGGACCCGAACACAGTGGATCGGCTCATGCGGTCGGCGAAGTCCGAGAGCACCGCCTCGACCGTTTCCGACTGCACGGCACCCATAGCGCGCAACGTGCGGAAGATTTCCTTTGTATCGTCCTCGTCGAACTTTTTCAGGAGGTCCGCGGCGCTGTCCTCTTCGATCGCCAGGATGATGATGGCGACCTGTTCGATGCCGGGCAGCGTTTTCAAGCGGTTGGCGATCGCGGCACTGGTCTTTGCCATGAGAAGTGTCTGTCCTAAAAAGCGGTGCCCCATGGATGGCGGGGCGCCGTGGTTGATCAGTCGGCGGGGCGGGCGACGCCCGAGGTGAGCAGCAGCCCTTCAACGCCGGAGGAAATGCGTGCCGCTTTCATCGGCTCCATCGCTGCCAGGATCGGGGCGGCCTTGCGTTCCGTCATCGTGGTGAACACTCGCACCGCGAGATCCTCGGGCAGGTTCGTCACGATGCGCGCCGCGTCGGGCGGCTTCATGGATTCATACATTGCCGAGAGCTTTTCGAGCCGAGCGCGTTCCTCCCTCGACTGGGTCTGGAAGGTAGCGCGCAAATCCTTCTGCACCTGCTTGAGGTCGCCCAGCACCTGCTGGGCGCGCGCGGCGATGGCCTGTTCCGCCATCGCTTCGACGCTCGGCATGGCCGCGGCTTCGGGAGCCTGTCGCGCCTTGAGTTCGCCGAGGAGCTTCGCCATCTCCGACTCGACTTGGGCGGGCGTCAGCACATCGGCCGTTCCCCTGTCGGACACCATCGCGCTTCCGTTCGGGGACGGCGCGTCGCCCTGCTTGGTGGAAGGCGCTTGGTCGAGCAGGTCCTGGCCGGTGAACTGGCGGTTGCGCCCGGTGGGCGCGGGCGGGGCCGCCTGCGACTGGTCGCCGCTCGCGGCGACGGGTGCAGCGACGGCATCGCGCACCGTGTCCGCCACGGCCACCCAATCGGTCTGGGCCACCCGCGTGGCATGGAGGCCGGCCGAGACGAAGGCCGTTCCCATGATGAGGGTGACCATCTGCGGCTTCAGGGTCGTCCAGAGGCTCATTCGGCACCTTCGCTCAGCACGCGCAGAAGTCGGAGTTCATCCGACGTCAGGATGTCGGCCTCCTTGTCCTGCAACTTGGTTTGCGCCAGGGCTGCGGCGGCGCGGCCACGTCTGCGCCCACGGCTGATGGGGATCGGGGCTTCCACGAGCGGCGCGGGAGAGGAGGAATACCCCTCCTCTTCATCCTCGGCGTCCTCGGCCTCGTCCGTCGTGCGGAGGTTCCGCTGGATGGTCGTGGCAAGCCGGGCCAGCCGATTGCCGGCCTTGCTTGCCTCCTCGTTCTCAGCGACCAGGCGGTCGGCCGTGCTTTCAGCCATCTTGGAAACAAACCGCAGTTCATTCAGGAGCGGCTCGCCCTTTGAGACCGATTGGGACAGGGCGGGCGTAAGCTCCTTGGCTGCCTGGACGATTTTGGACAGCTCGGCCCGCACCTCCTCGAGGCGGAGCTGGCTGTCACGGTCGGCCAGGGCAATTTCCTCGCGCAACGCCTTGAACTCGGCGATCCGCCCGGCAAGGCGGCGCCAGGACCAGGCGGTGACGAGAAGCAGGATGAGCAACAGGCAGTCGGCGATAAGCGTCGCGACGATCATATGTGGCCCCTTCAACGGCTGACTGGTGGGTTCTGTAGAACCGTCGGGTTATCGTTTACTGAAGATTTTGTCCGCGAGCTTCACAGCCCTATTATTGCTCTTCCTTCCCATCGGCCCGCGCCACGCCTCCATGCCGCCGTAGATCAGCGTCACCGGCGTTTCGGGTGTGAGGCCTAGCGGGATCTCGGTTCCCACCTTCCACTTCATCACGTCGCTCAGCGAACGCGGCATGGCCTTGAGATGCGCCTGGACGGGAACCGTCGTGTCCGAGATCATGCCCCGGAAAAGCTGTTCCCAATCTGCATCCTGCTTGCGGGCGTTGACGAAGCGCTGAGACAGGTGCGCACGCATCGGATCGAGAGCCGTGCGTGGGATAACGATGTCGATGAACCCACCCCTCTCCTCGGCGGAGACCCTCAGCCGCAGCCGCGTCACCGCATCGGTGTCCAAGGCGATCGCGGCGAAGCGTGGGTTGGTCTCGGGCCGCTCGATGTCGAAGAACGCATTGCACAGGCCGGAAAGCGCTTGGCTCAGATCGTCCAGGACGGTACGCATGATGTTTTCCATCAGCGTCATCTCGAACTGGGTGAAGGGGCGGCCGTCAGGCTTGATTTTCGGGCTCGCGCTGCCGCCCATCAGAAGCTCGATGAGGCTGTAGACGAGGGAACTGTCGAAGCACAGGAGAATGCGGCTGTCCCATTCGGATGGCTTCGCTTCTGTCATCGCGAAGCGTGCCTGGGCGGTCGCGAAGATCGCGGGCAGGACTACGCCGCCGACATACTCGCCGAAGCGCATGCTGTCATAGGGCTGCTCCTCGACACTGATCGCGTCGGAGGTCAGGCTGCGCATGCTGTTGGACAGCATGCGCGCCAGCCGGTCGGCGATGACATCCAGCATGGGCATGCTGTCACTGCCCAGCGCGCCGTATTCGATGACCCGCTCGATGGCCGAACGCCGGTCCGTGACCTCGCTGTCCCCACCGAGCAACGCGTCGATGTCGGCTTGCGAGAGCTGACGCGCGGGCATCGCAGCGCTCATGTCGGCGGCGTCATCGTCCGCGGCCAGAGGCTCCTCGGCCTCCGCCACCGGCACGCCGTCCGGCGCGAGTCCCCACGCGGCCATATCGGCTTCGGTGAGACCTTCGAAGAGGTCGGCGGCGTCGCCCTTGGGCGCCGGAACCTGTCCGCCCGCTGTGGCGGTATCCGGTAGGCCGTCGTTTTCAGAGCTGGTGTCGGTCATGTCATCGTCTCCGATCCAATCCTGCGCTCATTGGACTGAGATGTTTTGTATGAGGACGTCCTGAACGCCGAGTTCCGGAAAAAGCAGCCGGGCGATGGCGAGACAGCGCGCGCGGATCGTCCAGATCCCGACGGCTCCCGTGACATCGGTGAGGCTCTGCGAGCGCAGCCAGTGCCGGACTTCGACGGTCATTCTCTCCGCCTCACCGTCAAGGAACGGGCGTCCGCGACCGGGCGCGGTCTCCAGCATCAGGTTCAGGCGCACCATGTGGTTGCCGTTGCCGGCGAGCGTCTCCAGGACGACCGGAAGCTTCACGTAGACCGCGTCAGGCGGCGGCAACGGCAGGAATGCGCTGGCGCTCCTCGCATCTCCGCTGGCCGATGGGGACTGCAGGCCGGTCCAGACGTACCAGCCGCCACCCGCCGCGCCGAACAGCGCCAGAACCGACATGCCCAGGATGATGGCGCGACGCCATCCGTGGCCTCGCGGCGGCGCGCCGGCAGCGTCCGGCGTACCTGCGGTGGTCATATCGGTCATTCTACTCGGTCGCCTTAACTCGGGTTTGGGGCCCTAGCCGGGGGACCGGCGGCCGGGCGGCCGAGGAAGAATTTATTTCCGGTCTCATTCTAATGGGGCCCTCAGGAACAGACGGTATTTTTTTCCCACACAGACAGAGTAGCGACCCCACCTTTCCCAGGGATTGCCGTGAACACCGATTTGCTCATCTCCAAGATCAATCCGAAGCTCGCCGCCTTCGGACTCATCGCTCTGGCGGTGCTCGGCGCGTTCGGATGGCTGATCCTGCGCGGGGCGTCCACGGCCGACCAGCGCGCGCTCGTCGCGGGGGCCTCTCCTGCTGACATCGGACAATATATACAGGCGCTCGACGCGGTGTCCCCGCGCATCCCCTATGTGGTCACTGGCGACGGCACAACCATCCTCGTCCCGAACGAGCTGGTCGGCCAAGCCCGCATCGCCCTCGCGCAGGGCGGCGTTACAGCGTCCGGTCCGCTCGGCTATGAACTGCTCGACAACGCGTCGGGCATTGCTATGACGACGGACCAGTGGAATCTTGCGCGGCAGCGCGCCCTCGAAGGCGAGCTTGCACGCGCCATCATGCAGATGCGAGGCATCCGGGCGGCGAAGGTCAGTCTGGTGATGCCGGTTCGCGAGGCCTTCTCGCGCGACGTGGTCAGGCCGCGCGCATCGGTCATGTTGACGCTGGCTTCCAGCGATGTGGTCGGCCGCGCCGAGGTGGCTGCGATCCGATCCCTGGTCGCATCCTCCGTCGCCCGCATGCAGATCCAGGACGTAGCTGTCGTGGACAACTTCCTGCGCGACCTCGCCCCGAACGAGGCGGCGGGTGGGAGCGGGCCCGGCGGGCGAACCGACGAGCGCCGCTACGCCATTGAGGATCGCATCCGGCGCGCCATCGAAGAGCAGCTTGCGCCCGTCGTGGGGCTCGGGCGCGCCCGCGCGGTGGTCCAGGCCGAACTGAGCACGGCAAAGGAGTTCGTGCGCGAGCAGAGCTTCGATCCGAAAACGCAGATCCCGCGCTCGACCTGGACGACCAACACCCGGGAGAACTCGAACGAGACCAACCCGAGCGTTTCGGCCGACACCAACCTGCCCGACGCGAACACCCAACCGCAGCCCGGCGTGCAGACCAACAAGGAAGAAAGCCAGGAGACCATCAACTACGAACTCGGCTCCGTGGTGCGCGAGCGCACGGACGAGGGCGGCGGCATCAAGCGGCTCTCCATCTCCATCCTCTTGGACGGCGTATGCTCGTCTGGCCCGGACGGCAAGCCCGAATGCCGCGACCGCTCGCCGGAGGAACTCGCCCGGATCGGCAACATCGCGAAGGCTGCAGCCAACTACGTGGAAGATCGGGGCGACACCTTCGCGATAGAGAGCATGGCTTTCGCCGCCGTCGAGCCAATCATAACCGAAGGCCCGCAGCCCGCGCCTGCCGGCCTCATGGAGAGGCTAGCCGAAAACCTCCTGGCGGTGATCGTCGGTTCCACCATCCTGGGAGCCGTGCTCATCGCGCTCGTTTTTCTGCTGGTCGGACGCCGCCGCCGGATCGCTGAGCAAGCCGCCACGGAGCTGGCTCAGCAGCAGATGGCCTTGCCCGCCCCGGGTGAAGCCGGTACCGCGGGCGCGGCCGGCCTGCTGATGAACAGCTCCAGCACGGCTCTCCAGACCGGGCAGGCCAACCCGGACACGGACGATGAGGCCATGGTGGATCTCGGCCGCGCCGTCGAGGGGCTCGTCCGGGAGTCCTACGTCACGAAGGTGCGTGAGCTCATCCGCTCGAATCCGGACGACGCCGCAATCATCCTGCGCGCCCTGCTGGCCACCGATCCCCGGAAGCGTACGCTATGAGCACGCCCGCCACGAACACCCGCCCTTTCCTATTCGAGCGCGATCTTGGTGCGGAGGAGCTGCCTCTGCCCGGCAAGGCCGGTGCCCGTCCTGCCATGACGCCCGAAGAGACCGTGGAAACGGCGCTCAGCAAGGCTCGGGCCGACTTCGAGAAGAAGCTGAAGAAGGCCGAAGAGGAGGCCTACCGGTGCGGCTTGGCCGATGGACGCGCTCAGGGCATCGAACAGGGCCGGACGCTGGAGCGCGAGGACGCCGAAGCCGAAACCAGGCGCAATTTGGCGGTAATCGCCAATCAACTGACTGAGCTCAAGGGCGATCTGACCGCCCGAGCGCAGTCCCTGGAGGAGGAGGCGGGGACATTCGTCGCCCGGATCGTCGCCAAGCTGCTTCCGGGGCTCGAGGCGAAGCTGTCCGACATACGCCTGGAGCGCTTCGTCCGGGACGCTCTGGTCACGGCTCAGAACAGCCCGGCCGTTGTCCTCCGCCTGCCCGCGGACAGCGGCGATACGGAACAGACGCTGCAAAGCCTGATAGCCGAAATCGGCCATGCCGGCACGGTCGAGATCAAAAGGGACCCCGCACTCAACCCCGGCGCCGTCGCGGTCTCCTGGGGTGGCGGCGGCATCTCGCTCGATCCAACACGCACAGCCCGTGAGATCGTTGAGATCTGCCGACGGGAACTTGGCGGGCCAGGCGACGACGACACGCCGCCCCCTCCATCCTCTTCTGGTGACGCGTCGATTGACGAGGTCATCAACGCCGTCACTAACGCCGTTTCGACGGACATCACTTTCGGAAAGAAAGAGCCATGAGCGACATCAAGATGCCCAGCTTCGACGAAGAGGCGGAGTCCAGCAGTGATACCCTCGCCATCGAGATGGTGCAGGACGTCACCGTCGGCATCACGGTCGAGATCGCCCGGACCGAGATGACGGTCGGCGAACTCCTGAAGAAAGGCCGCGGCTCCGTCATCGACCTTTACCGCAAGGTAGGCGAGCCGGTGGACATTCTGGTGAACGGAAAACCTCTGGCACGCGGCGAACTGGTGATCAACGCCGACAATGAGCTTGCCGTCACCCTCACTGAAATCCATGGCCGCCGCCGCTGACAGCGGAGCTTCCCCGAATGCACAGAGGGCATGATGGTCTCCCAGAACGATGAGGCAGCCCTCCAGGCGGCACTCAACGACGACGATATTGCTATCGCCCCGCTGGTCGGACGGGACATGGCGTCAGTTGAACGCGCGCTAATCCTGAAGACGTTGGCCGCGTGCGACGGAAACCGCACGGCGGCGGCGCGAATCCTCGGTCTGACGCCGCGGACCATTCGCAACAAGCTCCGCGCTTGGTGCGACCGCCCGGCCAGCGGGTCGGACACCGGCCTGGATGCCGGCCCGGCCACTTATTGAGCAGCAAGCAAGGTTCCCTGATGTCGTTCGTCACGCGCGCCCTCGCCCGGGCACTTCCTGCGGTTCCGGCCATGCTCGCCGCACTCCTGGCCAACTCCTGGGCCGGACCGGCGCTAGCGGCGACAGACTCGGTTTCGCTCTCCCTGACCACGGGGCAGGGGGCGCTCACGCCCGCCGTCATTCAGCTCTTCCTGATCATCACGTTGCTGTCGGTCGCACCCGGGCTATTGATGATGGTCACGAGCTTCACCAAGATCGTGATCGTCCTGTCGGTCATGCGCTCGGCGCTCGGGCTGCAGGCGTCGCCGCCGAACATGGTGATCTCCGGGCTTGCCCTGTTCCTGACCCTGTTCGTGATGCAGCCCACCTTGGAGGTGGCCTGGAACGACGGGGTGCGCCCCTATATGGACGGCCAGATCACGGAGGAGCAGGCGTTCGAGCGTTCGGTCGATCCCTTCCGGGATTTCATGACCGCCAACGTCCGCGAGCAGGACGTGCAGCTGCTGCTCGACATTTCCGAAAAGCGCAAGGCTCCCGGCGGCGCCGCGGACGCCAGCCCCGGCGCGGCGCCGCGGTCCGTGTCCTACGACCCGGCTACGGCGTCCGGGAAAGCGAGCGCCAAGCCGTCCGAGGAAATCGCGCTTACGACCCTCATACCGGCCTTCATGGTTTCCGAGATCCACAAAGCCTTCATGCTGGCCTTTGCCTTCTACCTGCCCTTCATCGTGATCGACCTTGCCGTGTCGTCGGCGCTGATGGCGATGGGTATGATGATGCTGTCACCGGCCATGATCTCCCTCCCGCTGAAGCTAATTTTTTTCGTGCTGATGGGCGGATTCGGCCTGATTTCTGGGACTCTGACAAGCGGTTACAGCTGACGTGCCGGAAAGGGCCGGTTCGGCAATCCGTCCTTAAGATCCGATCCCTATAAAAAGTGGTAGGCCCTTTTCCGGCCCTGCCGACGCCGTACAGAGACATCATGCTCGATATCACTGCAATCCTGGCGGTGCGCGCCACAGCGCCGGACACGCCCAAAGCTGCCGCTCCGCAGGATGCTGCGGGGTTTGCCCAATCGCTCGACAGGGTCCGCCGCTCGGAACCACAGAAAGCCGCCCACCTTCCGAACAAGGCGGAAAGTCGCAGGACGGACAGCGCTCCGGTCGAGAAGGCTTCCGAGTCCGGCAGACCTGACGAAGCGGCCGCCAATGCGGTTTCGGAAGACACCGCCGATGCCGATCTGGAAGCTCCGGAGGCGGGGGCCAACATCCCGCCCGGACACGGTGCCGGCGACCTCGCCTCTCTTCTTTTCAGCCTGCAGATGCCGCCAGCGAATGCGCCCCAGGCAAACGCGGAGGCGTTGCCGATCCTAGAGACAGTCCCGGACGGCATAGCTGTTCCCGGACAGCAAGGGACGCAGGATCTCGGGCTTCCCTTGATCATGCCATCGGACACGGGAAGTTCTGGCACGGCTCCCGTCGCCTTTCCCGATGGCGTCACCGCCAGCCAGACTACGCACGCCCAGACGGTGTCGCCGGAAACCTCGGTCGGTGCCATCGATGGCCCGCCGATCGCGCCGGCTTCGACCGAGCAAACCGCTTCGGCCATCCAGCTCCTTGCGGACAGACCGGCTGTTCCGGAAAAGTCCACCGTCCCGGCTGGCTCATCGCCGGCGGCGCAAGCGATGGTGGCCGGGAACGGCGACACGCCCTTCACGGCCATTCACTCCGAACCCGCCCGAGATGCCAGCACCGGCGTCCAGACGGACATGCCGGCCTCGCCGCTCGAAGCGAGGGCGGACGGGCCGCATCGGGAGCTGGCGGTTTCGGAAGCGGGCAGCATGGACACTCTCGCAATCCAGCTGCCCCCGACCGCCGGCGCGCCCGACGGGCCCCGCCAGGCGGAGGCGCCGCGGGATGTGCGGCTGCCGCCCCAGCCTCCAGTTCACATCGTCGTGCGCGAGGGGTCTTATGACAACCTCGGGCTCCATGTCGCACGCTCGTCGCGGGACGGCGAGGAAAAGACCATCATCCGCCTTGATCCGCCGCGCCTCGGAACGGTGGAACTTACCCTCGAAACCCGGGGCGAGGTCACCCGCGTTGTTCTGGTCGCCGAACGCCCTGAAGCCCTCGACATGCTTCGGCGCGACGCCCAGTCACTCGAACAGTCGTTGACCCGCGCCGGGCTGAAAATGGAAGGCGGCATGGAGTTCTCTCTGCGCCAGGATCCGCGCGGCTCTGATGGCGGACGCGATGGGCGCGACAGCAATCGCGAGCAGAAGCATCCGGCTTACGGCGACGACGATCAGGAGTTGATCGCCCCCCTTACCCGTCCCGCGCGCAGCGGCCTTGAAATGATCGTGTGAGGCCTTGATGACCACGACCCTACCGTCCATTGCCGGGGCCGTCACCACGACGATGGCCTCCACTTCCACGGCGGAGGCCGCCGTCGGGACCACCGCCCAGAAATCGACGCTCTCCGACATGGACGACTTCCTGCGCCTTTTTCTGACGCAGTTGAAGAACCAGGATCCGACCGCGCCGATGGACGTGCAGGAGTCCATGAGCCAGTTGAGTCAGTTCGCGCAGGTGGAACAACTCACCAAGCTCAGCACCAAGCTCGACAGCCTCTACGACACGGTGCAGGGTCAGGCGGCCAACCTTGCCCAATCCTACATCGGCCGGCAGGTCACGGTCGAGGGGAGCGGCATCGCCTTCGACGGCGTCACGCTACCCGCCTTCTCCTACGAGGTTCCGCAGGACAGCCGCAAGGTGACGGTGCAGGTCCTGAACGAGGCCGGAAGCATCGTCCGCACCCTTTCGGGGTCGACCAGCGCCGGCACACAGAAATCCGTCTGGGATGGTCGGACCGATGCTGGCCAGATAGTGTCGGCCGGGAATTACAGCCTTAAGGTTACCGCCGCGGTGCGCCCCGACGGCGCGCTGGACACCACGGACGCGGCCGTGCCAACGAAAGTGTCCGGCCGGGTCGAGGCGGTCGAGTTCGAGGCCGGCAAACCCTGGCTGATCGTCGGGGGCAAGCGAGTTGCGGCCTCCGACATCCTTTCCATCCAGTCGCCCGCCGGCGCTGTAGCCCCGGCCACGGCCGCCTCCCCGACCACTGTTCCAGCCACCGCCCCAGAGGCGGGGACCGCAGCCTAAGAGGAAAACCCCATGCAGGTGTTACTTGGGTTCGTCATCGTTCTGGGCTGCGTCTTCGGCGGTTACGCGATCGCCGGCGGGCATTACGCCATCATCTTGAAGGCGTTGCCGCTGGAGTTCCTCATCATAGGAGGCGCCGCGGTAGGCGCCTTCGTGGTGTCCAACACCGGCCACACCGTCAAGCTGTCCCTCCGGAAGCTGAAGCGTGCCTTCGGCAAGCCGCGCTACAAGAAGGACGACTACGTCGAGCTGCTCAGTATGCTCTATGTCGTATTCAGCAAGGCGCCGCGGGCCAACGTCGCGCCCATCGAACGCGACATCGAGGATCCGGAGAACAGCGCGCTCTTTAAGCAGTTTCCCCGCTTCCATGCCAACCACCACGCGCGCGAATTCGTCTGCGACTATCTGCGCCTTTTTGCCATGCGCATGCGCAACCCGCATGAACTCGACGCGCTCATGGAGCAGGAGATCGATGGCATCGCCATCGACGCCTCGCACGGCAGCCACGCCCTTCAGAAAGTGGCCGATGGTCTTCCGGCGCTCGGCATCGTCGCCGCTGTCCTGGGCGTCATCAAGACCATGGCCTCGATCGACCAGCCGCCGCCGGTGCTGGGCAAGATGATCGGCAGCGCGCTGGTTGGCACCTTCCTGGGTGTCCTTTTGGCCTACGGCATCGTCGGCCCGCTGGCCGACAAGATCAAGTCCTTGGACGAGAAGGACAACGTCTACTACATGGTCGTCCGGGCGGCGATGGTCGCTTTCCTCGGCGGCTCCGACGCGGCTGTCTGCGTCGAGTTCGGCCGCAAGATGATCCCCCACGACGTGCGCCCCGCCTTCAAAGAAGTCGAGGAGGCGTGCGAGAAAGTGGGTGCGATGATCCGCGGCAACATGGCAGCAGCCGCCTGACCCGGCACTCGCTCCGCCCTCTTAGCAAAGTTTTCTCATTCACAAGACAGACCGGCCCCGGTGTGGCAGCCGTGTCATAGAAGCGCCGGGAACCCGTCATGAGTGACACTTCCAACGTGATCGTCGTTAAACGCCGCAGGAAAAAGGCGGACGAGGCCCATGGCGGGGCATGGAAGATCGCCTATGCGGACTTCGTAACCGCGATGATGGCTTTCTTCCTACTGATGTGGCTCTTGAGTTCGACTTCGAAGGAGCAGAAAGAGGGCATCGCGGAGTTCTTTACGGTCTTCAACACCTCCAGCTCCGCAGGTTCGAACGGATTGCTCGAGGGCAGGGTCATCGACGAGACCAACAGTGCCACGGCCCAGAACCACTCCACACCAGTCGCCATCTCCGTCCTGCCGCCAGCGCCCGGCAAGACCGCCGGGCCGGACGAGCAAGCCCGCGACGCCCGCGAGGACGCGATAGAGAAGGCAGCCGAGGAGCGGGAGAACCGAGAATTCGCGGAGACGGAGAACCACCTCCGAGAGGCGCTTCTCAACCGTCCGGAGATGGCAAAGCACATGCTCTTGGAGCGGACGCCCGAGGGCCTTCGTATCCACATCGTCGACCAGGAGCGCACCCCCATGTTCGCCCTCGGCAGCCCTCAGCTTGTGCCTCAGGCGGATGAGCTGCTGCGGCTGGTGGCCGGCGTGGTTGCCAACGTTCCCAACCGCATCTCGGTTTCCGGGCACACCGACGGACTGACCCTAAACCGTGGCAGCTACAGCAACTGGGAACTTTCGGCTGACCGTGCAAACGCAGCTCGTCGCATCCTGGTGAGCAGCCGCATCCCGGAGGAACGGATCTTGCGCGTACTAGGGCTCGCCGACCGGCAGCCCCTCGTGCCGACGGACCCGAAGGCTCCGAGCAACCGTCGGATCAGCATCCTGCTGATGTCCACCAAGGCCGCCCAATCCGCGACCCGGCAATAGATCTGAACCGGCACGGGCCGGGCCACGATTCTGCAAGCCGGGGCTAAGGATTGCCTCCTATTTATCTTGATGATTTCACCAGGAGCCACTCGCCATGTCCCTCCAGAGCGCACTTATGGCCGGCGTGTCCGGCATGCGGGCCCAGAGCAGCAACCTTGCCGCCATTGGTGACAACATCACCAACAGCCAGACGCTTGGCTACAAGGCCTCTTCCATGGAGTTTGCCTCCCTGGTGACCAGCGCCGGGAACCGCAGCTACAGCGCCGGTGGTGTCAGCGGCCGCGTGGCGCGGGAGATCGACAACGCCGGCACGATCATCAGCTCGACCTCGCCGACCGACATCGCCATCATGGGCGAGGGCTTCTTCATCGTGAAAGGTGGGCTTCCCAGCGCGCAGGACCGCGAGCCGCCTCTGCTGACGCGCCTGGGGCAGATGAAACTGGACAGCGCGGGAAACCTGAAGGTCCGGGACTACTACGTGCAAGGATACAAGCTCGCCAACGATGGAACGGTGTCCGCCACCACACCGCAATCGATCCAAATTAATCGGAACCCCTCCATTCCGACCCCAAGCACGAGCGTGTCCTTCACCACCAACCTGCCCGCTCTCGCAAACGCGGACACAACTTACACAACTTACGCGACCTACACTGACAGCCTGGGTACGCCGCAAGATCTGGCATTCAAGTGGACCCGCACTGCCGAAAACACATGGTCGCTGAGCATCCCCGGTACGGATTTCGTGGATCAGAGCTATGTATTCAGCGCTACCGGAGCAACAGCGGGATTCCCGGTCGCCCATCCGACCGGCAACGTCCCTGGCTTGAGTCTGACCGTCGGGGGCCAGACGCTGGATATCAAGCTCAGCGTGACTCAGTTCGACTACGACTATGTCCCCGAATATTCTTCGAATGGCGTTCCAGTGTCGGACTTCGCTGACGTGGAAGTTGGACAGGATGGGGTACTCTACTCGGTTTACAAGAACGGTACGCGGACGCCACAGTACCGGCTTGCCATGGGTGACGTCGCCAACCCGAACGGCCTCTCCCCCGCCGGCAGCGACGCCTACATGGTCACGCAGGACTCCGGCATCCTGATTCCGCGCTTCGCTGGCGAGGGCACAGTCGGAACGCTTCAGAGCAATGCTCTCGAACAGTCGAACGTCGATATCGCCGAGGAAATGACAGACCTCATTGTGACGCAGCGTGCCTATTCTTCGAACGGTAAGGTCGTTCAGACCGCCGACGAGATGTACGACGTAATCGAAAACCTGAAGCGCTAAAACGCTCCGCGCCCGCCTCCTAGAAAGGCCTGATCCAGCATGTTCAACAGCATCTACACCGCCCTTCAGGGGATGCAGTACGCGTCTAAGAAGTTGGAGGTTTCGGCGCGGAACGTCACGGGAGCGAACCAGGAAGGCTACGCCCGCAAGCAGGCCGACTACTCGACGGGTCCCCTCGGCCTGAAGTTCGAGGGCATCGTCCGGGCGGAAGACATCAACCTCTCCCGCGAACTGGGCAAGCAGAACTCGACGTTGGCCGGCCTGAACGTGGAGATCGCGGCGAGAACCGCTCTGGTCGATGCGCTCGGTGACCCGACCAAGGGCAACGACCTAGCGACCGTGATCTCCAACTTCTCCCAGTCGCTAAAACGGCTTGGCGACCAGCCGGAGAACGCCACGGTCCAGAGCGAGGCGGCGGGCCGCGCCAGGGACGTCGTGCGGATGATGAGCAGCCTGACCGAGACTGTTCAGCACCAGCGTCAGCAGGCGGACCGCGGAATCGGCACCGCCGTGGGCGAGGTTAATGGAATGCTCCATTCCATCAACACTTTGAACCAGCGGATCTCGGAGCTTCCAGCCGGGGCCGACCGCACCGATCTCGTCGACCAACGCGAGCGCGAGATTGCCAAGCTGATGGACTACATCCCGGTCCGCACGATCGCGCGCGAAGACGACCGGGTGACGGTTCTCACCGACACCGGCGTGACGCTCGTCAACGATGAGGTTCATGAATTGAACTTCACGGTCGCGCCGGCGATGGAGGCGAAGTCGTCGCTGAGCGGTGGACAGCTGTCCGGCCTGTCTGTCGACGGGATCAACATCACGCCGACGGCCATTACCAAGGCACCGCAGGCTCCACGCAGCGGAAGTCTGCAGGCCCTCTTCGTCTTGCGCGACCAGGCGATGCCGCAGGCCCAGCGTCAGCTCGACGATCTGGCCAGCGTCATGACCGCCGCCTTCCAGGGTGCGGACGCTACCATTACGAACAGCGGCACGCAGGGCAGCCTGTTCCTCGACGGCAGTTCGCCCCATGACCGTTCGAACGCGGTCAGCATCGTCGGGCTGGCCGGGCGGCTCACCCTCAATCCTCTTGTGGATCCGTCTGCGGGCGGCGAGGCCTGGCGCATGCGTGATGGCGCCAACGCCACGGTGCGCGGCCTTCCGGGCGACGCCACGCAGGTTCGCGCCTACGCCGCTGTGTTCGACAACGTGCAGACCTTCAGCCCGGCTACCTTCCTGAACACGCAGGATAGCATCCAGAATTGGGCGACAGACTTTATCTCCTTCCAGGGATCGCTACGGGTGGCTGCAGAGGACAAGGGTAAGTATCAACAAACGCTGGTCAGCGCCCTAGACTCCCGCGTCGCCGCGCGCCAAGGCGTCGATATGGATCAGGAAATGCAAGACGTCATGCTATTCGAGCGGACCTACGCGGCTTCGGCGCAGGTCTTCGAGACAGCATCCAAGATGTTCGATGAGCTTCTCCAAAGGGTCTGACGGAACGCTGCGCAGAGGATGCCACGATGAACGTGATTTCGACTTTCAATCAGCACCGGCTGATGCAGAGCTTCGTCAAGGAGACTCGGGCGGAACTCAACAAGTTGGCCGCAGAGTCCGCCACCCTGACGGTGTCGGATTATTTCAGCCTAGGTTCGGCCGCGCAGAAATCCATGTCTTACCGCGCCAGCCTCGACGATGTGAATTACTACAAGGAGGCCGCGGGCGGCGCCGAGGCGCGGCTGACGTCCATGCAGGCGTCGATGCAGAACCTCAAAGAGATATCGGAAGAGTTCCGCACCCAGGTGATCAAAGTGCAGGGCGGCTCGGACGGGCTCGGCAGCGCCTACATCGCGAGCGGGGCGCGAGCCTATCTCGACCAAGCGACTCAGTTCCTGAACACCGCACTCGGCGGCCGCTACATCTTCTCCGGCCCTGCCACCGGCACGCCTCCCATCCGGCGGCCGGACGAGGAAAACGAGAACGGTGTCTCACCACTCGATGCCGTCACCGAAATTATGAACACCCATGATATCACGACCTCAGAAGGCATGCAGGCCTTCATAAACGAAGTCGACGCGGCATTCTCCGGCGGCAACTTCGATGCGCTGCTCTACAAGGGAGCGCTGCCTGCCGACGGAAAGAGAGTCACCACCTTCATCGACCGGAACAACGAAATCAGCCTGGACGTGCGGGCCAACGACGACGCGTTCAAGAGCCTGCTCAAGGGGCTCTATATCAGCGCCGCAGTTTCGAGCGACAAGGCACCACCGGAAGTTTTCAACACACTCATGGGCAAGGTCCTGAAGGACACGGAGCAGGCGGTCAACGGCGTTATCGGTCTGTCGGCCGATGTAGGCTACCGCGAGCAGTCCGTTGCGGACACGTTGAAAAACCACGAGAACACGGCGCGCATCCTGAACTCTGCGATCGTGGGTATTGAGGGCGTCGACGGGTATGAGGCGGCGAGCCGGCTTGCCAACCTGCAGAGCCAGATGGAGATTACCTACACTCTGACGGCCCGCCTCGCGAAGCTGTCCATCATCAACTACATCTGACCAACTTGATCCCGCCGCGCCGCCACGGCGTGCGTGAGCCGAGTGTTCGTCAACCCCGGAGATCGAGCGCCTCCGGGGTTTTTCTTTGTAATCCAATGGATCAGAGGCAAAAACTCTCCCAATCCGTATGGCGCTGCAATGTTTGCGGGCTATGTCTCTGGAAGATACCTCTTACGGACAATCCAGAGGGGTACAATTTTTCCGAATCCTATCAAATGACCCTCCGAGAGCAAGAGCGCGCACTGGACATCGCCGCAGATGCCGGTCTTCCACCGGACGCACGTCCGTTTGCGGCATCGGACGTGGCAGTTCCGCCACCGCCGACAGGTCTTTCGGAAAAAGAACGAAAGATCGTCGCCTGCCTGTCTGACGGAGCGGCCTGGAGAAACGCCCGCATCGAGGCTGAAACCGGCATCGTTTTCGGCCTTTCCGGCCTCCTGCAAAAGCTGGCAGAACGTGGCCATGTCCGCAAGCTGCGCAACGGCGTTTGGTGCAGCACCGATGCGTCGGAGGATGTCCAGGTTCCCCTGCCCTATCATCGTCTTCCACGTCAGGCCGACCTGCTGTTCCACTTGCACGCACCGCTGACGGCCGCCGAACTCGCGGAGCGCACCAGCCTGCCGCTG
The DNA here is from genome assembly GCF_017356015.1 of Azospirillum sp. SYSU D00513. GTDB lineage: Bacteria > Pseudomonadota > Alphaproteobacteria > Azospirillales > Azospirillaceae > Azospirillum. The sequence continues at coordinate 24,035 of NZ_JAFIQV010000061.1, forward strand.
GGCCGTGTAGAATGGATGCTAGGCCGGCTCCAGGACAAGGGCTACCTACGGCGGGAAGGCAAATGCTGGACCTTGAAAGCCCTGCCAGCCCAGGCGACTCTGTTGCGTAAGAACGAGCTGCTGGTGCTAAAAACCATTCCAGACCATCTGGTTACCGATCACGGTAAGATCGCCGAAGCCACGGGCGTCAACCCGTTCGTGCTGCGCAAGATCCTGCTAGAACTCGGGAACAGGGGCCTCGTCGAACTGGCCGATTTTCCGCGCGTGACCGCTTGCCGACTGACCGAGGAAGGGCGGCGCCACCCAGTGCGCGACCTGCCGTCGCCGCAAGCGGCGATGATGACGCAGAGGGATGCGGGCGCTCCGGCCATGATGGAGGCCTTGCGCATCCTGAAGGCCAGGGGAGCCATGCAGACGCGTGCACTGTCCATTCTGCTCCAAGGACGTCTGGGCAGCGGCAGCCAGACCATGGGGAATCACATTCAGTGCATGCGCAAGTATGGTTGGATCGAACCGGTCGATAACAACACGGACCGCCCCTTTTACCGCTGTACGGATCTCGGCGCCCGGCTGGCCGCCTGGCTGAACGAGATCGCCCTCCCCGTTCAGACCGAGTGAGGGCCGGATGCGTGGAGCTCGGACCGGGAAGGGGAGAACGTGATGAAAACGGCACGCTGGGCGGCGGCGCTGCTCCTCGGGCTGCTCCTCTCCGGCCTTATCGCTTTGGGGGGGCTCTGCGCCGTTTCCGAGTTCACCTCCGAGGGACCGAATGGCAACCCAGTGCAGACGCGGATCAGCTTCACAAAGGGCGGGGTGTTCCTGGGCGGTTCGATCACGGCAGCCAGCCTGCCGGTCTTCGCGGCAAAGCTGGCGGTTTCCGCCGTCCTCGCGGACGGCCCGGTGATCGTAAGCCTGAACAGCGTGGGCGGCAATCTGGAGGCTGCCCTGCGGATGGCCACGTCCTTGCGGTGGGCTGAACAGTTAGCCTTTGTCCGGACCTTCGTTCCGAACGATGCGACATGCCAGTCCGCCTGCACCGTCGTCTTCGCAACGGGACAGGACCGGATTGCGGGGCAGTCAGCGGTTTTCATGTTTCATGGCGTTCGCTGGACCGGCCAGAACGCTGATCACGAGTCGGCGGCCCGCCTGGAATACGACCTGGAGCGCCGCTATTTCGAGGCGCTCGACGCAGCGGATCCGACCCTTGTCGAGATGCTGAAGGCGCGCGGCGTCTTCGACACGGTCGCGCCGACCTTCCTGTCGGCGGAGGAGGTGAGCGCGCTTGGCCCTCGTTTCATTTCGTGGCGCGCGCCATCTCCTCCTCCGTCAGAGTCGACTCCACCTCGTGCAGATAGGCGATGATGCGGGCTACTGCGGCCCAGGTCTCGCGCGGGATCGCCGTCCCCATCGGCAGACGGGCCAGCACGGCGGCGAGGGCCGGATCGCTGCGGATCGGAACGCCATGCTCCGCCGCAATCTCCGCAAGCCTGATCGCGAGATCACCCTCCCCTACCGCGAGGACTGTGGGGATGAGATAGTTGTCCCCGTCGTAACCAAGGGCGACGGCAGTGCCCGGTGGCTTCCTCATGCCAGTTCCCCATCCAGTCCCCCGAGATCGGGATCGTCGTAGCCGGACCTGCCAGCAGTCATGGGAGGCGGTTCATTATCCACGAAGGCCAAGCCGCCGTGGATGTCCAAGCCATCCAGCGCCAGCGTCCAGGTGGCGAGAAGGCCAGGACGCAACGCTTCGGGAACACCCGAGACCGAAACATTGAGCCTGCGGCCGGTTGCTGCGGCGCTCAGGCGGAGGTCGCCGAGGCGCGGAAAGCGCAGGTCGATAAGGAAACGGACTGGCACGTCCATGTCCTCGCCCGCTCCCCTCTTGCGCCGTTCGTACAGATCGTCTTCAAAAGCGACGGCGGCACGGCGGCATGGTCCCGGCCCGAACACCTCACAAGCCACTGCCCAGCCGCGCGGATAGGTGAAGGGCTGCTCCTGCGCCACGGGGCGCTTCTCGCCCGCTGGATCCTCGCCCGCTGAAACGGGAGTGCCGGGAGGCTCCTCCTTCAGTTCCGAAAGACCAGCCATGTCCAGTATCGACCGAGCGATTCGCAAAAGCTCGTCCCGGCCGAGTGGTGATTGCTCCGGATGATGAAGAATGTCAGGCGCTTGGCGCGATGCAAACTCCGGCTCCGGCTCCGGCAGCGAGTGCGACTGTGTCTCCATGTCTCCGGCGGGTCGGAAGAGCGTGGCTGGTGCGCTGGACATGACGGGGCCGGTCGGCGGCAGGACACCCGAAAGGGCCGGTAGCATACGGTTCGCCGACCTGTCGGTCGGTGCCAAGTTCGGGGCGGCATCGTCTGCCACGTGGGGAAAGGCCGAGGTGCCTGGCATCCCCAAATTGGATTTCCGCGGGTCGGGGATGCCGCGATGCGGTCCGGCACCCCGGCCGTCTGCGAACGGCGCAGGTTCATCCGGTTCTCCGTAAGGCACTAAGAGCACCCGGGTCTCGCCGTCGGGTGCCTTTCCCCCGATATGCATTTCGCTCCTGCGCAGCATCCCCGCGGCGTCCGCGCTAATGCCAGGAAGCACAATCTGCATAGCCCCGGATTGGAAATGATAATTGCCGCCGGAACCCAGCGCGACCCTGCCCTTCAGGGGACCGGACAGCATGTCCGGCAAAGGAAGAACCAACGCCAGCCCCGAGCTGGGCAGAGAGAGCACGGCGTTGTTGGGAACAGCCCGATCGAGGATGTTTGGAAGATTCGAGATGAGCATCGGGCGCTACTTTCCTAAGAACGGACCTGCCGCTTTAATCTTTCCCGATCAGAAGGGGTTTGTCTTGGTTAATCGTTGGTTACGCGATGTGTTCCATGAGTGGGGAAAAAGGAAAAGGCTGGCCTGTCGCCAGGCCAGCCCTTCCTTGTACCTACCGATAAGCCGATTACCGGAACAGGCTCATCAACTGCTGCGGACCCTGGTTCGCGATCGACAGGGCCTGTGTGCCGAGCTGCTGCTGAACCTGCAGAGCCTGGAGGCGAGCCGAGGCGGCCGTGATGTCGGCGTCCACGAGAGTGCCGATGCCGGCAGTCAGCGAGTCCGACAGCTTGGAGAGGAACTCGGTCTGGATGCCCAGACGCTTCTCCACGGAACCGAGCTTCGCAGCCGAGTCGATCGAGGACTGGATCATCGTCTCGATGTTCTTCAGAGCGTCTGCCGCGGCAGTGTCGGTCAGGATGCTCAGGGTGGCAAGATCGGCAAGCTTGCCGGCCTTGTTGCCCTCAAACGAGAGATCCACACCGCGGCCCTGAGCGTCCTTGACGGTCAGCTCACCCTTGTTCGCGTCCCAAGCCGCCGTATAGCCAGCTCCAAGGCCTGCAGCCAGATCGGTGGCGACGGCCCCCATAGTGGCGGAAGCGCTGACGTCGACAGAGGCAGTGGTGCCATCAGCCTTCGTCAGAGTGATTTTGGAGAAGTCGCCAGCCGCGTAGTTCGTACCCGAACCGGTCTTGAAGGCATCAATCGTGTAGCTCGTCTGCGAGGCAGTAGCAGAAACTGCCACGCTGCCAGCGGCCACCGTCTGGGTGCCACGCAGAGTAGCCTGACCAGTGCCGCCAGTATGGGTCACGCCAGTGATGCCGCGGCCGTTAGCATCGGTGATGCGGATCTTTCCATCTACCACAGCGGCGGTAATGCCAGTGAACTGAGCATTGAGCGCCGTCTGGATAACAGCAGCAGCATCCGCCAGAGAGCCCGTTGCAGCGGTCGTCAGATTGATCGTCTGATTGCCGGCGGTAGCAAGGTCCGAGTCGGCATCAACGTTACCGACCTTCAGAGTAAGCTGGCCGTTGTTGCCCACTGTCGGGTCAAGCAGGATGTCGAGATCGACCGTCGAAGCAACGGCCGCCTTGGCCGTGTTGCCCGCGTCAATCACCTTCTCGGTGGTCGGAGCGGCGGCGCCAATGACCAAGTTCTGAGACTGGAAGGTGATGAAGTTCGAAGCAACGTCGTAGGTACCGTCACCGTTCGACGAACGGTCGAGCGAAGCCAGAACCTTCTGGTTTTTGTCGCCTTCCATGTAGTTCAAGCCGTTGAACTGGGCGGCAGAGGTGACGGCCTTGATCTGGTTCTTCAGCTCGGTGATGTCGTCCTGGATCTTCTGGCGGTCCTGGGTTCCGTCTTGGGCGCCGACGATCTTCTCCTTCATCTGCTTCAGAAGATCGGTAGTCGACTCGGCAGCAGTGCGGGCAACCGACACGGCGCTCTCGGCCAGGCCGAGGTTCTCGTTCAGGGTCTTGAAGCCGGCGACGTCGGCCGACATGATCTGGGACACGGCCCAGGTCGAGGCGTTGTCCTTGGCGTTCGCGACCTTCTTGCCGGTCGAGATCTGCGCCTGGACTTCCGACAGATTCCGGTTGGTGGAAGACAGAACCTGGAGAGCGGTCGTGGCGTTGGTGTTGGTCAGGATCGAGGTCATAGAAGGGACTTCCCTTGACGGCCTTCTGGCACTGGCACTTGGTAGCGAATATCGCTAGCTTACGTGCCTTAAGACTAAGATAAGCGGGCCAGATTTCGGCCAGCTTAGCTCCGAGGCATTCCAGGACCAAAAAATCTCACAACTTTTTTCTTAACGGCGCATCCGGCAAGCGGTTTGGATTTTCAAGTCTCTGAACGGCATCGTGCGTGTTGCATCGAGGCGAGTTCGGCAAGAGGTCACCCTACCCCACGGGTGATTAGGCGACGCGGACAGAGTTACGTCCGCCGTGAACCAGATCACCAAGTCGCGACCTTGTTGCGCAACTCGGGCTGCGGGCACACTGCCCCCCTTTCCCGGGCTTTCGGGCGAGCTTGCGTTAGACCGGCATGCCGAGGCTGGCCATCCGGTTGGACCTTGGCGCATAAATCGGACGTGGACTGGCGAGGACGGGCCTTGGCGGTTATTGAAGCCTCCCACTGAAGCCGAGGGCCGCATGCCGTACAAGGCGAACGAGAGTCGACGTCACAAGATCCCGAAGGCCCGGTACCGCGTCGAGAACTGGTCGGCTTACGACGCGGCTCTGCGTGGGCGCGGCGACCTGACGATCTGGGTGACGCCCGAGGCGACCGCGGCGTGGACGCCCGCCAGCACGGGCCGACGCGGACGGCCACAGCGCTACTCGAAGATCGCCATCGAGGCCGGACTGATGCTGCGCCTCGCCTTTGGCCGTCCCTGGCGGCAGACCGAGGGCTTGCTGGGTTCGCTCATGCGCCTGCTCGGCCTGGACCTGCCGGTCCCGGACCACACGACCTTTTCACGGCGCAGTGCCGACCTGACCATCGCTGCGGAGCTGAGGAAGGTTGACGGACCGGTGAACGTGGTGATCGACTCTACCGGCCTGAAGGTGTTCGGTGCCGGCGAGTGGCGCCTGGAAAAGCATGGCGGAAAGCCACGTCGGAGTTGGCGGAAACTGCACCTGGCCGTCAATCCCGACACCGGCGAGATCCTCGCTTCGGAACTGACGACCTCGGAGGAAGGCGATGCGTCGTTGGTCGTCCCCTTGCTGGAGGGGATCGACCGGCCGCTTGGCACGGTCCTGGCCGACGGCGCCTATGATGGCGAGCCCATCTACCAGGCCGTCGCCCGACACACCCCAGGGGCGGAGGTGATCATCCCACCACGCTCCACGGCCGTGCTGAGCGACACCGCCCAGAGCGCGCCGACCCAGCGAGACCGACACCTTCAGGTGATCTCCGAGCGTGGTCGGCTCGGCTGGCAGAAGGCTGTTGGATACGGCCGCCGCTCCCTGGTCGAGGTGGCGATGCTCCGCTACAAGACGCTGATCGGGCGCAGCCTGCGTGCCCGGACTCTGCGCACCCAAAAGGTTGAGGCGGCCGTCGTATGCAAGGTCATCAACATCATGACCACCCTCGGCATGCCGGTCACTCGCAAGGTCGCCTGATTACCTCTGCTCTGCGGCGGACTCCGCAGTCACGCCGATTTGCGCACCAAAGTCTGCCGCTGATGATCCGGCGGTCGTCCACCCGGCGGGCGCCGGGCTGGTTGGACGGAAGGTGCGGCCGGATGGCTTCCCAGGCCTGATCGTCCAGCCAGAATATCTCGCGCATGGGAACCTCAAAAGCCTCCATAGCGCTTTGGAATCACGTTTCTCCAGACGAATCAAGTCTCTGATTGGGTTTTGACCCTAATGTGACGATGCCGCTTTCGACCCTACTCACCCAGCACTTGAATGATGCGGCATCCAACGGACGAGCAATAAAATATCCCTGAACTTCATCACAGCTCAACTCCGCGAGCATGTCTAGTGCTGGCTGGGTTTCCACGCCCTCGGCGACGACACGGTAACCTAGCTGGTGGATCAACCCGATCATAGCGCTTACAAGGGTGGATCTGCGATTTTGACTGCTTAACTCTTGTATGAAGGACCGATCGATCTTCACCACACTTGCAGGTATCTTTTCCAAATAAGATAGACTGCTGTAACCAGTGCCGAAATCGTCGATAGCGAAAACAAACCCTGCCGCTCTCAATTCGTTCATGCGCTCAATCGCGCTGTGTCTGTTGCGAAGGATTGCGCTCTCAGTCAGCTCCAGCTCAAGGAGCCGCGGCGGAACTTTGTACTGCTTTGCAAGCTCAACCAAATGTGCGGTGAAGTCCTGTCGCTCAAGGTTCGATGCTGAAACATTGATGGAGAGAGCCAGCTCAACACCTTCCGCTCGCCATACCACTATCTGGGCCAGAGCTGTGCGAGCCACCCATTCCGTCATGTCATCCGCGAGAGCCGTCTGCTCCACGATCGGGACGAATTCTCCAGGCGAGATTGCTCCGAGAACAGGATGATGCCAGCGCAGCAGTGCCTCCGCTCCGACACATCTGCCGGTCCGGACATCGACACGGGGCTGAAAGACAAGCGTCAACTGGTCGTCTGCGGCCAACGCTTGGGGAAAATCGGCCAGCAGCTGAAATCGGCGGCGGTGAGCCTCGTCGAGAGACGCCGAGTAGACGCCAACCCGTGTATCCGCGTCGCGAGCGTCCTGGAGAGCACTGTAGGCCATGCGTAAGACATGCTGCGGCGTGACTTCGCCAAGTTGGAACGGGGCTACACCAATTACGGCTCGAATTACCATAGGCGTACCCTGGAAACCGGATACGGTTGCTATTTCCGTCGGTATGCGCACTGTGGCAACCATCATCTCCTGATTGCCCATAGGAGGCAGAAGATAGCCGAGGTGGGTCGTGCCAATCTGATAGATCTTTGTTGCGGGACCGATCACCCGCCGCAAGTGGTTTGTAGCAGCCTGCACGAGGTCATCAGTAAAAGCGGGGCCGATGGCGTGTACTGCGGCCCGGAAATGAGACAGGCGACTGCGCCTGTTCAGGCGGCCAAGGGTAGCCCGGCTTCGGAGGGCCGATCAACCCGGAGT
>NZ_JAFIQV010000062.1 GCF_017356015.1 Azospirillum sp. SYSU D00513
CAGGTCGCGGCCAACAGCCGACGCTGGTGGCGCAACAGCGGGATGCTCCTCAACGCCGTCCTCACGATCAAATGGGCCGACCAACTCGGACTGCCCAGACTCGCAGGACCTCAATCCTTCGAACCGCCCGGTGCGGACCCGCATGCCGGGTGGTGTGGGAGGGGTGCGATCCACTAGGATCGCCCCCTATCCCGTTGCGGCGTTTGCCGTCAGGCCGCTTGGCGGCGCGCGGCAGCCTCGCGCAGAAAGGTCACGATCCAGCCGGCGGCCCGGTCGGAGCCGTTTGAGGCACCCGCCGCGTTCAGCGTTTCCAGCGCCGCGTCGGCCAGCGGCTCGGGCACGGAGTCGCCCCGCATCACCTCCAGCAGGGCGCGCTCGTAGGGGATGGTGAATTCCGGGTGCGCCTGGAAGGAGATGGCCGCGTCGCCGTAGGCCAGCGCCGCGTAAGGGCAGAAGGACGAGCTGGCGATGATCTCGGCGCCCGCCGGCAGCTCCACCACCTGGTCCTGGTGGACCGCGTTCAACAGGAGCGGCGCCGGTTCAGCCTCCCCCATCCAGGGCTTCGGCGCGATGATCTCGTAGCCGTGCGGGCCGACGCCCCAGCCGCGCTCCGACTTGGTGACCCGGCCGCCCAGCGCTTCCGCCAGGATCTGGTGGCCGAAGCAGATGCCGACGACCGGCACCCGCGCCTCGATCGCCCGCACCAGGAAACCCTTCAGCGGTGCCATCCAGGGCAGGTTGTCGTAGACGCCGTGGCGCGAGCCGGTGACCACCCAGCCGTCGCAGTCCTCCGGTCCTTCGGGAAACTCGCCGTCGACCACCGGGTAGACCTCGAAGGCCAGGGACGGGTCGGTCCGGCCGAGCAGCGCCTTGAACATGTCCGGATAGGAGCCGAAACGCTCGATCAGCGCCGCGCGGCTGCGGCCGGTTTCGAGAATGCCGATCTTCATGATGCCCTGTGACGCCTTTGCGAGGATGGTGGAATACGGTCGGACGGGTGATCCCGATGATAGGCAATGCGCCGGCGCGCCGCCATCCCCTAAGGGTATCCGCTACAGGACGCCCAGATATGTCGCGTATTCGGCGTCGGTGACCTTGCGCATCATCTTGTTGCGCTCCTGCCGCTTGCAGGCGCGGAAGACCGTGTGGAAGCTCTCGCCCAGCGCGCCCTGCAGGAGGATCGCGTTGTTGTTGAAGCTGTCCATGCCCCAGTCCCAGTCGGACGGCAGGGTCGTTTCCGGCGAACGGTCGTAGGCGCTGCCCTGGATCGGGGCCGGCGGTTCGATCCGGTTCTCCAGCCCGTGCAGCACGCCCGCGATGATCGAGGCCAGCACGAGATAGGGATTGGCGTCGGCACCGGCCACGCGGTGTTCGAAGCGGCGGGCGGCCGGGTTGCCGTTCGGGATGCGGATGGCGGCCGAGCGGTTCTCGTAGCCCCAGACCGCGTGGGTCGGGGCGTGGGTGCCCGGCTGGAAGCGCCGGTAGGAGTTGAGGTGCGGCGCGTAGATCAGCATGGAGGGGATCATGAACTGGAGCACCCCGCCCACCGCGTGGCGCAGCGCCGCCGTGCCCATCTCGCCGCCGTCGTCGAAGATGTTGCGCCCCTGCTCGTCCACCACGCTGCAATGGACGTGGAAGCCGCTGCCCGCCTGGTCGCCGTAGGGCTTGGGCATGAAGGTGGCGTGGAGGTCGTGGCGCCGGGCGATGTTGCGGACGATGCGCTTCAGCAGCACGGTCTGGTCGGCGGCCAGCACCGGGTCGGCGACATGCTCCAGGTTGATCTCGAACTGGCCGGGGCCGTTCTCGACGATGCAGGTGTCGCCGGGCACGCCCTGCACCTTGCAGGCGTCGCGGATGGCGGCGAAGACGGTGGTGAACTCCTCCAGCTCGTCCATCGAATAGACTTGGGAGGTCTCCAGCGCGTAGCCGGTCTCGGGCGCCGTCGGCGGGCGGGGGCGGCCGCGCTCCAGCACGTCGGACGCCATGAAGTAGAATTCCAGCTCCGTCGCGACCACCGGCGTCAGCCCCAGCGCCTTGAAGCGCTCGCACTGCCGGACCAGCACCTGCCGGGGGTCGGCCATGAAGGGCGTGCCGTCGGGGTTGTGCATCGTCATCAGCATCTGGGTCCGGGGGCGCGGCGCCCAGGGCACCATCACCATGCCCTGGCCGCAGGGGTGGCACACCCCGTCGCCGTCGCCCGTCTCCCACATCAGGCCGCTGTCCATCACGTCGGTGCCCCAGATGTCGAGCGCCAGGACCGAGCGCGGCAGCTTCATCCCCTCGTCGAACACGCCGTCCAGCGCCGTCGCCGGCACGCGCTTGCCGCGCAGGACCCCGTTGAGATCGGAAATCAGAAGGTCGATCTCCTCGACCCGGCTCGCCTGGTGAAGAAAGGCGCGCGCCTCCTCGAACATCATGATGCACCGCGGATGCTGTTGCGACCTGCAGCAATGTGATCACATTGAAAAAAGAGCGTCAATCACGATTTGATCACAAATCCCTCTCCCTTCGGCTAGTGTGCGGCCGGGCCGTCCGGGTCGCCGCTAACCCGTGACGGGAGCCCGGCGATGTGCTATTGCGCGCGAACGCCGCGACCCCGCGGCCCCATCCCGCACACGCTCGGACACGCCCATGTCGAAGGACGCCGCTCTCGATCTGCCGAGCCTGGAGCGTGGCGCCAGGGAAACCGTTGGGCAGTGGGTCTACCGCAGCTTGCGCGCGGCCGTGATGATCGGCCGCATTCCGCCGGGCCAGCCCCTGACCATCCGCGGAATCGCCGAGGCGCTGGGCGTGTCCACCATGCCGGTCCGCGAGGCGTTGCGCCGCCTGTCGGCAGAGCAGGCGCTGGAGATCCGCGACAGCCGCCGCGTGCTGGTGCCGCACATGACCCCGGCCCGCTTCCGCGAGCTGTGCGAACTGCGCATCGCGCTGGAGACCCACGCCGCCGAGCGCGCCCTGCCCTACATCACCCCGGCCCGGATCGAGGAGCTGGCGGCCATCGACCGGGGCATCGACGAGGCGCACGCGGCCGGCGACCAGGAGCGCGCGACCATCCTGAACCAGGAATTCCACCGCGCCATCTACACGGCCAACCCGCACCAGATCTCGCTCTCGCTGGTGGAGAGCGTGTGGCTCCAGCTCGGCCCCTTCGTGCGGCTGGCCCTGTCGCGGTTGCGCGAGCATTACAAGATCGACCGTCATTCCGAGGCGCTGGCCGCCATGCGCCGGCAGGACGCCTTCGCGTTGCGCATCGCCATCGAAGCGGACATCCGCGACGGCATCGCCCATGTCGGCACCAGCGAGCTGCTGACCGCCTATGTCGGCAGCGGCGGCAAGCGCATGGCGACGGTGGGCTAGAAAACCGGCTGGGCCAAGCCGGACACCGCCGATTGACAGGACCGCGGTTTGTGATCAGATTTTCCGACCATTCCATGAAGGAGCGATCACGATGCGCCGCGACACGATCCGCTGGGCCGAGCGCGCAGCCCTCCTCACCGCCGGCTCCATCGAGGGCCGCGCCTTCATCGACGGCCGCTACACGGCGGCGCTGGACGGCGCCACCTTCCAGTCCCGCAGCCCGGTGGACGGGCGCGTGCTGGCCGACGTCGCGGCCTGCGGCGGCGCCGACGTGGACCGCGCCGTGGCCGCCGCCCGCCGCGCCTTCGAGGACGGGCGCTGGAGCCGCCGCGACCCGGCCGAGCGCAAGCGCGTGCTGCTGGCCTTCGCCGACCGGATCGAGGCGGCGGGGGAGGAGCTGGCGCTGCTGGAAACCCTGGACATGGGCAAGCCCGTCGCCCACAGCCTGGCGGTGGACGTGCGCGCCACGGTGGCCTGCTTCCGCTGGTACGCGGAAGCCATCGACAAGATCTACGACGAGATCGCGCCCTCGCCCGCCGGCACGCTGGCGCTGGTCACGCGGGAGCCGCTGGGCGTGGTCGCCGCCGTTGTTCCCTGGAACTTCCCCATGATCATGGCCGCCTGGAAGCTGGCCCCGGCGCTGGCCGCCGGAAACTCGGTCGTGCTGAAGCCGGCCGAGCAGTCGAGCCTGACCGCGATCCGGCTCGCGGCACTCGCCGCCGAGGCGGGCCTTCCTGATGGCGTGTTCAACGTGCTGCCGGGCTTCGGCCCCGCCGTCGGCCAGCCGCTCGGCCTGCACATGGACGTGGACGGGGTGGTCTTCACCGGATCGACCGAGGTGGGGAAGCTGTTCCTTCAGTATTCCGGCCAGTCGAACATGAAGCGGGTCGGGCTGGAGTGCGGCGGCAAGTCGCCGCACATCATCCTTGATGACTGCGGCGACCTGGACGCCGCCGCCGAGGCCGCCGCCGACGCGATCTTCTTCAATCAGGGGGAAATGTGCACGGCGGGCTCGCGGCTGGTCCTGCACCGCGCGGTCAAGGACCGGGTGCTCGACCGCGTGCTGGCCCACGCCGCCACCCGCCAGCCCGGCGACCCGCTCGATCCCGCCACCACGCTCGGCGCGCTGGTGGACGAGACGCACACCCGCAACGTGCTGAGCTATATCGCCATCGGGCAGGAGGAGGGCGCCAGGCTCGTCGCCGGCGGCCGGCGCGTGCGGGAGGAGACGGGCGGCTGCTACGTCCAGCCGACCGTCTTCGACGGCGTGACGAACCGAATGCGCATCGCGCAGGAGGAGATCTTCGGCCCGGTGCTGTCCATCATCACCGTGGACAGCGCGGAGGAGGCCGTCGCGGTCGCCAACGACAGCCCCTACGGCCTCGCCGCCGCGGTGTGGAGCGACAACGTCAACACCGTCCACAAGATGGCCAGGGCGCTGCGCAGCGGCATGGTCTACGTCAACTGCTACGACGCCGACGGCATCACCGTGCCCTTCGGCGGCTTCAAGCAGTCCGGAATTGGCCGCGACAAGTCGCTGCACGCCTTCGACAAATACACCGAACTGAAGACCACCTGGATGAAGCTGCGCTGAGCCGGGCGGGCTTGTAGAAGCGGCCCCGGTCCTTTTCCGGGTCTCGATCCGGCGAGCCCGCGCGGATGTCTTCGGGGCGCTTCGCCGATGGCCGCGCGGAGGCGCCGTCAGGCGGCCCGGATGCTGGCGAGGAAGCGGTCGGCCTCTTCGCTCAGGCGGGCGGACTCGCGGGCCACCCCGCCGGCCGAGGCGAGCACCTGCGCCGCGGCCGTCCCGGTTTCGCCTGCGGTCGCGGTGACCGCGCCGATGGTCCGGGACATGCCCTGGGTGCCCTGTGCCGCCTGCTGAACGTTGCGGGCAATCTCCTGGGTCGCGGCGCCCTGCTCCTCCACGGCGCTGGACACCGAGGTGGTGATGCCGGTGAGGTTCTCGACACGGGCGGAGATGGCGCTGATCGCCTCGACGGCACGGCCGGTCTCCTGCTGGATGGCGCCGATCTGCGATTGGATGTCCTCGGTCGCCTTGGCGGTCTGGGTGGCGAGGTTCTTGACCTCCGAGGCGACCACGGCGAAGCCCTTGCCGGCCTCGCCGGCACGGGCCGCCTCGATCGTGGCGTTCAGCGCCAGCAGGTTGGTCTGGGCGGCGATGCTCTGGATGAGGGCGACCACCTCGCCGATGCGGTCCGTGGCGGCGGCAAGGCCGGAGACGATGCTGTCGGTGCGACGGCCATCCTCCGCGACCTCGTCGGCGACCCGCGCGGCCTCCGCAGTCTGGCGGGCGATTTCGGCGATCGAGGCGGACAACTCCTCCGTGGCGCTGGCGACCGTCTGCACGTTCGAGGAGGTCTGCTCGGACGCCGAGCTGACGGCCAGCGACTGGCGCTGGGTTTCCTCGGCGGCGGCGGACATCGACTGCGCCGTCAACTTCATGTCGGCGGCGGAGGCCGACACCGCGTCGACGACGCCGCGCACGCTCGCCTCGAAGCGGTCGGCCAGCATGGCCATGGCACGCTTGCGCTCGGCCTCCGACTCCATCCGGTAGGCGTCCTGTTCGGTGCGCAGCCGCTCGGCCTCCAGCATGCTCTCCTTGAAGACCATCACCGTCCTGGCCATCTGGCCGAGTTCGTCTCGGCGGTCGCGGCCGGGCACGTCCGTGCTGGTCTCGCCCCGGGACAGCCGGTCCATGGCCTCGCGCAGGCGGTCGATCGGGCGCGACAGGCCGCGGCCGAGGAACAGGGCCAGCATGGTGGAGGCCAGCAGCACGGCCAGGGTCGCCCCGGACAGGTACCAGCGCGTGCTGGTCTCCGTCGCCACGAAGGTCGAGATGTCCTTGACCAGCTCGACGACCGCCACGGGCTCGCCCGCGAAATTCTTCAGCTGGGCCACATAGATCGCGACCGGAAGTTCCCCCTGCACGCCCCGGCGCAGAACGACGGCGCCACCGAACGCGGCGGCCATCTCCTCCGGCGAGGCCAACGTCTTCTCCGCCAGGCTGGAGCCGAGCGTGGTGAAGGCGTCGCCCTCGCGGCGGTGGACGGCGAGGTCCACCCCGAACCGCGTCTTGATGCGGTCGATGAAGGCCGGGCCGAAGGTGATCCCGACATCGATGGCGCCGACGAACCGCCCGCCCGTCGAGACGGGCGCCACGCTGTAGATTCCCAGATTGCCGCGACCCGGCTCGATGCCGGTCACCGGCGTGTGCCGCTCGTTCACGAGGGCCACCGTGCGCCGCCGCTGCCGGACGTCGTCGCCGAATTTCTCGGGATCGTGCACGCGGTAGGCGGTGATGCCCGGCGGCTTCGTGAAGGACCATGTGCCGACTCCCTGCCCCTTGGCGGCGGCCTGGGCCTGCCCGAGGACCGCCCCCAGCGCGGCGCGGTCTTCCCGCTCCAGGGCGTCCTGCACGGCGGGCAGCCCGCCGATGACCGACGCCACCGCCGAGGCGGTGCGCCCCTCCGCGTCGAAGGAGGCTATGACGCTTTCATATTGAAGGTGCATCTCGCGCTCGAGCGCAAGATTGGTCAGTTCGGTCTCCGCGCCCATGGCGATGACGCCCAAAACGGCGGACGCGCCGGCGGCGGTGGCCGAAATGGCGACCACGAGCCGCAGGGCGATCGATCGGAACTGCACCATGACCATGCTCCTTGTTCCTGCCCCATTGCACGCGAAACGGGGTTGCGGGCAGGCGAATAAAAATCATGGCCTATCTATGTCCCGGAAATTATCACCAAAGTATTAAGAGGAATGGTGATCATCGGAGACACGATTTTCTTAACCATCGAACAACATCCGCTCCTTTCCTTTTTGTTTCTCTGCTCCGTTCCGCATGTTGATGCGGACACGAATAGAAGATTCCTGTTCTCCCTGCCCCTGTTTCAGAGAACGGGCAGCCTGTAAATTAGGGAAAACCCTACAAACCCGCGCCCATGCGTGGTTCCGTGAACGGGTTCCAGCGATGCGGTCATTCCGCAAAGGAGACGCAGACCTTTCCGACATGCCCACCGTCCGGAAAATCGCGGATGGCCGCCGCGACTTCCGTGAAGACGTAGACCGTCCCGTCGATGACGGGGCGCATCCGGTGCTGCTCCATGGCGCGGAGCATGTCCTCGAACATGTCGCGGTTGCCGACGGTGACGCCCTGGAGGCGGATGTTCTGCGTCACCACATGGGGCAGGCTGAATTCCCCGGCGGCACCGCCCAGCACCCCGATGAGGCTGATCGTGCCGCCGCCCCGCACGGCGCGCACCGACTGGGCCAGCGTGCCCGCCCCGCCGACCTCCACCACATGGTCGGCGCCGGTGCCATTGGTCAGTTCCCGCACCGCCCGTCCCCATTCCGGCACCGCGCGGTAGTTCACGAGATGGTCGGCGCCGAGTGCCCGCGCGCGGTCCAGCCTTTCGTCGCTGGACGACAGCGCGATCACGCGGGCGCCCTGCATCTTCGCGAACTGGAGCGCGAAGAGCGACACGCCGCCCGTGCCCTGCACCAGCACCACGTCACCCGCCTTGACCGGATTCTGCGCGACGATGGCGCTCCAGGCCGTCACGGCGGCGCAGGGCAGTGCCGCGGCCTCCAGGTCCGTCAGGAAATCGGGAACCCGCACGGCGGCCTGCTCCTCGACCGCCATCAGTTCCTGCATGACGCCGTCGCGCGGGCCGCCGAGCTGTGAGCGCCAGTGGCCGTCCTTGAAGGGCCCGCTCACCCAATCCTGGAACATCGTCGGACAGGCCCGGTCCCCGACACGGAACCGCGTCACGGCGGCCCCGGCCGCGACCACCTCCCCCACCCCGTCGGACAGGGGCACCAGGGGCAGCGAGCCGCTGCGGTTGCCGTAGCCGCGCCGGACCATCACATGGTCGCGGTAGTTCAGGCTGGCCGCCCGCATGCGCAGCAGGATCTGCGTCGGCCCGGGCACCGGTTCGGCGCGCTCGGCGAGGACGATGTTGTCCACCGACCATTGGTCCCGGATTTCCATCACGCGCATTGCGTTGCCTCCCACGGAAACCGCCTCGGCCTGTCAAGTTGATGGCGCACAACCCGCTGCCGGACGCGCCGGCATGGATCAGGCCGGTAGCCCATGCAGGATCGCGTCGAGAACCGCTTCGACATGCCGGGCGCCGAATTCTTCGACGGCATGGTCAATGGGCGTGCGGTCGCCGAGTTCCGGATGAGGCGTGGTCAGCCATTGCCGCGCGTCGTCCCGGTCGCGCCAGACAAAATCGGCCTGGGCGATCACGTTCGCCAAGCGCGCCGTGCGCTCGCTTTCCGTCGGGCTGAGCCGTCCTTCGCGCCGGCGACGCTTCAGCGTGCCCCCCGGCGACGATGCGCCTCATGAACGCACGGCGGGCCGCCGGGTCGGCGTAGAGATGCCCGGCCACATGGTCGAGCGCGCCCACGCTCACCCCCTCGGCGAGGCCTTGCTGCAAATCCAGGGGCGACGCCACGGCCCGCGAGAAGACCGCAGGGCCGCCCATGACATTGACGATGTCCTGAACCTGCATCACCGGTTCTCCAACTCAGGCAAAACCATCCTGGTATCCGCTGGCCCGGACCGACCGCTCCCGGATGCCCGCAACCAGGGCCGTGACGCCTTCATCCTCCGCCAAACCCGCGCGCATTCCAAGATAGTAGGTCTCCAATCCACAAGGGACGAAGGCGAGGCCGAAGCGGTCGGCGACGGCGCGCACGCCCATGCCGGCGTCGGCGGCGCCCGAGGCGATCACGGCGGCGACGGCCTGGTGGGTGAATTCCTCCGTGCCGTAGCCGGCGATGGCTGTGGGCGGAAGGCCGGACGCACGCAGGAGGCCGTCGAACCAGATCCGGGTTCCGGAGCCGCGCTGGCGGTTGACGAAGCGTGCCCTGGTCGTCGCGATGTCCGCGACCGAACGGATGCTCAGCGGGTTGCCGGCGGCCAGCAGGAAACCCTGCTCCCGCCGGAAGAGCGCCCTTACGGCAAAGGCACCATCGGGCTGGAACAGCTGGTCGAAGGGCGGCTCCGGGGATGGTTCCGCATCACCGTCCAACCCGCCGATGTGGAAGCCCGCGAGGTCGGCGCCGCCGGCCAGCAGCCGTTCGACGGAAACGGCACTCCCGGCCACGGTCACCTCGAATCGCCGCTCCGGATCGGTCCGCTCCGCGAGCCATTCCATCAGAAGCGGATCGTGGCTGGCGGAAAGCCGCAGCGCCGGCTTCGGCGCGTCCAGCATGCGCGCGAGCCGGTCCTGGAGCACCTGCCCGGCCTCGGCGAGCGGCACCTCCAGCCGGGCCATGGCGGTGCCCAGCGCGTCGCGCAGCTCCGCGCCGAAGGCGGTCAGCACGCTGCCGTGCCCCTTGGTCTTCACGACCAGCGGCTGGCCCAGCGCCGCCTCCAGCGCCTGCAACCGCCCCCAGGCCGTCCGGTAGGACAGGCCCAGCGCCTCGGCCGCGCCGGCCAGCGAGCGGTCCGTGCCGATCCGCTCGAGCAGGGCCAGCGTCTGGCCGAGCGCGATGGTCTCGCCGCCCAGCACCATGTCTCCCTCAGCCTTGAGCGTCACGCGCATATGCAAACCGCTTCATATTGAAATGCCGTCGGAAGCGAGAGCATAACGTATACGGCATACACATCAACCCCCCACCGGAACACCTCCAGCATCATGCTTGCCAGCTTCGCCGCCGCCGTCTCGCTGATCGGCACCTTCGACCCGGAGGTGATCCGCATCCTGCTGCTGTCGCTGGCGGTCAGCGGCAGCGCGGTGCTGATCGGCTGCGTCATTGGACTGCCGCTCGGCGCGCTGGTCGCGGTGGCGCGCTTTCCGGGGCGGCAGGCCGTGACGGTGCTGCTGAACGCCTTCATGGGGCTGCCGGCGGTGGTGGTCGGGCTGATCGTCTATCTGCTGCTGTCGCGATCCGGGCCACTCGGCGGGCTGGGGCTGCTCTTCACACCCACGGCGATGGTCATCGCCCAGACGATGCTGGTGACACCGCTGATCGCCGCACTGACCCGCCAGGTCATCGAGGACAGCGACCGCGAACTGGGCGAGTCCCTGCGTTCCCTGCGGCTGTCGCGCTGGCAGCAGGCCCGCACGCTGCTGTTCGACGCGCGCTTCTCGCTGGTCGTCGCGGTGCTCGCCGCCTTCGGGCGCGCGGTGTCGGAGGTCGGGGCCGTGCTGCTGGTCGGCGGCAACATCGCCGGCCACACCCGCACCGTGACCACCGCCATCTCGCTGGAAACGCAGAAGGGCGACCTGCCCCTGGCGCTGGCGCTGGGCATCCTGCTGATCGCCGTGGTGATCGCCGTGAACGCGGCGACGACGGGCGTGCGCGCCTTCTCCATGCGCCGGTACGGGTGACGCCATGGGGGTCACGGTCACCTTGCGCGACATCCGTTTCCGGCCCGATGGGCGTACCGTGCTGGACGGGGTGAACGCCGTCGTCGGCCCAAAGGGAATCACCGCCATCGCCGGCCCGAACGGCGCCGGAAAGAGCGTCCTGCTGCGCATCATCGACGGGCTGCTGACAGCCGATTCCGGCAGCGTTGAGTTCCAGGGAACGGGCGCCCGCCCGGTCCGCCGCGCCTTCGTCTTCCAGAAGCCGGGTCTGATCCGCGCCAGCACCGCAGAGAACGCCGCCCTGGCACTGCTGCCGATGAAGCTGCCCCGGCAGGAGGCCGCCCGGCGGGTGGAGGAAGCGCTCGCCCATGTCGGGCTCGCCGGCCGCGCCGGGGACCCGGCGCGCAAGCTGTCCGGCGGGGAGCAGCAGCGGCTGGCGCTCGCCCGCGCCCTGCTGACCGAGCCGGACCTGCTGCTGCTCGACGAACCGACGGCCAGCCTTGATCCGAACGCCACGGAGGAGGTCGAGCGTCTGGTCGCCCAGGTCGCGGCCGGGGGCACGAAAGTCATCCTCGTCTCGCACAACCTGGCCCAGGTCGCCCGTCTGGCGCGCGACCTGATCCTGCTGACGGAGGGCCGCGTCGCCGAACAGGGTTCGGCGCGCGCGCTGCTCACCAACCCGCAAACGCCCGAAGCAAGGGCCTATCTGAAGGGAGAAATGCCTTGGTTGTCCTACCCCGCCGCGGCCTGCTGAGCCTCGCCGCCGCCCTCCTGTTCGCCGCCGCCGCTCCGAACCCGGCGCGCGCGCAGAGCGAGACCATCACCGTCGCCTCGACCACCTCGACCGAGCAGTCCGGCCTGTTCGGTCATCTCCTGCCGAAATTCACGGAGAAGACGGGCGTCGCCGTCAAGGTCGTGGCGCTCGGCACCGGGCAGGCGCTCGACGTGGGGCGGCGCGGCGACGCGGACGTGGTCTTCGTTCACGACAAGGCGGCCGAGGAAAAGTTCGTCGGCGAGGGCTTCGGCGTGAAGCGCCAGGACGTCATGTACAACGACTTCGTCATCGTCGGCCCGAGGAGCGACCCGGCCAAGGCCGCCGGAAAGGACGTGGGCGAGGCGCTGCGCCGGATCGCCGGTGCCAAGGCTCCCTTCATCTCGCGCGGCGACCGCTCCGGCACCCATGCGGCGGAGCTGCGCTACTGGAAGGCCGCCGGCGTCGAGATGGAGACGGCCAAGGGCGGCTGGTACAAGGAAATCGGCCAGGGCATGGGTCCGGCGCTGAACACCGCCTCGGCCTCCAACGCCTATGCGCTGACCGACCGCGGCACCTGGCTGTCCTTCAAGAACCGTGGCGATCTCGCGGTGCTGGTCGAGGGCGACAAGGCCCTGTTCAACCAGTACGGCGTCATCCTGGTGAACCCGGAGAAGCACGCGCACGTGAAGGCCCGCGCCGGGCAGTCCTTCATCGACTGGCTCGTCTCGCCGGACGGCCAGAAGGCCATCGCCGGCTACAGGATCGAGGGCGAGCAGCTCTTCTTCCCCAACGCCGCGGCGGGTTCCTGATCCAGGTCACCGGCGGCCGCGCAAGGCCGGCCACAGCCGCTTGAGGGCGGACAGGCGGCCGCGTCCCTCCCCGTGCAGGGCCTGCAAGGCCGCGAGCATCAGCGCTTCGTCGCGCGCGCGCGGCGGGTCGTAGTAGGGGCGGAAGCGGCCCGGGCGCACGGTCACCGTCTTCATCTGCGTCATCTCAAGAAGCCCTTCCGCCCCCCGCGTGACGCCCCAGCCGCTGGCCCGCCGCCCGCCGAAGGGCAGGCGCGGGTCGGCGGTCGGCACGATCAGGTCGTTCACCGTCACGCCGCCCGCGTCGATGCGCGCCGCCAGTGCGCGCGCCGCGGCATCCGGCCCGAAGACCGAGGCGCCCAGCGCGTAAGGGCTCTTTGCCGCGAACGCGAGCGCTTCCCCCATATCCGCAACCGGCACCAGCGCCAGCACGGGCGCGAAGATGTCCTCCCGCAGAAACGCCATGTCGGGCCGGGCGTCGGCCAGGATCAGGGGCGCCATCTCCCCGCTTTCCGCCGATGGAAGGGAGCCGAGCGGCCGGGCGCCCTCCTCCCTGGCCTCCTTCGCCAGCCTCGCCACGTTGAGCCGCACC
This sequence comes from Azospirillum sp. SYSU D00513, assembly GCF_017356015.1. Lineage (GTDB taxonomy): Bacteria > Pseudomonadota > Alphaproteobacteria > Azospirillales > Azospirillaceae > Azospirillum. Next base: position 12,850 of record NZ_JAFIQV010000062.1, read on the forward strand.
GGCAAGGGCACGGGTGTTGCGGGCAGTTCCGCGACTCGTTCCAACAGGAGGGTTTCCAGCTCCGCGGCCATGCCGCGCGGCACGAAGACCCGGCGCGGCGCGATGCAGGTGGCCGATCCGTTGAAGCGCAGCCCGAAGGCCAGCGCGCGGGCGGCGAGATCGAGATCGGCCCCCGGCAGCACGAACACCGCGTCGTTCCCGGACAGCTCCATCGTCGCCGGCACCAGCCGTTCGGCGAGCTGCGCCATCACCCGGCGGCCGGTGGCGGCGGAGCCGGTCAGCACCACCTTGTCCACCCCCGCCGCGATGGCCGCCTCCGCCTCGGCCGGGCTGTCGCCGAGGATGTGCAGCAGCCCATCCGGCAGCCCGGCTTCCGCCAGCCAGCCTCGCAGCAGCTCCATCGGCGCGGAACAGCCCGGCGCCGGCTTCACCAGCACCGCGTTGCCCGCCACCAGCGCCTGCACCGTCTGCACGCCCGGCAGCAGCAGCGGGTAGTTGGAGGGTGCGATCACCAGCACGGTGCCGAAGGGTTCCCGCCGCACCTCCGCCTCGACACCGAACAGCCAGACCGGCCGCCCGCGCCGGCCCAGCCGGCGCACGGCCAGAATCCGTTCCGCCTCCCGCTCCAGGAAGCGGCAGGCCTCGGCGAGCGGCAGGATCTCCCCGCTCAGGCTCTCCGCCGGGGAGCGGCCGGGCCGCGTGGACAGGGCCTCCACCAGCGCGCCGGCCTCGGCCGCGATGCGCCGCCGCAAGGCGCGGACGGGGGCCAGCCGTTCGGCGGCGGAACGCTCCGCCCAAGCCGGGCCAACATCCCTGACCTTCGCCATAATCCGTTTGGAATCAGCGGCTTGTTCGAAAGAAGGGGGCCAGTTGCGGTGATCCATCCTCGGTCCATGTCCGTAGTGCCCGGTACAAACCTTGACTGCGCAGGAGCCTTTGGCAAGGAGATGGAGCGTCGTCTTGTCATCATCGGCGCGGGACCGGGGGGACTGGCGGCAGCAATGCTGCTGTCGCTGACCGGCGCGCGGGTCACGGTGCTGGAGCGGCAGAGCCGCGTCGGCGGCCGGTCGGCCGGATTCGAAATGGACGGGTTCCGGTTCGACACCGGCCCGACCTTCTTCCTCTACCCCCGCATCCTGGAGGAGATCTTCGCGGCCTGCGGCCGGCGCCTCTCCGACGAGGTCGAGCTGATCCGGCTGGATCCGCTCTACCGCCTGATCTTCGAGGGCGGCGGGGAGCTGCGCGCCCACGCCGGCATGGAGCGGCTGCAGGCCGAGATCGGGCGGCTGAGCCCGGCCGACGCGGCGGGGCTGCCGCGATTCCTCGCGGACAACCGCGCGAAGATGGAGCTGTTCAGGCCCATACTGGAATCCCCCTTCCCCGGCCCGCTCGCCCTGCTCGCCCAGCCCGTGCTGAAGGCCCTGCGGCGGCTGAATCCGCACCGTTCGGTGGACGCGGACCTCGCCCGCTATTTCCGCGACCCGCGCGTGCGGCTCGCCTTCTCCTTCCAGAGCAAGTATCTGGGCATGTCGCCCTTCCGCTGTCCCAGCCTCTTCACGATCCTGTCCTTCCTGGAGCATGAGCACGGCATCCACCACCCGCGCGGCGGCACCGGCGCGGTGATGGAGGCGATGACGCGCGTCGCCCAGTCCATGGGGGTGGAGGTCCGGCTGGGCGAGACGGTGCGCCACATCCGCTTCAAGGGCCGGCGCGCGGTGGGGGTGCGGACCGACCAGGCCGACTACCCGGCGGACGCGCTGGTCATCAACGCCGACTTCGCCAAGGCCATGACCACGCTGGTGCCCGACGACCTGCGGCGGCGCTGGAGCGACGCGAAGATCGCCCGCAAGAAATTCTCCTGCTCGACCTTCATGATGTATCTGGGGGTGGAGGGCACGGTCGATCTCGACCACCACACCGTCTATCTGGCCGAGGATTACGCGCGCAACCTCGCGGAGATCGAGGAATGCCGGGAGTTACCCCGGCGTCCGTCCCTCTACGTACAGAACGCCTGCGTGACGGACCCGGAACTGGCGCCGCCCGGCTGCAGCACGCTCTATGTCCTGGTGCCGGTCGGCCACCAGCGCGGCCACATCGACTGGGAGGCGGAGAAGCCGCATTACCGGCGGCTGGTGCTGGAACGGCTGGCCGCCCTCGGCCTCAAGGACATCGAGCGCCGGATCCGGGTGGAGCGCCTCCTGACCCCGGCCGATTGGGAGCAACAGTTCGCCATCCACCGGGGGGCCACCTTCAACCTCGCCCACAGTCTGGACCAGATGCTGCACCTGCGGCCGCGCAACCGGTTCGAGGATCTGGACGGCGTCTATCTGGTGGGTGGCGGCACCCACCCCGGCAGCGGCCTGCCGGTGATCTTCGAGGGCGCGCGCATCACCTCCCGCCTGCTGGCGGAGGAGCTGGGGCTGCCGGCCCCCTGGCGCAACATGGACACGGGCACGTCCGGCCTCTTCGGCCGGGCTCTTGCGGGAGAGATGGCATGAGGACCGATCGGGTCGCGGTGATCGGGGGCGGGCTCGGCGGCCTGGCCTCGGCGGTGGTGCTGGCGGCGCGCGGCCACAAGGTGACGCTTCTGGAGCGGAACCCCTGGCTGGGCGGCAAGGCCGCCGTGCTGGAGGAGGACGGCTTCCGCTTCGACATGGGCCCGACGATCCTGACCGTGCCGCGCGTGCTGCGCCGCATCTTCGCGGAGGCCGGGCGCGACATCGACCAGGAGATGAAGCTCGTCCGGCTCGACCCGCAATGGCGCTGCTTCTTCGAGGACGGCAGCGTGCTGGACCTGTCCGAGAACGTCGAGGCCATGGCCGGCACGCTCGACCGCTTCGCGCCGGGATCGGGCGAGGGCTACCGCCGGTTCCAGCAGCTGTCGGAACGGCTGCACGGCATCTCCGAGCGCTTCTTCTTCTGGAAGTCCGTGGAAGACCTGATGGACACCATGGACATGCGGCGCAGCATGAACCTGTCCACCATGTCGGACGTGCTGGCCCTGCGCATGGGAACGACCGTCGCCGGCACCATCCGCGGCCGGGTGCCCGACGCGCGGGTGGCGCAGATGCTCGACCATTTCACGCAGTATGTCGGCTCCTCCCCCTACGGCTCGCCGGCGGTGCTCTGCGCCATCGCCCACATGCAGACGAGCGAGGGGGTCTGGTACCCGATGGGCGGCACGCGCGCCGTGCCCGAGGCGCTGGAGCGGCTGGCCGCCGATCTCGGCGTGGACATCCGCTTGAGCACCGGCGTGCGGCAGGTGCACGCCGAGGGCGGCCGGGCGGTCGCGGTGGAGACCGACCGGGGGGAGCGCATCCCCGTCTCGGCGGTGGTGTCCAACATGGACGCGGTGCGCACCTACCGCGAACTGGTCGGCGGCGCGCCGGCCAAGCGCTTCGGCAAGCGGCGCCAGTACGAGCCGGCCTGCTCCGGCGTGGTCTTCTACCTCGGGCTCGACCGCGGCTACGACCATCTGCTGCACCATGACTTCGTCTTCTCCCGCGATCCGGAGGAGGAGTTCGACTGGATCTACCGCAAGGGCGAGCCGGCCCCGGACCCGAGCTGCTACATCGCCGCCCCCGCCCGCACCGAGCCGGGCGTGGCGCCCGACGGCGGCGAGGCGCTCTACGTGCTGGTCCACACCCCCTACCTGCGCCCGCACCACGACTGGTCGAAGATGCTGCCGGAATACCGGAAGACCGTCTTCGACAAGCTGAAGCGCACCGCCGGAATGAAGGATCTGGAAGACCGCATCCGGGTGGAGCGCGTGCTGACCCCGCAGGACATCCACGACCGCTACAACGTGCTGAACGGCGCGATCTACGGCCTCGCCAGCCACGGCCGTTTCATGGGCGCCTTCAAGCCGGGCAACCGGTCGCGCGAGCTGGAGGGGCTATATCTGGCGGGCGGCGCCGCCCACCCCGGCCCCGGCATGCCGATGGTGCTGATGTCCGGCTGGATCGCCGCCGACACGCTGGACCAGGACCTGAAGAGCGGGGCCTTACGTGAGGTCGCATGATGGAAGGTGACGCCTGATGGCGGACGCCGCCGGCCCGGCGGCCTTGCGATCCCCGGCGCTCTGCCGCTTCTTCGGCGGGGTGATGGCGCGGCAGATGCGCCGGAATTTCCACGCGGTCCGGCTCGCCCGGCCCGGCTGGCCGGAGTTGCCCGCCGGCCGGCCGGCCATCGTCTATCTGAACCATCCCTCCTGGTGGGATCCGGCCTTCCTCATCGTCATGGGGACGACGCGTTTCCGGGACCGTCCCGGCTTCGGTCCCATCGACGCGCGCATGCTCGCCCGCTATCCCTTCATGGGCCGCATCGGCCTGTTCGGCGTCGAGAAGGAGGGCCTGCACGGAATGGCCAGCTTCCTGCGCACGGGCGAGGCGCTGCTGCGCGACCCCTCCGCCATGCTGTGGATCACGGCGGAGGGCGACTTCACCGACCCGCGCCGCCGGCCGGTCTCGCTGAAACCCGGCTTGGCGCAGCTCATCCGCCGCGTGCCGGACGCGGTGGTGGTGCCGCTCGCCGTGGAGTACCCGTTCTGGGACGAGCGCACGCCCGAGGCGCTGGCCCGCTTCGGCTCGCCGATGGACGGGGCCGGCCTCGCCCATGAGAGCGCCGCGGACGCCACCGCGCGCCTGCAATGGGAGCTGGAGGCCACCATGGACGCGCTGGCGCGGGACGCCCAGAGCCGCGATCCGGCCCGCTTCACCACGCTGGTCGGCGGCACGGTCGGGGTCGGCGGGATCTACGACCTGTGGCGGCGCGGGCGGGCCTGGGCCGCCGGCAAGCCTTTCCACCCGGGACATGGAGCGCCGGAATCGTGAGCCTCTTCGAGAGTCTGGCGGCCCTGTCGCTGGCGCTGGCGCTGCTGCCGCTCAGCATGGCGCTGATCAACCTGCCCTTCTACCGCCGGCCCCGCGCCACCGCGCCCGAGGGTACGGGCGTCAGCGTCCTGATCCCCGCGCGCGACGAGGAGGCGACCATCGCCGCGGCCGTGGAGGCCGCACTCGCCAGCCGGGGCGTGGAGCTGGAGGTCGTGGTGCTGGACGACCATTCCGCCGACCGCACCGCCGCCATCGTCGAGGCCATCGCCGCGCGCGACCCGCGGGTCCGGCTGGTCCAGGCCCCGCCCCTGCCGAAGGGCTGGTCGGGCAAGCAGCACGCCTGCCACGTCCTGGCTGGCCTCGCGCGCCACGATCTGCTGCTGTTCCAGGACGCCGACGTGCGTCTGGCCCCGGACGCGGTGCGCCGGGCCGCCGGCACCCTGCTGGCCCGCGGCGCCGATCTGGTCAGCGGCTTCCCGCGGGAGGAGACGGGCACCCTGGCCGAGGGTCTGGTGATCCCACTGATCCATTTCCTGCTGCTGGGCTTCCTGCCGATGGCGGGGATGCGCTGGACGCGCCATCCCGGCTTCGCCGCCGCCTGCGGCCAGCTGATCCTGGTCCGGCGCGAGGCTTACGCGCGGGCGGGCGGCCATGCGGCGATCCGCGCCTCCCTGCATGACGGGGTGACGCTGCCGCGCGCCTTCCGGCGCGCCGGCCGCGTCACCGACCTGTTCGACGCGACGGACGCCGCGCGCTGCCGCATGTACCGGGGTTGGGCGGAGGTCTGGGCGGGATTCTCGAAGAACGCGACGGAGGGCATGGCGACGCCAGTGGCGCTGCCCGTCTGGACGCTGCTGCTGTTCGGGGGGCAGGTGCTGCCCTGGCTTCTGCTGCTCGCGGCCGCCCTGCTGCCGGTGCAGGGCGAGGCGGTGACCCTCGCGGCGCTGGCGGCGGGTGCCGGGATCGCCCTGCGGCTTCTGCTCGCGCTGCGCTACCGGCAGAGCCTCGCGGGAGCGCTGCTGCACCCGCTGGGGGTGCTGGTGATGCTGGCGATCCAGTGGACCGCCCTGGCCGACTCCCTGCGGGGCCGGTCCTCGACATGGCGCGGGCGGGCCTACACCACCCGGTGAGGACCCGCCCGACCGAAGAGAGGCGGAATTACGGAACGGCGCGGCCGAGGTCCGGGGTCCGGCGCTCCCGCGCGGCGTCCATCGGCAGGTCGGCGTGCTGCTTCTGCCATTGCTGGACCAGCTTGGTGAGCCGCCCGTGGCTGCCCCCGCCGAGCCGGCCCTTGAGGGAGGCGGCGCTGATCTTCACTCCCTCCCGCTGCATGGCGTTCAGGGTCTCGAAGATCTCGTCGTCGGATTGAAGCGGCCAGACCAACATGGTCGTTCCTCCCAAAAGTGTTAATGGCTCTTAACCATTGGATCTAGGTATAAACCCGAACAGTTGAGAAGCGCAACCATTGACTGCGGTGCCCACGAAAATTCCGAAGACCGGGCCGCGGGGTGAGGATTCGGCCGGACGCTTCTCCGGATTTTCGCCCGGGCGGCGCCACCATCTGCTCCTCCCGAGCGTTCAATCAGAAGACGACCACGAGACGGCATGGGACAGCGGTGCCCGGGTGAGGCGGGGGAACGATGAAGAAAGTCCTGTACACGGCCCTGGGCCTCACACTTCTCGGGGGGATCGGCGCCTTCCTGTTCGCCTGGTCCGGGCTGTACAGCGTGGCGGCCAGCAAACCGCATTGGGCGATCACGGAGTGGTTTCTGCATTTCGGCCTGCGCAAGTCGGTCGAGACCCACGCCATTCCGGTTGAGGCGCCGCCGCTCGACGAGCAGGCCATGATCTACCGGGGGCTGGGCCATTACGAGGGCGCCTGCGCGCCCTGCCACGGCGCGCCGGGCGAGGCGGGGAATCCGGTCGCCAAGCACATGCTGCCGATCCCGCCCCATCTGCCGGACAAGGCGGCGGAATGGACGGATTCCCAGCTTTTCTGGATCGTGAAGCATGGGCTGAAATACACGGGCATGCCCGCCTGGATCGCGCAGGAGCGTGACGACGAGGTCTGGTCCGTCGTCGCCTTCGTCCGCCGGATGCCCGACATGCAGCCCGAGGAATACCGCCGCGTCGCGCGCAACGACACGATCCACGATCCCGAAATGGCCGAACAGAACGCAGCGCTGATCGCGGCCGCCGGGCCGACGGGCGCCGACTTGGTGGCCTGCGCGCGCTGCCACGGGCTGCGGGGCGAGGGCGGCGGGGCCGGCGCCTTCCCCCGGCTGGCCGGGCAGAAACCGGAGTATCTTTACGAGACGCTGAAGGCCTACGCGCTGGGCACCCGGCCGAGCGGCATCATGCAGCCCATCGCCGCGGAGCTGGGCGACGCCGAGCTTCGCCGGCTCGCCGACCATTACGCCGCCATGACGCCCGACACCAAGGCCCCGGAGCCGGGAGACGCGCCCGATCCCGAAACGCTGAAGCTGGGCGAGACCATCGCCAGCCAGGGGCTGCCGGGGGAAGGCGTTCCCGCCTGCGCCTCCTGCCACACGACGGGGCAGGGCAATGCGGGGCGGGGCGATGCGGGGCAGGCCGATGCAGGGCAGGCCAACGCTCCGGAGAATGCCCTCTACCCCGACCTCCGCGGCCAGTACGCCGCCTTCCTGATCCAGCAGCTCGATCTGTGGAAGGCCGGCAAGCGGCACGGCACCGCCTATTCCGAGATCATGGCGGCGGCGGCCCGGCCCCTGACTCCCGAGCAGATCCGGGCGGTGTCACGCTATTACGCCTCGCTCCCGCCGGCCGGTCCGAGGTCGCCATGAGGTGGCCGGTAACGCTCCTCCTGCTGACGGCGCTCGCCGGCTGCGGCGAGGCCGAAACCGCGATCCCGCCGACGCTGACCGGCGACCCGCTCGCCGGGCGGGCGGTGACGGAGCGGGTGGGATGCGGCGTCTGCCACGAGATCCCCGGCGTCACCGGTGCCCGCGGCGTCGTCGGGCCGTCGCTCGCCGGCTTCGCCCGCCGCTCCTACCTGGCGGGCAGCCTGCCGAACGAGCAGGACGTCCTCGCCCGCTGGGTGCGCAACGCCCCGGCCCTGGCGCCGAACACCGCCATGCCGGCCATGCCGATCAACGAGCGGGAAGCGATGGACGTGGCCGCTTATCTCAGCACGTTGCGCTGAACTCGGTCTTGGAATCGGCGCCGGCCGAGCCTTCGACACGACCGCCGTCACCCGCAGGCCGGCACCATCAGCGCCGGAAGCCCGACCCAGAGGATGGCGAGCAGGCAGGAGACGGCGCCGGCGGCGGTCATCCAGCGGGCGAAGCTGCGGGGCGCGCCGCTCTGCACATGGGCGGCCGGGCCGCCGCCCACCAGCGCCTTGACGAGCACGGCCAGCGTCAGCAGCAGCGCCAGCAGCGTCACCGCCGTCACCAGGACGGGCACAAGGGGAAGCCCCAGGAGCGTGCGGTCCGACAGGCCGCGCGCGCAGGCCAGCCCGTTGATGCCGTAGACCGCCATGAACTGCGCCGCCCAGATGATGAAGGGCGACAGCATGGCCGCGAAGGTCGTGGGAAAGCTGCGCGTCGCCATGGCGGGCCTCACCCGAACAGCCGCGGGAAGAGATGGGCGAGCAGCAGGGCGAAGGCGCCCTGCCCCACCGTGTAGCCCGCCATCAGCATCGTGTTGTCGAAGGTCACCCGCCGCCTGGCATGGATCAGCCCGCGGAAGGAGCGCGCCAGCGTGTAGCCGATCATGAGCAGCAGGACCGCCATGTGGAACCCCTGCCAGGCCACCAGCATGTAGGTGACGGCGCCATAGGCGCTCTCCGCCCCCTTTAGCCCGGTCTGGATCTGCGCGTAGCCCTCGCCCACCGCCGCCGCCAGCAGAAACAGGAAGCACAGCAGCAGCCCCAGCCGGACGCCGGCCTGCCGGTCGGCGCCCAAGGACCGGCTCGCCCACCACAGCGACAGCGCCGCGAGCGCCAGCAGCAGCAGCCCGCCGCCGAGCCAGCCGATGCCCGGAAGGGCCGCCGGGTCGGACGGCCAGACATCCGGGCTGACGGTCCACAGGAAGATGTAGGAGAAGATCAGGCAGGCGAAGGCGGTGCCGTCCACGAGCAGCAGCACGACCATCGCCCACCAGCTGTGGTTGCTCGGCCCCTGCACATAGACGGGAATGCGCCATCCCCCGCCGACTTCCTGCGGCGGATGGTCCTCGCCCGTGTCCAGGTCCCACAGCCACCAGATGACCGAGGCGATGGCGATCAGCGCCGGCAGGATCGAGATCAGGTACCAGCCGACCGTCAGGCACAGGAAATGAAGCGCCGTGAACAGGCCGGCCAGGAAATGGCCCCAGTGCGGGCCGGGCATCGGCATGAGGTACTGCGGCTTGCTCTCGATCGGGCTGGTGACGATGGTCTCGCGCCGGTCCGTCGGCGCGCCGGGCAGGAAATGGGCGCCCGCCTGCACCTCGCGCGACAGGTTCGGGTTCTCCCACAGCGGGTAGAGACCGGTGACGTAGGGAATGCTGCGCACGGCGTAATTCCCGTTCGGTATCCACTCCAGCGTTCCGCCGTTCCAGGGATTGTCGGACGCCGGCTGCCCGCGGCCGAACGCGTTGCGCGCCATGTCCGCCAGCACGATCAGCACCCCCAGCGCCAGCACGAAGGCCCCGACGGTGGAGACCATGTTCAGCAAATTCCAGCCGAGGTCGCCGGGATAGGTGTAGACGCGCCGGGGCATGCCCAGCAGGCCGGTGATGTGCATCGGGAAGAAGGTGACGTTGAAGCCCCCGAACATCAGCCAGAAGGCCCAGCGCCCCAGACGCTCCGACAGCAGCGTGCCGTTCAGCGTCGGCCACCAGTGGTACAGCGCCGCGAACATCGGGAAGACCATCCCGCCGATCAGCACGTAATGCAGGTGAGCGACGATGAAGTAGCTGTCGTGCGCCTGCCAGTCGAAGGGCACCACCGCGACCATCACGCCGGTCAGCCCGCCCAGCACGAAGATGAACAGGAAGCCCATCAGGAACCAGGTCGCCACGGTCCACTGCACCCGCCCCTTGCCCAGCGTGGCGATCCAGGCGAAGACCTGGATACCGCTCGGCACCGCCACCGCCATGCTCGCCGCGGAGAAGAAGCTCAAGGACAGGGGTGGGATGCCGGTGGTGAACATGTGGTGCACCCACAGGCCGAAGCTGAAGACGCCCGTGCCCACCAGCGCCAGCACCACCAGATTGTGCCCGATCAGCGGGTAGCGGGCGAGGGTCGGCACCATCATCGAGACCAGCCCCGCCCCCGGCAGGAAGATGATGTAGACCTCCGGATGGCCGAAGAACCAGAAGAGATGCTGCCACAGCAGCGGGTCGCCGCCGCGCTCGGCGATGAAGAAGGGCCAGTGGAAAACGCGCTCGACCTCCAGCAGCGCCGTCGCCAGGATCACGGCGGGAAAGGCGAAGATGATCATGCCGGCCATGATCAGCATGGCCCAGCAGTAGATCGGCAGCTTGTCCAGCGTCATGCCGGGCGGGCGGGTGCGCAGGATTCCGACGATGATCTCGATGGCGCCGGCGATGGCGGAGATCTCGATGAAGCCGATGCCGAGCAGCCAGAAATCCGCCCGGATGCCCGGCGAATGCTCGTAGCTGGTCAGCGGCGGGTACATGAACCAGCCGCCGTCGGGTGCCGCGTCGAACAGCAGCGAGGCGAAGAAGGACAGGCCGCCGAAGAAATAGGCCCAGAAGGCGAAGGCCGACAGGCGCGGGAACGGCAGGTCCCGCGCACCCAGCATCGCCGGGATCAGATAGACGCCGATCGCCTCCACCACCGGCACAGCGAACAGGAACATCATGCCCGTGCCATGCACGGTGAAGAACTGGTTGTAGGTGTCGTGGTCGAGCAGCGCGCTTTCCGGAAAGGCGAGCTGGGCGCGCATCGCCAGCGCCAGAAGCCCGGCGAGCACGAAGAACAGCAGCGCGGCGCCGATGTACATGACGCCGATGACGTTGTTGTTCACCTCGGACAGGAGGCCCAGGCCGCGCGGCATCCGCCAGACGCGTTGCAGGGTCCGCAGCTCCTCCTCGGGGCGCGGCAGGGGGCTCGGCAGGGTGCGGTGGGCCGGGCCGCCGTGGCCGGAACCGGGGCCGCCTTCATGCTGAAGCGTCATTTCAGGCTCTCCAGCCAGGCGGCAAGGGCGCGCAGGGTTTCACCATCCATGACGTTGAAGGAGGGCATGCGGTTCCCCGGCTTGAGGTGCTGGGCGCTGGCGATCCAGCCGGCGAGCGTGCCGACGTTGTTCTCGAAGCTGCCGGCGGCGAGGCCCGCGCGGGCGCCCATGTCGGACAGGTCGGGGCCGAGGGTGCTCACGGCGGGCGTCCCGCGCACCGCGTGGCAGGACTGGCAGCCTTGGGTGAAGAAGGCGTCATAGCCCCGCGCCAGGACGGGATCCTCGGGCCGCGTCACCGGGCGGTTCCGGGCCGCGAGCCAAGCGTCGAATTCCTCCGGCTCCAGGACGCGGACATGGAAAGCCATCAGCGCGTGCTGGGCTCCGCAATATTCCGCGCACTGGCCGCGGTAGAGGCCGGGCTTCTCCGCCAGCAGGGCCAGCCGGTTCACGTGCCCGGGGATCATGTCCATCTTGCCGGCGAGGCTCGGCACCCAGAAGCTGTGGATGACGTCGGCGGCCCCGACCAGCAGTTCCACCGGCCGGCCGGTCGGGATCACCAGCTCGTTCGCCGAGCGGAGGGCGGGCTCCTCCGGCCCGGCGCCCGGCCGGCGGTAGCGCACGTCCCACCACCACATGTAACCGGTGACCTCGATGGTCAGCGCCGGCGTCTCGGCGACGGTGACGAGCCGCCGGGCCAGGGCGAACTCGTGCAGCAGCAGGGCGGTCAGCGTCACGACGGGGAAGAGGATGCCACCGCCGATCACCCAGGCGCGGGCGCCCGGAAAGCGGTCGCCTTTGGCGAGAACGGCCCAGACGGCCAGCGCCATGACGAACAGGAAGATCACCGCGCCGCCGATGAACAGGATCCAGCTCGTGAAAAGGATCTCGCGCGCGTTGAAGCCGGCGGGATCGAGCGCCGACTGCGCGCCCTCGCAGCCGGACAGCAGGAAACCGGCCCCGGAAAGAAGCCCGAGCAGTGGGACAGGAGCAAGGCTGGTCCGCCGTGTCGGCCATGGGGGCAAGGCCATTTCCCTCCGTCCTCTCCGCTCCACGCCGGTCCCGGCGCGGCTTCCGATCGCCGAACTCCCAGCCTCAACGCCCCAGCCTCCCGGCGGTTTCAGCCGCTTCCCAAATGGGTCGTTTCGCTCACCCGAATGGCTGGCCGGCACCGGCGCCGCGCCGGGGACAGAATGCAATGAAGCCCCGCGGCGGGGTGGGCCGCCGGCAAGGGAAGAACGGCTTTTCCTTCAGTCCGATCAGGACATCGCCCCAGCCGCAAGCGGAAGCGTGGCCGGACAATCCTCTTGTCAGGATCGATAACGATATATTAACCAAGACCCAGCATTGTGCTTCTCGCTGGCTACGTTGCTGCTTCATCGGCGCCAGCCTCCTCAGCCTTTGCCGACAGAGGGCCAAGTGCAACGCTTCATCGCCGCCGCCGTCCTGAGCAGCCTACTCGCCTTGCCCGTCCTCGCGCCGCCCGCCGCCCAGGCGCAGGACCTTCATGACGATGTCGTGGCGATCGGACAGGACAGCCGCGAGAGCGAAGCCGTCGACCGCTTCCTGCGCGCCCTGCGCCAGATCCGCGGCAGCTACGTGGACCCGATCTCGGATCGCGAGCTGACGGACATCGCGATCGACGCCATGGCCAAGCGGGACCGCTATTCGCAGTATCTCCCGCCGGACGAATACCAGGCGACGCTGGCGCACAACGACGGCACCTTCACGGGCATCGGCATCCGCTACGAGCCGTCGGGCGACCGCTTCCGCATCATCGAGACGATGCCGGACTCCCCGGCCTCCGAGGCGGGCCTGCGGGTGGGCGACCTGATCGACGCGGTGGACGGGCAAGCCGTCGCCGGGCAGGAAACCGCCTCCATCCGCAAGATGATCGCGGGTCCGGCCGGCCAGCCGGTCACCCTGACCTACCTGCGCGATGGTCAGGCCAAGCCGGCCGTGGCGCGGCTGGTGCGCCGCAAGGTTGCCCAGTCCTCGGTGAAGTCCGGGATGATCGGCAACATCGGCTACATCCGCATCCGCAACTTCGACCGCCAGACCTACACGGGCCTCACCGAGGCGCTGGACGCGATGCGCGGCCCGTCCCTGCGCGGCCTCGTCCTCGACCTGCGGGACAACCCCGGCGGGCTCGTGAGCGCCAGCGTGAAGGTCGCCGACGCGCTGCTGGAGAGGGGGACGATCCTCACCTCGCGCGGCCGCGATTCCAAGGCGAACCGCACCTACGAGGCGACGCCGGGCGACGAGACCGGCGGCGTTCCCGTCGTGGTGCTGGTCAACGGCAACTCCGCCTCGGCCTCGGAGATCCTGGCCGGCGCGCTGAAGGACCATGGCCGTGCACGCATCATCGGCGCGCAGACCTTCGGCAAGGGGATCATCCAGACGATCATCCCGCAGAGCGAGGGCAGCGCCATCAAGCTGACCACCGCCCGCTACTACACGCCCGCGGGCATCTCGATCCACGGGACCGGCATCACGCCGGACGTCGTGGTGCAGGACGAGACGAAACACCCCTGGGGCGACACCCCCCGCCCCGAGGGCGACGTGCAGCTCGCCCGCGCGATGGAGGAGCTGCGCACGGCGCCCAAGGGCGACGCCCCCATGCGCAAGCAGATCGTCTCGATGCCATAAGGACGAGCACAGGGCAGATTTGGACGGATCGGGCGAAGGCGCCGCCGGGGAAAACCCCGGCGGCGCCTTCTCTTTCGGGCATGAACCAAACCTCCGCCCGGTTGTTGCCGAAGGGAATGCCGCAACCGATCCCAAAGGCGCCATGCCAGCCCTGACCGCCGTCTCCGTCCTGCTGTTCGTCCTGGTGCACCTGTTCGTCGGCGCGCTCCGCTTCCTCGACGGCGTGCCGAGGAGCCGCTGGCTCTCGCTCGCGGGGGGCGTGGCGGTCGCCTACGTGTTCATGCACATCCTGCCGGAACTGAACGCCCACCAGCAGCATGTCGAAACCCGGACCGAGGCGGGCGGGCCCGGTCTGCTGGAATCGGAAATCTATCTCGTCGCCATGGCCGGGCTCGCCGTCTTCTACGGGCTGGAGCGCTATGTCCGGGCGCGGCGGTCCGAGATGGGTGGCGATGATCTGGAAAGCGGCCCGTTCTGGCTGCACGCCGGTTCCTTCGCCCTGTACAACCTGCTGATCGGCTATCTGCTGCTGCACCGGGAGGAGACGGGCGTCTTGTCCCTGGTCACCTACACGGTCGCGATGGCGCTTCATTTCGTGACCAACGATTACGGCCTGCGGCAGGACTACCAGTCGGTCTACGACCGCAAGGCCCGCTGGGTCCTCGCGGGCGCGGTGGTCGCGGGATGGCTGCTGGGCTTCGCGGTCGAACTGTCGGAACTGGCGGTCGGGCTGCTTTTCGCCTTCCTGTCCGGAGGCATCGTCCTGAACGTTCTAAAAGAAGAGCTGCCGGAGGACCGCAAGAGCCGCTTCCTGCCCTTCGCCGGCGGGCTCGCGGGCTATGCGGCGCTGCTGCTCCTCGCCGCCTGACGACACGGGAACGCAACATTCGACGCGCCGCGCTGTTTATAGGGATGAAGCCTCTCGGCTTTGCGCGCTCGGCGCGCTTCCTCCCTGAACCTCAGGCCGCCACCGTGCGGCCTTTCTTTTTGGCCAAATCCGGGGAGGCCCACGGTCAGGCCGCGACGGCAACCGGGGCGGCGAGCCCTTCGTACAGGGCGCGTTGTTCGGTCAGGCTGGACAGAAGCTCCGACAGGCTCTCGCGGGCAAAGCCGTTCTCCGTCTCGGCGGCCTTGCGCCGGACGACGGCGATGAACTCATCGAGAACGCTCATGTGCAGGGACGCCGAATTGATGATTGCGGCGGAGATGGAGAGAGACTGCATGATGTTTTCCTCCGGGTTTGTTCGCGTTTCGTGAGTTCATTAAGAGGCCTTGCCAGTTAACGAGACCTTAACACCGCTGCCCTCCGGCGTTTCTATTACCGGTTACCACGGCAGACGCCGGTCTCTTCTTTTCTACCTCCAAGGTATTCACGGATGGAGAATTTTCGACCAGGACATTCCTTCGGAGGCAGGCCGAAAGCGCCGGCCTCCGACGCGCCGAAAGAAAACGGTCATGGATTGCTTGACAGGCTGGGTCGGGAGGCGCAGTCTGATGTCGACAGTAACCACAGCCGAGGTCGAGGCAGCCAAGCTCAAGAATGAAATCACCGTCGGCCCGCTTGGCCTTGACGGTTATCATCACCGAAGCAAGGAGGGTGTGTTAGATCATGTCTCCACCGGCGCTTACTTGATGAAGCCGACGAACTCGGCCAGATTTTCTTGAAATGCGCTGCCGAACTGGCAGATGAACAGCGTTCTTGTTAGAGCGCACGGAAACCCCCGCCTTGCCGCGGGGGTTTCTTTTTGCCCTATCCGGGCCTGCGGGGGAATCTCTACGCCGTTTTCCGCGTCTCGCCGAGAGATTCACCCTGCACCCGGACGCGGCTGCCGATCTGCTCCGAATAGGCGCGCGTAAGCTCGGCGCCGAACAGAAAGAGCGTGGCCGAGTAATAGACCCACAACAGGATCAGCACGAAGGAACCCGCCGCCCCGTAGACCGAGGCGATGCCGCTGGTGCCGAGATAGAGCCCGATCAGCGTCTTGCCCACGGCGAACAGGATGGCCGTCGTCGCGGCTCCCAGCCACAGGTCGCTCCAGGGGATATAGGTGTCGGGCAGCACCCGGTAGATCGCGGCGAACAGGACCGTGAAGACGGCGAGCGACGCGAGGGTCTCCACCACCCACAGCAGAACCGCAAGCTCGGCGAGATACTGGTTCATCCATTGGTGCAGCGCGGCGAGACCGGCGCTGACGACCAGCGAGACGATCAGCAGGAAGCCGATCGCGGCGATCAGGGCGAGCCCCCTCAACCGCGCCTTCACCAGCCAGGTGACGGTCGAGTCCGTCGGCGGCTCCACCTTCCAGATGCGGTTCAGCGCGGTCTGCAGCTGGGCGAAGACCGTGGTGGAGCCGATCAGGATGGTGCCGATGCCCACGGCGGTGGCCCAAATTCCCGCCCCCAGATGGCTGCTGTTGGTCACCGAGGCGCGGACCGTCTCCGCCGCCTCCGGCCCGATCAGCCGCGAAACCTCCTCGACCAGCGCCGCCTGCGCGGTCTCGTTGGTGAAGACCAGTCCGGCAACGCCGGTGACGAGAATCATCAGCGGTGCCAGGGAAAAGATCGTGCAGAAGGCGATCGCCGCACCCAGCGACAGGGCGTCGTCGTTGATCCAACCCATCACGGCATCGACCAGGATGCTCCACGCCCGCCTTATGACCCTCATGCTCGCCTGCCCCGGATTGCGGCCCAGCCATGAAGCGGCCGGCGCGTCCCGCCAGCGGCTTACGGAAACGTAACGAGCGCCACCCGGAATGGTTTCCCCACCCGGAAAAGCGGCCTCAGGCCCAAACCGTCTCAAGCATCATGAGGCAGGCCGAGCACGCGCAGCAGGTCGAGAAGGATCGTGGCCGTCAGGCCGGAGACCTCGGGACCGGGATGGTCGAGCGGCATGCGGTGCTTCGGGCGCATCAGTTCGCCCCAGGGCACGGTGGTTCGGCCACGCCCCGCCACCAGGGTGGACAGCGGCACCCAGGCGACGGCCGCGACCTCGCCCTCGCAAGGCACCAGCGCGGCCTCCTGGGCGAGGAGGCCGACGACCGGCGACAGGCGCCAGCCGATGACGCCCTCATGCGGGTCGAGTCGGCCGAGCACCTCCACCGCCTCGGGCGGAAGGCCGACCTCCTCCGAAGCTTCCCTCAGGGCGGCGGCGATGTCGTCACGGTCGGTTTCGTCGATGGCACCGCCGGGGAACACGACGTCGCCGGGAAGCAGCCGCAGGGTGGCGGCACGGCGCGTCAGCAGAACCTCTGGCCCGTCCGGTCCACCGCGCAGCAGCACGAGCACCGCGCCGCGCCGCAAGGGGCCGGGATGGCGCAGGCGGGGGTCAAAGTCATGGTCGCCGCGCACCGTGACGGTCCGCGCCGGCAGAGCCGCCCGGAGCCGGTTTGAAAGCTCCCCAATCGACATCATGCTGGAGATCCCGATCCGTCGCGCACAGTAATCGTTTACCAAATCGGGATAGGGGGCGATCCTAGTGGACCGCACCCCTCCCACACCACCCGGCATGCGGGTCCGCACCGGGCGGTTCGAGGAGTTGA
>NZ_JAFIQV010000063.1 GCF_017356015.1 Azospirillum sp. SYSU D00513
CGCCAGCCGGAATGGATGGCGGCGACCCCGCCCGTCAGGTTGCGCACGCGCACCGCGCCGAAGCCGGCCGCCTCGATCCGCTTGGCGAGGGAGGCCTGGTCGGGGAAGCGGCGGATGCTTTCCGCCAGGTACCGGTAGGGGTCCTCGTCGCCCGCGACCATGCGGCCCATGCGGGGTAGGATCTGGAAGGAATAGAGGTCGTAGACCTCGCGCAGCACCGGCAGGACCACGTGGCTGACCTCCAGGCAATAGAGCTTTCCACCCGGCTTCAGCACACGGCCGGTCCCAGAAAGCGCGTCGTCGATGCACGTGACGTTGTGAAGTCCGAACGCAATGGGATAGCCACCCAACCCGTGGAAGGGGCAAACTCCACACGCTTCCTCAACCGCATCCAGCGCCAACCGTTGCGGGAAAAGTGTAAGTTCATTCAGCGGACGGAGCGTATGCCGTCTGCAGGTGTTCACTCTTCCTCTCGGATGGAATGGTAAGGACATGCAGTCCGGCTTCATCGAACGCGATCTGGTCTTGATAGGCGGGGGGCATGCCCATGTGCATGTGCTGAAGAGTTTCGGCATGCGTCCGGTTCCGGGGGTGCGCCTGACTTTGGTGGCGCGGGATGTGGAAACGCCTTATTCCGGCATGCTGCCGGGCTTCCTCGCCGGTCATTACCGTTATGACGACTGCCACATCGACCTGCGCAACCTCGCTCGCTTCGCCGGCGCGCGGGTGCTCCATGCCGAAGCCATTGGCATCGACCGGGCGGAACGCCGCGTACGGCTGCTCGAGCGGCCGTCGATCCGGTATGACCTCCTGTCACTGGACATCGGCTCCACACCGGGCAGCGGCACGGTTCCGGGCGCTGCGGATTTCACCACGCCGGTGAAACCGGTCGACCGCCTCGCCGAGCAGTGGGAACAGCTCCTTAAGCGGGTTCGCACGGCCGGACGGCCGCTTGATCTTGCCGTGGTCGGCGGCGGGGCTGCGGGAGTCGAGCTGGTTCTTGCAATGTATCACCGGCTGCGGGACGGCCCGCGGCAGCGATTTGCGCTGGTCACCCGAGGGGAACTGCTGCCACGCTTCGGCAGCCGTGTGCGCGCTGTCTTCCGCCGCCTTCTCGCTGAACGCGGCATCGCGCTGCATGAGGGCACCGAGGTGGTTGCCGCCGAGGCCGGCCGGCTTCTCTGCGCCGACGGAAGTCGCATCGATTTCGACGAGGCGCTGTGGACGACCGAGGCGTCGGCTGCGCCATGGCTGCGCGAATCCGGGTTGGTGCTGGATCCCGCGGGCTTCGTGGCGGTCGACGCCTCCCTGCGGTCCGTCAGCGATCCGCTGGTTTTCGCGGCAGGTGATGTTGCCTCGGTGCTGCCTCATCCACGCGAGAAGGCCGGCGTCTTCGCCGTGCGCCAGGGACCCGCGCTTACGGCCAACCTGCGCCGCGCGCTCGCGGGCGAGCAGCCTCGACCTTTCGTGCCGCAAAGACGCTTTCTCAGCATCATCGCCATGGGAGACCAGCGGGCGGTCGCGGCGCGCGGGGGCCTCCATACGGAGGGACACTGGGTCTGGAGATGGAAGGACCGCATCGACCGGCGCTTCATGCGTCGCTTCGGGGATCTGCCGCTTCTGCCGCGGGGCATGCCCGGCGCGACGGTGCCCTTCGCCGGAAAGGACGGGGCGCGCCAAGCAATGGAGGCCCAGACCATCGAGGCAATGCGTTGCGGCGGCTGCGGCGCCAAGGTGCCGGCCGGGCCGCTGGCCCGCGTGCTGGCGCGGCTCGGGACGGCACCGAACTCCACTCATGACGATGCAGCCATCGTCGAGCCGCCGACGGACGGTCGGCTTCTGGTGCAGACCATCGATTTCTTCCGCTCATTCCTCGACGATCCCTATCTCCTCGGCCGCGTGGCTGCCAACCACGCGCTGGGCGATATCGCGGCCATGGGAGCGGAGCCCCTGGCCGCGCTCGCCATCGCCTGCGTTCCGCCGGGAGCGGACCCGGTCGTGGAGGACGAGCTGTACCAGCTCCTGCGCGGAGGACAGGAGGTGCTGGAGGCCGCCGGCGCCCGGCTCGTCGGCGGCCACAGCGCCGAAGGCGGCGAGCTGGCGGTTGGATTCTCCCTCACCGGCGCGGTGTCGCCGGCACGCATTCTGCGCAAAGGCGGCCTTCGGCCCGGTGACCGGCTGATCCTGACCAAACCCCTCGGCACCGGCACGCTCCTGGCGGCCGCCATGCGCGCCCGGGCCAAGGCGCGCTGGATCACCGGCGCGGTCAAGGCAATGCAGACGCCGCCCGGCCCGGCCGCCGCCCTCCTCAGCCGCCATGGCGCCACCGCCTGCACGGACGTCACGGGCTTCGGGCTGCTTGGCCATCTGCTGGAGATGCTGGCTGCCTCCGGCCCCGGCCCGGGGGACTCCGCCGCCTTGCCCGGCGCGTGGTTGGAGTTGGACGCGCTGCCCGCCCTGGAGGGCGCGCTCGAAACCTTGCACGCGGGCGTGACGAGCACGCTGCACCCGGCCAACGCGAAAGCCGCGCGCAGCCTCGACCACGCGGACCCGGCCGGGTTGACGGCACTGGAGAGCCACCCCGCCTTCGGCCTGCTCTTCGACCCCCAGACGGCTGGAGGCCTCCTGGCGGGCGTGCCGGCCGATTGCGCCGAGGCCTGCGTCACGGCCTTACGGATGGCGGGATACAGCGAAGCGACCGTGATCGGTGGCGTCATGTCCGAAATGGGCCCAGAGCTCCGGGTCCGCCTCTCCGGAAACGCCGTTTCGCTCGCGCGGCCGACGGGTGAGGAAGCCTCGGCCGGCGACGGAACGCGGCAATTGGGTTTTCGTCCACCAGAATGAGGAACCCCATCCATTGCGCGCAGTTATCCCGGAAGAACCAATGCGTCCGCAGTCCCGATGGAGGGGATCCTTGAGAAGCGTGGAAGGGGTGATCATCCTGGCGCAGGAGAGCCGCTTCAAGCTCGTGGACGACGCGGGCATCACGAAGCTGTTCGTCCTTGCCCATGACGCGCCCATCGAGCCGCAGGACCTGCAGCCTCTCGCCAGGACCCAGGCACGCGTCGCCATCCGGTACGAGGACACGCCGGCTCTCATCGCCGGGATTGTCCACGGCATTGAATATGCCGGAAGGCCGCGATCCCCGGATTACGCCCCCTCCCCGCACATATCCGCCCACACCGCAAGGACACGCCGATGAAGACGATCCGCCGCCGCACCTTCGCCAGCCGCGCCTTGAACTTCGTGCGGGAGTGGTCGTTGCCGCGTCAGGCCGCCGGGCAGAGCGCCTATGCCGAAGCCGCGAAGAGCCGTTACTCGACCCAGCTCCGTCCGCGGCTGGAGGAGGCGGACACGGTCGGCACCAACATCTGCCCCTACTGCGCAGTGGGCTGTGCCCAGCTCGTCTATGCGAAGAACGGGCGCGTCATCCATGTGGAGGGCGATCCCAGAAGCCCCATCAACCAGGGCACGCTCTGCCCCAAAGGCGCCGCGACCTTCGGCTGGCTGACCAGCGACCAGCGGATGAGCCAAGTGCTTTACCGTGCACCCTACTCCGACCGCTGGGAGCCGAAGCCGCTTGATTGGGCGATGGACCGCATCGCCCAGCTCACCAAACGGACGCGTGACGAGACCTTCGTCAGGACCCTGCCCAACGGCATGCCCGTCAACCACACGCTGGCGATCGCCTCGCTCGGCGGCGCCACGCTCGACAACGAAGAGAACTACGCCATCAAGAAGCTCTTCAGCGGCGGGCTCGGGATGGTCTGGATCGAGAACCAGGCGAGAGTTTGACACTCCTCCTCGGTGCCCAGTCTGGGTGCCTCCTACGGCCGTGGGGCGGCCACCATGCCCCAATGGGACCTCGCCAACGCGGACGCCATCCTCGTGATGGGCTCCAACATGGCGGAGAACCATCCGATCGCCTTCCGCTTCGTGCTGCAGGCGAAGGAGAAGGGTGCGACCATCATTCACGCCGATCCGCGCTTCACGCGGACATCGGCGCTTTCGGACATGCACGCGCCCCTGCGCGCGGGCTCGGACATCGCTTTTCTGGGCGGGATCATCCGCCACATCCTGGAGAACGATCTGTGGTTCAAGAACTACGTCCTCGGCTACACGAACATATCCACCATCATCGACGAGCGTTTCCAGGACACGAGCGAACTCGACGGATTGTTCTCAGGCTGGAATGAGGAGAAGCAGACCTATCAGTACGAAAGCTGGCAGTACAAGGACATGCATGTTCCGGCTTCCCTAGCCGAGCATTTCGTGAACACGACGGAAAGCTTCAGTGACTGCACGAAACGTCTGAAGAAAGGACCGACTCCGAAAGACCTGACGCTGCAGCATCCGAACTGCGTCTACCAGATCCTGAAACGCCACTACGCCGCCTACACGCCGGAGATGGTGGAGCGGACGACCGGCTGCCCGAAGGAGACCTTCCTGAAGGTGGCGGATGCGCTGGTCCGTGCCTCGGGGCCGGACAAGACCGCGGCGATCTGTTACGCGGTCGGTTGGACGCACCATTCCACCGGCGTGCAAATGATCCGCGCCGCGGCCATCATCCAGCTTCTGCTCGGCAACATCGGCCGGCCGGGTGGCGGCATCCTGGCCTTGCGCGGTCACTCGAGCATTCAGGGCTCGACCGACATCCCGACGCTCTACAACATGCTGCCGGGATACCTGCCGCAGCCGCACGCCTTTAAACCGCATGGCACGCTGAAGGATTTTTTTGGCGTCGAGGAAACGCCGACCGGCTGGTGGAGCAACTTCCCCAAATACATGATCAGCCTGATGAAGGCCTGGTACGGCGACAACGCCGTCAAGGAGAACGACTGGGGATATGATTTCCTCCCGAAAATCGTCGGTGACCATTCTCAGCAGCCGCTCACGCTCGCCATCCGCGACGGCCTGGTGAAGGGCCTATTCCTTCTGGGCCAGAATCCGGCGGTGGGTGCCAGCAACTCCGCTCTGGTTCAGCGCTCGCTCGCGAACCTCGATTGGATGGTCGTCCGTGACTTCACGGAAACCGAAACCGCTTCGTTCTGGCACAAGGGACGGCCGGTGCGCGACGGTGAACTCACGCCGCAGAACATCAAGACGGAGGTATTCCTGATGCCTGGCTCTCTGGCCGGGGAAAAGGCGGGCACCTTCACCAACACTCATCGGCTCGTGCAATGGCATGACAAGGTCGTGGACGGTCCCGGCGACAGCCGGTCGGAACTGTGGTTCATCCACCATCTCGGCCGCCGGCTGAAGGAACTGTACCAGGATAGCGCCGATCCCAAGGACAAGCCGATCCGCTCTCTGACCTGGAACTATCCTGTGAAGGGTGAAAAGGAGGATCCGGACGTCGAGGCTGTCCTGAAGGAAATCAACGGCTACACGGTAGCCGACGGAAAGCAGATCTCCGATCCGAAGTATCTCCAGGACGATGGTTCGACGGCCTGCGGCTGCTGGATCTACTGCGGCGTCTTTCCGGAAGAAGGCCACAACCAGGCGCGCTCGCGCAGGCCCGACGGGCCGGACGGACCCGGCACTCATCTCGGCTGGGGATTCGCTTGGCCGGCCAACCGCCGCACGCTCTACAACCGTGCTTCGGCCGATCTTCAGGGCAAGCCCTGGTCGGAAAAGAAGACGCTCGTTTGGTGGAACGCCGAAAAGGGACACTGGGAGGGCAAGGACAACGTCGATTTCTCCCAAGAGAAGCCTCCCGATTACCGGCCGGAGTGGTCGCAGGAGCCGAGCGGCATGGACGCGCTCGGCGGGGACGATCCTTTCATCATGATCGCCGACGGCCGGGGTGCGCTTTATGTGCCCTCCGGCCTGAAGGACGGGCCGTTGCCGACCCATTACGAGCCTGTGGAATCTCCGGTCCGGAATCCCCTTTACGGGCAGCAGCACAACCCTGCCGTCAAGATCTGGCAAAGGTCCGACAACCCGCTCCACGCGCCGGGCGACCCGCGCTATCCCCACGCGTTGACGACCTACAGGCTGACCGAGCACCATTCGGGAGGCACGCCGACCCGCTCCGTTGCGACCACCGCCGAGTTGCAGCCGGAAGGTTTCTGCGAGATCCCGCCCGAACTTGCGGGGGAACTCGGCATCCGGACGCTCGACTGGGTGGTTCTTTCCACGCCACGCGGAGACATCGAGACGAAGGCGATCGTCACGGAGCGGCTTCAGCCCTTCCAGCTCAATGGCCAGAGCGTCTTCCAGATCGGCCTGCCCTGGCATTTCGGCTGGAGGGGCTATGCCACGGGCGACATCGCCAATGTCCTGACCGCCATCGTCGGCGATCCGAACACCAGCATGCACGAGAACAAGGCTCTCACCTGTGGCCTGCGCAAGGGCCGCCTCAACCGCCCAGCACAAGGAGACTGAACCCATGGGGGTTCCCGCGCGCGCCCTGGACTATGCCGACTCCTTCCTGCCGGGCGTGATCCCGCAGGAAGCCGAACTGACGGCCGGCGTCAGGATCGAACCGGGAAAAAGCTACGGCTTCTTTACCGACACTACCCTCTGCATCGGATGCAAGGCCTGCGAGGTCGCCTGCAAGGAATGGAACGCGCTGCCAGCCGACGACCTCGGCCTCAAGGGCACGAGCTACGACAACACCGGTTCGCTTTCCGCCAACACGTGGCGCCATGTCGCCTTCGTCGAGAAGATCAGCGGCGATGAAGGAACACGCGTCACGGAGATGCAGCCCTTCCAGTCGAACTGGCTGATGATGAGCGACGTGTGCAAGCATTGCCACAACGCACCCTGCCTCGAGGCCTGCCCCACCGGAGCCCTGTTCCGGACGGAGTTCGACACCGTCGTCGTCCAGCCGGACATCTGCAACGGTTGCGGTTATTGCGTGCCCGCCTGCCCGTTCGGCGTCGTCGACCTCAGCCCGGATGACGGTAAGGCGCACAAATGCACGCTCTGCTACGATCGGCTGAAAGGCGGTCTGGAACCGGCCTGCGCGAAGTCCTGCCCCACCGACAGCATCCAGTTCGGCGAGGTCCCCGACCTTGTGGAGCGCGCCAAGGCCCGGGTCGTGGATCTGCACGCCAAGGGGGCCAGGAACGCCTATCTCTACGGCGCGCCGGACACGCCCGGCGCGACCGGCGGGCTCGGCCATCTCAACGCCTTCTTCCTGCTGACCGATCGGCCGGAAGTGTACAATCTGCCGACCGCTCCGACGCGCGCCGCGAACCGGGTGGAGCCGGCCCTGACCGCCGGGCTGGTCACTATGGCCGGGCTGGCGCTCACCGCGGCAGCCGTCTTCGCGCTCGCAAAGGCCGGGCCGACCGGCCCCGGCCGGAATGGGGAGATCCGCTGATGTCCGGGAATTTCGCGGGCACGAGCTTGCCTCCTTCGGCTGCGGCTCCTTACATGGGCGAGACCTATTACGGCCGCCCTGCGGTCAAGGCGAGCCCCTTCGACTGGAAGGTAAGCTCCTACATTTTCGTGGGAGGGCTCGCGGGTTCGGCCCAGATCCTGGCGACGCTGGGAGACCTCGCCGGCGGTCCGCAGGCAGGAGGCATGACACGCACCGGCCGCTGGATCGCGGTCGGAGGAAGCGCGGTCGGCGGCGTCCTGTTGATCGCCGACCTCCACACGCCGGATCGCTGGTACAATATGCTTCGGATCTACCGGTCGACCTCCCCCATGTCGATCGGCACCTACATCCTGTCGGGGTTCGCCGGTTTCAGCGCAATCGCACTCGGCGCCGATCTGCTCGGCATGAAGCGCGTCGCCAAGGCGGCGCAGGTGCCGGCCGCGGTCGCCGGGGCTGGCATGAGCGTCTACACCGCGGCGCTTCTCTCCGCGACCAGCACGCCGCTGTGGGCCGCCGAACCGCGTTTGCTTGGAGTCCGCTTCGCCGCCTCGTCCATGGCCGCGGCCGCTTCCGCCCTGTCGGTCGTGGAGCAGGCCGGCCAGCGGCAGGACACCGCACGGACGCTCGACCGCGTGGCGCTGGCCGCTTGCGCTGTCGAAATGGCCGCCGGGCTTCAAGCGGACCGCGCCTACCGCCGCAAGGGTGTGGCCGACGCCCTCGAGAAGCCGGAACTCCGGGCTCTCGACAAGGTCGGTGCGTTGGCCATGGGTGCCGCGATCCCGATCCTCTGCCATGGCTTGAATCAGGTAGTCCGGAAGCCGTCACGAACCCTGTCGGTTCTTGGCTCGCTCGCCGCCCTCGCCGGCGGCTTGGCATTGCGCCACGCGATCCTCAAGGGCGGGAACGAGAGCGCCGGCATCCCGGAAAATTATTTCCGCCTTACCCGGCCCGAGCCGCCGGACCGACAGCCGCCCCGCGTTGCCAGTACCGGGGAGCGCGAGCGCATCGCCCACCATGGCGAGCGGCCTTATACCCCCGCCGCCACTCGTGTGGCGACCTCGTTGGAGCGTTGAGCCCATGCGTCCGGAGCGCAATGACATCGGTAATCACTGCCGCAAGGCCTTCGAGATCCTGGAACGGCTGGCCGAGGACAATCCCGGTAAGCGCGATGCGCCTGCGGTCTACGAAGACATGGTCGAAGTCATCCGCTGTCTCGTACGCATGCGGGACGGGCTCGCCGAAGAGCTGCGCTCCGGACGAGCCGGCGGAGAATCTCAGCGCAGGCTTGACTGCGTCAACACTACCCTCAGCATCGCGTTCGGTGGCGAATACCCGGTCGTCGGAATTCACATGGAGCGCGTCCGGACCGCGCGGGATCTCATGCGCGGACTGCTGGAGACGGCTAATTAGCTTGAAAGGCGAGCGCATGGGCCGGTGCGGTGATCGCTGGCGCAAGGTGAGGGAAACGCCGCCGACTGCATGGCATCCGTCTTTCGCCGAAGCGCTACGGAAGCGCCGGCAATTCGGACCAGCCCAGAGGGCGGTGATCTCACATTCTTCCTGTTGCCGCCTTGAGAAAAACGATTCCTGTGGTTCAAACAGGGTTTATTTATGAATGAATTCAACGCTCTCGTTGCTGCCCTCGGAGGGGTGATCCTTTGTCTTGGCCTGGGGTCGAAGTGGCTGGCAGGAAGCCCCTTCCCGCCGACGTTGGTTGCGCTGGCCGTCGGTGTCGTACTCGGGCCGGAAATGTTTGGCCTGATCGATCTGAAGAAACTGGGCCAGGAATCATCGATCCTGGAGAAGGCGGCGCGGCTGACGATCGGGATCGGGCTTGTCGGCGTGGCGCTTCGCATCCCCCGGAGCTACCCAAGACGAAACTGGCGGGAGATGCTCGTCCTGATCGGGTTGGGCATGCCGCTGATGTGGGCCGTCAGCACCATGCTGGTCTACCTGATCCTGGACCTCCCCTTCTGGCTTGCCGCGCTGATTGGGGCCATTCTCACCCCCACGGATCCGGTGGCGGCAAGCCCCATCGTTGCCGGAGACGCGGCGGAAAAGAACATCCCGGAGCGGATCCGCCACGCAATCTCTTTCGACTCCGGTGCGAACGACGGCGTCAGCTATCTCTTCGTCTACTTGGCGTTCCTGATGCTCACGATGGCGACGGGCGACGCCCTGTCCCATTGGATGTTGCATACGCTCCTGTGGGAGGTTGGGATGGCCACGCTCTTCGGCCTGGTTATCGGCTATACGCTGGGAAAGCTTCTGCTGATCTCCGAGCGGCATGACGCGATCCAAGACGATTGGCGGCTGATTTATACGGCGGCGCTCGCGTTGTTCGCCGTCGGGGCGGGAAGGCTGATCGGCAGCGACGAGGTGCTGGTGGTCTTCGCGGCAGCATCCATCTTCGCCCAAGTGGTAAGCGCCTCCGACCGCAAGAACGAGGAGAGGGGCCAGGAAGCCGTGAACCGCTTCTTCGCCATCCCCATTTTCATTCTCCTGGGTGCGGCCCTCCCTTGGGCGAAATGGCACGCCTTGGGGTGGAAGGGCATACTCCTGGTCGCCGCCTTGCTTCTACTGCGGCGCCCTCCCGTGCTTCTGCTTCTGCGCCCGCTGCTTCCCGGTATCCGTACCACGCCGGACGCGCTGTTCGTGGGCTGGTTCGGACCTATTGCCGTCGCGGCGATCTATTACGCGTCGATGATGGAGCACAAGCTGGGGAGCCCTGTGATCTGGGATGTGGTCAGCTTGGCGATCTGCGGTTCCGTGCTGGCCCATGGGATGAGCGGCGCGCCTTTGACCCGCTTCTTTGGGCACAAGGCCGGCTGGCGGCAGGAAATCACGACGAAAAAGCCTCCGCACAATCCGCCGGAACGGCCGGAAAGTCAGAAAAATGCTCACCGCCGGAAAGCAGCGGAGAGCTGAGGATAGGTTCGGGCCGAACGCCCCGCCGGAGTAGTGCGACCGCGCCTGCTTCAGCCCAGCCTCACCCGTGGTACCAAAAGAACTCGTGTTACCGGAAGAACAGGACCCCAGGCGCAGCGAGGAGACCGATTTGCGGGACATGGCCTGCCCCGACGCCACACCCCTACGATCCTTGCCGCAGGTGCAACGGCTGCTGGAAAGCACCGAGGCGGCCTCCCTGGTTGCGGCCTATGGCCGGACGCAGGTGCTTTCCGCCGTCCGCCGGCACCTTAAAGAAATGCGGGCCATTCTGCGGGAAACCCCGTCCGCTCACCTCGACGCGAGCCCCGGCGCCATCCTCGCCCAGCTGGCCGAAAAGTTGGAGCGGGAGGCCGCACCCCGACTGCGGCGCGTGATCAACGCCACCGGCATCGTCCTGCACACCAATCTTGGCCGTGCTCCCCTTGCCCCTGAAGCTGTGGCCGCAGCCGCCGAGGCGGCGGCCAACTACATGAATCTCGAATACGACCTGGAGACGGGCCAGCGCGGCTCGCGCTACCAAGGCGTCCTCGGGCTGCTGTGCGAGCTGACCGGCGCCGAGGCGGCGCTGGTGGTCAACAACAACGCCGCCGCCGTCCTGCTTGCACTTGCGGCGCTGGCCGTTCCGGGGGAGGCCGTGGTGTCGCGAGGCGAGCTGGTGGAGATCGGCGGCTCTTTCCGGGTGCCCGAGGTCATCGCCCAAAGCGGTGCGCGGCTGATCGAAGTCGGCACGACCAACAAGACCCGCATCGGCGACTATGAGCGCGCCATCGGGCCGGACACCCGTATCCTGCTCAAGGTCCATCCCAGCAATTACCGGATACAAGGCTTCACCGCCGCCCCGGAGCGGTCCGAACTGGCGCTGCTCGCCCGCGAATGCGGGCTGGTCGCGATGGAGGATCTCGGAAGCGGCAGCCTGATCGACCTGCGCCCGCTCGGCCTGCCAGCGGAACCGACCGTACGGGAAAGCCTAGCCGCCGGCATCGATCTCGTCACCTGCAGCGGCGACAAGCTGCTAGGCGGTCCGCAGGCCGGATTGATCCTTGGCCGGGCGGCTCTGATCGCCCGTCTGAAGGCGCACCCGCTTCTGCGCGCGCTTCGGTTGGACAAGATGACCCTCGGCGCGCTCGAGGCGACGCTGAAACTCTACCGGTCACCCGAACTTGCCGCAGGCCGGATTCCTGTCCTCGCCATGCTGAGCGCGCCCCTAGAGGCGCTGGAGCGGCGTGCCGAGAGCCTCCGCGCCGAGCTTGCCGGCCTACCGGGGGTAACGGCGGAGGTGCGGGAGGCGACCGGCTTCGCGGGCGGTGGTGCACTGCCGGAAGCCGCGATCCCCACCCGCCTCGTCGCCCTGCATACGCCGTTCCTGGAGGCGGAAGAGCTGACGCGGCGCCTGCGTCTTCACCGGCCCGCCGTGGTCGGGCGAATAAAGGACGGCCAACTCCTCCTCGACCTGCGCACGGTGAGCGATGCGGAGGTTCACGAAGTCGCCGCGGCCTGCCGAGCGGTTCTAGCATGACCACGGTCGTCGTCGGCGTCATAGGCCATGTGGATCACGGCAAGACCGCGCTGGTCGGCGCGCTCACCGGCATCGACACCGACCGGCTGGCCGAGGAAAAGCGCCGCGGAATATCGATCAACCTAGGCTTCGCGCACCGCGAGGAGACGGGAGGCACCCTTGCCTTCGTCGACATGCCGGGGCATGAACGCTTCGTCCGGACGATGATCGCCGGCGCCACCGGCATTGATGCGGTGCTGCTGGTCGTCGATGCCAGGGAAGGCGTCAAACCCCAGACCATTGAACATCTGGACATCGCACGTCTGGTCGGCGTGACCCGTGGAGTGGTGGCGGTCAGCAGGTGCGATCTCGTTGCCGAGGAGGAAGCGCTACGGACCGCTTCGGATGTCCGGCGGCTGCTGGACGGAACGGCATTGGCCGGCGCACCGCTCGTCTTCACCTCGACGGCGACGGGGCGTGGAATGGACAAGCTGGCGTCCGCGCTGGGAGGGCTGCTCGCCGCCGGGCCAGAACGGCAGGACCGGGGTGTTTTCTACATGCCTGCGGACCGTGCCTTCGCCGTGCCCGGCTTTGGCCCGGTGGTTACCGGCACGCTGCGGCTCGGCCGGTTGCGGGCGGGCGACACGGTGGCGCTCTGGCCAAGCGGCGGAACGGCCCTGGTCCGTGGGCTCCATGCGCATGGCAAGCCGGTCGAGATGGCGCAGCCGGGCTCCCGCGTCGCGGTGAACCTGCGCGCTGTCGAACTGGCCGATCTCGGGCGCGGCTGTGCCCTCGCCACACCGGGACTGCTCGCCCCGTCCCACTGGCTGGACGCCGGTCTCTCGCTGCTGAAAGGCGCCCCGCGCGCGTTGGAGAACGGGACAAAAGTCCAGTTTCTGTTCGGCACCACGGACATCCCTGCCCGTGTCCGCCTGCTCGACCGCGACCTTTTGGAACCCGGACAGTCGGCGCCGGCACAGCTCCATTGCACCGACCCCGTGGCAGTGCCGGCGGGCGAACCCTTCATCCTGCGGCTCGGATCACCCGCCCGGACCATCGGAGGCGGGCGTATCGCCGATCCGGCGTCGACACGGCGACGCCGTTTCGACGAGGCCGTGATCCGTGGCATCCAGGCACTCTCCGACGGGCGCGCCGAGGAGGCCGTCGCCCTCCGCCTCGCCTCTGCGGCGCATGCAGGACTGCGGCTGGAGGACGTGGCACGGCTTCTAGGCGTGCCACCGGAACGGCTGGACGCAACCGGATTGGGCGCGGAGCAGCTGCCACAGGGTGTCCTGCTGGGGGCACCGGTCTTCCGTGAGTTGCGCGAGATCCTGTTGCGGACCATCCGGGATTTTCAACGCGCCTCTCCGACTGAGCGCGGCATGCCGGCCGAACGCCTGAGGGCGATGCTGCCGCCGACTCTGACAGCCGAACTGTTCGAGGCCCTGACGGCCCGCCTGATCGAGGAAGGCGCACTCGTTCGGGACGGCGGCGTGTTGCGGCGGCGCGACCTCGATGCCGCCTCCCTGCTGTCCACGGCCGACCGCGACGTCCTCTCGGCGGTCGAGGCGGCATTCCGGGAGGGCTCCCTATCCCCGCCGGACGTCAGTGCGGTTGCCGGGCACGACACGCGGCGGCACAAGGCGCTGCATTACTTGGCACGCACCGGCGTGCTGGTGCGCGCGCTGGACCATGTGCAAAAGCGCGAGATCACCTTTCATCGCGACGCCGTTGCAGACGCCGTCATGCGCGTCCGGGCGGCCTTGGCCGAACAGCCGGACGGCCTGAGCCTGAGCGACCTCGGCCGCCTGCTCGGCACCACCCGAAAATTCAGCGTGCCGTTGATGGAGCATATGGACAGGCTCGGCGTTACCCAACGCAAGGGCGATCGGCGCGTGGCCGCATCCATGCCGCTGCCGCCGGCGGCTGGGGGCGGAGACACCGCGCGGACATCCAGAGAACTGCGGAGGCGATAAGGGTCTGGTGGCCCTCCTGGTCTTCAAAACCAGCGGTTCGCCGAAAGCGAACGGTGGGTTCGATTCCCATCCGCCTCCGCCATGTTCTTGCGCATACCGAATGCGTCTCATGAGGATTGATAGGCAATCCACATTGGCCGGAGATCTCCATGCCCGCCTGCGATCAGGCTCATTTCAAAACCTTCCAAGTTCGCTAACGTCATCGCCGGATTGGTCGAGCTCTCCTTCCTGGCGACGGTCAGCGAGGTGAGCTTGAACTACGATGCCTCTCGCTTCCTACCACCTGCCCTGCCAGGCAATGTCATGGGAGGGGGTGGGTCGGCCGCACTCCTTCCACGCACAGCTGCGCCAAACCCTGTGCAGCCTGCTGGGATTAAGGGAAGTCGCGTGATGACGCGGCTCTCCAGGCGTTGGAAAACTGGAGGCTGCTGTCCGCGGCTCCGCAGCCAAATCCCAGAATCCGAATGAAAAAGGAGCATGATCGCTATGATGGTTCGCGAAATGATCGGAACGCACCCGGATGTGAAGGGCAGCATCAACGAGGCACAAATCCGCTGCATCGAAGAGTGCTATTCCTGCGCTCAAGCCTGCAGTTCCTGCGCGGACGCCTGTCTCGCCGAGGATATGGTCAAAGACCTTCGCCAATGCATTCGCCTCAATCTCGATTGTGCCGACATCTGCGCAGCCACTGGCTCCATCGCAACCCGCCGGACCGGGTCGAATGAGGAGCTGATCCGGCTCACGCTCCAGGCTTGCGAGGCTGCTTGCCGCCTCTGCGGCACCGAATGCGCCAGCCACGCGTCAATGCACGAGCATTGCCGTATATGCGCCGAATCCTGTCGCCGTTGTGAGCAGGCCTGCCAAGCGGCTCTTCAAAGCATGAGCTGATTGGAATGGATTGACAATTATCCAGCGCCGCGGTGAATGCTACGGCGCCGTTCACCGGATTTCCGCGATCCTGCCCGCGTTCTGATAGCGTCAGGGTGCGAGCGGATAGAGCACAGCCAGACCCGCCGCGTAGAAAGCCAGCGCCGCCAAGGAGTCGTAGCCCATCCGAAGCACCGTTCGATCCTTGCGCTCCAGCAGCCCGAGCACGAACACGCCGGTGAGGAGGAGACCCAGCAAAGCCGCCACCGCCTCGAAGCGACCGCCTTCCGCCAGGACGGGTCCGCCGCCGTAAGCAAGATCAGCGATGAACAGCAATGCGATGTTGAAGAGGTTTGTTCCGAACAGGTCGCCCACCGCCATCTCATAGCGGTGCAGGCGCAGGGCGGCGGTTATGGAACTCAGCTCGGGCAGCGAGGTGGCGAAGGCGACGAGCACCAGCCCCACCAACCCTGTCCCGAGTCCGGTCTGGGCCGCGATGGCGTCACCGGTCTGGGAAAGGAAGAAGCCGGCCACGAGGATCGTCGCGCCAGCCGCCACCGTTTTGAGAACCAGTGAACGAAGGGGCTGGCCGGGCTTTTCGTCTTCTACGCCCTCTTCTTCTCCTTCCTCTTCCTTTTCCTGCTCCTTCCCGACCGCGGTCCAGACATGCCGCCGTTCATAGCCGGAAGAAAGCCAGAGCGACGCGACGCAGCCAGCCATCAGCAAGGTCGACCCCACCCCAACCCCCAGGACGGCGACATCCCCGATCGTCACGACCACGGCCACGCCGCCAAGCAACATCATGCCGAGTGTTCCCTGAAACAGCGTTGCAGGAGCGGCGACCACCGACGTCAGAGCGTCACGACCGATGATCGCGTCGGCCATTGCGAGCAGAAGGATGTTCGCGGCCGCGCTACCGAGCAGATTGCTGACGGCCAGAGACGGGTTGCCGGTCCAAGACGCGGTTGTCGCCGTTGCGATCTCCGGCAGCGAGGTGATGCCGCCCAGAAGCAGCATGCCGGCGAAAGCCTGCCCAATGCCGGTGAGCGACGCGATGCCGTCGACATAGGCGGTCAGCCGCGTTCCGGCAGCCCAGACAAACCCGGCGCTCACGGCGAAGATCGCGAGGTTGGCGAGTAGCGGAAACTGATCGAATGACATCGGCGCGGTTTTCCGTGAGGATGATGCCTGTGGGGATCAGGAGACGCGCGGACCAGCCGCGCCGATGTGCTTCACCATCATTTCGGCTGGGTCGTACGCTCGATTACACCGCAGGCGATCCGGTCCCCGGACGCCCCCGCCGGATTCGTGGCGTAATCGTCTGGGGTGGCGTGAACCACGATCGCAGTGCCGTTTTGCGAGAACAGGCTGTCCTGCCCGGTGCCGAGTGTCACACGCGGCGTCAGAATGTCGGCCCAGACCACCCCGTTGTCATGAGCATAGACGTTCGGCAGGTCGCCCGCGTGGATTTGAGCGTGTGCCAGCAGTCCATGCTCCTGGCCGCCGGGATTGTAGTGCCCGCCCGCGGATTTGAAATCCGGTCCCTGGCATTGTCCGGTTTCATGGATGTGGATGCCATGAACACCCACCGGGATACCGTTCAGCCGGACCTGGATCAGGGTACCGGCTGGCGTCTCGACGAAGGCGGCTGTCCCACGGGGCTTCCCGTCCTGCCCGATAAGATTGGCGGTGCCGAGCGCCTGGCCGCTGGGCGGCGGTGGCAGCCCCTGCCCAGAACCTTGCCCCTGTTGCCCTTGGGCCGCCACCGGACCGGTCACCGCCAACAAAAGTGCGCCAATTGCCAAACTTGTCCTGAGGGTCATCTCGATGATCTCCGGTTTGTTTCGCATGGGCACTCCAACCTCGCGCGGCGTCGGTCGTCACAGGAAAAATGCGGTAGCGCTAATCCGCCGAAACGGATTCCCCACCGCAGGAGTTAGCCATGAAATGAGCCAAGTGGGACGAGACACGGAGACGATAAGCATGGCCCTGCCCCAGCGGCGGAACCGACGGAAGCACCCGCTTCGATTTGGGTGGCTTTTTCTCGCCGGCTTGCTGCTCGTCGCATGCGACGGCCGCCAGTCGGCCTTCTCCCCCAACGGATTCAATGCACGAGAAATCCTGTTCACGAGCTGGGTGCTGTTCGTCGGCGGTGCGGCGATCTTCGTCTTCGTGATGGCGTTGGCCGCTTATGCCGTCTTCGCCAGGGGGGAGCGCTTTCCCGGAGCGAGAGCCTGGGTGATCGGTGGCGGCATCCTCTTCCCCGTGGTAACGCTGACCGCACTGCAGGTCCACGAGTTCGGGCTTGCCCGCCGGCTGGTCACGCTTGGCGAGACCCCGGCTCTTACCGTCGAGGTCACCGGCAATATGTGGTGGTGGGACGTGCTCTACCGCCTGCCGGACGGCGAGCCGCTGCGCTCGGCCAACGAAATTGTCATCCCGGCGGGGCGGCCGGTGGAATTGCTGGTAAAAGCTGGCGATGTCATCCACAGCTTCTGGGTACCGAGCCTAGCCGGCAAGATGGACATGATCCCCGGCCACGTGAACCGGCTGACGCTACTGGCGGAGAAGCCAGGCACCTACCGCGGGCAGTGCGCCGAATATTGCGGTGCTCAGCACGCGCTGATGGCCTTCGAGGTCGTTGTCGAGCCGGCTGAGCGTTTCGACACTTGGCTCACCGACCAGCGCCGCCCGGTGCAAAGGCCTCTCGACGCCTTCCTGGCCCGCGGTTACGACACCTTTTTCTCCTACGGCTGCCAGTCCTGCCATGCGGTGCGCGGCACGCCCGCGGTCAGCACCATTGGCCCCGACCTGTCCGGCGTGGGAGGCCGGCAGTCGTTGGGTGCCGGTTCTTTCGGCAACAATGTCGGCACCTTCGCCGGCTGGATTGCCAGCGCTCAGCACCTTAAGCCCGGAAACGCCATGCCTTCCTTCAACATCATGGACGGTGAAGATTTGCGCGCCTTATCCGCTTGGCTGGAGAGCCTGAAATGAGCTCGCAAGATACCGGCCGCACGTCCTCTCGCTCCCTGCCGAGCCCGCTGCCCCGCCCGCCCGAGGAGTTGGCGACGCTGAAGCGGGTCTGGAAGGCTCCCCAGGGGTTCCGTCTTCTCACGGCGGTGAACAACAACATCATCGGCGTCATGTACATCGGCACGGCGCTGCTGTTCTTCGTGCTCGCCGGGCTGCTGGCGCTGGCGATGCGCACGCAACTCGCCGTGCCGGAGAACAACCTGCTCGACCACGACACCTACAACCAGTTCTTCACGGTGCACGGCACGGCGATGATGTTCTTGTTCGCTGTGCCGGTGGTGGAGGCGATCGGCGTCTACCTGATCCCGGCGATGCTCGCCGCCCGCGACCTTCCGTTCCCGCGCCTGTCAGCCTTCGCCTTCTGGGCCTATTTCTTCGGCGGCCTGTCCTTCTTCGCCTCGCTGCTGTTCGACGCGGCACCCGACGGCGGCTGGTTCATGTACCCGCCGCTGACCAGCTACGAGTTCTCGCCGGGCATCCGGGCGGATTTCTGGCTGCTCGGCATCGGCTTCATCGAGATCTCCGCCATCGCCGGAGCCATCGAGATCGTCGTCGGCATCCTGCGCACCCGGCCGCCCGGCATGACGCTGGACAAGCTGCCAATCTACTGCTGGTCGATGCTGATCATGGCCGGCATGATCATTTTTGGCTTCCCTGCCGTGATCCTGGCGACGGCGCTTCTGGAGATCGAGCGCGCCTTCCACTGGCCCTTCTTCATCGCCGAGCGTGGCGGCGACCCGCTGCTGTGGCAGCATCTCTTCTGGTTCTTCGGCCATCCGGAGGTCTACATCATCTTCCTGCCGGGGGCGGGGCTGGTCTCGATGATGGTGCCGACGCTCGCCCGCTACCCGCTGGTCGGCCACAACTTAGTGGTGCTGGCGCTGGTGGGTACGGGCGTCTTCAGCTTCGGCCTGTGGGTGCACCACATGTTCACCACGGGTATCCCGCCCCTGTCCTTGAGCTTCTTCTCCGCCGCCAGCATGGCGGTCGCGGTGCCCAGCGGCATCCAGGTCTTCGCCTGGATCGCCACGCTGGGCAAGGGGCGGGTGCAGTGGACCGTGGCGACCCACTTCTTGATGGGCTTCCTGTTCATCTTCGTGCTGGGCGGGCTGACCGGCGTGATGGTCGCGGTCGTGCCCTTCGACTGGCAGGCGCACGACAGCTACTTTATCGTCGCGCACCTGCATTACGTACTGATCGGCGGCATGGTCTTCCCCCTGTTCGGTGCCCTATACCACTGGTGGCCGACGCTGAAGAACACCATGCTGTCGGAGCGTCTGGGACGCTGGGCCTTCTGGCTGATGTTCATTGGCTTCAACGTTACCTTCTTTCCGATGCACATCACCGGGCTCATGGGCATGCCCCGGCGCGTCTACACCTACCCCGGCGATCTCGGCTGGAACCTGCTGAACATGGTATCCACGGTCGGAGCTTTCGTTCTGGCGCTGGGTGTCCTTATCGTTCTGGTGGACATGGCCCGCGACGTGCTGGGCCGGGTTCGGCGGGCCGCCGACAACCCCTGGAACGCCGGCACGCTGGAATGGATCCCAAACGAGAGCTATGCGGTGCGCAGCATCCCATATGTCACCGGCCTTTACCCACTGTGGGAAAACCCGAACCTGTCGCGCGAGGTGCAGTCGGGGGCCCACTTCCTGCCCGGTGCTCCCACGGACCGGCGCGAGACCATCGTCACCAGCCCAATAGAAAGCAAGCCCCAGTACCTCATGCCGATGCCGGGGCCGCATTGGGGACATTTCCTGGCTGGCCTCTTCACGGCGGCGCATTTTCTGTGCCTCACGGTGCAACTGTACTGGATTTCGCTGGTGCCAGCGGTGCTCGCCATCGCCTCGGTGCTCTGGTGGCTGTGGGGACTGGACAAAGGGGAGGACCATCCGCCGCAGGATGTCGGCGGAGGCTGGCGCATCCCGGTCTACGTCCAGGGGCCGGTCAATCACAGTTGGTGGGCCATGGTCGTCCTAATGCTGGTGGATGGCACCGCCTTCGCCTGCCTGATCTTCACCTACCTTTTCCTTTGGACGGTCAGCCCGGACGTGTGGCCGTCCGGCGCGGCGTCCCTGCCAGGCCTGGAATGGCTAGGCGGCGGGCTGGCGCTCTGGGTCCTTTCGGGGCTGGCGATCCTGTGGGCGAGCCGTTCGTTGGGGCGGAACAAACACTGGTTTGTCCGCATCGGCCTTCTGGCGGCTATCCTCCTGGCGGTCGCGGGGTCCGTCCTGGAGATCACAGGGCAGATAGGGACCGGATTGAAGGGGGCAGAAAGCGCTTATGGTGCCGTGACCTATATGCTGGCGGCCTGGCAGGCGTTCCACGTCGCCGTGCTGCTGATCATGATCGGCTACACGCTGGCGCGCTCCTTCTGCGGGCTGATCTACGCAGAGCGCCGGGTGACCTTCGACAACACGATGTTGTTCGCCCTCTACACGGTGGCGCAGGGCCTCATAGCCCTGCTGCTGGTGCATCTTTTTCCGCGGCTATTCGGGTGAGGTGGGCCATGACAACGCGCAGTTTTCCGGTCACCTTCGCCGCAATGATGTCGCCCTACCTGATCTGGGCTGCGCATTTCGGGATCGTCTACGGCATCAACGGGCTGGCCTGCGCGCGCGCGCTCGACCGGATCAGCCTCGCCGGTTTCCCCTTCGTTCCCGCTCTGGTGACCGTGGCGACGCTGCTGGCTTTGGCGCTGACGGTATTGGTTCTGGTCCGCGCCCTGCTCGGCGGCGGACCGGCGTCCCATGTCGGCAGCACCGACGCCCGGCTGTTCATGCGATGGCTGACCGCCGCGTCGGCGGCCTCCACCCTCGTCGCCATCCTGTGGGTTGGGCTGCCGGCCGTCCAGGTCCCAGCGTGTGGGTGATGGTTTCACCGACCATTGTTCGGTGTCTTCCCTGTCATGCGAAGGGCTGTACCCAAAACAGAACGAGTGCGACATAGAGAAGATAGGTTGCCAGCAACACAGCGACATGCCACCGCCGAAAGCCATGTTCTTCCCTTCCGTTCCAACGGAGGAATCCCGCATAAAGCGCCGGCATGAGGGCTACGAAGAAGAGATTGACTGAAAACAACAAGAGGTCGCCCACCGGAAGTCCAACAAGAGCCAGCGGCAGCAGCGCCACGGTCAAAGTGACGGCATGATCGCCCATCACACTCGTCACGCCCGAGGTAATCTGGCCACTGCGGGCAACTTGCCAGGTCGCGAAGACCTCTGGCAGTGCGGCTATGGGCGCCGTGATGAACAGCCCTCCGACGATCCTCGAAAGGCCAAAGGTCTGGACGATGTTCTCCGTCGCCTGCACGGCAAAGTAGGTGCCGATCACAAGCGCGGCCACGCCGCCGCCGGCGAGCGCCACCTCCGTGCGGTCCCACTCGACCGCCTCCCCTTCTCCCCGGCCGCGCAGCAAGGCCTGCGCTAGATACAGGGCATAGGCGGCCAGCATGATGATCCCGTCGATGGGCTGCAATCCCCGCCAAGGCGCCGGCAGGGTCAACAGCGCGAACAGAGCGACAATCCCAAGGTAAGGCAGGGCCTGCACCGTGACGGCACTCCCGTCGACGACGACGACATGCTCACGCCGGTGCCGTTCATGGCCGGCATGGTCAGGAATGTTCACCTTGCGTGTGGCGAGATAGGCTGCCGTCACCATCAGGGGAATTGCGAGAATGTTTGTGCCCAGCGTCACGCCGAGACCGATGTCGGTGGAACCACGCAGGGCGCTGGCGGCGTTGATGCCGATCTCCGGACTGGCGGCCGCCAGCCCAACAAAAGATCCGCCTGTGGCGACAGAGAAGCCCCACTGTTTGCGCAGCTTCTTCAGAGGCTTCGAAAAGTGCTCGGCTCCCCAATGGGCCAACCAGAGGGAACCGACCAGAACCGCCCCCCAAAAGAACGTCATCATGCATTGGCTGCCCGCGCTTCAATGAAGGGAATGGAGAAAGGCGGCAACGTCGCGCGCTTCCCTCTCGTTGATCGGCATGGCCGGCATGGCCGTGCCGGGCGCCAACTCCGGCGCATTGCGAACCCAATGGGCGAGGCGGTCGAGCCTGTTCGGAAAGAGGCCCGCGATGTAGGCCCGCCGGCCGAATTCCTTGAGTGGCGGCCCGACGATGCCGTGCGCGCCGGGGATGCCGGGAATGCGATGACAGACGCCACATTCTACTTGCTCGACCACTTTCCGCCCGGCCTGGACATCGCCGTTCAGGGAAGAGGACGGGGTCGCCGTGCTCGGCTCGCAGGCGTTGACGAGAAGTGCCGCCAGCAATAGCGCAGCCGGCCGGCACATGGCCTCGACTCTCATGGCGTCGCACCTCCGGCCGGTGGGAGGGAACCGTAATAGCGGGACACGGCGTCAATCTGCTCGGCGGTCAGATGACGCGCCGCCGCCGCCATGATGTCCGACAATGGGTTGCCGCCGCGCTTGCCGTCCTTCCAAAGCTGGAGTTGCTGCATCAGGTAGGCCATGTGCTGGCCGCGCAGTTCGGGGTAGAGCGCGTTGTCGGGGACCGGGGCATCCGGCCCCGCATGGCAGGTGGCACAGGCGGGAACCCCCTGGTCGGGCAGGCCCTGCGTGGCGATGGTCTCGCCAAGCTTCAACGCCGCTCTGTCGGAAGGCGCAAGGGTTGGTGGAGCGGGAGGAGTTAAGCTGGCATAATGGTCGGCCAACCGGCGCATCGTCGCCGAATCCAGCTCCGCCGCGATGGGCTGCATGATGCCGCTGGGGCGGGTTCCCTGGGCGTAGGCCTGTAGCGCCTCGTAAAGGTAATCTGCCTTCTGCCCTGCTAGGCTGGGGAAGGCTCCTGCCCCGCCGCCTTCGCCACGCAGGCCGTGGCAGCGTCCGCAGGCAAGCAGGTCGTCCCCGACCGGCCCGGCGGACGCGATGAGGTCGGCTGTCTCCTCCACCTGCTCGGGGTCGAACATCATGTCGTTGCGGGCGAGCCGCCGATAGTCATCCGCCGGCATGTCCGGCATCCGCCGCATGAAGGCGACGACCGACCAGACCTCGTCGTCGCGCTCCTGCGCGATCCAGGCCGGCATTCCACTGTATTTCAGGCCGTGTTTGACGATCCAGAACAGCTCGGAGTCCGTCCAGGAGGCGACATGGTCGGGCAGGTGGGGCGGTTGCGGCAGCATCTGCTTGGTGATGGGGTTTCCGGCCTCGCCGGGTGCGCCGTGGCAG
This sequence comes from Azospirillum sp. SYSU D00513, assembly GCF_017356015.1. Classification (GTDB taxonomy): domain Bacteria; phylum Pseudomonadota; class Alphaproteobacteria; order Azospirillales; family Azospirillaceae; genus Azospirillum. Next base: position 22,840 of record NZ_JAFIQV010000063.1, read on the forward strand.
GGCTTGCATCCGCCCTCGTAATGGCCGAGGCCGCGGTACACCATGGCGGTATCATCCAAGGGCGGAGGCGCGATCGGCAATGCGTGCGTCTCCACCGAATTCTCCAGGCTGAAATGCAGGAACCAGCGGGTGATCGCCCAGTGTCCCTTGCTCGCCGCGACGTTGTAGAGGCCGGACCAGGAGAACAGGAGTGCGCCGATCCCACCAAGCAGAACGAGCGCAAACAGCGTTATCAACGTTCTTCTCATGACTCCTCGGATCTTTGCGGTCCGCCGGCTGCCGAACAGCCTGGGGGCCAAAAGGGCTGAGATAGCAGCACCGTCCGGAAACGGCGCCGGCTGGCCTGTCACTTCAAAGCCCTCCCGTCGATAAGGTTCCCCCCGTCGAGGGAACCTGATTGCTGCGGCGCAGTTGGACGGGCGGGAATAGTCTTGGTCGGGGAAAGCCAATGGACCAAGCTTGGCAAGCTACGCGTCGGCGCGGAAGACGCTCCGCCCATGGCGGCGCCGTACGCGAGGGCCGCCGACAGTTCCCCCCATATTCGCACCCCTTCCGTTCCGTTAACGGAATCGGCCACCCAACAGCCGAGGAATACGTGCATGGACGGCCGGATCGAACGCAATGAGTGGCGAAGCAATGGCAGCCTTGTCCGCCGCCTTCTCATCGTGCTTGCCCTTTTATCCCTGGCCCTGCTGTCTTGGCGCCTGTCCAGCGTCCTGCTGCTCGCCTTTGGCTCGGTGCTGATTGGGATCGTACTGCGGGCAGCCGCGGATCTCGTCGTGCGCTACACGCCCGTGCCGGAGCGCTGGTCGCTCGCCGTGGCCGGCAGCGCCATGCTTCTGCTGATCGCCTTGGCAGGACTGCTGTTCGGTTCGCAGATCGCCTCGCAGTCCGGACAACTCGCGCAGCAGCTACCGTCGATGATTGATCACGCGATGCAGCGCTTCGGTATACAGGGCAGCTTGGAGCAGATGCTACAGGGCAAGGGAACCGCCGTTGCCGGCGGCATTCTGTCGCGTGTCGGCTCTTTCGGAATGGCGTTCGCCGGCGGATTGGCCAATCTTCTGCTTATGGTGATCGCAGGCGCCTTCCTGGCATCGGAGCCCCGTCTCTACCGCCGCGGCTTCGTCAAACTTTTTCCGCCGCGCGAGCAGGAACGGATCGAGGGGACACTCCTGACAACCGGACGGGCATTGCGACTTTGGCTGCTCGGCAAGCTCGCCACCATGGCCCTGGTGGCGGTCCTGACGACACTGCTCCTCTGGTTGGCCGGTGTCCCGTCGCCGCTCGCGTTGGGTCTGCTGGCGGGACTGGCGGAATTCGTCACGTTCGTGGGCCCCCTAGTTGCGGGCGCCGTGATCCTGATTGCAGCCTTGGCGGGCGGAGTGACGACTTTCGCCTGGGCTTTCGCCGCGGTTCTCGTGATCCAGCAGCTTGAATCCAACATCATTACGCCGCTCGTACAGCGGCGCGCTGTTGATCTGCCGCCGGCATTGTCTTTGTTCGCCGTCCTGGCGTTCGGCACCCTTTTTGGCACTCTCGGCCTCCTGTTCGGCGTGCCTCTCGCTGTCGTGGCCTATGTTGTCATCAAGAAGCTGTATGTCCGAGATACCTTGAAAGAAGCGACGCCGATCCTTGGAGAAGGCTGAGCGCCTGTCCAACAGTAAGGGCGACTCTTCTCGCACCACAGCACCTCGCCCTCATCGTTGATTTCGCCAGGTGCTCGCGAGGAACAAGCGTCATGGAAGGACCGGTACCTGGCGGGATCGGGCGTGGCGGTGCTGGCTTCGCCGCGTTCCTAACCAAACCCAAATGGGTAGAGTCGCGTTAAGCCGTCAGTGGATGGCGGACGCCACGTTCCGCTGTTTTGCGTGTTCCCATGTTCAGTCCACAACGAGCCACCCAATGGAGAGCAGAATCATGCAGGGCAGCAGAGACGAGATGATCCGTCAGAGGGCGTACGAGATTTGGGAAAGAGAAGGCCATCCGGAAGGCCGCCCGGAGGTGCACTGGACACAGGCGTCCCAGGAAATCGAGCGCGAGGAACGGGGGATTGAAAGCTCAAACGACTCCCGGGCCGTATCGACGGACCACCCGAGCGCGGTCGATCTGCAAAATGCCAGCGAAGCCCTGAAGGGCACCCCGCCCGGTTTTGGCTCTGCCAGCCGCGACTGAAGCGCCGTGCGCGCCGAGGGCGCCAAACTGACAAGGCTTCACCCATGATGCAACGGGACGGACCTGACACCCTCTCCTCGGCCGAGCCTGGGGAAGGAGTGATCCTGCGCGCCGGCCGGAATTGCTGGCGGCTTAAAGCCGCACACAGGGCGGCGTGTCTCATCGACGCCGACGCCTACTTCGCCGTGGCAAAGCAGGCCATGCTCCGGGCCAGGTGGTCCATACTCCTACTGGCCTGGGATTTCGCCGAAGGCGCTCCCCTGGAGCCTGGAAACCCAGATCCCGTCCAGCCGGACCAGATCGGAGACCTGCTTCAGAGCCTCGTAAACCGCCACCAGGGTCTGCACATCCGTGTGCTTGTGTGGGACAAGGCAGCTTGGCTCGCCCTTCAGCGTCGGCGCATTCCCGGCGTGGACGCTCTCCATCTCGACGGCGACCGCCTTCGTTACGTGTTCGATGATGCTCATCCGGCACTTACGGTTCTTCACCAGAAGGTGCTGGTGGTCGATGGTGCCGTGGCATTCTGCGGCGGCATAGATTTCGCGGCCAATCGCTGGGACACCCGCGCGCACCATCGTCGGGAGCCGCTACGTCACAAACCCTCCGGCCAGCCTTACGAACCGCACCACGATGTAATGATGCTGGTCGATGGTGATGCCGCGCGGTCTCTGGACGAGCTCGCCCGCGCTCGCTGGTGGCAAGCGACCGGAGAACGCTTGCCGCCTCCGCCCCTGGGGACAGATCCGTGGCCTGCAGAACTCGAACCGGATTTCCGTGATGTCCAGGTCGGCATTGCTCGGACCATGCCTTCCGGGCGAGAACAGCCGGAGGTGCGGGAAGTCGAGGCGTTGTACCTCGACGCCATCGCGGCGGCCCGTAAAACAATTTATCTTGAGAACCAGTATCTCGCATCGGACCGCATCGGGGATGCCCTTGCACGGCGCCTGGCCGAACCGGACGGCCCGGAGGTCGTAATCATCACCCCTAAAAGGTCACCGAGTTGGATCGAGCAGGTGGCGATGGACAACGCGCGCACCACGATCGCGCATCATCTGCACTCCTCAGACCAATTTGATCGCTTCCGCCTGTACGCCGCCGTCATTGAGGGCGTGGAGATCGTTGTCCATTCCAAGGTCATGGTCGTGGATGACCGGTTCTTGCGCATCGGCTCCTCCAACCTGAACAACCGCTCCATGGGCACTGACATGGAGTGCGACGTTGCCTTGGAGGTCCTGCCCGGTATGGACAACGAAATGGAGGTTCGGCGCGGAGTGCTGCGGATTCGGGATAGCCTCGTCGCTGAACATCTTGGCGTTGCGCCCGCGCGTCTCGCGGTGGCAATTGCCGAACAGGGTTCACTAATCCGGGCTATGGAAAGCATGAACGGCTCGACCAGCCGCAGGCTGGCTAATTTCGCGCCTCCGCAACCAGATCGGACATCGACTTTCGCCCATGATCGCCTGACCGATCCGTTGAGACCGCCCGGCCTGTGGGTTCGCCGTAAATCACACTCAAATCGGGGACCCCTGGTCATGGCAGTGCTTCTTGCCCTCGGAACTGTTGGCGCTGCCCTGTGGTTCGAGCGGAATTTCAAGAGCTGGCCAAGCTGAACCTCATCGGGACTGCGAACAACTATCACTATGCAAGCTGGAGAGCCGGTCGTCGGTTTCGGATCGGAACACCGGGTTCAAGTTAGCAAAACGTCGAAATTTGAATAGCATCAGACGCTCTGAGGGCGGTCATGAAATAATATAAGCTTCTTCTTCCACGCTCAACTTATGCGTACTTGCATCGTGAATAAAAATCATGCCATTTTGCGCTCTTGAATGTGCCGCAATATAGTCGAAGGCAACCGAGATGGTTTCAACTGTTTTTCTGCCGTCCTTTAGCGTGCCTTCGACCTTCATGCTGGCGGCAGTGGATCCACCGTCATTCGCAATTACAATATCGACCAAGCGCCGTCCATTGAAGCTTGATTGTCGTTCGATACTCGTCCGCAATTTTGGTGGAGAGCCCTGATTGAAAGCATCATGGAGGAGAAAATCGATGGCGCCGACCACCAGGAACAATCCGAGAAATCCCGTCACCTATTCAAGCGGCGGCATATCACTCCGACCCGGCGCATTCTTGTTGCTGTCGGTTTTTATGTCGGTTCTCGTCCGGCATAGCCGCGCTCCTATATTATCAACCGGGCGAGTGCTGAGCCAAGTGCGCTCGGGAAGAGGGTGTCACGCAGCGATGTCGGATTTGATCGGCTTTTTCTGCTTCGCCGTTGCCAATGTCTTGGGCGTGTTTGCGTCTCCAAACATGTAACCAGCGCTATTTCGGCCGTTCGAAAACGGGTATGTATGCGGGAGAAGATAAGCTCAGAGCGGCACAGAAGAGCGATGCCAACAAAGTAGATCAAACCCAACGTTACTACGTGACACCCTCTGTGGGCAGCCTCTCTTGCGTTGCTGACACGTTCATTCTGATGGGAAAACTTCGTCGGTATGAAGCTCACGGCCGAACAGAAGCGTTGGATCATGACCGCCGACCCAGACACCGGGGATCTGGACCCGGCCCCGGACTGGCTGACTGCGGAATGCCGAGCCCTCGGTTTGGTGTCGTGGTGGCCGCAGATGGAAGTCTGGCGGCTCACCCAAGCCGGATGGGATGAGTGGGAGGACCTCCAGTGGATCTGTTCTTGACCGACACCCAGAAGCTCTGGCTGCTATCAGCTCATCCTGACACTTGGGGAGATGCCCCCTACCCCGAAGACGACGTGATGATGGGGTGTGTGTGTCAGGGGTTGGTGATGATCATCGACATGGTGGCAACACGCTGGCGGTTGACGCCGAAAGGCGGTGATGTGGTGCGTCACTTGCGTGAGGTCGCGTAAGCTATATGCTCCAGCTCGTCCCGAACAAACAATCTTATTCTTGGCTTACGCAGTGTAGTAGCCAACGATTAAAAGTATAATGGCGATGATGAGAGCGTGGATTATAGGCACAATCTTCCCATTTGACGCTGATCCCCAACCAGAGAATAATATTTCTAGCCCCCGCCTTTCAGTGCCATGAGGCATTCCTACTGAGCAACTGTCAGATGCAACGAAGACCGCTCGCTGGAGGAAGACAGCCTTCGCGCTCACGACCGATCATCATGACGGGTGCGTCTGGTAAACACCCGCCTTCACAACAGGAGGGCAGCGAATCAGTGCCTGCCATTGGTCTATGGTGGAGTGCCCTATCAAAGGGTCCATGGCAGAAGACATAGGAACCCTCTTTCAGCGTCCCGGTTCCCGGATTGGCCGAACCGGGGGGAGGTAGATTGGACCAGAGGCATCAACAGCGCGAGGATGAAGTCAGTTCCTATTCCCCCTGTGGGCTTATGGACGGCCTCGCTTGCATTGATGACACGTCCATTCTGATGGGCAAAATGCAACCGCATGAAGCTCACAGCCGAACAGAAACGTTGGGTCATGACCGCCGACCCGGACTCCGGAGATCTGGACCCGGCGCCGGACTGGCTGACTGCGGAATGCCGTGACCTTGGGCTGGCATCGTGGTGGCCGCAGATGGAAGTCTGGCGCCTCACTCAAGCTGGATGGGACGAATGGGAAGATATCAATGGCGTTGCCCCTGTCCGACGACCAGCAGCACTGGCTTCTCACCGCCCACCCAGACACCTGGGAGCTGAAACTCCACCCTGACGACGAGGTGATGATGGCCTGCATCATCCAGGGGCTCGTCACGGTGGTCTACATGATGGGAATGTGTTGAAGACTGACGGCGACGGGTGGGAAGGTGGTGCGCAGGTTGCGCGCGGCAGCATAGGATTGCAGCTTGCACGCCCTGCGCCGGGTTTCTAACTGATTTTTATTGCCCACTACGATCCTGGCTGTGGGCGACTGAGAGATACGTGTGCTCCCGCTGAACTGAAGGGGGCACACATGGCCCAGATCAAGCAATCGCGATCGTGGCGCGGCTCCAGGCGCTTGTGACGCAAGAGGCGCCCGAGAACGCGTTCAACAACGGAGCGCACGGCCCCCAGGCCGGAGCCATGCTCGGTTCCGGCCTTGCGGATCAGCGGCTGGATGCCCTCATGCAGGCAGGCCGCACGGTTCTCGCGGCTGTCGTAACCGGCATCCGCATAGACCCGGGCGATGGAGGCGCAGGCCACCCGGGCCAAGCGGAGCAGTTCAGGGAAGAGGACGGTATCGGGCACATTGGCCGCTGATGCGACCGCGGCAACGGGCAGCCCATCGGCGGAGACGGCGAGATGGTACTTGGTGCCGGGCTTACCGCGGTCGGTCGGGTTCGGACCGGTCAGGTCTCCGCCGTGCCTGGCGCGCACGCTGCTGCTGTCGACCACGATGTTCCAGGCTTGTGCCGCGGCCTCTGGTCCGGAGCGGACCATGCGCAACAGCACACGGTGGACACGCGGCAGCACCGCCCGCGCCGCCCAGTGCAGCAGGCGCCGATGAAGTGTCGAGCCGCTGGCCCGCTCAGCGGCGGCGAGCAGCCTTCGCCAGCACAGACCGGTGCCGGCGAAGGCTTCCAGAGTTCTGATGACATCGCTCGTCGGGCAGCTGGGCCGACCACGCCCACCGGATGGATGCCTCTCGATCCAGTCAATGGTCCGCGCAATCAGATCCAGCGTCGTCGGGCTCATCTCCGCCTCCCAAGCAACCCAGGCTTTAGCAGGTCGGAAGCGAACTGGCCCAGAGCAACCGGCCACCAGCGGGCTATCAAGCAGATCCGATTTCTGAAAACGCGGCCTAGGGTCAAAACCCAATCAGAGACTTGATTCGTCTGGAGAAACGTGATTCCAAAGCGTTATGGAGGCTTTGGAGGTTCCCATGCGCGAG
>NZ_JAFIQV010000064.1 GCF_017356015.1 Azospirillum sp. SYSU D00513
CCGCCGCCTGCGCATCCCTTCTCACAACACGGTCTTCACTTTTAAAAGATCCCGCGGCTCAAAGCTCTGAGCCGCATCGGCCTGCCCCCAGGCAGCTCGTGCCAGGGCAACATTCGGCCGGATTTTCAAGACAGCAACCGCCGGAGACACGCAAACCGACGCACCCTTTCAGGTTCGCTTCGATCCGCCGTTCCGGAGATTTTCCCGACCCGCCGCCGTCTCAGTCGTGAGCGGCCACCGCGTCGGTGGAGCGGTTTATAAGCGCCACTGCGTCCGGGGCGCAAGAGGTTTTTTGACGGAAGCATGAAAATTTCCCCGCCCTCGATTTTTGAGCGGAAGCGTGGCCTGGATTCAGTGTATTGCGGTCCACTCCCCGGCGGGCTGCCACGCGGCAATCGCCGCCGCAGGGGAACAGGGCCTTGGCGCCTCGTCGATAAGCGGTCGCTCGTTGACAGGCTCTAAGGCCGCGCGCAAAGCTTCGGCCCGACGTCCTGATAGGACCGAAAGGCCTGACGGTTTCTCATATATCGTCGCCAGGGCGGCGGGGCATAGGAGGATGACGGTGCGTCTGAGAGGTTTCGGCCTTCCCACGCTCGCCTATTGCAGCAAGCTGCTGTGCGGCACGGTTCTTACCGGCGCACTCCTCTCCTCCACACTGGTCACGGCCCACGCCGCCGGCAGGACCACGGGCGGTTCCAGGGCGCCGGCCGAAAAGACGCAGGAACAGCCAGCCAAGGACGATGCAGCCAGGCAGAAGGCCCTGCACCGCCAGGTCCTGTCCATCGGGCGCGGCGACACGCTGATGGAAATGCTGACCAGCGCCAAGGTGACGCAGGACGAGGCGCACCAGGCCATCGCCGCCATGCGCAAGGTCTACGATCCCCGCAAGATCCAAGTCGGCCAGGAGGTCACGGTGCTGTTCGAGCCGCGCCGCGGCGGTTCGCGCCGCTTCGCCGGGTTCGAGTTCGTGCCGGACGCGCTGCGGTCCGTCTCCGTCTCGCGCGACGGGGACTCGGGCTTCAGCTCCAGCGAGACCGAGCGCGACGTCACGCGGCGGCCCGTCGGGGCTCAGGGCGTGGTCAGCTCCAGCCTGTTCGAGGCCGGGGCGAGCGCCGGTGTCCCGATGAGCGTCATGCTGGAGCTGATCCGCAGCTACTCCTACGAGGTGGACTTCCAGCGCGACCTGCAGCAGGGCGACCGGTTCGAGGTGCTGTACGAGAAGCTGGTCACGGACGACGACAGGCCCGTCGGCGAAGGCAACGTGCTCTACGCCAGCCTCGTGCTGAGCGGCAAGGAGATGCCGATCTATCGGCACAAGCACCGCGATGGCCGCTACGACTATTACAACCGCGACGGCGAGAGCATCCGCCGCGCGCTGCTGCGCACGCCGATCGACGGCGCCCGCATCACCTCGGGCTTCGGCATGCGCCGGCACCCGATCCTCGGCTTCAGCAAGATGCACAAGGGGATGGACTTCGGCGCCCCGACCGGCACGCCCATCTACGCCGCCGGCAACGGCGTGGTCGAGGAGGTCGGGCCGAAGGGTGCTTACGGCAACTACATCCGCATCAAGCACAACAGCCAGGTGTCCACCGCCTACGCCCATCTCAGCCGCATCGCGAAGACGACGCGGCGCGGCGGCCGGGTGGAACAGGGCGACGTCATCGGCTATGTCGGCAGCACCGGCCGCTCGACCGGCCCGCACCTGCATTTCGAGCTGCTGAAGGCGGGCCGCCAGGTCGATCCGCGCAGCGTGGACCTGCCGACCGGCGACAAGCTGGAGGGTCGCGAGCTGAAGGCGTTCCAGCAGACGGTCCGCACGCTCGACAAGATGTTCGAGGATTCCCGGAACGGCCTGCAGCTTGCCCGCTTCCCGGGCGGCGCCACCCCCCAGGAGGGGGGATGCAGCAAGGCGGCGGGCTGCTGAACCGCAGCCGCCCTCCCCGCCCGCGCTTTCCGGGCACCCGGACGCTTATCGGCGCTGCGGTGCCTCAGCGCTGTTGCATCAGCGTCCGGATGGCGGAGGCGATCATCTGGAGGCCTTTGTCCTCGTCCTCCGCGAGCTTCTGAAGCTTTTCCCGCACGGCCTGGACCTGCGGCTTGCGCTTGGACGCCTCGGTGATGGCCAGATGGGCCTCCTCGGCCGTCATCTTCTTTTCGTCGGACATGAAACCCTCCAGCCTCCAAAGGCGCGTGACGGCAACAGAATGATGCAGGCGTTCCGCCGGTTCAACGCCCGCTTGCGGAACCGCAAGGGCGCCGGCGAGCCTTACCGGTAGAGCCCCACCGTTTCGATGGCGTCGCCGCCGGTGCCGAGCTTGAATTCCGTGACGCCGGGGGCGCTTTCCGGATTGATGCCGCCCAGATCGAAGGAGGTGACGCCGCGCCGCTTCAGCGCCTGGACCGTGCGCCACAGCACCAGCCGCATGGCGTCCGCCTTGCGCCCCGTCTCGTTCGCCCAGCCGATCTGGTAGGTGGCGGCGGCACCATGCACATAGACCAGCGCGCAGGCGACTGGGGCACCGCGGTCGAGCGCCGTGGCGATCAGCACGCCGTCCTTCTTCACCAGCGCGTTGCGCAGCCGCACCGCGAGCCGGCCGGTCATCGGGCGGAACCCCTTGGCGAGCGCCTGCTCCTGCTCCTGCTTCATCAGCCAGGGCAGGTTCTTCGCTTCCCAGTCCATGTCCATGGCGAGGCCGGACTTCTCCGCCCCTTTCAGCCGCTGCCGCCAGTCGCGGGCGAAGCCCGCGCGCAGATCCTCCTCGCCGCGGGCGAGGTCCAGCCAGACCGTCCGGTAGCCCGGCCCGAAGGGGCGGAAGCCGCAGCGCCTCAGCAGCTCCTCGCTCTCCGGCCCGGCGGGCAGTTCCGGCAAGAGGCTGGCGCGGTTCAGGAGATTGTCCGGGCAAGCCTTGCGCAGCAGGCGGAAGGTCTCTTCCAGGACCGCCGGCTCGGGCAGCCCGTCGAGCCAGAGCGGGCCGCGGTGCATCTGGCGCTGCTGGAAGATCTTGAGGAAGCGCCGTTCCAGGATCTGGACGAGCCCTATGGTGGCCCCGCCCCGCCGAATCAGGCCGAGCCGGGGCACATGGCCGTGGGTCTTGCCCATGGCCTGGGCGTAGGCGAAGCTCTGCGGCAGGGTCGAGCGCCGCACCCGGCCGTAGAGCGACGACCATTCGGCCATCGTGCCCTCGTTCCAGAGGATCGAGACCCCCTCGTCCGTTCCCGCCGCCATTCCGGGATCCTTCCGCGTCACGCCGGCGGCAGGGCCGAGGTGGCCTCTTCGACCTGGGCGAAGGTCGGCCTGAACTCGGGCTCCAGCACGTTCCGGGCATATTCCACGGAGATCGCCGGCGCGTAGCCGGAAAGGTGCGCGATCAGCCCCGTCTTCATGCTCTGATAGTATTTGCCTTCGGCGTGGTAGATGTTCTTCAGCCCGCTGGCGATGGGCGCCACGAAGCCGTAGGCCACGAGAATGCCGGCGAAGGTGCCCACGAGCGCACCGCCGATCAGCTTGCCCAGCACCTCCGGCGGCTCCGAGATCGAGCCCATGGTGTGAATCACGCCCAGCACCGCCGCGACGATGCCCAGTGCCGGCACCGCGTCGGCCACCGCCTGGACGGCGTCGGCGACGCGCTGGTGCTCGTGGTGGATCGTCTCGATGTCCTCGTCCATCAGGTCCACCAGCTCATGCGGGTTGTCGGCGCCGAGCGACATGAGGCGGAGATAGGTGCAGAGGAACTCGATGGCGTGGTGGTTGCCGTAGAATTTCGGGAACTGCTGGAACAGCGGTGAATCCTCGGGCTTCTCGATGTGCTGCTCCAGGGCCAGCAGACCCTTGGTCTTCGCGATCTTGAAGACCTGGTACATCATCGTCAGAAGCTCGAGATAGTCGTCCTTCTTGTATTTGGCGCCCTTGAAGAGGTGGCCGATCTCCTTGCCCGTGTGGGTTACCACGCTCTTCGGGTTGGCGACGAAGTAGCCGCCGGCAGCCGCACCAAGAATGATCAGGAATTCGAAGGGCATCCACAGGACGCCCATGTGGCCGCCACCCAGCACATAGCCGCCGAACACGCTGAAGATCACGATGACGAAGCCGATGATCACGAACATGTCTTCAGTTCCTCCGGCGCTCTCGCCATTGCCTCCGCACGCAGCCCGGGCGGCCTTTTGCGGCGGCGGATTTTAACGATGACGCCGCCCCCTGTCACGAAAGGAGTAGCCGGAATGCCCGCGATCCTCCGCGTGGCGCGCGGTTGTCACGGGCCGTGGCGCGCACGGCGCATGCGAAAAGGGGCCGCCCGAGGGCGGCCCCAGTCTCGCGAGGGCGGAGAGGATGGAGCTCAGCCGACGCGCCAGACGTCCGGGGTGGTTTCCAGACGCCTGAGGAATTCGGCGCGCTGCCGGGCGATGCCCTCGGGCAGCGCCGCCCCGAACTGCCGGAACAGGGCCTCCTGGTTGCGCGCCTCGGCCTCGGCCTCGCCCCGGTCGATGTCCATGATCCGGCCGAAGCGGTCCGCCGGGAAGTCCAGCCCGTTCCAGTTGAGGTCCTGGTAATGGGGCATGTAGCCGAAGGGGCTCTCCGCCGGGGCCGGCGCCCGGCCGCGCACCCGGTCGACGATCCATTTCAGCACGCGCATGTTGTCGCCGAAACCCGGCCAGGCGAACCGCCCCTCCTCGTCGCGGCGGAACCAGTTGACGCGGTAGATGCGCGGCAGTTGCTTGACCCGGCTCTCCATTCCCAGCCAGTGGTCCCAATGCTCGGCCATGTTGTAGCCGCAGAAGGGCAGCATGGCGAAGGGGTCGCGCCGGATGGCCGCCTGGCCGACGGCCGCCGCCGTCGCCTCGGAGCCCATGGTCGCCGCCCAATAGACGCCCTCGCGCCAGTTGTAGGCCTCGAACACCAGCGGGAAGGTCTTGGACAGGCGGCCGCCGAAGACGAAGGCCGAGATCGGCACGCCGTCCGGCTCCTCCCAGGCCGGGTCGATCGAGGGGCACTGGGCCGCCGAGGCGGTGAAGCGCGAATTGGGGTGCGCCGCCGGGCGGCCGCTGTCCGGGGTCCAGTCCTTGCCCTGCCAGTCGATCAGATGGGCCGGCGCCTCGTCGGTCATGCCCTCCCACCAGACATCGCCGTCGTCGGTCAGCGCGACGTTGGTGAAGATCACGTCGCGGTCCAGCATCCGCATGGCGTTCGGGTTGGACTTCATGCTGGTGCCGGGCGCCACGCCGAAGAATCCCGCTTCCGGGTTGATGGCGCGGAGCGTGCCGTCCGGCTGGGGCTTGATCCAGGCGATGTCGTCGCCGACGGTCCGCACCGTCCAGCCGTCGAAGCCCTCCGGCGGGACCAGCATGGCGAAGTTGGTCTTGCCGCAGGCCGACGGGAATGCGGCGGCGACGTAGGTCTTCTCGCCCTCCGGGCTTTCCACGCCGAGGATCAGCATGTGCTCGGCCAGCCAGCCCTCGTCCCGCCCCATGGAGGAGGCGATGCGCAGGGCGAAGCATTTCTTCCCCAGGAGCGCGTTGCCGCCGTAGCCCGAGCCGTAGGAGACGATGGCGCGCTCCTCCGGGAAATGGACGATGTATTTGTGCTCGGCGTTGCAGGGCCAGGGCACGTCCTCCTGCCCCGGCTCCAGCGGGGCGCCGACGGAATGCAGCCCGGTGACGAAATCGCCGTCGTCGCCCAGCACGTCCAGCACGGCGGAGCCCATGCGCGTCATCATGCGCATGTTCACGGCGACGTAGGCGCTGTCCGACAGCTGCACGCCGATGTGGGATATCGAGGAGCCGAGCGGCCCCATGCTGAAGGGCACGACATACATGGTGCGCCCGCGCATGCAGCCGTCGAACAGCCGGCCCATGCGGTCCTTCATCTCCGACGGGTCCACCCAGTTGTTGGTGGGGCCGGCCTCCTCGCGCGTGCGGGTGCAGATGAAGGTGCGGTCCTCGACCCGCGCGACGTCGCCGGGGTCGGAGCGGCAGAGATAGGAGTTGGGGCGCTTGGCCTCGTTCAGCCGGATGAAGGTCCCCTGTTCCACCATCTCCGCGCAGAGCCGGTCATATTCCTCCCGCGACCCGTCGCACCAGTGGATGCGGTCCGGCTTGCATTGGGCGGCGACCTGCTCGACCCAGGCCAGGAGCTTCTTGTTACGCGTGGGCGTGCTTGCAGTCATTTTTTTGCCTCTTTGCGACGTTTCCTGCCCCAGGGCGTCCGGCTCTCAGGCCTTTTCTGCCCTGTTTCCTCCAAGTCCTGCCCGGCTGGCCCTTCCCTAGGGTCCGCGCGGGATCTCCCCCCGGACGAGCCCGTCGAAGGCCGCCCGCAGGGAGCCGGGATCGTCCAGCGAACCGTCCAGGGGACGGTCGAAATCGATGCGGGCGACCGCACCGCCCAGGCGCAGGTCGCACCCGTCCGGATCGACCCCGGTCACGGTCCAGCCGCCCTCCCCCGCCGCCCCTCCGGGAGATGCCATCCCGGGAGATGCCATCCCTTGGATCGCGGCGGCGTGGTCCCGGTTCATGGAAGCGACGATACCAGCCTCCTGCTCGGCCAGCGCAATTGCGACCTTCGGGATCAGCAGTTCGTCGGAGCCTATCCAATGGATGAGGCCAAACCCGGCCACGAGGTGGGCGCGCTCCACCGAAAGTCTGTAGAGGACGAAGTCGCCGAAGCCGGCGTAGAGCACCGCCTCGGGATGCCGGGCGAGGAAGCGGGCGCGGTGGTGCGGCTCGTCGGAGCGGGCGAGCCGTCCCAGCACCGAGACGCGGGCGCCGGTCAGAGGGCTGGCGAGTCCGGCGGTGCCGTCGAACAGCAGGCCTGCGCGCGCGTCCTCGGCGATGTTGCGTGTGTGGTCGGCGAGGCCGGAGAGCAGGAGAAGGGGGCTGCCGTCATGGTCGAGTGCCACGAGCACCAGCGAGGGATAGGGCCAGCCGGCGGCGCTTTCCGTGCCGCCGCGCATCGCGGTGGCCAGCGCCGCGCGGTCCAGCCCGCGCATCAGCCGGCGCGCCCGTTCGCCCGGCCTGCCGCCGGCCTCCTTTCCGGAAGCCGGGGTCGGTGACGGACCCGCACCCGGCCCCGAGGGGACCGGTGCGCCGGATGGATCGTCCGAATTCATGCCCGCAGCGGCAGCGTTTCCCGTGTCGCGCCGTTTCCCCGGCGCCGCATTGGTGCCATATTGGCCCTGAAAATTGGCGCCGAGGAAGGGAAAAGCGCCGGCCTATTCCTTTGAGCCGAGCGCCCTCCCCTCCCTCCCCTGTCCGGCCTCCCCAATCCGGCGGGGGCGCCAACACTCTTGTCGAAGGCTCACGGGAACGGCATGGCACAGACCGTCGCGCTGGTGGATGACGACCGCAACATCCTGACCTCCGTCTCCATGGCGCTGGAGGCGGAAGGGTTCGAGGTGCGCACCTACACCGACGGTGCGGAGGCCCTGCGCGGCCTGACCCAGCGCCCGCCGGACCTCGCCGTGCTCGACATCAAGATGCCGCGCATGGACGGGATGGAGCTTCTGCAGCGGCTGCGCCAGACCAGCGCCCTGCCGGTCATCTTCCTGACCAGCAAGGACGACGAGGTGGACGAGCTGATGGGCCTGCGCATGGGCGCGGACGACTACATCAAGAAGCCCTTCTCGCAGCGCCTGCTGATCGAGCGCATCCGCGCGCTGCTGCGCCGGGAGATGCTGTCGCGCGACCAGACCGAGGCCGATCCCGGCCAGATCCTGACCCGCGGCCCGCTGAACCTGGACAGCGCCCGCCACGCCTGCAGCTGGAAGAACCAGCCCATCGACCTGACGGTGACCGAGTTCCTGCTGGTCAAGGCGCTGGCCCAGCGCCCCGGCCACGTGAAGAGCCGCGACCAGCTGATGGACGCGGCCTATGGCGAGAACATCTACGTTGACGATCGAACCATCGACAGCCACGTCAAGCGGCTCCGCAAGAAGTTCAAGGCGATCGACCCGGACTTCGCGCAGATCGAAACGCTCTACGGCGTCGGCTACCGCTACAAGGAATAGCGGCGAGCCCGTGCGGCGCACAGGCCGCTGGACCGTCTCGCTCCTGACCCTGCGCATCCTGGCGGTCAACGTCATGGGGCTGGCGCTGCTGATGGGCGGGCTGCTCTATCTCGGCCGCTACCAGGACCGGCTGATCGAGGCCGAACTGGAGGCGCTGGAGACCGAGGCCCGGATCTTCGCCTCGGCACTCGGCGAGAGCGCGGTGCAGCGGGCGCCGTCGGAGACCGAGACCGGCCGCGAGAGCTACGAGCTGTCGCCGGAGCTGGCGCGGCAGATGCTGCGCCGCCTCGTGGAGACGACGGCCACCCGCACCCGCCTCTACGACGAGGACGGCCACATGCTGTCGGACAGCCGCGTGCTGACCGGCTCCCCCGGCACCATCGAGATCGAGGAGCTGCCGCCGCCGCCGGCCGGCGACGCGGTGACGGAGCAGGTGAAGGGCGTGGTCTACCGGCTGCTCGACATCATGCCGAGCCGCGAGAAGCTCCCCCTCTACCGCGAGCGGCCCGGCCAGACGGCGGCCCAGATGCCCGACGTGGCGCGCGCGCTGGCCGGCGAGGCCAGCGCCACCTCCTGGCGGGTGGAGACGGCCGGGCGCGGTCCCGACCTGCTGCTGACGGTCGGCGTGCCGGTGCAGCGCTACAAGGAGGTGCTGGGTGCGGTGCTGCTGTCGCGCGGCGGCGGCTCCATCGACGCGGCCATCCGCTCGGTGCGCTTCGACGTGCTGCGCGTGTCGGTGGTCGTGCTGCTGGTGACGGTGCTGCTGTCGCTCTATCTCGCCAGCACCATCGCCCGGCCGATCCGCAAGCTGGCGCAGGCCGCCGACCGGCTGCGCACCGGCCACGGCCGCCACACGGAGATCCCCGACTTCACCGCGCGCGGCGACGAGATCGGCGACCTGTCGGGCGTGCTGCGCGACATGACGGCCGCACTCTGGGCGCGCATGGACGCCATCGAACGCTTCGCCGCCGACGTGGCGCACGAGATCAAGAACCCGCTGACCTCGTTGCGCAGCGCCGTGGAGACGGTCAACCGCATCGAGGATCCGGCGCGGCGCGCCCGGCTGATGACGATCATCGCCGAGGACGTGCAGAGGCTTGACCGGCTGATCAGCGACATCTCCAACGCCTCGCGCCTGGACGCCGAGCTGTCGCGCGCCGAGCCGGAGCCGGTGGACGTCGGCGCCGTCCTGCGCACGCTGGCGGACATTCACGGCGACACGCTGGCCGCGGGCGAGGAGCCGGACGGCGAAGCGCCGCCGCGCCTCGTGATCGAACTGCCGGACGGCGAGCCGCTGGTCGTGCCCGGGCTGGAGGGGCGCCTGACCCAGGTCTTCCAGAACCTCATCGCCAACGCCCTGTCCTTCTCGCCGCCCGGCGGGCTGGTCCGGCTGGCCGCCGCGCGCGACGGCGACGGCGTGCGGATCACCGTCACGGACCAGGGCCCCGGCATCCCCGAGGGCAAGGAGGAGGCGATCTTCGAGCGCTTCTACACGGAGCGCCCCGCGGGCGAGAAGTTCGGGACCCATTCGGGCCTCGGCCTGTCGATCTCCAAGCAGATCGTGGAAGCCCATGGCGGGACGATCACCGCCGAAAACCGCGCGCCATCCAGCGGAACCGCGCCGGAAAAGCGAAACCCGGACGGCGGTGGCAACCATGGTGCCGTCTTCACGGTGCGGCTGCCACGCTACTAAAGTCGCGAGTTGCACGGCGTCATTCGCTTGTGGCGTGCACGCTTTTCCCGTGTTTAAATCAAGTTGCATATGAGGAGATCCTAGCCACCCCGGACTACAGGCGTATGGCTCGCCTATGACCGGAGGCTGTGCCGGAGGATTCCCCAAACCCACACCCCGCGGCGGCGGTCGCGCCGCCCATGGCCTTTCCGGCCATGGCCCGCGATCCCGGCGCCGGTCAGATGCAAGGAGGGGGCATGCTCGAGTCCGCGCGCGCATCCGGTTCCACGAACGTCGTCGACCTCCGCCAGTACCGCCTGCTCCGCCTGATGCAGGAAGCCGGCCGCCAGCAGAAGAAGGTGGCGGCGATGATGCGCGAATCGGCGGCCGACCGCGCGCGCATCGCCGAGTCGCTGCGCGGGGCGCAGAACCACCTGTCCCGCGCCGCCGAGGGCTACTCGGTGCTGCTGAAGCGGCTGGAGGAGGAGCGGAGCTTCCGCGACGCCTGCCTGGAGGCCGCCGAACTGGATGACATCGACGAGATGGTCCGCCGCCGTGACGCGCTGGCCGACGAGCTGGCGCGGCTGCGCCGCGACGGGCGCCAGCCGCTGACGGCGCAGAGCCCGGCCATGGCCGAGGCGGGCGAGTGACCGGCTGCCCGCGCGGCACCGGGCGCCCGCCGCCTTCCGGCTCCGGCCCGATCCTTTTTCGGAGCCTCTTTCGGTTCGGCCTGCATACCATTGACAGACGCCACGCCACGGATCACCTTCGCTTGTGATGGTGACAATACATGGCACCTGCGTCCTGCTTTCGGGCATCGGCCTGCTGCTGCGCGGAAGGTCGGGCAGCGGCAAGTCCGATCTTGCCCTGCGGCTGATCGACGGCGGGGCGCGGCTGATCGCCGACGACCGCGTGGAGCTTTGGATGGAGGATGGCAGGCTGATGGCGAAGGCGCCGCTGGCGCTGGCCGGTCTGCTGGAAGTGCGGGGCGTCGGCATCCTGCCGGTGCCGGCCGCACCGGAGGCCCCGGTCGGGCTTGTCGTCGATCTGGTCGAACGCGACCGGGTCGAACGGCTTCCCCATGCCGAGACGGCCACCCTGCTGGAGGCCGCCCCGCCCCGGCTGGCGCTCGCCCCCTTCGACGCTTCCGCCCCCGCCAAGCTCCGGCTCGCCGCCGAGGCGGTCCGGGCGGGCCGGCTGGGCGAGGTTCCCTCCTTCCCATGACGTCCCTCCCCCAATGACGGCCTCCCTCATGACCGCCGACACGCACAGCGAACAGCCGCCTTCGGGCGGGCGCGGCCGGGTGGTGCTGATCACCGGCCTGTCGGGCGCCGGCATGTCCGTGGCGCTGAAGGCGCTGGAGGATCTCGGCTACGAGGCGGTGGACAACCTGCGGCTGTCCCTGCTGCCCGCCCTGATCGAACAGGCCGACCCGCGCCAGCGCCCGGTGGCGCTCGTGGTGGACAGCCGCACGCGCGACTTCTCGGCCGAGGCCTTCCTCCAGCAGCTCGACGCCCTACGCGCCAACGAGAGGTTGGACGTCCGGCTGCTCTTCCTGGATTGCGGCGACGAGGTGCTCCAGCGCCGCTTCACCGAGACCCGGCGGCGCCATCCGCTGGCCGTGGACCGGCCGGTTCCCGACGGCATCGCGCGGGAGCGGACGATGCTCTTGCCGCTGAAGGCGCTGGCCGACCTGACGATCGACACCACCCAGCTGTCGATCCATGACCTGCGCCGCAGCATGGCCGGCCACTTCCGGCTGGACGAGCAGCCGGCCCTCCAGGTCTTCGTGACCTCCTTCTCCTTCCGGATGGGGCTGCCGCGCGAGGCCGACCTGGTCTTCGACGTGCGCTTCCTGACCAACCCGCATTACGACCCGGAGCTGCGCCACCTGACCGGGCTGGACCCGGCGGTCGCGGCACGGGTCCAGAGCGACCCCGACTTCCCGGCCTTCTTCGACAATCTCACCTCCTTGTTGAAGCCTCTGCTGCCGCGCTACAACCAGGAAGGCAAGAGCTACCTGACCATCGCCATCGGCTGCACGGGCGGGCAGCACCGTTCGGTGTTCCTCGCCGAGAAGCTGACGGAATGGCTGAAGGAGCGCGGGCTCAAGGTCGGGCTCAGCCACCGCGAGCTGCAGCGCGGGGCGGCGCGTCCGGACGGGCGCCGGCAGACCGCGCAAACGCAGATCACGCACACAATCAAAAAACCCGAGGCCCCTGGGGAGGATCCAAACGTGAAGGATATCCCATGATCGGTATGGTTCTGGTAACCCACGGGCGCCTGGCGGCGGAGTTCATCGCCGCGCTGGAGCATGTGGTGGGCAAGCAGCAGCAGGTGCGCGAGGTGTGCATCGGCCCCGACGACGACATGGAGCAGCGCCGGCAGGACATCCTGAACTCCGTGGCGGAGGTCGACGACGGCTCCGGCGTGGTGGTGCTGACGGACATGTTCGGCGGCACGCCCTCCAACCTCGCCATCTCCATCATGGACAAGGCCAAGGTGGAGGTGATCGCCGGCGTCAACCTGCCGATGCTGATCAAGCTCGCCAGCGTGCGCGGCCAGGACACGCTGCCGCACGCCGTGGCGGCCGCGCGCGAGGCCGGGCGGAAATACATCAACGTCGCCTCTTCCCTGCTGTCGGACGGGTGAGTTCATGAGCGAGAACGGACCGGCGGACCGGAATCCGGAAGCCTCCCAGACCGTCACCATCAGCAACCAGCGCGGCCTGCACGCCCGCGCCGCCGCCAAGTTCGTCAAGCTGGCCGCCACCTTCGACTGCGAGGTCGAGGTGCGCCGGGGCGAGACGCAGGTGTCCGGCGAATCCATCATGGGGCTGATGATGCTCGCCGCCGGGCCCGGAACCTCGGTCGAGCTGGTCGCCTACGGCAACGACGCCGAGGCGGCGATCTCCGCCCTGGCCGATCTGGTGACGCGCAAGTTCGATGAAGACTGACACCCCCCCGCAGGGACGGCGGCTGCGCGGGCTGGGCGTTTCGCCCGGCATCGCCATCGGTCCGGCCCACCTCGTCGAGAGCGGCTCCATCCACGCGCCCGAATACACGGTTCCACCCGAAGGGGTGGAGGCCGAGGTCGCGCGCTTCAACGAGGCGACCGCCAAGGCGCGCCGCCAGATCAAGAAGCTGAAGAGCAAGGCGCTGGTCCTGCCCGGCTCGGCCTCCGAGGAGGTCGGATTCCTGCTCGACGCCCATCTGGCGATGATGACCAACTCGCGCCTGACCCGCGGGGTGGAGCGCCGCATCAAGGAGGAGGGCCTCAACGCCGAGGCCGCCGTCCAGGCGGAGATCACCGCCATCGCCGAGACCTTCGCCGGCATGGACGACGCCTATCTGGCCGCGCGCATGACCGACGTGCGCGAGGTCGGCCGGCGGCTGATGCGCAACCTGATGCAGCACGAGTACCAGGGATTCGGCATGCTGCCGGAGGGCAGCGTGATCCTGGCCGAAGAGCTGACCCCCGCCGACACCGCGCTGATCGACCCGCGCCGGGTGCTGGGCTTCGCCTCCGTGCTGGGCGGGGCCGAGGGCCACACGGCCATCATGGCGCGCTCGCTGGGGCTGCCCGCCGTGCTCGGCGTGCCGGGGCTGCTGACCAACGTGCGCAACGGGGCCACCGTCATCGTGGACGGTGTCGAGGGCGTCGTCCACATCGACCCGCCGCCGGAGCTTCTGGAAAGCTACCGCAGCCGCCAGGCCGAGCGCGAGCGCGAGCGCGAGAAGCTGAAGGGGCTGCGCCGCCTGCCCTCGGTCACGCGCGACGGCACCACCGTGTCGCTCCAGGCCAACCTGGAGCTGCCGCGCGACCTCGACCACGCGCTGGAGAACGGCGCCCAGGGCATCGGGCTGCTGCGCACCGAGTTCCTCTTCATGAACCGCCAGGATCTGCCGGACGAGGACGAGCAGTACCATGTGCTGCGCGCCATCGTGCAGGGCATGGACGGCCGCCCGGTCACCGCCCGCACCATGGACGTCGGCGGCGAGAAGCTCGCCGGCTGGATGGCGGGCCGCTACGGCGAGCCCGCCAACCCGGCGCTCAGCCTGCGGGCGGTGCGGCTCGGCCTGCGCGAGCCGAAGCTGCTGGAGGTGCAGCTCGCCGCCATGCTGCGGGCCGGCGCCCACGGCCCCCTGCGCATCCTGCTGCCGATGATCTGCTCGGTCAGCGAGGTCGTGCGGGTGCGCGAGATCATGGGCCAGGTGGCCCGTCGGCTGCGCCGCCGCAACGTGCGGATCGCCGACCCGCTGCCGCCCTTGGGCGTGATGATCGAGGTGCCGGGGGCCGCCCTGTCGGCGGACGCGCTGGCGCATGCCGCCGACTTCTTCTCCATCGGCACCAACGACCTGACCCAGTACACGCTGGCCATCGACCGGGCCGACGACCAGGTCGCGGCCCTCTACGACCCCCTGCACCCGGCGGTGCTGCGCCTCATCCAGTTCACGGTGGAGGCCGCCCTGCGGTCGCGCATCCCCGTGGCCGTCTGCGGCGAGATCGCCGGCGACCCGCGCTACGCGGCGCTGCTGCTGGGGTTGGGCGTGCGCGACCTGTCGATGGCCCCGCCCTCGATTCCCATCGTCAAGCGCCGCATCCGCAACCTGGACCTTGTCGAGGCGAGCCGCCGCGCCCGCGTCATCATGGACCAGAGCGACAGCGGCCGCATCGCAACCCTGCTCGATGACTTCAACGCGCTGAGCTGAGGTCGCCCAGCTCCCGCCGGACGGCGGCTCCCGCCAGCTCGGCGAATCGGAGCAGCCGCTCCGGGCCGGCGCCGTCGCGCGCCTCGGCGGACATGCCGGCCATGGCGGTCGCCATGAAGTCCGCCAGATCCTCGGCCCGCTCCGGCGCCTCGGCGGCGATGACGTCGCGCATCGCCGCCCGCGCCGCCGCCTTGGCGGCCAGCGCCAGGGCTCTCGCCTGGGGGTCGGCGCTGTTGCGCGCGCCGTCCAGCACAAGGCAGCCCGCCACCCCGCCACGCTCCGGATAGCTTCGCGCCGCTTCCAGCAGCGTCCGCTGCAGCACCTCGGCCACCGTGCCGCCACCTGCGCGGGCGCGGGCGAACAGGTTCGCCTCGCCCTCGGCGTAGCGCCGCAGCGCGCGTTCGAACAGGCCGGCCTTGCTGCCGAAGGCGGCGTAGAGGCTCGGCGGCTTGATGCCGAGTTCCGTCCCCAGCTCCGCCACCCCGACGGCGTCGTAGCCGCGGCTGTGGAACAGCAGCATCGCGCGCTCCACCGCCTGGTCCAGATCGAAGGCCCGCGGCCGTCCCCGCGCGCCCGGCTCCATATTTTTAGTAGTCACTATAGAATTCCTCTTGCCCGCCCCGCCCGGATGGGATTATGCAACATCATATTATGTAGCACTCGCTACATTTCAAAGCGGCGGAAGCCGAGGAGGATGGAATGCCGGGTTTCAGCGACAAGTCGGTTCTGGTTCTGGGCGGCAGCCGGGGCATCGGCGCCGCCATCGTGCGGCGCTTCGCGGCGGACGGCGCACGGGTCTCCTTCACCTACGCCGGGTCGGCCGAGGCCTCCGCGTCCCTGGCATCGGAGACGGGCACGCAAGCGATCCTGACCGACAGCGCCGACCGGGACGCGCTGATCGCCACCGTCGCCGGCCGGGGGCCGATCGACGTGCTGGTCGTCAACGCCGGCACGGCGGTGCTCGGGGATCCGTTGACCCTCGACCCCGACGCCATCGACCGGATGATCGACGTGAACGTCCGCGCGCCCTATCACGCGGCGGTCGAGGCCGCGCGGCGCATGCCGGACGGCGGACGGATCATCGTGATCGGCTCGGTCAACGGCGACCGCATGCCCTTCGCCGGCGGTGCGGCCTACGCCCTGACCAAGGCGGCGGTGCAGGGCATGGTGCGCGGCCTCGCCCGCGACTTCGGCCATCGCGGGATCACCGTGAACGCCGTCCAGCCCGGCCCGACCCACAGCGACATGAACCCGGAGGATGGGCCGATGGCGGACGCCATGCGCGGCTTCATGGCGATCAAGCGCCACATCCGCGCGGAGGAGGTCGCCGAACTCACCGCCTATCTCGCCGGGCCGCAGGCCGCGATGATCACGGGTTCGTTCCAGACCATCGACGGGGGCTTCGGCGCCTGACCGCGCCGGGGCTTACCGACAAGACATAAAGATATCTTTATGCTTGCGCCCAAGGGGTGCTGCTGCTACACCCTGACGCCAAGGCGGGCGGCCATGGGGCTCCCTGCCACATCTTCGTTCGTCAGGAGACAGCCACATGGCCGCCAGCTTCACCGACTATAAGGTCAAGGACTTCAGCCTCGCCGATTGGGGCCGCAAGGAAATCGCCATCGCCGAGACGGAGATGCCCGGCCTGATGGCGCTGCGCGACGAGTATGGCGACTCCAAGCCGCTGAAGGGCGCCCGCATCGTCGGCTGCCTGCACATGACGATCCAGACCGCCGTGCTGATGGAGACGCTGGTGGCCCTGGGCGCCACCGTGCGCTGGTCGTCCTGCAACATCTTCTCGACCCAGGACCACGCCGCGGCGGCCATGGCGGCGGCCGGCATCCCCACCTTCGCCTGGAAGGGCGAGACGGAGGAGGAGTTCTGGTGGTGCATCGAGCAGACCCTGCGCGGGCCGGACGGCTGGACCCCGAACATGGTCCTGGACGACGGCGGCGACGTCACCCAGATCCTGCACGACAAGTATCCCGAGATGCTGAAGGACATCCGCGGCATCTCCGAGGAGACGACGACCGGCGTGCACCGCCTGTATGAGATGATGAAGGCCGGCAAGCTGCTGGTGCCCGCCATCAACGTCAACGACAGCGTCACCAAGTCGAAGTTCGACAACCTGTACGGCTGCCGCGAGTCGCTGGTGGACGGCATCAAGCGCGCCACCGACGTGATGATGGCCGGCAAGGTCGCCGTCGTCGCCGGCTACGGCGACGTGGGCAAGGGCTCGGCCGCCTCGCTGCGCTCGCAGGGTGCGCGCGTCATGGTGACGGAGATCGACCCGATCAACGCGCTCCAGGCCGCCATGGAAGGCTACCAGGTGGTCACGATGGACGAGGCCGCCCCGCTGGGCGACATCTTCGTCACCGCCACCGGCAACGTGGACGTCATCACGCTGGACCACATGCGCCAGATGAAGGACCGCGCCATCGTCTGCAACATCGGCCACTTCGACAGCGAGATCCAGATCGACGCCCTGCGCAACCTCAAGTGGGAAGAGGTCAAGCCGCAGGTCGATGAGGTCGTCTTCCCCGACGGCAAGCGCCTGATCGTGCTGGCCCAGGGCCGCCTCGTGAACCTCGGCTGCGCCACCGGCCACCCGAGCTTCGTGATGTCCGCCTCCTTCACCAACCAGGTGCTGGCGCAGATCGAGCTGTGGACCAACGCCGACAAGTACGAGCGCAAGGTCTACGTCCTGCCGAAGCACCTGGACGAGAAGGTCGCCCGCCTGCATCTCGACAAGATCGGCGCCAAGCTGACCACCCTGACCCCGAAGCAGTCCGAGTACATCGGCGTGCCGGCCCAGGGTCCGTTCAAGCCGGACCACTATCGTTATTGATTGATGACGTTGGACGCTCCACGTCCAACGTCCCCTCAGACGCCGGGCGCGGCTGTCGGGTTTGGTTGGCCGGCCGCTTGGCTTCGCGGTCACGTGACCGCGGGCCGCAGTCGCGGCCTCCAACGGCCTTTCGGCCGTTGGTTTCAGAGTCGTTGTTCCGAGGGACGCGTCATGAAAAAGGAAAGGCCGCCCGTTTGGGCGGCCTTTTCTGCTTTCGGAACGGACCGCCGCTCAGCGGCTGCGGAACAGCGTTCCTTCGGCGTAGGTCCAGGCGGACTTGGTGCCGGTAGCCTTGCCGGGCATGGAGACGGTCAGCATCCCCTCCTCCACCGCGACCTCCAGCTCCTCGCTGCAGCTGCCGAAGGGGAAGGAGACCGACGGCGTCTCCGTCCCGAGGTCGAGGATGCGGTAGGAGACCGGGCAGGACGCGTCGGCGCTGGTCTGGCGCAGCAGCAGGAGCCAGCGCTGCTTCGCGTTGTAGACGTTCACGAGCCCGACCGCCTGGCTCCGGCGCTCGTCCAGGACGGTCTTCTCGTTGACCGTCACCCGGATCGCCTGGGGGGCGTCCTCGACGATCTGGACGAGGGAATCGCCGACGGCGGCGGACAGGCGGACCTCCGCTGCCGTGGCCGGGAGGGCGGCGAGGAGGAGGGCGGCGGCGATGGCGGGCGTCTTCATGGCCGGGCTCCGGTTCAGCGGCGGACCATCGGCGCCAGATCCTTGCGGATGCCGGCGTCGAGGCGGGCGTTCAGCCCCTGGATCAGGCGGTTGGTGATCTGCAGGAAGGTGGCTTCCCGGTCGGCGAGCGAAATGTTCTCCGGCACCGTGATCGAGTAGGTCTCGGTCGCCTGGGTCCGGCCACGGAAAAAGGCCTCGCCGGGGATCTCGCCCGTGATCTCGACGTCCAGCCGGCCGTCGTAGCGCTGGGCCTGCTGGTTGGTGAAATAGCCCTGCACGCCACCGGTCTTCGGCAGGGGCACCTCGATGATGCTGGCGTCGCGGATGATGACGCGCACGCGGCCGGGGCCGCCCGCCGCCTGGAGCCGTTCCGACGCCCAGCGGCGCACCGCCTCGGCCGGCGTCACGGGCGAGCGCTGCTCCACATTGTTGCCGCCCGCCGCGCGCACGCCTTCCACCACGTCGACGCTGCCGGCGTTCAGCACGATGGGGCCGAAGCTGGAGAAATCGGCGGGGCGCGTCGCCGGGCGCGGCGGGGTGCTCTGGCAGGCGGACAGCGCGAGCGCGGCAAGGCCGGCGGCGAGAACAAGGCGGCGGGACGGCATCATCGCTCCGGGTGAAAAGGAAAAAGGCGCGGCACTATAGCCGCGCCCTTTCCCGGGACCAAGCGATAGGAAAAGGCCCCCGCCCTGCCCTCCGGAGGGGCATCGGCGGGGGCGCCGGCCTCACTTCCCCGCGTAGACGCGGTCGAGTTCGGCCTCGTCGAACGCGTAGGTGGTCGAGCAGAACTGGCAGGTGACCTCGACGTTCTTGTCGTCCACCTTCAGCTCCTCGACCTCCGCGCGCGGCAGGCTGGCGAGCATGTCCGACACCCGCTCGCGCGAGCAGCGGCAGCCGAAGCGCAGCGCCGTCGGCGCCCAGGCCCGCAGCCCGTCCTCGTGGAACAGCCGGTGAAGGAGCGTCTGGGCCGGCAGGGCCGGGTCCAGCAGCTCGTCGCCCGTGGCGGTGGACAGCAGGACCATGGCGCGGCGCCAGTCGTCCTCCCGCGTGTCGGACGGCGGCAGGTGCGAGTTCGGGTCTTCCGGCAGGCGCTGGACCATGATGCCGCCGGCCCGCCAGGCGCCCGTTTCGCTGTCCTTGTCCGCCACCACCGTCAGGCCGGTGTCGATCTGCTCGGACTGGCGGAAATAGTGCTGGACGCAGTCGGCCAGCGTCTTGCCATACAGCTCGACGATGCCCTGGTAGCGGTCGGTGTCCTGGCCCTGGTCCACCGTGAAGGCGATGTAGCCCTTGCCCAGCAGGGCTGCGGCCGGGGCGATGTCCACGTCCCGCTCGGCCTTGCGCACCGCCTCCTCGTCGAACTGCGCGTAGCAGCGCAGGTCGCCGACGGAGGTGACGTCCGCCACCATCAGCCGGATCGGCCCGTCGCCCTTGGTCTGGAGGGTGAAGATGCCCTCGTACTTCAGCATGCTGGACAGCAGGACGGCGAGTGCGGCCGTTTCCGCCAGCAGGCGGGCGACCGAGTCCGGGTAGGCGTGGCGCTTCAGGATGTCGTCCAGCGCCGGGCCGACCTTGACCATGCGGCCGCGCAGCTGCGAGGCCTCGATCTGGAACGGGACGAAATAATCGTCGGACAGCGGCTGGACGGAAGGGTCGTTGCTCATGCGGTGTCTTCTTTTAGGCTCCCAGGCACCAGGCGAGGATGGCCTTCTGGGCGTGGAGGCGGTTCTCCGCCTCGTCCCAGACCACGGAATGGACGCCGTCGATCACGCCGTCGGTCACTTCCTCCCCGCGGTGGGCGGGCAGGCAGTGCATGAACAGCGCGTCGCCCTTGGCGAGGCTCATCAGACGCTCGTTCACCTGATAAGGGGCGAGGAGCCTGTGGCGGTTGTCCACATCCGTGTGGTTCATCGACACCCAGGTGTCGGTGACCACCAGATCGGCGCCGCGCACCGCCTCCTCAGGGCTGTCGGTGCAAACCACACGGCCCGTCCGCTCGCCCGCGGCCCACTCCAGCAGAGCCGGAGAGGGGCCGAGCGAGGCCGGGCAGGCCATGCGCAGTTCGAAGTCGAATCGCACCGCCGCGTGCGCCAGGCTGACGGCGACGTTGTTGGCGTCGCCGCTCCAGGCCACCACCCGTCCGGCTATGGACCCGCGATGCTCCTCGTATGTAAGGATATCGGCCATGATTTGACAGGGGTGGGACTGGTCCGTTAGCCCGTTGATGATCGGGATGCTGGCATGCGCGGCAAGCTCGTGCACCCGCTCCTCGCCCGTGGTGCGGACCATGACGGCGTCCACGTAGCGCGACAGCACGCGCGCCGTGTCGCCGATGGTCTCGCCATGGCCGAGCTGCATGTCGTCCATCTTCAGCACCACCACCTCGCCGCCGAGTTGGCGCGTGCCGACCTCGAAGGACACGCGGGTGCGGGTGGAGGGCTTCTCGAAGATCATCGCCAGCGTGCGGTTGTCGAGCAGGCGGCGGTAGGCGCCGGGATCGCGCTTGATGGCGCGGGCGCTGTCGAGGATGCCGCGCAGCGTGGCGGTGTCGAGCCGGTCGATGTCGAGGAAATGGCGGACGGCCCCGGCGCCCCGGATGGGCTTGGCGGTCTTGTCGCCCTGAAGGGTGCCGGCACTCATGCTGCGAACTCCCGCGCGGTCTTGTCGAGGATGGCCACGGCCTCCTCGATGTGCGCGTCCTCGATGTTGAGCGGCGGCAGGAGCCGCACGACGTTGTCACCCGCCGGGACGATCAGCATCCCGTTGCCGCGCGCCTTGGCGACGACGTCCAGGTTGGCGGGGGCGCATTTCAGCCCGAGCAGCAGGCCGTGGCCGCGCAGTTCGGTGAAGACCGCCGGGTGGCGGTCGATCAGGCCGCGCAGGGCCGCCTGGAGGCGGTCGCCCGTGCGCTGGACCCCGTCCAGGAAGCCCGGCGCCAGGACGACGTCGAGCACGGCGTTGCCCACCGCCATGGCGAGCGGGTTGCCGCCGTAGGTCGAGCCGTGCGTGCCCGCGGTCATGCCGGAGGCCGCCTTCTCCGTGGCGAGCAGCGCGCCGAGCGGGAAGCCGCCGCCGATGCCCTTGGCCACGGTCATGACGTCCGGCGTGACGCCCGCCCACTCATGGGCGAACAGCTTGCCGGTGCGGCCCATGCCGCTCTGGATCTCGTCCAGGAAGAACAGCAGCCCATGCTCGTCGCAGAGCGCGCGCAGGCCCCGCAGGAACTCCGCCGAGGCGGAGCGGATGCCGCCCTCGCCCTGGATCGGCTCGATGGCGATGGCCGCCGTCTCGTCCGTGATGGCGGCGCGGACGGCGTCCAGGTCGCCGAAGGGGACGATGTCGAAGCCCGGCAGCAGCGGGCCGAAGCCCTTCACCATCTTCTCCTGGTTCGAGGCCGAGATGGCGCCCGTGGAGCGGCCGTGGAAGGCCTGCTCGAAGGTGATGATGCGGTGACGCTTCGTGTTCCCCGCCTCGTAATGGTACTTGCGGACGAGCTTCACCCCCAGCTCCCACGCCTCCGTGCCGGAGTTGCAGAAGAACATGGTGTCGGCGAAGGTCGCCTCGGCCAGCCGGCGGCCCAGCGTCTCCTGCCCCTCGACGCGGAACAGGTTGGAGGTGTGCCAGAGCTTCTTCGCCTGCTCGGTCAGGGCGTTCACGAGATGCGGATGCGCGTGGCCGAGCGCGTTGACCGCGATACCGGCGGTGAAGTCCAGGAATCGTCGCCCGTCGGTCGCGTAGATGTACGGACCTTCGCCCCGCTCGAACACGACGTCGATGCGGGAGTATGTGGGCATAACGACCGGAATCACGGCAAAAGCCTCCTGAAAACGCGAAAGCCCGGCGGACACCCCTGCCCGCCGGGAGCGGCAACTATCCGGGGATTGCCCAGGCCTGTCAACGGAATGGGCGATCCCGGATGCGGGGATTCTACGCCTTAAGCTTGTAGCCCGTCTTGAGCATGCGCCAGGCGAGCCACCAGAGGGCGGCGTTGATGCCCAGCATCACCAGCACCCCCACCCCGAGCGTGCCGTCGGAATGGCCGATGAAGCCGTAGCGGAAGCCGTCGATCATGTAGAAGAACGGATCGAAATGGGCGATCCACCAGAAGACCGGCGGCAGGCTCTCCACCGAATAGAAGGTGCCCGACAGGAAGGAGAGCGGCGTCACCACGAAGTTCGTGACGGCGGCGATGTGGTCGAACTTCTCCGACCAGATGCCGCCGATCAGCCCGACCAGCGACAGCAGCATCGAGGCCATCACCGCGTGGAACAGCACGTAGCCGGGATGGGCGATCTGCACCGGCACGAACAGCCACATCACGAGCCCCGTCACCAGCCCCACGCACAGGCCGCGCGTCACCCCGCCCATGACGAAGGCCGTCGCCAGCTCCAGCGGCGCCAGCGGCGGCATGAGGATGTCCACGATGTTCCCCTGCACCTTGGAGATCACCACCGACGAGGAGGTGTTGGCGAAGGCGTTCTGCGCGATGCCCATCATGATCAGGCCGGGTGCGAGGAACTGGAGATAGGGCACATCCCCGACGCTGCGCCCGCCCGCCCCCAGCGCCAGCGAGAACACCGCGTAATAGAGAAGCGTGGTCACGACGGGGGCCGCGATGGTCTGCTGGTAGACCTTGAGGAACCGCCAGACCTCGCGGGCGTAGAGAGTCCAGAGCCCGACCCAGTTGACGGAGCCGACGGCGCGGGGCATGGGAGGAAGGGGATGGGTCATCGCATCGCACATCGAGGGACAGGGGCGGGGGATCGGGCGGGACTGTAGAGCCACCGCCCAACACCGGCAACAGCCCGTACAGGGAGACAGCCATGAGCGGCGAAGGTTCTGACCGGGGCACCAGCAACCGGAAACCGTACGAGCGCAAGCCACCCCGGCTGGTCACCGCGCAGTATCTGGAGAACGCCGCCCTCCATTACCTGGAGCGCTTCGCCAGTTCGGAGGCGAACCTGCGCCGCGTTCTGATGCGCAAGGTGGACCGCTCCGTCCAGGCCCACGGCACGGAGCGCGAGGAAGGCGCGCGCTGGGTCGAGGAGCTGATCGCGCGTTACCGCCGCAGCGGCCTGCTGAACGACGAGACCTACGCGCGCATGCGGGCCGAAAGCCTGCACCGGCGCGGCACCTCGACCCGCGCCATCCGCGAGAAGCTGGTCGCCAAGGGCATCGACCGCGAGGGGGCCGCCCGCGCGCTGGAGTCATTGGACGAGGACGTCGAGGGCGACCTGAACCTGACCGCCGCCCTGGCGCTGGCCCGCCGCCGCCGCCTCGGCCCCTACCGCCTCCCCGAAGCCCGCCCCGCCCACCGCGACAAGGACCTCGCCGCCCTCGGCCGCGCCGGCTTCTCCTACGACATCGCGCGGCGCGTGGTGGACGCCCAGGACCCGGACTCGGTGGAGTGACGGGTGGGGGGTGGTGTATGTTGGAGATGGTTGACTGTTCTCTCTCCACTGCGGGAGAGGGAAATGTGTGCGCTTTCGAATACGGAAACAAATTCCGCAGAAATATACTTTCCGTCATCCCCGCGAAAGCGGGGATCCAGAACTGCCCATCGTGTGCTGTTCTGGTGAACTCTGGACCCCCGCTTTCGCGAGGGTGACGGTTAGGTTGTTGTTTTCTCTACGAATGCTGCATGGCATACGCATCGTTCGAAGCAGGAGCGGCCACATGGACCTGTCCATTGAAAATCTTGACCGAATGAGTCCGGAGGAAGAGCGCCAGTTCATGGAGCGCTTCGACGCCATGCTCGCCGAAGAGGACGATTCAGCGGCGCGGGAGCATCTGGCGGCCGGGCAGCCGATCTATTACCGGGAGCAGGACACACCACCCGGTCACGTCATCAAGAAACACTCGGACGGCCGAAAGGACTTGGTCGATTTCTCGACCGGCGAGGAGCGCTTCGTCGCACCGCTCCCCGTATGACGCGTCCCCGGCTCCGGGCCAACCCCCAAAAGACGAAAGGCACGCGGAGCCTTGCCGGCTCGGCGTGCCACTCTCAACCGGGAGTCGGAGTCGTCCTGGGATGGCCGGGGGCGGCGGGCGCCCCCGTCAACCTCAATCAGGCAGCAGCCTGCTGGCCCTGAACCTTCTTGGCGATGCGGCGCTTCAGGCGGCGCGCCTCGAGGCTCAGAACGGCGTCCTTGGCGTCGAGCAGGAAGGCGTCGAGGCCGCCCTTGTGCTCGATCGTGCGGATCGCGTTGGTGGAGAGACGCAGGCGAACGAGCTGGCCCAACGCATCGCTCAGCACGGACGTTTCCTGCAGGTTCGGCTGGAAACGGCGGCGCGACTTGTTGTTGGCGTGGCTGACGTTGTTGCCAAACTGCGTGCCCTTGCCGGTCACGGAGCACACACGTGCCATCGGACTATTCCTTTACTTTGACAAGATGAACCCGGTTCCGGGCAGCAACCCGCCCGAGGAGGCGGCTGTATAAGCGATCCGGCACGGTCGCGTCAAGGAAGGATCGCCACGGGAGAGGATTACGCCCGGAAAGAATCGCCGGGCGTGTGCCGCGCCCGGCGTTCCGGCTCCTCTCCCGGCCTCACTGCGCCGGCGCGCCCATGGGCGGAACGGGCTTGCGGCGCGGGGCGGCCGTCCCGTTCGAGGCGGGCTGCGCCGCCGCCTTGGAGGGCTGGACCGGTGCCGCCTGCGTCGGAACGGGCGCCTTGGCGACCGCGGGAACGACGGTGGGGGCCGGAGCGGCTTCCGGGGCCACGACGGGCGCGATCTCGGGCGCCGGGGCCGGCGCCGCCGCCAGCGGCACCACGGCGGTCAGATCGGTATCGGGCACATGGACCGGCACCGTCTTGTCCGTGGCCTCGTCCTTGGGGGCGGCGTCTTTCGGAGCGGGGACCGGGGTGGCGGCCTTCGGAGCGGCTGCCGGAGCAGCGGCCGCAGGCGCCGCAGCCATGGGTGCGGCCGCCACGGACGCCGCGACGGGTGCCGCCGCCTTGGCGGCCTCGTCCACCGCCGCGCGGGCCGCGCCGAAGGATCCCACCTCCGGTGCCGGGAGCTTGGGCAGCCCCATTTCGGCGGAGAGCCTGGAGGAGATCTCCATGAAGGTCTGCCACTGCTCCATGGCGAGCGCCTGGGAGCGGTTCATCCATTCATGGTTCAGGGCGGCGAGGTCCGACACGTTGGCGACGCCGGACAGCCCGCTGACGAAGCGGGTGCCATTCTCCACCCCGGCGGCCATCCCGTCGAGCCAGTGCCGGTATCCGTCCTGGAGCACGCCGGCCACGCGGGTGGCGCGCGACGCGGAGGATTCCGCGATGGTCCGGGCGGCCTGCATGGCCTGGGGAGCGGCATTGCCCTGGGCGGCTTCGCCCTTGGCGGCAAGGCCAGCCATGCCGAAAAGGCCTAGGAAATTGGGGGTCATTCTCAGGTCTCCCGCTGAAGGCGGCCCGAGCGCCGCCGGCTTGATGCTGACGAATCCGAGATTATCCACAGGAGCGGGGCGGCACAAAAGGGAATTTCCGCAGTGCAGCAAGCCCATTCGGATAGGTGACCGCCCGGCGCTACCCGTTCAGCCACCCTGTTCAGGCCTTGCGGTCCGGCGCACGTCCGAGGAAGCGGTCCAGCAGCGCGCGGGCGGCGGCCGCCGGGACGGCCTCGCCGGCGCCGACGCTGGCCTCCACCGCCGGCAGGTCGGCGCGCAGGCCGGGGTGGGTGCGGAAGGCCTCCAGCAGGCTTTCCCGGATCTCGCTCCACAGCCATGCACGCGCCTGCTCCGCCCGCCGGCGGGCGCGGGCGCCGGACCGCTCCATCAGGGCGCGGTGCTCGCCGATGGTGGCCCAGACCCGGTCGATGCCCTGCTTGCCGATGGCCGAGCAGCTCAGAACCGGCACGATCCAGTCGGCCTCGTGGCGCAGCAGCATCAGCGCGTGGCGGTAGTCGGCGACCGTGTGGCGCGCCGTGGCGGCGAGGTCGCCGTCGGCCTTGTTGACGACCAGCAGGTCGGCCAGCTCGACGATGCCCTTCTTGATGCCCTGCAGCTCGTCCCCGCCGCCTGGCAGCAGCAGCAGCAGGAACAGGTCCACCATGTCGGCGACCGCCGTCTCCGACTGCCCGACCCCGACCGTCTCCACCACGATCACGTCGAAACCGGCCGCCTCGCAGACCAGCATCGCCTCGCGCGTGCGGCGCGCCACCCCGCCCAGCGTGGAGCCGGCGGGCGAGGGGCGGATGAAGGCGGCCGGCTCGCGCGACAGATCCACCATGCGGGTCTTGTCGCCGAGGATCGAGCCGCCGGTGCGCTGCGAGGAGGGGTCGATGGCGAGCACCGCGACCTTGTGCCCCAGCCCGATGACGTGCAGCCCGAAAGCCTCGATGAAGGTGGACTTGCCGACCCCCGGCACCCCGCTGATGCCCACACGCACCGAGTTCCCGCTGTAGGGCAGCAGAGCCTGGAGCAGGGCGTCGGCCCGCGCGCGGTGGTCGGGCCGCGTCGATTCGATCAGGGTGATGGCGCGGGCCAGCGCGCGCCGGTCGCCCCGGCGCACGGCCTCGGCCAGGGAAAGGACGGAATTGTCGGGCGCCGGGGGCGGCGGGGGCGTCGTCATGCGGACAGGCTAGCGCGCCGGGACGCCCTCATAAAGGGCGGGATCGCGCTCCAGCCGGGCGAGCCAGCGCTCCAGGGCCGCGAAGAGCCCGACCGCCGTGCCGCGCGCCAGCGCGCGCTCCTCCGGTGTCGCGATCTCCGCCTCCAGCCGGGCCAGCAGGACCTTCCACTGCGCCTGGGCGTCCACCCCGGCGGAGGCCAGGAAACGCGCGCCGCGCGCGGCGTCGAAGCCCAGCGCGCGGGTGATGTTGGGCAGCATGGCCCGCCCGCCATGGGCCGAGCCGTCCAGCACGTAGCGCGCGGCCAGCCGCGCCGGTTCGGCCTCCAGCGCCGGCAGTTCGTCCGCCACCGGCAGCCGGTCGGGATCGAGCCCGAGGTCGGCGAGATCGGCGCGCAGCAGCGCCACGCGCTCCCCCTGCCCGCCCATGCGGGCCTCCGCCGGGGCGTGGAAGCCGTGCAGCGCCACCAGCGCGGTGCGGTACTGCTCCGCCGTGACGGTCGGCTCGACCAAGGGGCGCAGGAGTGCGGCCCGGTCCAGCCGGTCGTGGATCTCCTGCGTCGCTTCGCGCAGTTCCTGGCGTACGGGACCCATGGGCGTGTCTCTTTCGTCTTTTGTCAGGTCGGCGCCTGTTCGGCGTTATGGTATGCTGTTGGAAGAAACCACTTTTCCGTCACCCCCGCGAAAGCGGGGGTCCAGGGCTCTTCCACAGGGTCCGTTCTGCGGACGTCTGGATCCCCGCTTTCGCGGGGATGACGGAAACATCCATTTCTTTCAGTAAGTCGATGCCTCGCGAAACCTGTTCATTCCGCATCGCCTACGCGGAAATGACGTATGAATTGCGCCCGGAGTTTGGAAGCCCCTCGGTCAGGTCGGCGCCAGGACGCCCGGGACGGGTTCCGGACCCTGGATGGATTCCTGCTGGCGCGCCCACAGGGCGGCGTAGGCGCCGCCCTGCGACAGGAGGTCGGCGTGGCGGCCGCGCTCGATGATCTGGCCGGCCTCCAGCACCAGGATCTCGTCGGCGTCGATGACCGTGGACAGGCGGTGCGCGATCACCAGCGTGGTGCGGCCGCGGCTGACCTCGCGCAGGTTGGCCTGGATCTCTCGCTCGGTGTGGGTGTCGAGCGCGGAGGTCGCCTCGTCGAACAGCAGGATGGCGGGGTTCTTCAGGATGGTGCGGGCGATGGCGACGCGCTGCTTCTCGCCGCCCGACAGCTTCAGCCCGCGCTCGCCCACCATGGACTGGTAGCCGTCGGGAAGCCCCAGGACGAAGTCGTGGATGTGGGCCAGCCGGGCAGCCCGCTCCACTTCCTCCGGCCCGGCGCCGGGGCGGCCATAGGCGATGTTGTAGGCGATGGTGTCGTTGAACAGCACGGTGTCCTGCGGGACGATGCCCAGCGCCGCGCGCAGGCTCGCCTGCTGCACCTCGCGGATGTCCTGCCCGTCGATCAGCACCCTCCCCTCGTTGATGTCGTAGAAGCGGAAGAGCAGGCGGCTGATCGTCGACTTTCCGGCGCCGGACGGGCCGACGATGGCCACCGTCTTGCCGGCGGGCACCGTGAAGCTGACGCCCTTCAGGATCGGGCGGCGCGGGTCGTAGCCGAAGCGCACGTCCTCGAACCGGACCTCGCCCCCCTGCACGGCGAGCGGCGGCGCGTCCGGCCGGTCGGCCACCTCGCGGTCCACGCCGAGCAGCGCCACCATCGATTCGATGTCCAGCACCGACTGCTTGATCTCGCGGTAGACGACGCCGAAGAAGTTCAGGGGCTGGTAGAGCTGGAGCAGGTAGGTGTTCACCAGCACGAAGTCGCCGAGCGTCATGGTGCCGCGCGCGATGCCGCCCGCCGCCATGCCCATGATCACCGCCAGACCGACGGAGATGATCGCCGACTGGCCGATGTTCAGCAGCGACAGGCTCTGCTGGCTGCGCACCGCCGCGACCTCGTAGGACTGGAGCGCCTGGTCGTAGCGCCGGGCCTCGTGCGCCTCGTTGCCGAAATACTTGACGGTCTCGTAGTTCAGGATGCTGTCGATGGCCTTGGTGTTGGCCTTGTTGTCGGTGTCGTTCATGATCCGGCGGAGCTTCAGCCGCCATTCCGACACCAGGAAGGTGTAGACGATGTAGCCGAAGACGGTGACGAAGGTTGCCACGGCGTACCAGACGCCGAACATCCGCCAGAGGATGATGCAGACCAGCGCGATCTCCACCAGCGTCGGCACGATGGAGAAGAGCGTGTAGCGCAGCAGCGCCTCGATGGCCCGCGTGCCGCGCTCCAGGGAGCGGGTCAGCCCGCCGGTCTGGCGTTCCAGGTGGAAGCGCAGGCTGAGCGCGTGCAGGTGCTGGAAGACCGACAGCGCGACCTTGCGGATGGTGCGCTGGGCGACCCGCGCGAAGACGGCGTCGCGCAGCTCCGCGAAGACCAGCGACAGCACGCGCGACAGGCCGTAGGCGACGATCAGCGCCAGCGGAATGGTGACCGCCAGCCCCGCCTCCGACGGGGCCAGCGCGTCCACCGCCTCCTTGTAGAAGAGTGGCACGTAGATGTTCGCCACCTTGGCGGCGATCAGCAGCGCCACCGCCACCACGACACGCACCCGCATGCCCACCGCGTCGCGCGGCCAGAGATAGGGCAGGAGCGAGCGGATGACGCTCGCCTCCCCCAATTGCGGAATCGGGGGAGCGGAGGATTGTCGTCTGGTCATGGCCTGATGGGAAAGACTGGCGGAGAGTGCCTTAACCTAGGCGCCCCGCCCGCCGCCGGAAAGGGCCGATCCGGCATGGCGGGCATGGCCGGGCCGGCGCTGCGGCGCCGGGCGGCCCTTTTTTGTCCCGGCCAGCCCCGGCGTCCTTAACGGATCGCTGGCGAAGGCCATGGTTCAATGGCCATGTTCCAGCTCGCTCCATCCGCATCCGGAGAACCGACCATGCGCCGCCTGATCCGCCTTCTCCCCGCCGCCGCCCTGCTGGCCTTCGGCCTGTCCGCCTGCGGCGTGGTCAGCGGCGCCGCCAGCGTGGCGGGCACGGCCGTCAGCCTCGCCGGCACGGCGGTCGAGACGACCGTCGACGTCGTGACCTACCCCGTCCGCTGAACCGGCTTCATCGGGATAGGGGGCGATCCTGGTGGACCGCACCCCTCCCACACCACCCGGCATGCGGGTCCGCACCGGGCGGTTCGAAGGATTGAGG
>NZ_JAFIQV010000065.1 GCF_017356015.1 Azospirillum sp. SYSU D00513
CGGGGATAATCGGTTCTTTGCGTCGTGCCATCGGGGGCTCCTTCCGTTCTCAGCATACCCCCGCCGAGCACGAAATTCCGGATAGTCCCCCGCAGAGACGGGCAGGATGCGTCTGACGCTGCTGCCAAGGGAATGAGGAGGGCGGAACGCAGCCTCAATGCTGCCCGCCTTAAAACGCCCCTGGAGGAAACCGTTCAGGACATCAAGCGCGCCCTGATGGATCGGAGTGAACTCCCGACCGCCATCATGGATCGTGTCGTTCCCGAGTCGGGACGCATGAAGGTTCGCCGTCTGATCCTCAACAAGGAGCAGGAGCGGTTGGCCGCTGAGCGTGGATATCTCCGCACCGACCTCCCTAACATTCTCCATTCCCAGTACGACCAGCTTTCCGGACACATCAGCCTCCGAGAAGCTCTCGACATTGGCGATGGGAAGCGGTTCGGGTCCTGGGACGACGTGGAAGCGGCGGTTTCCCGAGAGTATGACGACTTGGTCGCCCAGACTGACCAGGCGTCACGCTCGAAGCTGAACGCCGAACGTGAGAAGGCCATTGCTGACTTGCGCCTCCTCAAGGGGCGGCTGATCGGGTTGGAGAACCTGGGAACCGACCGGGACGGCTGGTTGGCTTGGGGCTCCCAGAAGATGCGACAGGCCAACTTCATCCGGTACGGTTCGGGCTTCCTTCTGACCAGCCTGACGGATGTCGCCACGCTTGCCCTGAGGGAACGGCTGCTGCCCATGTTCTTCAGGCACTCTGGCGAGGCCGTCCGGATCATGCGAGAGATGGACCGAGAGGACCTCCGGGTGTTCGTGAATGCCGTCGAGTTCGGGTCTCATGGCGTTGCCCTTGCGAGGCGCTTGGGGGCTGAGGACACCCTCAACCAAGCTGGTATCGGTGTTCGTGGAACCCTGAAACACACCATCACCTCCAAGGTGGACGTAGCGGCCTCGAAGCTGTCGGACGTGGTCTCTACGGTCTCGGGTCTCCCCTATTGGAACTCGTTCCTGAAGATCACCGCTGGGCTTGCCATCAGCCATCGCCTCCGGTCCTTCGTCCTCCGGTACGACACCCTGACCGAGTTCCAACGTGCCGATCTGGCATCTCTGGGCATTGGCAAGGCTGAGGCTGGACGGCTGAAGGAGTTCATCAAGCGGTACGGCGTTGAGAAGGACGGGCGGTTTGACCCGAACCTTGATG
This sequence comes from Azospirillum sp. SYSU D00513, assembly GCF_017356015.1. GTDB lineage: Bacteria > Pseudomonadota > Alphaproteobacteria > Azospirillales > Azospirillaceae > Azospirillum. Next base: position 1,199 of record NZ_JAFIQV010000065.1, read on the forward strand.
AGTGGCTGAAGGAGCCCGGTGGCGAGCTTGCCGCACGGGATTTCCGGATTGCCGTTCAGAGGGAGATGACCAGAGCCATCAACACTCCTGGTATCGGGGATACCCCTGCCATCATGGACAGTTGGTTCGGGAAGCTTGCCCTTCAGTTCCAGACCTTCGCGTTCACGTTCCTCAATCGCTACGTCACCCCGACCGCCCAGCGGGTGGCGGACTATCGAGACATGAGGGCCGTTGCGTCCCTTGGTATCCTGACCTTCTCGACGTTCATGGTCATGTTGGGGAAGGACATCATCAACGGAAGAGATCCGGAGGAGCGGCTTAAGGAAGAGAACGCCTTCAACACCGCTCATGAGTTGGTAGATCGTTCGGGGCTGCTGGGCTGGATGTCGCCCTATGTGGACGGAGCCCTCAAACTCTCAGGACTCACGTCCTCCACCCGATTTGCTCGGAACTCATGGATGGAGTCCCTTGGAGGCATCAACCTTGCCCTCTTAGGAGACGTTCAGCGCCTTGGGTCGTCCCTGGTACAGGGCGAAGGTGGGGAACAGTTGCTCAAGAAGGCATTGGTGCTGTCGCCATTCTCGACGCATATCCGGCTGTTCCATGAATTGATAGACGGTGATTGAGACTTGGGAGGGGCCGAAAGGCTCCTCCTGTTTTTTTTCATTCGGGAGGCCCAAACAGAAGCTCATAGCAGAACGGATCATAGAACTTGAGAAGGTTTCTCATAAACCATTGAGGGTTCACCTTAAGAGCTTGCGCATAGCTAAGGTACTTGTCAGGAGCAACACGCCCCTTTCCGGACTCGATCTGTGAAATCATTGTATAATATTCGTAGCCAACTGCGTTAGCCACATCGTTCTGTGTTAACTCGGCACGCTCACGGAGGCTTTTTAGCCACTTCCCAGACTCTTTTCGAAGGCGCTTGGCGTGCTCTCCAGATCCCATGATTGGCGTGGAATACATTCAATCTCTCTCATGTGCGCCCCTAATCTGGAGCTAGGCTTACTGCTTTACCGACCGTAGCGCAATTATACAGTAAGACATAGACATAAACTCGCTGTATCGCGTTTCTCGGCCCAGCCCGACCGACCCTCTGGGAATTTTTTTCGAGCGCGAAGTGTGCCGTGGTTGTAGGAAATCGCTCGACATTGAGTTCAATACCGTTGGGATTGCGAGGGTTTCAGCCATATCATACACCGATACAAATGGTTATCCACAGTTTACGGGCATGGAAACGCAACTTCAGATTTGTAGATTTCCCCAATCGAAGGGGGTACCACTTGTACAGCAAGGCTACTACAGGAAGGACCCGCCGCCATGCAGACCACTAGTGCCCGCCCCCTCACCGCCTCCGAAGCTTCGTGGCTTCTGTCATTCCAATGCATTCCAATGTCCCCAGAGGAAGCGGATGACTTCTCCGCGTGGCTCAACATGCACACGTCGGACCCCTATGAGATGTATGAAGATCCCGTTATCGCATTCCGGATCGACAAACTAACGCTTAGATCCCAAGCGCAATCCTAACACTTACAACAGCGGCGAACGTCGTAGATAGCCGCGTCCACCTTCCGGCAACGTACTTCGTAGATGGTTGCGGGAAGCGAGGTCATCCGTTCTAGAAGCCGCCTACAGGAAGCGTTGCCTGAGGCTCTCTGATGTCCTTTCGTTAACCAGGAGCATGATAGTGGGCATCCGTGAAGATCGCATCGAGCTTGAAGCCCAACGTGATGGGAGGGCCGTTCCTCCTTGGCAGGATGGAAGCGGACGAACCGGTAGGTTCATAAGGGACGCTGAGGGGAGGTGGATAAGCTCTCCCGGCCTCCCTCCTGACGGAACCGCTTTTTGGGAGATCATGCCCAATGGTGAGGTTCGGCTGTACACCAGCGGCAGCGACACGTATCAGATCGTCGCAAGGGTGAAACACTGACCCAAGCCGTTCTTACAGACACGAGAGAGCCCTACCGCTAACGGTACGGGCTCTTTTCGTTTGCCGTGAGAGGGGGAACGAATCCTCTCCCCTTCTTCCCGAGTCGCTTGCCTTCCCACGCTCCACACCAACCAACTAAACGTGTGGGGGAAACGTGTGTGGAACGAGTGAGCGATAAGTCGGAAAATCCAATTAAATCAGTAGCTAAGGCGCGTGCGTGTGTGGTGGCGACCCCAGCAGGATTCGAACCTGCGACCTATCGCTTAGAAGGCGATTGCTCTATCCAACTGAGCTATGGGGCCACGCCGTACCACCGGACGCGGACCGACACCAAGTGGGGTCAGACGCGCGGACGGTCGGTGCGGAAATTGTCGGCGTAGTTGCGCGGGCGGACGCGGCGGACGGGGGGATCCTGAACCGTGTATTCCCAGCCCTTGCGCTCGGCGAAGGCGATCGCGTCTTCCTTCGTGTCGAAGCTGAGCACCACCTGGTTGAGCGTGTCGCCGGAGCTGATCCAGCCCATCAGGGGCTCAGGTCGGCGCGGCGTCTCGATCTCGTATTCGAGCTGCCAACGCTGGGCCTTCGCCCGCCCGGACTGCATGGCCGTCTTGCTCGGCTGGTGGATCCGGACCTTCATCGCGCGAAACACTCCCTCTCCAAACGCAAACGTTCCGAACGCGAACGGCGTGGACGCCTTCGCCCGGTGAGTGGTGGTCGGGGCGCCCGGATTCGAACCGGGGGCCTCCAGTACCCAAAACTGGCGCGCTACCAGACTGCGCCACGCCCCGTGACCGGAATGTGAAATACACCAACGCCGTGGCTTGGGCAAGGATCGGCATACGGCTTGGCGCAGGTTCTCCCTTGGCGGGAAAACAAAGGGTCCTCGCCCCCGTCGGCGATGCCCCTGCCCCCGTCGCCTTGATGCACGGCGCGGGCTGGGGTAAGGGAGGCGATGATCCCGATGCGCCTCGCCATCCTCCTCACCGACCTGGGCGACCGGTCCCCGCACCGCGCCGCCATCGCCCTGGCGGAGGCCGCGGCATCGGCCGGGCATGAGGCGGACCTCGTCGCCGGCTCGCCGCATGGCGCGCTGAGATCCGCGCGCTCGCCTCGGCTCGGGGCCGTCGATCTGGGCCGGCGGACGGCCGCCGGCATGGCCTTCACCCTGTCCCGCTATCTGGCGGAGCGCCGCCCGGCCCTGCTGGTCGCGGCGACGGCCGACGCCGGCACCGTCGCGGGCGCCGCGGCACTGCTGTCCCGCTCCGCGACACGAATCTTATGGCTGGCGACCGAATCAGAGCCGCAGGAGCCCGTGGCACTTCCCTGGCCCGCGTGGCTGTGGCGAGCCCCCCGGCGGCGCGCCGTTCCCCTGCCCCTCGACATGGGCCCCCCCGAGGTTCTTCTCCGCCGCTGTCTGGCCGAGCTCCGCTGAAACGGCCTTACTTGGCGTTCCCGAACACCGGGTGGATGACGCGGTCGCCCGGCCGGATGCCGAGGCGCGCGGCCATGCCGCCGTTGATCTCCAGGATGCCCTTCACCGGCCCGGCGGAGCGGATCGTGTCCGTCGAATGAGGGACGGCCTTCGCATGGATGTTCAGGATGCGGCCGTCCGCCTCGATGAAGATCATGTCCAGCGAGATGAGCGTGTTCTTCATCCAGAAGGCGGCCGTCTGCTCCCGGTTGTAGACGAAGAGCATGCCGGCATCCTCGGCCATGCTTTCCCGGAACATCAGCCCCTGCGCCTGCTGCGCCGAGCTTTCCGCCAGTTCCACATTGAAGCGGAAACGCCCGCCCGACGCCGTCTCCACCGTCAGGGAGGAGCGCTCGAACGTCTCCTGCGCCCCCGCGGACGACAGCGGAACCGCAGCGGCCAGAACCATCATCCCGGCAAGGAAAACCCGCACCAAACGTCCGATCATCGCACCGTCATCCCATGGCTTAAGTCGCGCCGCAGACGATGCCCGCGGCGGGAACGCCTGTCCAGAGACGCCTTTCCAGACACCGCCGACGGCGGTGTGGCCGGGATCGGCGTTCAGGCCGCCGGCTGTGCCGTACGCGGGGCGTAGATGTCGTCCTTGATCGCCGCCACGGACCGGACCTGATAGCCGGGCCGAGCGCCGAATCGCCGGTTGGCACGCTCCGCCGCCTCCCGCTCGCTTTCCGCCCAGACCAGATATTCGCGCCCCTGCATCCATTCCAGGGCCAGCGGGTGGGTGGCGTCGATCTCGCCGATCTGGCTGTTCACCACCGTGACCAGCCATTCCTTGTCGCCGGGATTGCGCCGCTCGGACAGGATCAGGAGCTGTGGGCGCTTTACCGCCTGCGCCTCCGCCAGCCGCTGCTGCGTTTCAGCCTGGCGGCCGCGCAGCAGGACGGTTTCGGCGGCGATCTCCTCGATATCCGCCCTCAGCCGCTCCTCGTCGCGCTGGAGGCGGCTGATCGCGTTCTCGACCTTGGAGATGGCGTCCCGCGCCGCGCGCATCCGGGCGCGCACCTGCGAGAGGGAGGCTTCCAGCGACAGCAGCACGTTGCCGAGCCACGCGCCGACGGCGATGATCGCCAGCAGGATGATGAAGTTGATCATCATGACAGGCTGGCCCCCGCCGCCTTCGTCGCGGCCGGCCTGGGCACGGCGGCGGATCGGGGAACCCCGGACCTGGCTGTGCCGCCTGCCCCCGCCGGCGGGGATTTCAGGGCGAGGGAGGCACCCGCAACGGGAGCCTTCGTGGCGCCCTCCTGGGCCGGCGGAGTCTTCTGGAAGCTCTTTTCGAATCCGAGCTTGAAGGGGAAGGCGACCTCGACCATCTGCCGCGCCTCCTCGAAGCTGCTCGCCCACACTTCGGCGACGTTGGCGTGGCGCCAGATCTGGTTGACCTGGGCGCGCTCCCCCGCGGCCCGCGCCGCCGAGGACGCCTTGTCCTGGGTCACAGAGACCGTGAAGCGGGTCAGTCCGGCGTGCGGATCACCGACCTCATGCACGAAGAGCGGCGGCTGGGCGGCGAGATCGGCGATGGCCTTCTCCATCTTGCGGATGTCGCTTTCGAGCCGATTCCGGTCGGACGCTTGGCTGTTCCGCCGCGCGGACAGACCCTTGACGCGTTCCTGGATGTCCTGGGCTTCGGCGTGCAGGATGTAGATGCGGTTCTCGAGACGGTCGAAGCCCGACCGTCGCTGGAGGACGCCTGGGAGCACATCCTTCAGGATCACCGCGACCGGAACGGCCGACAGCAGGATCACGGCGACGGCGATCAGGAACAGCGTCGTGCTCTGCATCGTCCGGTCCGTTGTCCTCCCGGCCTGGTCCCGCGGCCCCGCGCGCGGGAGGAGGGGCCTGCGCATCTCGCCCCTTATGGCATCCGGACAGCGTCGCCTATTTGTGTGCGAACGTCAATGAACAGAGCCCGCCGATTCGGGGCGCTGGCGGTGGCGGCGGGGCGCTAGGACAGCCCGCCCTCCATGACGATGTCCACCACCTCCCTCACCCGGCCACGGATCGGGCCGGGACGGGGTACGTCCGCGAGCGTCGTGAACCAATGCTCCGGCGGGTTGCGGCCGGCCGCGCGCGACCAGGTGAGGGCGCGCAGCACCCGCTCGGCCTCTGGCGTCGGCGGAACCGCCGGGTCGATGCCGTTCAGCACGGCCCAGATCCCCGCCCAGCAGCGCCCGACGGTCCAGGGGTTGTAGCCGCCCCCGCCGACCACCAGCAGCCGGGGCGCCAGCCCCATGAGGCTCCGCACCGCATCCCACAGCGCGTGGTTGGACAGTTCCAGCCGGCTTAGGGGATCCTCGGCCAGCGCGTCCGCCCCGGTCTGGAGCACCAGCACCTCCGGCGCGAAGGCCCGGCCGAGCGGCAGCAGCGCCCGCTCGACCAGATAGGCCATCTCGCTGTCGTTGAAGCCCTGGGGCATGGGAAGGTTGCGGGCCATGCCGCCGGCGCGGTCCTCCGCTTTGCCGGTGAAGGGCCAGCGCCCGTCCTCGTGCACCGAAATAGTCAGCACCCGAGGGGCCTCCGCGAAGGCGGCCTCCACCCCGTCGCCGTGGTGGGCGTCCAGATCCACGTACAGGACCCGCTCGAACCCGGCGTCGAGCAGCGCCAGGATGCCCAGCACCGGCGCGTTGGTGTAGCAGAAGCCGCTGGCCCGCCCCGGCCAGGCATGGTGCGTGCCGCTCGCCGGGCTGTAGACGGTGCGGGCCTCGTCCATCAGCAGGCGCGCGGCGAGGATCGCGGCGCCCGCGCTGATCGCGGGGCGGCGGTACATCTCCGCGTAGATGGGATTTTCCAGCCGGCCGAGGTTGTAGCGGTCGCGCGTCTCCTCATCGACGCGCTGGGCCTCCTCCGCCCGGCGCAGCGCCTCGATGTAATCGGGGGTATGAAAGCGCGTGAGCTGGCCGGGCGTCGCCATCGGGCTGTCCAGATAGACCTCGTCCGGCAGCCAGCCCATGGCGCGCGACAGGTCGATGGCGGTGGAGACGCGCGGGATGGAGAGCGGGTGCTTCGGTCCGTAGCTCGATCCGCGGTAGATCTCGCTGCCCAGGAAAAGCGGCCGACGAAAGGAGGGGTGTGACGTCATGGCTGCTGAGGTGGCGCGAAATCGCTCACCCGTCAACGGCCCCGCCTCCAACAGGAGGCTTGCGACTCGGGGGCTCCCGGTCTTTTACTAGGGGAAGGCGGATGGGAGGTGCGGCATGGCTCGGCTCCGGCGACTCGCGGCAAGGACGCTCCTGGGGGGCGTCCTGGCGGTTTCGGCCCCCCTGCCCGCCTCGGCCGAGATCCCGGTCGACCTCGAACTGGTGCTGGCCGTGGACATTTCCGGCAGCGTGGACCCTGAGGAGGCGCGGCTTCAGCGCGAGGGCTATGTCGGCGCCCTGCTGGACGCAAAGGTGATCGGTGCCATCGGCAGCGGTCCGCTCGGCCGCATCGCCGCGACCTACGTGGAATGGGCGGGCGACCATTACCAGCGCAGCGTGGTCGGCTGGACCCTGCTGGAGGACGCCGACAGCGTGCGCGCCTTCGCCTCCGCCATCGCGGAATCCCCCATCGACACGGCGCAATGGACCTCCATCAGCGCCGCCATCGACTACAGCGCCGGCCTTTTCGCCGGGAATGGTTACGAGGGCACCCGGCGGGTCATCGACGTGTCGGGCGACGGGGAGAACAACCGGGGACGCCCCGTGGAGATGGCGCGCGACGCCGCCGTCGCCGAGGGCATCACCATCAACGGCCTGCCGATCCTGAACGACCGGCCGAACCCCTGGGGTGGCCTGCCGCCGGTCAACCTCGACCGCTATTACGAGGAGCGGGTGATCGGCGGCCCCGGCGCCTTCATCGTGCCGGCCACCGGCTTCGACGCCTTCGCCGAGGCGATCCTGTCCAAGCTGCTGCTGGAGATCGCCGGGGCCGCGCCGGTCAGCGAGGTCGCCGAATGGGAAAGCCCCCACCCCATACACCACCCAACGGAAAATCCGTGACGCCCCCTTGCCCCGGCCTCGGCGACTTGTCATAGTCCGCCTCCATCACTGGGGGGAGCCGGCGGTCGGCTGAGAGGTCCCATCAAGGGGACGACCCCTGGAACCTGATCCGGTTCATACCGGCGTAGGGACCAGTGAGCCATGCTCGACACCGTTCGCCCGGGCAATCCCCCGGATTACCTGTCCGTTTCCGTCCGCGACGCCCGGCTCACGCACGGCGGAGTGCGGCTGTTCGACGGGCTCGGCATCACGGTCGAGGCCGGGCGGATCACCTGCCTGCTGGGGCCGAGCGGCGTGGGCAAGACCACTCTCCTGCGCGTCGTCGCCGGCCTCGCGGAGCCGGAAGCACCGACGCGCGTCGAGACCTCCGACGGGCTGCCGCTGCATGGGCGGATTGCCTACATGGCGCAGCAGGACCTGCTGCTGCCCTGGCTGACCGTCCTGGACAACGTTCTGGTCGGCGTCCGGCTGCGCGGGGAGCCGCGGGGCGGTCCCTTGCGCGAGGAGGCACGGGACCTGCTGGCGCGCGTCGGCCTCGCCGGGCGCGAGGGGGACCGGCCGGCCTCCCTGTCCGGCGGACAGCGCCAGCGCGTGGCCCTCGCCCGCACCCTCATGGAACGCCGGCCGCTGGTTCTGATGGACGAGCCCTTCAGCGCGCTCGACGTGCTGACCCGGCTGCGTTTGCAGGAGCTGGCGGCGGAGCTGCTGGCCGGCCGCACCGTGCTGATGATCACCCACGACCCGCTGGAAGCCCTGCGGATCGCGCACCGCGTCCATGTCATGACCGGCCGGCCGGCGACGGTCGGGCCGGCGCTGGAGCCGCCCGGCCCGACGCCGCGCGCGGTGGACGACCCGGCACTCCTCGCCCTCCAGGGCGAGCTTCTGCGGAGGCTCGGGGAATGAGGCTGCTGCGCGCCGCCGTCACGGCGCTGGTGATCCTGGCCGCCTGGCAGGGGCTGGTCTGGCTGACCGGCGTTCCGCGCTTCATCCTGCCGGGTCCGGCGGCGGTGGGGACGGCACTCGTCCGCCAGGCGCCGCTGCTTCTCGGCCACGCCGGCGTCACGCTGGCGGAGGTGCTTCTCGGCCTTCTGCTGGGCGTTCTGCTGGGCAGCGTCAGCGCGCTGGCGCTGGCGAGCTTCCGCGTCGCCCGGCGCTGGCTGATGCCGCTGCTGGTCTTCAGCCAGGCGATCCCGGTCTTCGCGCTCGCCCCGTTGCTGACCCTGTGGCTCGGCTACGGCATGGCGTCGAAGATCGCCATGGCGACGATCATCATCTACTTCCCGGTCACGACCTCGCTGTTCGACGGTCTGCGGCGGACCGAGCCGGGCTGGCTCGACCTCGCGCGGACCATGGGGGCGACCCGATCCTCGGTCCTCTGGCATGTCCGCCTGCCGGCCGCCCTGCCCGCCTTCGCGTCCGGCGTGCGGGTGGCCGCCGCCGTGGCCCCGATCGGGGCCGTGGTTGGCGAATGGGTCGGCTCCTCCTCCGGCCTCGGCTACCTGATGCTGCACGCCAACGCGCGCATGCAGACCGACCTCCTCTTCGCGGCACTCGCCGTGCTCGGCCTCTTCGCGGTGGCGCTCTACGCCGCCGTGGACGCGCTGCTGCGCCGGGCGCTGCCCTGGCAGCCCGACACCCATTCCTCCGACGAAAAGGACTGACCCCTCATGAAACTGAGCCTCGCCGCCGCGGCACTCGCCGCCGGCCTGATGACCGCCCTGCCCGCCACGGCGCAGGACAAGATGACCGTGCTGCTCGACTGGTTCGTCAACCCGGACCACGCGCCGTTGATCGTCGCCAAGGAGAAGGGCTTCTTCAAGGATGCCGGGCTCGACGTGAACCTCGTGGCTCCGGCCGACCCTAACGACCCGCCCAAGCAGGTCGCCGCCGGCAACGCCGAGCTGGCCATCTCCTACCAGCCGCAGCTCCAGATCCAGGTCGCCGAGGGGCTGCCGCTGGTGCGTGTCGGCACGCTGGTCTCAACCCCGCTGACCTCGCTGGTCGTGCTGCGCGACGGGCCGGTGAAATCCATCAAGGACCTGAAGGGCCGCAAGGTCGGCTTCTCGGTCGGCGGGTTCGAGGACGCCATCCTCGGCGCCATGCTGGAGAAGAGCGGGCTGACCCTGAAGGACGTCGAGCTGGTGAACGTGAACTTCTCCCTCTCGCCCGCCCTGCTGGCCGGCCAGGTGGACGCGGTCATCGGCGCCTACCGGAACTTCGAGCTGGCCCAGCTCGACATCGAGGGCAAGCCGGGCAAGGCCTTCTACCCGGAGGAAGAGGGCGTTCCCGCCTATGACGAGCTGATCATCGTGGCGAACCGCGAGAAGGCCGGCGACGACCGGCTGAAGCGCTTCCTGGGTGCCGTAGAGCGGGCCACCTTCTACATCCTCAACCACCCGGAAGAGGCGCAGGCCGCCTTCGTGAACGGCCGTCCGGAGCTGAACGACGAGCTGAACCGCCGCGCCTGGGCGAACACCCTGCCGCGCTTCACCCACAGCCCCGCCGCGCTGGACGCGGGCCGCTGGACCCGCTTCGCCGAGTTCCTGAAGGCGCGCGGCCTGATCCGGAAGGTCGAGCCGGTGGAGACCTACGCCGTCACCATCCGCTAAGGGCTCAGTAAGGGGATCCACCGATAGCCAAAGGGCATCGCGCGGCGTTATTCATGAAGGCACTCTCATGGACGAACGCCGGCGGCGCCGGCTGACGGACGAACGCCGGCGGTGCCGGGCACAGCGAGTGGATCCCATGCCGATCAAGACCATCCTTCTGCATCTGGCCAACGACGGGCACCCCACGGCGCGCATCGCGGTCGCCGCCGACCTGTCCAGGCGCTTCTCGGCCTTCGTCGAGGCGCTCTACGTCGCGTCCCCGGTCTCCATGCCCGCCGCGGTGACCGGCCGCGGCGCCTCCTACGCCTACATCGCCGAGGCGACCGTCATCGCCCATGAGAAAGCCGAGCAGGCGGAGAAGGAGGTGCGCGCGGCCCTGAAGGACTGCCTGCACAGCTGGTCGGTGGTCGAGGGCGATCATGTGCATCTGCTGGCCCAGCGCGCGGCCTTCGCGGACCTCGCGATCGTCTCCCAGGCCCGTGTGGACGGCATGGACGACGTGGTGCTGCTGAACGTGCCGGAGCGGCTGCCGCTGGAAACCTCCTGCCCGACCCTGGTCCTGCCCTACGAGCACGACACGTCCCTGCCGCTGGGACAGAACATCCTGATCGCCTGGAAGAACACGCGCGAGGCGAACCGGGCCGTGCGCAATGCCCTTCCCTTCCTCCAGACCGCCGGAAAGGTCACGCTCCTGGCGCCGCAGGACGAGCCCGGCGTGGACGACCTCGTCGCCAGCCTCCAGCGGCATGGCGTGACGCTGGAGCGGGCACGGAACGTGCCTGTGGCCGGCGACGTCGGCGAGACGATCCTCGGCTGCGCCCGAGACACCGGCGCCGACCTGCTGGTCATGGGCGCCTACGGCCATTCCCGCCTGCGCGAGATGGTGCTGGGCGGCGCAACCCGCTCCGTGCTGGAGAACCTGCACCTGCCGGTCCTGCTGTCGCACTGACGCTCGGGCAGGCCGCTCCGGGCGGGGCGCCCGGAGCGGTGTTCATTCAAAGGAAGAACAGCAGCGTCACCACGCCGAAAAGCGGCACCAGGATGCCGAAGGACCAGAGCATGTAGCCGAAGAAGCTCGGCATGCGGACGCCGCGCTCCTCGGCGATGGCCTTCACCATGAAGTTGGGCGCGTTGCCGATGTAGGTGTTGGCGCCCATGAAGACGGCACTAGCGGAGATGGCGGCCAGAGTCACGGCGAGGTCGTTCATCAGGTGCGCCGCGTCGCCGCCCGCCGTGTTGAAGAAGATCAGGTAGGTGGGGGCATTGTCGAGGAAGCTCGACAGGATGCCCGTGGCCCAGAAATAGGCGGCGGGCACCGGCTGCCCGTCCCGGTTGACCGCCTCGATGACCGCGCCCAGGGCGCCGTCGGTGCCCGCGCGCAGGATGGCGATGGCCGGGATGATCGTCAGGAAGATCGCGGCGAACAGCTTCGCCACCTCCAGGATCGGCCCCCAGGTGAAGCCGTTCATCATGCGGCTCTTGCCGCTGGTCAGCCGCAGTGACAGGAGCGCGATGCCGATCAGCAGCGCCTGGGAGACGATGCTCTCCAGCGCCACCGGCACGTGGTAGACCGTGACGGTGACCCCCGGATGCCAGACGCCGCTCAGCAGCACCGCACCGACGACGGCGGCCAGCAGCAGCAGGTTGACCTTGCCCTCCATGCGGATGGGCTCGCGCTCCTCGATGTCGTCGGCCTCGATGGTCCGGCCGGGGTCCCGCCGGTACAGAACGAGGTCGATCACGAAATAGAGGGCGAGCAGGCAGGCAACCAGCAGCGCCGTGGGTGCGAAGAGGTGGACGGTCGGCCAGAAGAACTCCACCCCCTTCAGGAAGCCCAGGAACAGCGGCGGATCCCCCAGCGGCGTCAGGGCACCGCCGATGTTCGACACCAGGAAGATGAAGAAGACCATCGTGTGGGTCTTGTGGTGCCGCTTCTCGTTCGCGCGCAGCATCGGCCGGATCAGAAGCATGGAGGCGCCGGTGGTGCCCATGAAGCTCGCCAGGACGGTCCCGATGCCGAGCCCGAGCGTGTTGGCGGCGGGCGTGCCGACCAGCGTGCCGGTGATCCGCACGCCGCCCGCCACGGTGAAGAGCGCCGTCAGAAGCACGATGAAGGGGATGTATTCGAGCAGCACCGTGTGGGCCAGTTCGTACAGCGCCAGGTCCATGCCGAAGACCGCGGCGAAGGGCACGAGGAAGGCCAGCGCCCAGGCCGCCGAGATCTTGCCGAAATGATGGTGCCAGACCGCCGGCGCCAGCAGCGGGAACAGGGCGATGGACAGAAGGATGCCGGCGAACGGTATGACCCAGAGCGCGCTCAGGCTGCCGCCGTCCAGATGCGGGGCGCTCGCGTGGGAGTTGGCCGCCGTCTCCGCCGCGCTGGCTAGCACCGGCAGGAGGCTCAGCAGGGCAGCGCCCCCGACGCGGAACAGGGCGGCGCGGGCCGGGACGGAACGCAGGCCCGGCAGGCGGAGGGCGGGCGGAGTCGGCAAGGTCATGGGATCGGTCTTGTTGTTGGCGGCCATCGCAGGCGCGCGGGAGTATGCGTCGCCGGTCCACCCTGAGCCAAGCCGTAAGACTCCCGTGAGGGCGCCGGGCGGGCGGAATAGGGCATCCGACCAGTCCTTTCGGCTAGATCGCGCGAGACCGCCTTGACCGCAACCGGGGGCATGCCCCTATCCTTCCCGTAGGCGGCCGCAAGCCAAAAGAAGCAAAAGGCGCCGCGACCGTTCGGAAGACCGGCGAGAGGGAGGAAATAAAAAGATGCCCACCACCGTTACGATGACCGTGAACGGCAAGACGGTGTCGCGCGAGGTCGAGGAGCGCACGCTGCTCGTCAATTTCCTGCGCGACAAGATCGGCCTGACCGGAACCCATGTCGGCTGCGACACGAGCCAGTGCGGCGCCTGCGTCGTCCATCTCGACGGGAACGCCATCAAGTCCTGCTCCATCCTGGCGGTCCAGGCCGAAGGCGCCTCCGTCACGACCATCGAGGGGCTGGCGGCGGCCGACGGCACGCTGCACCCCATGCAGGCCGCCTTCAAGGAACATCACGGCCTGCAATGCGGCTACTGCACGCCGGGCATGGTGATGAGCGCGGTGGACCTCGCCAAGCGCAACCCCTCCCTGACCGAACAGCAGGTCCGCCAGGGGCTGGAAGGCAACATCTGCCGCTGCACCGGCTACCACAACATCGTCAAGGCCGTGCTGGCCGGGGCCGATGCCATGCAGGCCGGCGCCGGGGAGCGGCAGCCCGCCGAGATGGCGGCCGACTGAACGCCCGTCTTTCGCCTGCTCCATGGCCGCGCGGTCCGGTGACCGCCGGTGGGGCGAGGCGCGAATAACGGCATGAATGGCAAGAGCCGAATAAGAACAGACGTTTCCGTTGGGAGGGAACACACACATGGCGAACCCCAGTGGCATCGGCGCCTCCGTCCGGCGCGTGGAGGATGCGCGTTTTCTGACCGGCCGCGGCAACTACGTGGACGACATCAACCGCCCGAACCAGACCCATTGCATCCTCGTCCGCTCGCCGCACGCGCACGCCCGCATTCTCGGCGTCGACGCATCGGAAGCCCTGCAGGCGCCCGGCGTGATCGCCGTCTTCACCGGCGCGGACATGGGCGCCGACAAGGTGGGCAGCCTGCCCTGCGGCTGGCAGGTGCATTTCAAGGACGGCACCCCCATGAAGGAGCCGCCGCACTTCCCGATCGCCTGCGACCGCGCGCGCTACGTCGGCGACATCGTCGCCGCCGTCATAGCCGAGACGCGCGACCAGGCGCGGGACGCGGCCGAGCTGGTCATGGTCGATTACGAGGAGCTGCCGGCCGTCGCCAGTTCGCTGAAGGCGTTGGAGCCGAACGCCCCGATCGTCCATGACGAGGCGCCGGGCAACGTCTGCTTCGACTGGCACATCGGCGACGCCGCCGTCGTGGACGCGGCCTTCGCCGGCGCGGCCCATGTCGCCAAGCTCGACCTGATCAACAACCGGCTGGTTCCCAACCCGATGGAGCCGCGCGCGGCGGTCGGCGACTATGACGCCTCCTCGGGCGAGCACACGCTCTACACCACCAGCCAGAACCCGCACGTCATCCGGCTGCTGATGGGCGCCTTCGTGCTGGGCATCCCCGAGCACAAGCTGCGCGTCGTGGCGCCGGACGTCGGCGGCGGCTTCGGCTCCAAGATCTTCCATTACGGCGAGGAGGCCATCGTCACCTGGGCCGCGCGCAAGCTGGGCCGCCCGGTGAAATGGACCTCCGACCGGTCGGAGGCCTTCCTCAGCGACGCGCACGGCCGCGACCATGTCAGCCACGCCGAGATGGCGATGGACAAGGACGGCAACTTCCTCGCCCTGCGCGTCTCGACCATCGCCAACATGGGGTCGTACCTCTCGACCTTCGCGCCGTCGATCCCGACCTATCTCTACGCCACGCTGCTCGCCGGCCAGTACAAGACCCCGGCCATCTACGCCGAGGTGAAGGCGGTCTTCACCAACACGGCACCGGTCGATGCCTACCGCGGCGCCGGCCGTCCGGAGGCCTGCTACCTGATCGAGCGCATGGTGGACGTCGCGGCCGGCGTCACCGGCATCGACCGGGCGGAGCTGCGCCGCCGCAACTTCATCCCGGTGGAGGCCATGCCGTACCTGACGCCGGTGGCGCTCCAGTACGACTCCGGCGACTTCGCCAAGAACCTCGACATCGCCCTGCCGATGGTGGACTACGCGGGCTTCGCCGCCCGCAAGGCGGACTCGGCCCGGCGCGGCAAGCTGCGCGGCATCGGCCTGTCCACCTACATCGAGGCCTGCGGTATCGCGCCCAGCAACATCGCCGGCGCGCTGGGCGCCCGCGCCGGGCTTTACGAATCGGCGGAGGTTCGCTTCCACCCGACCGGCTCGGTGACGGTCTTCACCGGCTCGCACAGCCACGGCCAGGGGCACGAGACCACCTTCGCCCAGATCGTCGCGGACCGCTTCGGCATCCCCATCGAGAACGTGGAGATCGTCCACGGCGACACCAGCAAGATCCCCTTCGGCATGGGCACCTACGGGTCGCGCTCGCTCGCCGTCGGCGGTTCGGCGCTGGTGAAGGCGATGGACAAGGTCGAGCGCAAGGCCAAGAAGATCGCCGCCCACATGCTGGAGGCCGCCGAGACCGACATCGAGGTCAAGGACGGCCGCTTCACCGTGGCCGGCACCGACAAGTCGCTGGGCATCGGCGACATCGCGCTCCAGGCCTACATCCCGCACAACTTCCCGCTCGACGAGCTTGAGCCGGGGCTGGACGAGCAGGCCTTCTACGACCCGAAGAACTTCACCTACCCCAACGGCTGCCACGTCTGCGAGGTGGAGATCGACCGGGACACCGGCGTGGTGGAGATCGTGAACTTCGCCGCCGTGGACGATTTCGGCCACGTCATCAACCCGATGATCGTCGAGGGGCAGGTGCATGGCGGCCTCGTCCAGGGCATCGGCCAGGCGCTCTACGAGAATTGCGTCTACGACGAGGATTCGGGGCAGCTCATCACCGGCTCCTACATGGATTACTGCATGCCGCGGGCGGACAACGTGCCGTCCTTCACGGTGAAGTACCATGAGGACCAGCCCTGCACCCACAACCCGCTGGGGGTGAAGGGCTGCGGCGAGGCCGGCACCATCGGCGCGTCCGCCGCGGTGATCAACGCGGTGGTGGACGCTCTGTCCGAGTACGGCGTCACCCACATCGACATGCCCGCCACGCCGGAAAAGGTGTGGCAGATCCTCCGGCAGGGTTCGCCCGCCGCCATGGCCGCCGAGTAAGGGAGAGAACACATGTACAGCTTCTCCTTCCATCGTCCCAAGACCCTCGCCGAGGCGGCCTCCATCCAGGGCGGCCTCGAGGAGCCCAAGCTGCTGGGCGGCGGCATGACACTGGTGCCGACGTTGAAGCAGCGTCTGGCCCGCCCATCCGACCTCATCGACCTCAGCCAGATCCCGGAGCTGAAGGGAATCCGCGAGACCGCCGAGGGGCTGGAGATTGGCGCCTTCGCCCGCCACGCGGAGGTCGCTGCCTCCGATCTGGTGCGCCGGACCATTCCGGCCCTGGCCGACCTTGCCGGCCACATCGGGGACCGGCAGGTGCGCAACCTCGGCACCATGGGCGGCTCCATCGCCAACGCCGACCCGGCCGCCGACTACCCGGCGGCCGTGCTGGCGCTGAAGTCCACCGTGAAGACCGATCGGCGCGAGATCGACGGCGACGCCTTCTTCACGGGCATGTTCGAGACGGCGCTGGAGCCCGCCGAGATCGTCGCGGCGGTCCGTTACCAGCGGCCCGGCAAGGCGGCCTACGCCAAGTTCCGCAACCCGGCCAGCCGCTACGCCGTCGTCGGCGTCTTCGTGGCGGTCTTCGGCAGCGAGGTTCGCGTGGCGGTGACCGGGGCGGCCGGTTCCGTCTTCCGCGCCACCGAACTGGAATCGGCGCTCGCCGCCGACTTCCGGCCAGAGGCGCTGGAGGGCATCACGGTTCAGCGCGACGACCTCAACGCCGACATCCACGCCAGCGCCGACTACCGAGCGCATCTCGTCACGGTGATGGCGAAGCGCGCGGTGGTGGCCTGCGGGTGAAGTTTTGAGCGGCGGGAGAGGGTTGGTTTCCTCTCCCGCTCCTCAATAAAGCCGTCTTCCCGTTGCGGAGCAGCAGTCAAAGGGACGCCAACCACTTACCGTCACCCCCGCGAAAGCGGGGGTCCAGGACCTTCGGTGAAGGGCGGTCCTGCAAACTTCTGGATCCCCGCTTTCGCGGGGATGACGGTGGAGTTCTTCGATTCGTGGCCCGCAGCTTTGCCCTTCCCCAGCCATGAAGGCCCATGCCCACACTCCCCACCTCCGTCGATGAAACCTTGGCGCTGCTGGAGAGCGGCGCCTATGTGGGCGACCGTGCGCTGGCGACGGCGCTGTTCCTGGCGCTGAAGCTGAAGCGGCCGCTGTTCCTGGAAGGGGAGGCCGGAGTCGGCAAGACGGAGATCGCGAAGGTGCTGTCCGCGACGCTGGGGCGGCGGCTCGTGCGGCTGCAATGCTACGAGGGGCTGGACGTCGCCTCGGCGGTCTACGAGTGGAACTACGCCCGCCAGATGATGGAGATCCGGCTGGCCGAGGCATCCGGGCAGCGCGACCGCGACGCGCTTGGCGCCGACCTCTTCTCCGAGCGTTTCCTGATCAAGCGCCCGCTGCTCCAGGCGCTGGAGCCGGACGAAGCAGGAGCACCGGTGCTGCTGATCGACGAGTTGGACCGCACCGACGAACCGTTCGAGGCCTATCTGCTGGAGGTCCTGTCCGACTTTCAGGTCAGCGTGCCGGAATTCGGCACGATCCGCGCGCCGGAGCCGCCCATCGTCATCCTGACCTCCAACCGCACGCGCGAGATCCACGACGCGTTGAAGCGCCGCTGCTTCTACCACTGGGTCGATTACCCGTCGGCGGAGCGGGAGCGGGCCATCCTCGCCAAGAAGGCGCCCACGGCGGCGGCCCGCCTGTCGGCCCAGGTCGTGGGGTTCGTGCAGGGCTTGCGCCGGCTGGACCTCTACAAGGCGCCGGGCGTGGCCGAGACGCTGGACTGGGCGCAGGCGTTGGTGGAGCTGAACCATCTCGAGCTGGAGCCCACGGTCATCAACGACACGCTCGGCACGCTGCTGAAGTACCAGGACGACATCGCGCGCATCCAGGGCAGCGAGGCGGCCCGCATCCTCGCCCAGGTGAAGACCGAACTGGCCGCCACGACCGCCCGATGACGGGGCGCGAGGAAGCCCAGCCGGCCGCGCCGGAGCCCACACCGGCGCCCGCACCGGCGCATGAGGGGCGCCTCGCGGCCAACCTCATGCAGTTCGCCCGCGTGCTGCGCACCGCCGGCCTGCCGGTCGGGCCGGGCATCTTGCTGCGGGCGCTGCAGGCCGTGGAGGCGGTCGGGCTGGGCAACCGGCAGGATTTCTACTGGGCGCTCCACGCCGTCTTCGTCAGCCGGCGCGAGCAGCACGAGCTGTTCGACCAGGCCTTCCACGTCTTCTGGCGCAACCCCGACATCCTGAAACGCATGATCGGCATGATGCTGCCGACCGTGCGCACCGACGCCGGCCCCGACCGGCCGGAGATGTCCCGCCGCCTCGCCGAGGCCCTGCACCCGAATCTCCGCCCGGAGGAGGAAGGGCCGCCCAAGACCGAGATCGAGCTGGACGCCTCCTTCACCCTGTCAGACCGCGAACGGCTCCAGGCCAAGGACTTCGAGAAGATGTCCGGCGAGGAGCTGGCGGAGGCCAAGCGCATGCTCGCCCGCATGACCCTGCCGGTGCTGGAGGCGCCGACGCGCCGCCACCGCCCGGATCCCAACGGCGACCGGGTGGACCCGCGCGCGACCCTGCGGCGCATGATGCGGTCCGGCGGCGACCTCGCGGCGCTGGAACACCGCCGCACCCGCACCCGTCCGCCGCCGCTGGTGATGCTGTGCGACATCTCCGGCTCGATGACCCGCTATTCGCGGATGCTGCTGCACTTCATGCACGCGGTCACCAGCGACCGCGACCGGGTGCACAGCTTCGTCTTCGGCACGCGGCTGACCAACATCACCCGCCGCCTGCGCCACCGCGACGTGGACGTGGCGGTGGACGCCGTGTCGCGCGCGGTGGAGGACTGGTCCGGCGGCACCCGCATCGGCACGGCGCTGCGGCTGTTCAACCGGACCTGGGCGCGCCGGGTGCTCGGCCAGGGGGCGGTGGTCCTGCTCATTACCGACGGGCTTGACAGGGATGCAGGGGAAGGCCTTGCGGCGGAGGCGGAACGGCTGCACAAAAGTTGCCGGCGCCTGATCTGGCTGAACCCCCTGCTGCGCTGGGAGGGATTCGCGCCGAAATCGTCGGGGATCCGGGCGCTGCTGCCGCATGTGGACGATTTCCGCACGGTGCACAATGTGAACAGCTTGGCAGGGCTGGCCGATGCGCTGAACCGCCAAGGCCCCCGCCGGCATGAAGGGCTGCGAGAGTGGCTCAGGGAGTCGGCATGACGACGGAAAACATCCTGGAACAGGCGGCGTCCTGGCGCGCCGAGGGCCGCAAGGTCGCGGTGGCGACCGTGATCGCCACCTGGGGATCCTCGCCGCGCCCGGTGGGCAGCCAGATGGCGGTGAACGAGGCCGGCGGCATGGCCGGCTCCGTGTCCGGCGGCTGCATCGAGGGCGCCGTGGTCCACGAGGCGCAGAAGACCATGGCCGACGGCGAGCCGCGCATGCTGTCCTTCGGCGTCACCAACGAGATGGCCTGGGAGGTCGGGCTCGCCTGCGGCGGCCAGGTGCAGGTCTATGTCGAGGCCGTGGAATGAAGCGCGCGATCCTCGACCGCCTGCTGAAGGCGAAGGCCGAAAAGCTGCCCGTGGCGCTGGTGACCGACCTCAACAGCGGCCTCCAGAGCCTCGTGTTCGAAGAGGGCGTCCATGGCGAATTCGGACTGGACGAGATCACCCTGATCGCGATCCGCGGGCGCCTGCACCAGGACCGCAGCGGCCTGATGACCGATCCGCAGGACGAGGAGGGCATGGGCCTCTTCGTCCAGGTCCACAACCCACCGGTGCGGCTGCTGATCGTCGGCGCCGTCCACATCGCCCAGGCGCTGGCACCGCTCGCCCGCATGACGGGCTATGAGGTGACGGTGATCGACCCGCGCGGCGCCTTCGCGACGGCGGAGCGCTTCCCCGGCGTCGCCCTGTCCGACGCCTGGCCGGACGAGGGGCTGGCGGCGCTGAAGCCGGACCGGCGCACCGCCATCGTGATGCTGACCCATGACCCCAAGCTCGATGATCCCGCCCTGATCCTGGCCCTGCGCTCCGACGCCTTCTATGTCGGCGCGCTGGGCAGCAAGCGCACCCACGCCAGCCGGCTCGACCGGCTGCGCGAGATGGGCCTTACGGAGGCGGAGACCGCCCGCATCCACGCGCCGGTCGGGCTCGACATCGGGGCCGTGACCCCGGCGGAAATCGCCCTGTCCATCATGGCCCAGGTCACCGCCGTGCGGCGCGGCGAACCGGCGGGCGTCTGAGGAGCGGCGCGCCCATGTTCTTCGGCTCCCTTCCGCTCGCCGAGGCCGAGGGCGCCGTCCTCGCCCATTCGCTGCGCGCGGGTTCCCTGGCCTTCAAGAAGGGCCGGCTGCTGAGCGCCGCCGATCTGGAGGCACTGCGCGCGGCGGGGGTCGAGACGGTCGTCGCCGCGAAGCTCGGCCCCGAGGACGTCGCGGAGGACGAGGCGGCCGAGCGCATCGCGGCGGCGCTGCTCGGCGACGGGCTGACGGCGGGCGCGCCCTTCACGGGCCGCGTGAACCTGTTCGCGGCGAAGCGCGGGCTGCTCGTCCTCGACCCGGCGCGGATCGACGCCATCAACCTGTGCGACGAGAGCATCACCGTCGCCACCCTGCCCGCCTTCGCCGCCGTCGAGCCGGGGCAGATGGTCGCCACCGTCAAGATCATCCCCTTCGCCGCTCCTGGCGCCTGCCTGGACCAGGTCGTGCGTGAGGCGTCTGGCGGCGGAGTCCTTGGCCTTGCCCCTTACCGCGCCTTGTCGGCCGCGCTGATCCAGACGCGGCTTCCCGGCCTGAAGGAAAGCGTGCTCGACAAGACCCTGGAGGTCACGCGCGCGCGCCTCGCCGCGCTGGGCGGCGCCCTGGTGGCGGAGCTGCGCTGCGAGCATGAGGAGGAGGCGCTGGCCCGGACCATCGTCGAAATCGGGGCGGTGGACCTGCTGCTGATCGCCGGGGCCTCGGCCATCACCGACCGGCGCGACGTGCTGCCCGCGGCCATCGAGCGGGCCGGCGGGACGGTCGAGCATTTCGGCATGCCGGTCGATCCCGGCAACCTGCTGCTGCTGGCGAGCCTCGACGGCAAGCCGGTGCTGGGCCTGCCGGGCTGCGCCCGATCGCCCAAGCTGAACGGCTTCGACTGGGTCCTCCAGCGTTGCGCCGCCGGGGTTCCGGTGACGCGCGAGGAGGTCATGCGCATGGGTGTCGGAGGACTGCTGATGGAAATCCCGACGCGTCCCCTGCCCCGCGCCGGCACCCCCGAGGCCGAGGCCCAGCGGGTGCCCCGCATCGCGGCGCTGGTGCTGGCCGCCGGGCGCTCCACGCGCATGGGCGGGCCGAACAAGCTGCTGGCGCCGGTGGACGGCGGGCCGCTGATCACGCGGACGGTGGACGCCGTGCTGGCCTCCGGGGCCGGCCCGGTGCTGGTGGTCACCGGCCACATGGCCGAGGAGGTCAGGGCGGCAGTCGGCGCCCGGCCTGTCGCCTTCACCCACAATCCGGCCTTCGCCGAGGGGCTTAGCACCTCGCTGCGCGCCGGCCTCGCCGCCCTGCCCGGCGACGTGGACGGCGTGCTGGTCTGCCTGGGCGACATGCCGCGCGTGTCCAGCGCCGCCATCGACCGGCTGATCGCCGCCTTCAACCCGCTGGAGGGGCGAGCCATCTGTGTCCCGGTCACCGGCGGCAAGCGCGGCAACCCCGTGCTGTGGGACCGCGCCTTCTTCCCCGAAATGGCCCAGGCCGCCGGGGACACCGGCGCCAAGCACCTGATCGGCCGCCACGCCGAGCTGGTCTGCGAGGTCCCCATCGACGAGCCGGGCGTGCTCTACGACGTGGACACGCCGGAGCTGCTGGCCGCCCTGCCGCCCGCCCCGGCGGTCTGAAGCGGGCTCCCACCGAGCCTGTGGGGCTGTGAACGTCCTGAAACCTGTGGCGCCTGTCCATTGCGCATATGCCAAATCCGCCTTACGGTCTTACGTCTTTTGCGTCAGCCGCGGCCGGTCCCATGTCCCGTTCGAATGATTTCGCCCAAACCTTCACCGCCGCCCATGCGGAGGTCGGGCTGTCCCGCGTGTCCGTGGCGCACATCCTGCGGCGGATCGAGGAGGATCCCTCCTTCCTCTTCAGCGAGGAAATGCGCCGGGGTGCCGGCCAATGCCCGATGCACGCGGCGAGCGGGTCGGAGGACCTGGACAAGGTCGCGGTCAACTCACTGCTGGCCTACCTGTTCGGGCGGCTTTACCAGGAGATCGCCGGCAACCTTCCGCTGACCGCGGAGGGCAACGTGATGCTGCCGATTCCGCCCCGCTCGCCGCACGGCATCGACCCGTCCAACCGCATTGCCATGCTGGTGGCGCCCCGGGACGTGTTCCTGTCCGTCCTTCGCGACGCGACCTGCCACCTGCTGGACGGGCTGATCATCCGCTGGGCGGCCGGGCTGCTGGCGGAGGAGGAGCATTACCGCGCGCTGGGTTCCGGCGAGATTTCCACCGTCGCGGCGGCGACCTTCGTGCTGCGCACGGTGCTGGAGGAGTCCACCCTCTACCAGCGCGCCGGCTACGACCTGCTGTCCATCACCAAGACCGGCAGCCACACGGCCATCCACATCTGCTGGGCGATGGCGGAGGCGGCCCCCCTGCTGAAGCCGGGCCTGCGCGCGGAGGAGTATGACGACCTCGTGCGGCGCAGCCTGAAGCAGGTCGTGCCGCTGTCCATGGCCAGCCTCGGCATGCTCGTCCATTACATGGAGGAGAGCGGGACCGAGCCGCCGGACGGGCTCGCCATCCACCCGCTGTCCCGCGACCAAACGGCCTTCGAACTGGACGAGAGCGGGCTGATCCGGCTCAGCGTCGGGCCGATCAAGCCCTTCGCCAAGCCCGATGAGCGCTACTACACCGGCTGCCCGGCCTTCTATTCGGCGGGGATGATGAAGCTGTATCTCGACATCGTGCTGGCCATCGCTCTCGATTACGGCGTCTACAGCCGGCTCCAGGAGGCCTGACCCATGGCTCGCCAGAACGATTTCGCCCTCACCTTCCTGGCCGCGCACGAGGAGGCCGGGATGACCCGGATCAACCTCGCGACCCTGCTGCACCGGATCGCCGAAAGCCCGGACTATCTGTTCGGGGAGGAGCTGAAGAGCCTCGGCGGGCACTGCCCTGTCCACGCCGACACCCGGCGCGAGGATTACGAGAAGGTCACCGTCAACACGCTGCTGGCCCTGCTCTACGGCAGCCTGCGCGAGCATGTGATCGCCCGCCTGCCGCTGGACGCGGACGGACGGCTCCAGCTTCCCAACCCGCCGGACTCCCCGCATGGGCTGGACGTCGCGGACGCCGACGGGCTGGCCGCCGCCGAACCGGAGCGGCTGGTCGGCTTCCTGCGCGACAGCAGCTGCCATCTGCTGGACGCGCTGATCAAGGGCTGGGTCATCAAGGTGATGGCCGAGGAGGAGCGCTGCCGCACGGTCGGCGAGATCACCGAGACGGCGGCCGCCAGCTTCGTGCTGGCGAACGCGCTGGACAGCTCGCTGCTCTACGCTCCCTCGGGCTACGACCTGCTGTCCATCACCAAGACGGGCAGCCACACGGCGATGCATGTCTGCTGGAACCTCGCCGAAGCCGCGCCGCTGTTGCGGCCGGGCCTGACGACGGCGGAATACGACGATCTCGTCCGGCGCAGCCTGAAGCAGATCCTGCCGCTCGCCATGGGCAGCCTCGGCATGCTGGTCCAGTACATGGAGGCCGGCGGGATCGAGGCGGAGGACCACCAGGCCATCCACCCGCTGCCCCTGAACCAGACCGCCTTCGTCTATGACGGCAGCCAGCCGGGCGGGCTGGTCGTACTGGATCCGGCCCTGATCGCGCCGACCGCCAACCCCGGCGAGCGGCATTTCACGGGCTGCCCTGCCTTCTACGCCAACGGAACGATCAACCTGTACATGGAGATCGTGCTGACCGTCGCGGCACAATACGACGTCTACCGGCGGGTCCAGGCAAGGCAGGCCGCCGCCGTCGCATAAGGGCGCGCGCCCCGTCCGAATGTATCGGGTCCGGGCGCGGTGAGTCCGTGTGACAGGATCCGGGGTACGCCTGTTGGTTCGCCGAGACCAAGGAGCACCCATGATCCCATCGACCACCGTGAACTGGACGACTCTCACCACGCTGCGCGCGATCCCCGGTCCCGGGATCACGACGCTGCCCGCCTCCGTCATCGCGATCACCCGTGCGGCCAACCTGAAACCCCTGATCGTCCGGCCGGCCCTGGACGAACTGGTGAAGCTGGGCTACGTCCGCGAATACCAGACGCGTTACGGCAAGGAGTATGCGCGGACCCCGCAGGGCGACCGGCGGCTCAGCGAGGTCAAGGAATGGCTGCGCTGACCCTTCGCCTCGCGCGGCACCGGTCCGGTGGCTCTTGACGCGACGAAAGGGGTGCCTATGTTGGCGGCTTCGGAACAAGAAGGTGCCGCTTGGCCAAGAAGGGGTTTCTCCGCCGTCACACCACCATCTTCCTGGGTGACGGCATAAAGCGCGCGCGGGGTGCCATGACCACGCGGTGGCAGCGTGCGCTGGGCCATGTCGAAAGCGTCTTCATGGATCACGCCTGCTTCCGGCTGATCTATTCGAACACCTATCGCGTCGCACCGGACCTGTACCGGGCGAGCCAGCCTTCCCCCTCCCAGATCCGGCAGGCGGCGGCGCTCGGCATCCGGACCGTGCTGAACCTGCGCGGCCGGCGCGACTGCGCCTCCTACCTGATGGAGACCGAAGCCTGCCGCCAGCAGGGGCTGACGCTGATCGACTTCCCCATCGGATCGCGCGAGGCGCCGAAGCGGGAGAACCTGCTGCGGGCCAAGGAGCTCTTCGACACCATCGAATACCCGGCCCTGCTGCACTGCAAGTCGGGCGCCGACCGCGCCGGCTTCATGTCGGTCTTCTACCTGCTGGCCCACGAAGGGCTCCCGGTGGAGGAGGCGATGAAGCAGCTCTCCTGGCGGTATGGCCATTTCAAGCAGGCGAAGACCGGCATTCTCGACCATTTCTTCGACAGCTACGCCGCCTACAACGCGAAGCATCCCATTCCCTTCATGGAATGGGTCGAGCGCGTCTACGACCCGGCCGAGCTGAAGGCCACCTTCCGGTCGGGCGAGCTGGCCGACACGCTGGTGGACCGCGTCCTCAAGCGCGAATAGCGCGACGCAGCGCTGCTCGCCCGGCGGATCTCAGCGGGCGAGCAGCGCCGCTTCCCCGTCGTCTCCGAACTGGAGTGCCACCAGCCGGGCGTAGGCCCCGCCGGCGGCCAGCAGGCTGTCGTGGGTGCCCTGCTCCAGGATGCGGCCGTCCTCCATCACGACGATATGGTCTGCGTCGCGCACGGTGGCGAGCCGATGGGCGATGACCAGCGTCGTACGGCCCCTGGTCAGCCGCTCCAGCGCGTCCTGCACGAGCCGTTCGGATTCGCTGTCGAGCGCGCTCGTCGCCTCGTCCAGCAGCAGGATCGGCGCGTCCTTCAGGAAGGCGCGGGCCAGCGCCAAGCGCTGGCGTTCGCCGCCCGAGAGCTTGAAGCCCCGGTCGCCGACCACCGTGTCGTAACCCTCCGGCAGACGGCTGATGAAGTCGTGGGCCGCCGCCGCCGCCGCGGCGGCGCGGATGTCGGCGTCGCTTGCGTCCAGCCGGCCGAAGGCGATGTTTGCCCGCACCGTGTCGTTGAACAGGACCGTGTCCTGGCTGACCACCGCGATGGCGGCGCGCAGGCTCTTCAGCGTCACGCCGCGGATGTCCTGCCCGTCGATCAGAACCCGGCCGGAACCCGCCTCGTACAGCCGGGGGAGCAGGTTGAAGACGGTGGACTTGCCGGCGCCGCTGCGGCCGACGAGCGCCACCCGGCTGCCGGGCTCGACCTCCAGGCTGATGCCCTTCAGCGTCTCGGACCCGTCCTCGTATGCGAAGCGGACGTCCTGCAGGGCGACGGCACCGTGCGCGACCCGCAGGGGCACGGCGTCCGGGCGGTCGGAAATGGACGGGGTGCGGTCGATCAGCTCGAAGATGCGCTGCGCCGAAGCCAACCCTTCCTGGAGCACGGCGTTCAGCGTGCCGATCGCGCGCACCGGCTGGGCCGCCATGAGCAGCGCGCCCACGAAGCCGGAGAAGGCGCCGATGGAGCCCTCCCCCAGCGTCATGCGGTATCCCGCGAATCCGATCACGGCCGCCACCGCGACACCGCCCAGGATCTCCATCATCGGGTCGATCCGCGAGCGGGCGCGCGTCGCCTTCATGGTCAGGCGGTAGTTGTCGTCGAAGGCGCGGGCGGCGCGGGACTTCTCGTAATCCTCCAGCCCGAAGGTCTTGACCATGCGCGATCCCGCGAGGCTTTCGGTCAGGAGCGAGGTCATGTCGCCCATCTGCGCCTGCGTGTCGCGCGAGACGCGGCGCAGCCGCTTGCCGATGCGCACGATGGGGATCGCCGCGAGCGGATAGACCAGGAAGACGATCAGCGACAGGACCCAGTCCAGGTAGAACATCGACGCGACGAGCGCGATGACGGTCAGCACGTCGCGCACCGGGCCGGTCAGCGACCGGGTCAGGGCGTTGCGGATCAGGTCGACGTCGTTGATGAAGCGGGAGGTCAGCGTCCCCGTCGGGGCCGCGTTGAGCTGCGCCGTGTCGGCGGTGAGGAGATGCTCGAACATCCTGGACCGCACGTCGCTGACGATGCGCTGGACGATGTCCGTCGTCAGCACGGTCTGGGTGTACATCGTCACGGCCTTGGTCGCCGTCACCGCGACGATCAGGACCGGGATGACCATCAGCATGGTCCGGTCCTGCTCCTCGAACATCCGGTAGGCACGGTCGATCAGGAGCGGATAGGCGCCCGTCACCAGGGCCAGAACGGCCATCAGCAGAAAGACCAGGAACATGCGGCCGCGGTAGGGCCGCGCCCATTCCCGCCAGATGCGGAGCATCATCCGCTCCGTCGCCGCGTCGAGGCGCAGCCGATCAGCGCTTTTCTTGGTCACGTGTGCGTCTTCCTAAACCGGGCCGGGTTGCTCTACCCCGATCCGGCGGCCCTTGTCCACCGAACCGGGCTTCCAGGCCCCTGCCGGCGCACAGGAGCAAGGGCGCGGAAGCTGCCTTCCGCGCCCTTGCCCGCTTCACACGTGGTCTTGTGGATCAGTGCTTGCTTGGATCAGTCCAGGGCATGGCCGAGCGCGGCGCCGCCGAGGCCGCCGATCACGGCCCCCCGCTTGCCGTCCACCGCGTAGCCGCCCGCGGCCCCGGCCGTGCCGCCCAGGACGCCGCCGGTCGAGCAGGCGCCGAGCGCCAGCATGGCGAGCGCTGCTCCACAAAGGCGCAGATAGGTCATGGTGCAATCCTCCAGGTGATTGGTTCGACCTGATAAACACCCGGCAATGGCTTTTGCTTCCGTCATTGATTGGATTCTTCCGGAACCAACCCCACCGCGCCCGAGTTCTCAAGCCGGGTTTCCGGCGAAACGACGAAGGCGAAGCGGGAGGATTGGAATGATCGGATTGCGCAAGCCCGCGCTTTGCGCGGTTGTGGTGCTGTCGCTCGGCGCCTGCCAGGCGGGCGGCAACCAGTATGGCGGCTATGGCGGCCAATATGGGGGCGGCCAGTATGGAGATACCGTGATGCGGATCAAGCAGGAATAAGGTTGGGTGCCAGGGCGGTCGTCCCGCGTCAAGGCTGGCGCTGGCGCGCCAC
>NZ_JAFIQV010000066.1 GCF_017356015.1 Azospirillum sp. SYSU D00513
CCTTCCGCAGTTGCGCTTCACTTCGCTCGCCGTGATCAGCTTACGATGGGACTTCCACCCACAAGAGAACGCCCATGCTGGGCGCACCATGAAAAAGCCCCGCTCCGTCACCGGAGCGGGGCTTTGCTCTTGAGCCGTGTTCAGCCCTGCTGGGCGAGGCGCCGGCGCAGGAGCGACAGGGGCTGGTCGTCGCCGACCGCGGGCTGGTAGGCCACGGTCATCTCGGTCAGGGCGTTCTTCCAGCTGTCGAGGTTGGTGCCCTCCGGGGCCTCCACCGTGTCGAAGCCGCAGCGCTTCAGGAAGAGATACTGGTCGGGGATGACGTGCCCGACCGCGCGGATCTCGCCCTGGTAGCCGTGCCGCTCGCGCAGCAGGCGGCCGGTGGAGAAGCCGCGCCCGTCGCGGAACTTCGGAAACTCGATCGCGACCAGGGAGAAGCGGTCGAGGTCCGCCAGGACCGTGTCCACGAGCTGGCTGCTCTTCAGCCGGACGCCGAGCGGGGCGTTGCGGCCGTCGAAGGAGGCGCGCTCCGCCTGCCAGCGGTCGAGGCTGATGACGGCCGGCCGGTCCGCCGGGACCGGCGCGTCGTCGGCGATGACGGCCCAGTTGTCTTCGACGGCGTCGCCGTTCTTAAGCAGCGGCATAGATCCTCTCCTTGAACGGCGCGGGGCCGAGGCGCTTCAGGGTGTCGAGGAAACGCTCCCCGCCCTCGCGCTTTTCCATGTAGACGTTGACCAGGCCTTCGATGGCGTCCACCGCGGCGTCCTCGGTGACCGACGGACCGAGGATCTCGCCGATCGCAGTGGTCAGGGTGGGGTCGCCGCCGACGGTGATCTGGTAGAACTCCTCGCCCTTCTTGTCCACGCCGAGCAGGCCGATGTGGCCGACATGGTGGTGGCCGCAGGCGTTGATGCAGCC
Organism: Azospirillum sp. SYSU D00513; assembly: GCF_017356015.1. Classification (GTDB taxonomy): domain Bacteria; phylum Pseudomonadota; class Alphaproteobacteria; order Azospirillales; family Azospirillaceae; genus Azospirillum. The sequence continues at coordinate 919 of NZ_JAFIQV010000066.1, forward strand.
GCTGATCTTGATGCCCAGCTCGCCGATGGCGCGCTGGCGCTCCGGGTCGGCGAAGCGGGCGGAGATCTTCTGCGCCAGCGGGATCGCGCGGGCGTTGGCGAGTGCGCAGTAGTCCAGGCCCGGGCAGGCGATGATGTCGCCGATCAGCCCGAGGTTGGCCGTGCCGAGCCCGGCGGGCTCGAGCGCGCTCCACAGCGCGAAGAGGTCGTCCTGGCGGACATGCGCCAGCACGAGGTTCTGCGCGTGGCTGACGCGGATCTCGCCGAAGCTGTAGCGGTCGGCGAGGTCGGCGACGAGGTCCATCTGGTCGGAGCTGGCGTCGCCGGGGATGCCGCCGGCCGGCTTCAGCGAGATGGTGGCGATGGCGTAGCCCGGCGCCCGGTGCTCGGCGACGTTGACCGCCACCCAGCGCGCGAAGTCCGGGTTGGCCGCCTTCTTCTGCTCGAAGTCGAGCGAGGTGGCCGGCAGGGTCTCGAAGGGGGGCGGCGCGTAGTTGGCGCGGATCTCCTCCACCACCTCGTGCGGCAGCCGGTATTTCGGGCCGCGCAGGGCCTGGAACTCTTCCTCGACTTCGGCGCCGAACTTCTCCGCACCCATCTCGTGGACGAGGATCTTGATGCGCGCCTTGTACATGTTGTCGCGGCGGCCGTGCTGGTTGTAGACGCGCAGGATCGCCTCGAGATAGGCGACGAAATCCTCCTCCGCGACCCAGTCCTTGATCAGCTTGCCGATGAAGGGCGACCGGCCGAGACCGCCGCCGACATAGAAGGTGAAGCCGATCTCGCCCGCCTCGTTGCGCTTGGCCAGCACGCCCACGTCATGGGCGCGCACGGCGGCGCGGTCGTTCGGGCTGCCGGTGATGGCGATCTTGAACTTGCGCGGCAGATAGGTGAATTCCGGGTGGGCCGTCGTCCACTGGCGCAGGATCTCCGCATAGACGCGGCCGTCCACCAGCTCGTCCTTGGCGGCACCGACATACTGGTCGGTGGTGACGTTGCGCACGCAGTTGCCGCTGGTCTGCAGCGCGTGCATGTCCACCTCGGCCAGGTCGGCCAGGATGTCCGGCGTGTCTTCCAGGCGGATCCAGTTGAACTGGAGGTTCTGGCGCGTCGTGAAGTGGCCGTAGCCCTTGTCGTAGCGGCGGCCGATGTGCCCCAGCTTGCGCAGCTGCGTGGAGGTCAGGACACCATAGGGCACGGCCACGCGCAGCATGTAGGCGTGGAGCTGGAGGTACAGGCCGTTCATCAGCCGCAGGGGCTTGAACTCCTCCTCCGACAGCTCGCCGGCGAGCCGGCGGGTCACCTGCTGGCGGAACTGCTCGACGCGCTCGGTGATGAAGCGGCGGTCGATCTCGTCGTAATGGTAGACGCCGGCATGCCGGCCGGGCGCGATGTGGTTCATGATCAGGCCCCCCAAAGGCCGCAAATTACCGTGTGTTCAGGCCGCGGCCTGCTTGCCGAGATCGGTGCGGACGGACGGCCCGAGCGCGCGGATGCGCTCGCGCATCTTCACCGGCTGGCGCCGGCCGTCCTGGATCAGCACGTCGAAAAGATAGATGTCCACGGCGAAGCGCTCGCGCTCCGCCTTGGCCTTGGCGTCGGCCAGGGTGGCCTCGGCCGCCTCCGCGTCCTCGAACAGGGCGGCGCCGTCCAGCGATTCCACCCACCCGGCGTCCGGGCCGAGAAACACGACGACGCCGTCGCGCAGCCGGTTTCCAGTGATCGCCTTCACCGCCATCCCCATCCTCCTCGAAAAAAACTCTGGCTCGAAAACTTCGGCCCGCGCGTTCCGCGCGGGCTGGTTGCGTTTGGAATATCCCGTAGGGCGCGGCGTGCGCCACTGATTCCTGTGGAAAGCCGGTTCCCTTACGGCAGCCAGCCCTTCGGCAGCCAATCCTTGGACCGGATGAACTCCTTCGTCGCGCGCATGATGGCGGCACCGTCGGCACCCTCGGCCTTCATGCGGTCGCGCATCGCGGCGATCTCGGCCAGCCGCTCCGCCCAGACCTCCGGGAACAGCCGTTCCAGCGCCTCGCGCATGGAGCGCGCCAGGGCCGGGCTGCGCCCGCGGGTGGAGACGGTCATCAGCAGGTCGCCGCGCTTCACCAGCGACGGCATGTGGAAATCGCAGAGCGGGATCACGTCCTCGACGTTCACCAGAACGCGCTGGCGCCGCGCCTCCGCGGCGAGCGGTGCCGCCACGTCGTTCTCGAATCCCACCACGTACAACAGATGAACCGCACCGATGTCCTGCGGGGAGGGCAGGGCGCGGACCAGCTCCGGTCCGGCGAGATCGGCGAATTCCCCATCCGGATCGGGTGAATAGACCGTGAGGTCGGCACCCAGCTCGCGCAGCTGGCGCAGGCGCTTCACGCCCAGCGGGCCGGCGCCGACCAGGGCCATGCGCACATGGGCGGGATCCAGGATCGCGGGGATCATGGCCGGTCCTCCGCCCCTTGCCGGGGCGCGGCAACAACGGTATCGCGCGGGTTCATGTGCATGGGACGGACATTTAATCCAGCCCGGTGGGGCATTCAACATATTTCACACAAAACACGTAACCCTATTTGGCAAATAGACAATGTAAATACCTTGCGGCGGTGTGAATCACGTGATACCGTGCAATTCGATCAAACAAATCTACCTGTGGAATAGGCAATAAGCCGATGCCCGAAGGACAGCTCAACCACATGCCCGCCCCGCGCGCCTCGCTAGAGGAGCTGATGGCCAGCTACGGCCATCTTGAGGGGGCGACGCTTCTGCACGCCATGGCGCGCGACGTGTTTCCGGGCCGGATCGCGCTGGTTTCGTCCTTCGGGGCGGAGTCGGCGGTCCTGCTGGCCCTGGCGGCGGAGGCCGACCCCAGCTTTCCGGTGATCTTCGTGAACACCGGCAAGCTGTTCGGGGAGACGCTCCGCTACCGCGACCAGCTGGTGAAGCGGCTCGGCCTGACCGACGTCCGCACGGTCGGCCCGACGGCCGACGACATCGCCGCCGGCGACCGCGACGGCATGCTGTTCAACAGCAACCCCGACGCCTGCTGCCACATCCGCAAGACGGTCCCGCTGGACCGGGCGCTGTCGGGGCTGGACGCCTGGGTGACCGGGCGCAAGCGCTTCCAGTCCTCCACCCGCGCGGCGCTGCCGCTGTTCGAGGAGGCGGACGGGCGCATCAAGGTCAATCCGCTGGCCCTCTGGGACCGCGAGCGGATCGACGAGGAATTCGAACGGCGCGGGCTGCCGCGCCACCCGCTCGAGGCCGACGGCTTCCTGTCCATCGGCTGCTTCACCTGCACAAGCCGCGTCGCCCCCGGCGCCGATCCGCGCTCCGGCCGCTGGGCCGGCACCGACAAGACCGAATGCGGCATCCACATTCATCGTATTGGAAACGTTTGATGACGACCGATCTCGACCAGCTTGAGAGCCAGAGCATCTACATCCTCCGCGAGGCCTACAACCGCATCGACCGGCTGGCGCTGCTGTGGTCCATCGGCAAGGACTCCAACGTCCTGCTCTGGCTGTGCCGCAAGGCCTTCTTCGGCCGCGTGCCCTTCCCGGTCGTCCAGCTCGACACCGCCATGGAGCTGCCGGAGGTCTACGAGTTCCGCGACATGGCGACGCGCGAATGGGATCTCGACCTGCGCGTCGAGATGTGCCCGCCCGAGGAGGAGATGGACCAGACCCTGCCGCCGCTGACCCGCGCCGCCGCGCGCAAGACGGAAGGTCTGAAGAACCTGCTCCGCAAGGGCAACTACCAGGGCATCTTCGTCGGCATCCGCCGCGACGAGCAGGCGACCCGCGCCAAGGAGCGCGTCTTCTCGCCGCGCTCGCTGGACGGCGACTGGGACGTGAAGGACCAGCCGGCGGAGTTCTGGGATCATTTCAAGACCCGCTTCGACGAGGGCACCCACGTCCGCATCCACCCGCTGCTGCACTGGACGGAAATGGACATCTGGCGCTATTCCAAGCGCGAGGAAATCCCCATCGTCCCGCTGTACTTCGCCCGCGACGGCAAGCGTTACCGCTCGCTGGGTGAAAAGAACATCACCTTCCCGGTGGACAGCACCGCCGGCACGATCGACGAGATCATCGCCGAGCTGGCCGTGACCCGCGTGCCCGAGCGCGCCGGCCGGGCCATGGACAATGAGGCCGAAGACAGCTTCGAGCGCCTGCGCAGCGTGGGGTACATGTAATCATGGTCGGCACCAACACGAACAAGGACCTGAACGGTCAGCTGCGCATCGTCATCGTCGGCCACGTCGATCACGGCAAGTCCACGCTGATCGGCCGGCTGCTGAACGACACCGGCTCCCTGCCCGACGGCAAGGTGGAGCAGGTGCACGAGATGAGCCGCAAGCGCGGCATGCCCTTCGAATGGGCCTTCGTCATGGACGCGCTCCAGGCGGAGCGCGACCAGGGCATCACCATCGACACCACCCAGATCCACTTCAAGACGGCGCAGCGCCCCTACGTCATCATCGACGCGCCGGGCCACACCGAGTTCCTGAAGAACATGGTGACGGGCGCCAGCCAGGCGGACGCCGCCCTGCTGGTGATCGACGCCGCCGAGGGCGCCCTGGAGCAGTCACGCCGCCACGCCTTCCTCCTGCACCTGCTGGGCGTGCGGCAGGTGGCGGTGGCCGTCAACAAGATGGACCGGGTCGAATACGGTGAAGCGCGCTTCAAGGCCGTCTCCGCCGAGATCCGCGACTATCTGGCGAGCCTCGGCGTTGGCGTGGACACGATCATCCCGATCGCGGCCCGCCACGGCGACAACATCGTCGGCCGCTCGCCGAACATGTCCTGGTACAAGGGCCCGACCGTGGTGCAGGCGCTGGACGCCTTCCGCCCGCAGGCCCCGCTGACCGAGCAGCCCCTGCGCTTCCCGGTCCAGGACGTCTACAAGCCGAACGACAGCCGCATCCTGGCCGGCCGCATCGAGAGCGGGCGCCTGCGCGTCGGCGACACGCTGCGCTTCGCGCCGACCGACGCCACCGCCAAGGTCGTGAGCATCGAGGCCTGGAACCACCCCGGCCCGGTGCTGAGTGCCGCCGCCGGCCAGTCCATCGGCATCACGCTGGACAAGCGCATCTTCGCCGAGCGCGGCCACATCGCGCACCTGGAGGAGTCGCCCCCGCACGTCACCAGCCGCCTGTCGGTCCGGCTGTTCTGGCTGGTGTCGGAGCCGCTGGTGGTCGGCAAGAGCTACACGCTGAAGATCGCCACGGCCGAACACCGCGTGACGGTCGAGGCGATCACCAACGTCCTGAACATCGACGACCTCAGCACCGGCGAGGCGCCGTCCGTCCGCCGCAACGAGATCGCCGAGGTGGTGCTGCGCGCCCGCGCCCCCATCGCCATCGACCTGGTGGGCGACCTGCCGCGCACCGGCCGGGGCGTGCTGATCGACGGCCACGACGTGGTCGGCGGCTGCGTCGCCATCGACGTGGAGGCGGCGGATGCCAACAAGCCGGTCGCCAACCTGCACGCCGTGTCCCACGCGGTGACGGCGGAGGAGCGCGCCGATGCCAACGGCCACGGCGGCGGCATCCTCTGGCTGACCGGCCTGTCCGGCGCCGGCAAGTCCACGCTCGCCATGGCGCTGGAGCGGGTGCTGTTCGACCGCGGCTGGCAGGTGTTCGTGCTGGACGGCGACGGCGTGCGCCAGGGGCTGAACGCGGGCCTTGGCTTCTCCGCCGAGGACCGGTCGGAGAACATCCGCCGCGTCGCCGAGGCCTCCAAGCTCTTCGCCGACGCCGGCATGGTGGTGATTGCCTCCCTGATCTCGCCGCTGAAGGCCGACCGCGAGCGCGCCCGCGCCATCGGCGGCGACCGCTTCCACGAGGTCTTCGTCAGCGCCGACCTCGCCACCTGCGAGAGCCGCGACCCGAAGGGGCTCTACAAGCGGGCCCGCGCCGGCGAGATCGCCGAGTTCACCGGCGTCTCCGCCCCCTACGAGGCCCCGGAGAGCGCCGAGCTGACGCTCGACACCGGCAAGCTCGGCCAGACCGAGGCGCTGGGCCAGCTCGTGGACTATGTGGACCGCGCCTTCGGCCAGGCCGGACGCAAGCGCAACCGGCTGTAAGCGGCGGCAGCGTCAACGACGCGAAGCCCCCGGCGGGGGAGGGGACCTGGATCCTCTCCCCCCACCGGGGGCTTTTGTATTTGGCGTTCGTGTTTTCGTGAGGACTTTGCGGTGGCCTTCCAGCCGGACATATTACCGGTTAGGCGCGGGAGGCCAGCCATGAGCAACACGTCACAGAAGCGGGCGGTCAGGAACTATCGGGCGCGACTCGGCGAACGTGGCCTAGCCCGTTTCGAGGTGCTGGGCCTCGACGGCGACCGCGACCTCATCCGCGCCTTGGCGCGGCGTCTCGCTGAAGACGGCCCAGAGGCGGCCCGCATCCGTTCGGTGGTCAGCCAGAGCATCGCGGGAGAGCCCCCGAAGAAGGGGGGCATCCTGGAGGCGTTGCGCCGTTCGCCGCTGGTCGGGGCGGATCTGAACATCCGAAGGTTTTAGAAACCAAATACCACAGCGCTTAGTGATATATTTTTTGTAATTGCATTTACTCAATGTTCGTTGCCGCAAGGTGTGAGAAGCCGATCGATCCACTCATCGTCCGGTGGGAGCGCAATCGAAGGACTGCTCGGAGTTTGTATTTTTTCGTTTAAAGAGCCATATGCTGTAGCGAGGTCTTCAGGGGCAAGAATCGTATGGAATAGTGCTAACTGAAGCTGCTGAATTAGTGAATAAAGCGGACTTTGGTCGTTTTTCCCAATGCGAATAGGAAAGACCGATTGGAATAAGTCTTCTTTAAAGAAGAGTGCGGGTTTGATTTCGTTGGTGCTTCCTAGCCTTTGGTATCCCCAAAAAACAATGCCTTCATTTAATACGCATAACGCACGCGGAGTTTCTAATCTTTTCAATTTTTGGCAGATATCAAAAAATCTGTTGATTAACGCGTCAAAAGTGTCTCCTTTAGCGATCTTTCCAGCTAGAATAAAGCTGAAAAGTGGGTTTGTTAATCCATGTCGGCAGCTATCGCTTTCACGATTTTCAACCATTCTGTTTGCAAATGTATTAGGTCGATTCAGACGGTGACAAATCACCAATTTCTCCATGGCCTTATCGAGCGTAGAAGAAGAAAGGGTTTGCTTGATTTCACCAACTGCGTAGGCTCCTTCTACTGGAAAATATCGAAGCCCGGTATCTTCAAATACCGGAGATTTTGCTGGCGAGAACCAAAAATCATTAAAAAGCAAAACGTCACATTTTCCAGCAGTTTTCCCGAAACGATCTAACAAAAGCCCATCTGTAACCATATAGCGCTGGGGAATGAGTTGCTTTAGCTCGCGACGGAATAGGCTTTCAAACGGAATGCCGGACTCAAAACTGTCAACAGCGAAATTAGACTCATACTCTAAACCTTGTAAGAGCCGCTCTTCAGCGTTCTTGCACTGCTTTTCAAAAGCCGCAGAAAGTGGGCGAGATGCGTCACGAGGCTGCCAGGATGATACTCTAGGAAGTGGGCGAGCGAATTTTTTCTTCACCATATTTTCGTAACCTTTGGCATTAGAAGCGTGTTCATCATGTTCTTCTATAAAGAGCTTATTGGCAAGGCCGCGAACTATGCCTAGCTTACTCGCCCCACAGCTATCCCCGTGACGTTTGTGTACAATCCGCCAATGCATCACCGCCCTGTGTGAAAATCCGTCTCCCCCTTTCGGCGAAACATGCTAAACACCCCGGCGCAACTCTTGCCTGGGACCGATGCCATGACCCGTCTCACCCGCCGCGCCGCCCTGCTGGCCGCCGCCGCCGTCGTTTCGCTCGCCGCTGTCCTGCCCGGCGCCGCCCGGGCCGCCGATCCGGTGAAGCTGGAGATCGGCTACATTCCGATCCTGGCGGCGGCCCCGCTCTTCATCGTCGAGGGCGAGGGCTGGGCGAAGGACGCCGGGGTGGAGCTGAAGCTGACGCGCTTCGAGTCGGGGCCGCACGCCATCCAGGCGATGGCGGCGGGGCAGATCGACGTGCTCTACGCGGGCGTGGCACCGGTGCTGGTCGCGCGCTCCAAGGGCGTGGACGTCTCGGTCATCGCCAACTCGGCGGTGGAGGAGATCGTGGTCGCCGGGCGCGGGCCCTTCGCCAAGATCGTCGGGTCGGGCAAGGCCACGCCGGACAGCTTCAAGGCCTTCGCCGCCCAGAACGGCCGCAAGGTGAAGATCGGCACCCAGCCGCCGGGCTCGGTGCCCGACACGGTGCTGCGCCACTGGCTGTTCAAGGTGGTGAAGGTCGATCCGGCCGACGTCGAGATCGTCGCCATGGGCATCGAGAAGACGCAGCAGGCCCTGCTGGCCGGCGCGCTCGACGCCGCCATCATCCGCGAGCCGACGGTCACCGTGACCAAGCAGATGGACCCGAACGTCGCCCTGATCGCCTCGGGTGCCGAGATGTTCCCGAACCAGCCGGGCACGGTCATCGCCGCGCGCGGCGCCGTGATCCGCGAGAAGGAGCAGGCGCTGAAGGACCTGGTCAAGGCCCATCTGCGCGCCATCGACCTGATCGCCAAGGACCCGGCCCGCTCCGCCAAGCTCACCAACGAGCATCTCGGCAAGGGCCTGCTGGAGCCGGCGACGCTGGAGACCGCCTTCCGTTCGCCGGGCAGCAAGTTCCTGGCCGACCCGCACGCGGTGGTCCAGCCGATCCAGGCGATGATGGACTATTCGCGGGAGATCGGTGCGGCCGAGGGCAAGGTGCCGGTGGCCGAGGCCTTCGACTTCCGCTTCTACGACGCCGCGGCCGGCAAGTGACGGCATAAGCAAGGGTAGGGATGGTCAGGTGAGGACCGTGCAATGAGGGCGCGTTCGGCGATCCCGCTGTCGGCGCTCGGCGTCGTCGTCTTCCTGCTGATGTGGGAGATGCTGGCGCAGAGCGGCATCGTGCCGGCGCGGCTTCTGCCGTCGCCGAGTGCGGTGCCCGGCGCCTTCCTGTCGGAGTTCCGCAGCGGCACCTGGCAGACCATGGTGATGGCCAGCCTGTCGCACTACCTGATGGGGCTGGCGCTGGGGTCCTTCCTCGGGATCGCCTTCGGCACGGCGGCGGCCCTGTCGCCCTGGTGGAACGCGTTCCAGGCCTGGGTCGTGCGCATGCTGCGCCCGATCCCGGCCATCGCCTGGATCCCCTTCGCCATCATCTGGTTCGGGGTCAGCGAGAGTGCGGCCTCCTTCCTCATCAGCCTGACGGTCTTCTGGATCAACTACTACGCCACCTTCTCCGCCGTGCGCGGGGTGGACAAGGACCTGATCGAGCTGGCCCACGCCTTCGGCCAGGGCGGGCTGGTGCCGCGCCTGTTCAAAGTCATTCTGCCCGGTGCCTTGCCGGGCATCATGTCGGGCCTGCGCGCCGGGCTGGGGCAGGGCTGGATGACGGTCGTCGCGGCGGAGCTGTTCGGCATCCCCGGCGTCGGCATGCGCATGATGGAGGCGTCGGGCCTGCTCGCCACCCACATCGTCGTGCTCTACATGGTCACCATCGCGCTGCTCTACGGCGTGTCCGACTTCCTGTTCATGCAGGTTCAGAACCGGGTGTTGTCATGGCAGCGGTGATCGATCTCCGGAACGTCTCCATCGGCTACGGCGCCGACGCGCCGCCCGTGCTCGTGGGCGTGGACCTGACCATCGAGCGCGGCAGCTTCGTCGCCATCGTCGGCCCGTCGGGTGTCGGCAAGTCCACGCTGCTGCGCGTCGTGTCCGGCCTGCACGAGGCCCGCACCGGCGACGTCACCATCCACCGGGACCCGCGCCCCGACAGCCGCGCGGTCGGGCTGGTCTTCCAGGACCCCCGGCTGCTGCCCTGGCGCCGCGTCGCCAGGAACGTGCGCCTCGGGCTGGAGGGGCTGGCCATCGCCGCGGCCGACCGCGACCGCCGGGTGGAGCAGGCGCTGAAGCTCGTGCGGCTGGACGGCGACTACGGCCGCCGCTGGCCCTACGAGCTGTCGGGCGGCCAGCGCCAGCGTGTGGGCATCGCCCGCGCGCTGGCCGTCGATCCGGAGATCCTGCTGATGGACGAGCCCTTCGGCGCGCTCGACGCCATCACCCGCCACGGCCTCCAGGACGAGCTGCTGCGCATCCACCGGGAAACCGGAAAGACCGTCCTCTTCGTCACCCACGACCTGGAGGAGGCGGTGCATCTGGCCGACCGCATCATCGTGCTGGGCGGCGGCGGGGCCGGCGCCGGGCCGGCGCGCATCGTGCGCGACGTCGCCAACCAGCCGGGCCGCGACGCGATCGCCTTCCGCGACCAGGTCGAACAGCTCCGCTCCGGCATCGCCGACAATTACAGCATCTGATCCGGAAGCCGGGCCATGTCCGACCCCAGCCGCGAACAGCGCGTCGCCGATCAGCTCCCCCTGGCCGTCTTCAGCCAGGGGGAGCTGATCGGCGACGCGCTGACCAAGGTGCCCTTCATCCGGGCCTTGCGCGGCCTGTACCCCGACCGCCGGATCGTCTGGGTCACGACGAACGACACCCATCTCGCCACGACGCTGCGGCCCATGATGGACGGGCTGATCGACGAGTTCCTGCCCGCCACCGGCCTTGGCGCCGGCCGCCTGGACCTGCTGCGGCCCTTGCCGGCGGCGCTGGCGGGGCGGCGCTTCTCGGTGGTGCTCGACACCCAGACGAAGCTCTGGGTCACCTTGCTGCTGCGCCGCCTGCCGCGCGATCTGTTCGTGTCGCGGGCCGCCGGCTTCCGTCTGTCCGACCGGCGCCCGGCCGCCGGCTACCGGCGTCCCCCGCACATCGTGGACCGGCTGATCGACCTCGCGGAGATCGCCAGCGGGCGCAAGGCGGTGCTCGACCGCGCGGCCCCGCGCCTGCCGGCCGAATTCCTGGAGGACGCCCGCCGGCTGCTGCCGGACGGCGGCGCCTATGTCGGGCTCGCGCCCGGGGCGGGGTCACGGGTCAAATGCTGGCCGCTCGACCGCTACATCGCCGTCGCCAAGGCCCAGGCGGAGCGGGGGCGCACCCCCGTCTTCCTGCTGGGACCCGCCGAGCTGGAGTGGATGGATCCCCTGCGCGCCGCCGTGCCGGGGGCGCTCTTCCCGTTGCAGGATCCGTCGCTCGCCGGTGCGGCGCCATCACCCTTGCGCACCATCGCCGTCGCCGGGCGCCTTGGTGCCGCCATCGCCAACGACAGCGGGGTCAGCCACATGGTGGCGCTGGCCGACGTGCCGCTGCTGACGCTCTACGGGCCGACCGACGCCGCGAAGTTCAGCCCCAAGGTGGCGCGCGGACGGTCCATCGCCGCGCAGTCCTTCGGCGGCGACTCGATGGACCGCATCCCGGTGGAGGCCGTCCTGGCCGCGCTGGAGGGGCTGATCGCCCGCTGATCGACTATTGCGGCGGCAGTTCGGGGAACGCCCGGCGCACGTCACGCGGGGTCAGGTGGATGTTGGCGTCGGGGTCGAGCTTGCGGTCCATGATGCGCATCTCCACCGCCTTGTCGAAGACCGGGCGGTTCATGCAGACATATTGCAGCGCCTCCTCCGGCTTCGGCGTGTGACCGACCAGCGACTGGAGCGCGCGGCGCGCGACGAGGACGCGGCCCCGGTACTCCCCGACCTCCACCACGAACTCAACCGCCTCCGCCTCCTCGTTCCAGAAGGGGTCGTCGGGAAACACGAACACTGACATTCCATCCTCGCAAACCCGCTTGAGCGCTGGAGAGTCTAACGCGGCGGACGGTGCCGCGGGGCGGCAATTTTTCAAGGAGGGCGGCCGAAGCGTCATCCACCTCGCGTTGCAGTGGCGGCCAAGGAGAGCGTGCCGGAGGCTGTTCCCGCAAGTAGTGGCATGAGCTGGAACGCTGTTCTCGCGCCACCGACGGCCGCGTTTTCATCCATTGCGAAGAACACGTTTGAATGAACTCCGCACAGTGAGCGGAAATTAACCCGCATTTACCAATTTCAAACAGTTTTTTCCTAACCTCCAACCGCGCGCCGCATGGCAGCCAAGACCCGATGGCGATTGGATGATGCCGCGGCGCGGTGAGAAGGTCCCACCTGGACCGGCAAGTAAGTCTCGAAGGTGAAGCGGTGAGCGGCAGCGAAGCGGTTATGGGGCGGGACGCGATTCCCGACGAGGTCCCCAGCGACTATCTGGTGGTGGGCCGGCCGGAATACCGGCGGGCGAGCCGGATCCTGTTCGTGGCGGGGTTCGCCACCTTCGCGACGCTCTATTGCGTGCAGCCGCTGATGCCGGAATTCGTCGCGGCCTTCGGCGTCACCCCCGCCGAGTCGAGCCTGTCCCTGTCGCTCGGCACGGGGTTCCTCGCCGTGTCGATGCTGGTGGCCGGCACCCTGTCCGACCGCATCGGGCGCAAGCCGGTGATGATCGCCTCGCTTCTGCTGTCGGGTGCTTTCGGGCTGTTCGCCGCCCTGGCGCCGGACTGGCCCTGGCTCCTGGTGCTGCGCGCGCTGGTCGGCGTGGCGCTGAGCGGCCTTCCGGCGGTCGCCATGGCCTATGTGTCGGAGGAGGTCGATCCGCGCTCGGCCGGCGTGACCATGGGGCTCTACATCGGCGGGACGGCGCTGGGCGGCATGGCCGGGCGGGTGCTGACCGCGGTGGTCGCGGACCTGACGAACTGGCGGGTCGCCATCGCGGTGATCGGGGGGCTCAGCCTCGTGGCGGCGGCGGCGGTGTGGGCGGGGCTGCCGGCCTCGCGCCATTTCGTGCGGCGGCAGGCGGGCATGGCCCAATTTCTCGCGGCTTGGCGCGGGCACCTGACGAATCCGGGGTTGCTGCGCATGTTCGCCATCGGCTTCCTGTCGATCGGCGGCTTCGTCACGGTGTTCAACTATGTCAGCTTCCGCCTGATCCAGCCGCCCTTCGACCTGCGCCCGGCGGTGGCCGGCGCGGTTTTCGTCGTCTACCTGACGGGGGTGGTCAGCTCGCCGCTGTTCGGCGGGCTGGCGGCGCAGTTGGGGCGGGGCAGGGTGATGCTGGGCGCCGCCCTGATGATGGCCGTGGGGCTGGCGCTGATGTGGCCGGACAGCCTGTGGACGCTGGCGCCGGGCATCGCGCTCTTCACCTTCGCCTTCTTCGGCATGCACAGCATCGCCAGCGGCTGGATCGGCCAGATTGCCACGGCCAACAAGGCCCAGGCCTCGTCGATGTACCTGTTCTGCTATTACATGGGATCGACCCTGTCGGGAACGGTCGGCGGGCTGTTCTGGCACGATCACGGCTGGGCCGGCGTCACCGCCTTCGTCGGCGTCTTCCTGCTGATGGTCCTGATGGTGGCGGCGCGCCTGGCCCTGCTGGGCCAGCCCGGGCGCGTCCCAAAAAATTCACTTGAATCCCCGGCGGAATAGCGTATTTCAGTCGTCACGACGCACATCGCACGTGCCAATGGCCCTCCAGTGGTTATGCAACGACGTACCGCGTCCTTTTTGGCAGAACCGGTCATAGTGGGCCGGTCCCGAGAGGGAGGTAGGCATGTTTGCTTTCCACGGCAGGGCAGTGAGACCGTAGCCCTAAGCCGGACATCGACGCCGTGAACGCCCGGAGCTGTTGAGCCCGGACGCGCGCTCGATCCGGCTTTTTTCGTCCCCCTTCCCGACAAACCGATTCCGTTCCGTGGCGCCCATGCCCTTCAAATCATGGCGCCGCGACGGGCCGATTTTTCTCGTGGGTTCCTCATCAGAAGGGACCCTGGTAGGAGAGCGCTATGGGTTTCATCCGTTCCCGTTCCGCCGTCGCCCCGCTGCGCCGTGGCATTCCCCTGTCCTCCTCGGCCGTGCCGAGCGCCCGGACCTCCGTCGCCCAGGCGGTCGCCCTGCACCGTCCCGAGGACCCGATGCACTGCATCCGTCCGGGCGTCCTGTCGGACACCGCGCGCAGCTTCATCGAGGCCTTCGAGGGTGCGGTCGCCGGCGACGTGCTGTACGCCGTGAAGTGCAACCCGGAGCCGGCCGTGCTCCGCGCGCTGTGGAACGGCGGCGTGCGCCATTTCGACGTGGCCTCGCCCGGTGAGATCCGCCTCGTCCGCCAGATGTTCCCCGAGGCCGTGCTGCACTACATGCACCCGGTGAAGGGCCGCCAGGCGATCCGCGCCGCCTACCAGCAGTACGGCGTGCGCGACTTCGTGCTCGACTCCATGGAGGAGCTGGAGAAGATCCTGGAGGAGACGGGCAACGCCTCCGACCTCGGCCTCGTGATCCGTCTCGGCCTGCCGAAGGGCAATGCCGTCTACGACCTGTCCGGCAAGTTCGGCGCGCCCTTCGAGGAGGCCGTGGCCCTGCTGCGCGCCGCCCGCGCCGCGGCACCGAAGATCGGCCTGTCCTTCCATGTCGGCTCGCAGATGCTGGAGCCCGCCGCCTACGAGCGCGCGCTGGAGCTGGCCGGCCGCGTCATCGCCGAGGCCGGCGTGGCGATCGACGTGCTGGACGTGGGCGGCGGCTTCCCCGTCTCCTACCCCGGCGTCACCCCGCCCCCGCTCGGCGACTTCATGGCGGCGATCGCCCGCGGTGTCGCGAAGCTGGCCCTGCCGTCCAGCTGCCGGATCTGGTGCGAGCCGGGCCGCGCCCTGGTGGCGCCGGGCGTGTCGCTGGTGGTGCAGGTGATCAAGCGGCGCGGCAACGAGCTGTTCATCAACGACGGCGTCTACGGCGCCCTGTCGGACGCCGGCGTCCCCGGCTTCCGCTTCCCGGCGCGGATGATCCGCCCGTTCGAGGCGATGGGCGAGGACGCCACGGAGGCCTTCAGCTTCTACGGCCCGACCTGCGACAGCGCCGACAAGATGAACGGCCCGTTCCACCTGCCGGCCGACGTGAAGGCCGGCGACTGGATCGAGCTGGGACAGCTCGGCGCCTACGGCTCCTGCCTGCGCACGGCCTTCAACGGTTTCGACCAGGCGCGCGTCGTGGAGGTCTTCGACCTGCCGCTTCTGGAGACCCCGGGCTACCGGCTCGAGGAGCGCGTGGCTTAATTCCACGCAAAGGGGTGGATATCCACCTCAAAGTCCCTTAAAAATCAAGTTCGGCCCGACGGACCCGCCGCCTAATAAGCGGTGGGCCCGCCGGATTCCCGTTTTGACAACTTTGGTATCTAAGAGAGGATCGGGGGAGAAATATCCAATGACCCTGGACAACAAACTTTGCGAATTCGCTGGCCGTATGGTCATACTCGGCTTCGGTTCCATCGGCCAGGGTGTTCTGCCCCTGATTTTCCGTCATCTTCCCATCACCGCCGACCGGATCACCATCGTGACGGCGGAGGAGCGCGGGCGTGAGGAGGCCGAGGCCTACGGCGTCCCCTTCATCATCGACCCGCTGACGCGCGACAATTACCGCGACGTGCTGGGGCCGCTGCTGGGCAAGGGCGACTTCCTGGTCAACGTGTCGGTGGACGTGTCCTCCATCGCGCTGGTCGAGTTCTGCCAGGAGGTCGGCGCCTTCTACACCGACACCTGCATCGAGCCCTGGGCCGGCGGCTACACGGACAGCTCGCTCTCGGTGTCGGAGCGCTCCAACTACGCCCTGCGCGAGGCGGCCCTGTCGCGCCGCGCGGCCTTCGCCGGCGGCCCGACGGCGGTGCTGACGCACGGCGCCAACCCCGGCCTCGTGTCGCATTTCGTGAAGCAGGCGCTGCTCGACCTCGCCCGCGACACGGGCATGGAGACCGCTGTGCCGACCAGCCGCCAGGGCTGGGCGGAGCTGGCCTCGGCGCTGGAGGTGAAGGTCATCCACATCGCCGAGCGCGACACCCAGGTGTCCGACGTGCCGAAGAAGGTCGGCGAGTTCGTCAACACCTGGTCCATCGACGGCTTCGTGGGGGAGGGCTGCCAGCCCGCCGAACTCGGCTGGGGCACGCACGAGAAGGAGATGCCGGCCGACGGCTACCATCACCAGTTCGGCTGCGGTTCCGCCATCTACCTGATGCGCCCCGGTGCCGCCACCCGCGTGCGGAGCTGGACGCCGCTGGAGGGGCCGTACCACGGCTACCTCATCACCCACAGCGAGGCGATCTCCATCGCCGACTATTTCACCGCGACCCGGAACGGGCGGGTGACCTACCGCCCGACCGTGCATTACGCCTATCACCCCTGCGACGACGCGGTGGTCTCCATCAACGAGCTGGCCGGCAAGAACTGGACCATGCAGGACAACCAGCGCCTGATGATGGACGAGATCGTCGCCGGCCGCGACGAGCTGGGCGTGCTGCTGATGGGGCCGAAGAAGGGCGTCTACTGGTACGGCTCGCGCCTGTCCATCGAGGAGGCGCGCGAGCTGGCGCCCTACAACAACGCGACCTCGCTGCAGGTGACGGCGACGGTGCTCGCCGGCATCATCTGGGCGCTGGAGAACCCGAACCGCGGCATCGTCGAGCCGGACGAGATGGACTTCCAGCGCATCCTGGCACTGGCCGCTCCCTATCTGGGCGAGGTGGTCGGCATCTACGGCGACTGGACCCCGCTGAAGGACCGCAACCGCCTGTTCCCGGAAGAGCTGGACAAGGATTGCCCCTGGCAGTTCAAGAACATCCGGGTGGCGTGAGCGGAACCAGGCCAGTCCATAGGCGCCGTTTTACGTTCCGTCATCCCCGCGAAAGCGCATGGGCGCTAACTTTACGGCTGACTGACTGAAGCAAGCTCTCGACCACCCTTCCACCGTCATCCCCGCGGACGCGGGGATCCAGAGTTTCCAACGGTTCCGCTTTGGGAGAGACTGGATTCCCGCCTTCGCGGGAATGACGGCCAAGGGGATGATCTCGGCGCGGTCGCATGAAAAAGCCCTTCCTCCTTGCGGAGGAAGGGCTTTTTGCTGCCCGCTGCCGGGCCGCCGGGGATCAGCCCTGGCGGTAGTTCGGGGCTTCGTTGGTGATGGTGATGTCGTGGACGTGGCTCTCGCGCAGGCCGGCGTTGGTGATGCGCACGAACTCGCACTTGGTCTGCATGTCGGCGATGGTGCGGCTGCCGGTGTAGCCCATGGCGGCGCGCAGGCCGCCGACGAGCTGGTGGATCACGCCGGAGACCGGGCCTTTGTAGGGGACCCGGCCCTCGACGCCTTCCGGCACCAGCTTCATGGTGGACACCTCGGCCTGGAAATAGCGGTCGGCCGAGCCGCGCGCCATGGCGCCGACGGAACCCATGCCCCGGTAGCTCTTGTAGGAGCGGCCCTGGTAGAGGATGACCTCGCCGGGGCTCTCGTCCGTGCCGGCGAGCAGGCTGCCGATCATCGCCACGTCGGCGCCGCCGGCGATGGCCTTGGCGAAGTCGCCGGAGAACTTGATGCCGCCGTCGGCGATCACCGGGATGCCCTGCTTGGCGCATTCCTCCACCACGTCCATGACGGCGGTGAGCTGCGGCACGCCGACGCCCGCGACGATGCGGGTGGTGCAGATGGAGCCGGGGCCGATGCCGACCTTCACCGCGTCCGCGCCGGCGCCGATCAGCGCCTTGGCCGCCTCGCCCGTGGCGACGTTGCCGGCGATGACCTGGGTGTAGTTCGACATGGCGCGGGCGGCACGGACCTGGTCGATGACCTTCATGGAATGGCCGTGCGCGGTGTCCACCACCAGCACGTCCACGCCGGCGTCGAACAGCATCTCGGCGCGGCGCAGCCCGTCCGGGCCGGTGCCGGTGGCGGCGGCGACGCGCAGGCGGCCCTTGGCGTCCTTGCAGGCGTTCGGGTAGGCCTGGGCCTTCTCGATGTCCTTCACGGTGACGAGGCCGATGCAGCGGTAGTTCTCGTCCACCACCAGCAGCTTCTCGATCCGGTGATGGTGCAGCAGGCGCTTGGCCTCGTCCTGGCTGACGCCCTCGCGCACCGTGACCAGCTCCTTGGTCATCAGCTCGCTGACGGGCTGGCGCGGGTCGCTGGCGAAGCGCACGTCGCGGTTGGTCAGCATGCCGATCAGCTTGCCGGTGCCGCTGGCGTTGACGCTCTCCACCACCGGAATGCCGGAAATGCGGTGGTCGGCCATCAGCTTCAGCGCGTCGGCCAGCGTCGCGTCGGGGGTGATGGTGATCGGGTTGACCACCATGCCGGATTCGAAGCGCTTGACCTTGCGGACCTCCTCGGCCTGCTGCTCGACCGTGAGGTTGCGGTGGATCACGCCGATGCCGCCGGCCTGGGCCATGGCGATGGCGAGCGCGCTTTCCGTCACCGTGTCCATGGCCGACGACATCAGCGGGATGCCCAGCTCGATGCTCTTGGTCAGGCGCGTCCGGGTGTCGACCTCGTTCGGCAGGACGGAACTCTCGGCCGGAACCAAGAGGACGTCATCAAAGGTCAGCGCTTCGCGGATTTTGATGTCGCGGGCCATAGGAGGTCTCCCGGATAAAAAGGGGCCGGATGAAAATTTGCCGCACTATACACAAGACCATGGGCTTGTGAAGGCGCGCGGGCCACAAAACCTCGTGCCGGCGGGCCTCCGCGGCGCATTCCAGCCATGAAGGGCCGCCGGCGTCCTCCGGGAACAGCCCTTATTCGTCCTCGTCCCGGCCACGCCAGTTGTCGTCCGGGTCCACATCGGACGGATCGGCCGTCCTGCCCCGGAAACCGGTGGCCACGATGTAGGTTTCCGAGGAGTCGGACCGGCTGGCCGGCGGCTTGGCGTGGCGCACGGTGGCGAAGTCGCGCTTCAGACGCTCCAGCAGCGATCGCTCGGCCCCGCCCTGGAACAGCTTGGCGACGAAGGCGCCGCCGGGCGACAGCACCTCCTCCGCGAAGTCGTAGGCGGCCTCGGCCAGCCCCATGATGCGCAGATGGTCGGTCTGGCTGTGGCCGGTGGTGGGGGCGGCCATGTCGCTGAGCACGAGGTCGGCCGGCCCGCCCAGCGCCTCCTTCAGCCGGTCGGCGGCCCCTTCCTCCAGGAAGTCGGCCTGCATGATGGTGGCGCCGGGGACCGGGTCCATCGGCAGGATGTCCAGCCCGACGACCTGGCCCATCCCTTTCTGCGTCCTCACCGCGTCCACGGCCATCTGCGTCCAGCCGCCGGGGGCGGCACCCAGATCCACCACCCGCTTGCCCGGCGCGAACAGGCCGAACTTCTCGTCGAGCTGCAGGATCTTGAAGGCCGCGCGCGAACGGTAGCCGCGCTTCTGAGCCTCGGCCACGTAGGGATCGTTAAGCTGCCGTTCCAGCCAGCGCGCCGACGAGTTCGAGCGTTTGGCGGCGGTCTTCACGCGCACCGTCGTGCGGCGCCCGGTGGGGGTGGAGGACGGTCTCTTTTCAACCATGATCTTGCAAAGTCCCAAGCCCAGGCCGCGCGCTCAATCGCGCGCCGAGCCGATCAGTTCCACGAGTATGCCCTCGCGCAGGCCGCGGTCGGCGATGCGCAGCCGCTCCACCGGCCAACAGTCGCAGATGGCTTCCAGCACGGCGCAGCCGGCGACGACGAGGTCGGCGCGCTCCTGCCCGATGCAGGGATGCCGCGCCCGGCCGTCGAAGTCCAGCGCCACGAGCCGTTCGGTCACGGCGCGGGCGTCCTTCAGCCGGAGATAGCTGCCGTCCACCGCGTTGCGCTCGTACCGGCCGAGCCCGAGATTGACCCCGGCCAGCGTCGTCACCGTGCCCGACGTGCCGAGCATCTGCACGGCTCCCCGTTCCACATGCGCCCGGATGCCGTTGCGCGCCTCGAAGGGGGCGATGGCGTTTGCCACGTCCTCCACCATGCGCCGGTAGGCGCCGGGGGAGACGTCGTTGCCGCCGAACCGTTCGGTCAGGCCGATCACGCCGCACTGGATCGAGGTCTGGTCGATGATGCGCGGCGGGCGCCCGCGCTCCAGCGCCAGCCACATCAGCTCGGTCGAGCCGCCGCCGATGTCGAAGACGATGGCGTGCGGCACCTTCGGGTCGAGCAGCGAGGCGCAGCCGGCCAGCGCCAGCCGGCCCTCCTCCTCCGTCGAGATGATCTCGATGGCGATGCCCGTCTCGCGCTCGACCGCGTCCACGAACTCGTTGCAGTTCTTGGCGCGCCGGCAGGCCTCCGTCGCGACCGCGCGGACCGAGGTCACCCCGCGCCGCTCGATCTTCGAGCCGCAGACCTTCAGCGCCGCCAGCGTGCGCTGCATGGCGATGTCGGACAGCCGGTCGTTGCGGCTCAGCCCCTCGCCCAGCCGGACGATGCGCGAAAAGGCGTCGATCACCCGGAACCCGCCGGGAGCCGCCCGCGCGATCAGCAGCCGGCAGTTGTTGGTCCCGAGATCCAGCGCGGCGAAGACGGGCCGCGCAAGCGCCGACGAACGCACCGTTCCGGTGTCGCTGCGCCGTTCGCTCTGCACCTGCACGTCCAAGCCGCCCTCCAGACATTCCCTAAAAGAGAACCATCATAGACCGTTTTCGTCGCACGGCGAAACCCTCCTTACGAGGAAGGCCAAGGGCGGGGACCGCCCGCGCCGCCTTTCCCGAAGGGGGGGGCAAACCGCCGGAAGCCGCCCATATGGCGACGAAAAAAAGGCTTCACAAGCCCGCCCCGCGTTGCTATAAGCCCGCCCACACCACGGAGACGCCGGCCGACGGCACGCGCGCTCCGGTGACGGTCTGGGGGATCGTCTAGCGGTAGGACAGCGGACTCTGACTCCGCCAGCCTAGGTTCGAATCCTAGTCCCCCAACCAACTCCCTTCCTGTACAGCATGATTTCCAAGGCCGGCTAAACAGGCGGCGCGCCGCGTGAAGCGCCCATGCGGTTGGACCGCGGTTTCCCATCGGCTAAACTCGCCATCACCATGCTGTTCCGGCCGTGCTCGTTGCGGTTGGACCGCAGTTTCCCATCGGCTAAACTCGCGGCTGCGATAGCCGCCTACGCCACTCTGTTGCGGTTGGACCGCAGTTTCCCATCGGCTAAACTGCTTACCGCCGTCACCGAGACGACGCGCGGGTTGCGGTTGGACCGCAGTTTCCCATCGGCTAAACTTGATGCGGGCCGCATGGTTCACGTCGACCAGTTGCGGTTGGACCGCAGTTTCCCATCGGCTAAACTACAAGTTCGACGGCCGCGCCGTGGTCGAGTGTTGCGGTTGGACCGCAGTTTCCTATCGGCTAAACTGCCGACAGCCGCGCCGAGCTTGTCCACTTCGTTGCGGTTGGACCGCAGTTTCCCATCGGCTAAACTCGGCCGGTTCTTGGCGGCCGCGAAGGCATCGTTGCGGTTGGACCGCAGTTTCCCATCGGCTAAACTTCCCGCCGCGCTACACGCACAGCGTGGAATGTTGCGGTTGGACCGCAGTTTCCCATCGGCTAAACTGGAGGTGGCGGCCAGCACCGGCCCGCCCTCGTTGCGGTTGGACCGCAGTTTCCCATCGGCTAAACTCCCCGGCCCCAGGTTCAGGCGGACCAGCGGGTTGCGGTTGGACCGCAGTTTCCCATCGGCTAAACTCAGCGTCTGCGTGTTGATGCGGCGCTTCTGGTTGCGGTTGGACCGCAGTTTCCCATCGGCTAAACTGGCGTTGCCTTCGACCCGTCCACTTGGGCAGTTGCGGTTGGACCGCAGTTTCCCATCGGCTAAACTCGACGTCGAGATCGCCGGCCGGAACAACGCGTTGCGGTTGGACCGCAGTTTCCCATCGGCTAAACTCAACGCACGGGTCCGGATGCCGAGCAGGTGGTTGCGGTTGGACCGCAGTTTCCCATCGGCTAAACTTACAGCCTGACGTTCAAGAATGGTGTCGCGGTTGCGGTTGGACCGCAGTTTCCCATCGGCTAAACTTTGCCCAATCAAGACCCTTGGCAAGAACCAGTTGCGGTTGGACCGCAGTTTCCCATCGGCTAAACTGCCCCGATCCTCCGACCGCTCTACCGTGCGGTTGCGGTTGGACCGCAGTTTCCCATCGGCTAAACTGCTCTCCGGTGTAGGGACCGCAGACGGTCAGTTGCGGTTGGACCGCAGTTTCCCATCGGCTAAACTCACAGGCGCTCCGCCCCGAAGTCGGCTGTCGTTGCGGTTGGACCGCAGTTTCCCATCGGCTAAACTTTCAAGGAGCGCCGGGTCTACACGGCCTGGGTTGCGGTTGGACCGCAGTTTCCCATCGGCTAAACTTATGTGGACGGCACAGAGTACGTTCTGGCGGTTGCGGTTGGACCGCAGTTTCCCATCGGCTAAACTGGGGACCGTGATGGTGACCGCCTCGCCCACGTTGCGGTTGGACCGCAGTTTCCCATCGGCTAAACTGGATCGCGGGATAAGCTGCTGAAAAAGCAAGCTTATCCCGCGCTTTCCGCGCGCGAAATTCGGCTCGGCGGGGGTCAGAACAGCACATACTGCTCCGGATTCTTCCTGGACGGCTGGCGGGTCCGGCCGTCGAAGCACAGGATGGATTCGTACTGTTTGTCCGTGAAGAACATGACGTGGACCTTGCCGGTCGCGGGAATCGCCTTTTCGATGCGGCGTGTCAGCGCCTCCCCCTGTTCCTTCCCGACGCAGTGCCGCATGTAGACGGAGAATTGCGACATCTCGAAGCCTTGGTCGAGCAGGAACTTGCGGAAGGTCGTGGCGGCCTTGCGCTCGCGTTTGGTCAGCACCGGCAGGTCGAACAGAACCATCATCCACATGATCCGGTACCCGCTCAGCATCGGTTGATCCTACGCCGGAGTTGGAACCCGCGGTGGAACCGGCCATTCCAGCGGCATCGGCGCCCAGGCCTGCCCCGCGTCGCCGGGCAGGCTCAGCACGGCTTCCCCGGTTTCATAGGCGCGCGCCAGCGCGGTCGCCGCCCGCATGACCACCGTGGACAAGGGCGTCGTGCCCTCCGGCGTCGGCAGGTCGAGCATGGGGACGAGCGCCAGGAAGCGTTTCGTCTCCGGCGTCACCGCCTCGTGGCCGGCATCGGCCAGCCGTGCCACGGCCAGATCGACGAAGGGCCGGAACGGTTCCATCAGGTCGTCCACGAGGCACAGCGGGTTGGCGCGGTTGTGGTGGAACAGCCCCAGCGAGGGGTGCAGGCCCGCGCCCATGACAGCCCGCGCCACGGTGGAGCGCAGGATCGCGTAGCCGTAATTCAGCATCCCGTTCGTGCCGCCGGCGTCCGCGTCGCGGCGGAACTCGGGGCCGAACAGAAGGGGCCAGTAGCGGCGGGCGGCCTGGGCCTCGACATTCTCCGGGTCGCCGGAGCGCACCTTGCGCGCCAGCGTCTCGAAGGCGCCGGACGGCTGCCCGCGCGCCTCCAGCACCGCGCCCTGCTGGCGGATCTTCGCGCGCACCAGCATCTGCCACAGCCGTTTGGCGAGCGGCGCCGGCACGTTGAGCTGCGAGCGCATGCGCTGGGCCTGCACATGGTGGCCGTCCACCGGCCAGAGGAAGGCCGCCGGCACATGGTTCGGCCCGCACAGCACCACCACGGCCCCGCGTTCCGACAAGGCAAGCAGCAGGTTGTTGGTGTAGGTCAGCCCATGCGCGTTCGCCACCACCGCCCCGATGTCGTCCAGCGGAATGCGGCCGAGTTCCTGCCCCTTGGACTCGACGACCATGAAGCCGCGCGACAGCGACAGGTGCCGGCCATCCTCGGCGATCTCGACGATGCGGCCGATCATGACGCCGGCTCCGTCCCGGACAGGGCGGCGCTTTCGGACAGCGCCCATTTCGGGAAGCCGGGGTCCCGCACCCCGCCGAGCGGATCGACCGTCACCCGGCGCGCCTTGCGCCGCCGCAGCACGTCGTAGGACACGATCAGCCAGCGGAACGGATCGTCCGGGTCGGCATGGCGCTTGTCCAGCTCGCCGGCCTCGGAATGCTCGGCCATGCGGATGCGGTTGTTGGACGGCTCCAGCCACGCCACCCGCATGACGCGCAGCCGCCCGTCATGCTCCAGCTTGACGAGGTCGCCCTTGTGCAGGCGCATGACGAAGCGTTCCCCCTCGGCAGGGTCGCAGGGGGCGGCGCGCCCGTCCGGCAGGGCGGTCCGGCGTGCGTCGAACAGCGTCACCGCGCGTCCCGTCCAGCGTCCGTCCGGCAGGGCCAGCAGGTCGATGTGGTGGACGTCGCCCGCGATCAGCCCCTTGTAGGGCTCCCCGTCCGGCCCGTCGAGCCAGATGGGCTCCGCCTCCTTGGCGAGGAGCCGGACGCGGCGGATGCCGACCCAGGGGGCGGTGGCGGCGAGGTCTTCCGCCGCCCTGGCGACGGCGCCCTTGGCGTCGAGCCGTTCGGGGCCGGCCCTGTGGACGTCGAACCGCGCCTGCATCGCCCGCCTCAGGTCGGGCGCGCGGATGCGCGTTATTCCCTTCTCCGTCAGGCCGTCCAGCGGCTTGCGGTAGACAAGGTTGAAGCCCTCTGCCCGCTCGGCCTCGCTGGTCGGGCCATAGGCCGTGTCCTCGTGCAGCCGCCCGCCCGTGCCATGTTCCGGCTTGTGGGAAACCGTCAGCGCGCGCACCCGCGCCGCCAGCTCGTCGCGGAAGCCGGGCCAGGGCGGGTCCAGATCGTCCAGCAGCCGCTCCAGCCCGGCCTGCTCGGCGCGGCCTGCCGTTTCGGCCACCCGCTGCACCATGCCCTGGTCGATGCAGCCGATTACGGCGGCGTCGAGCGCGTGGTGCAGATGGCTGTCCCGGTTCTTGACCGTGGGGCCGTCCGCGGGCGCGTTGGCGCCCTCGCGGTTGTGGTCGCGCAGGATGGAATCCACGCCCCAGCGCCGGCGCAGCAGCGCCGTCAGCCGCCCGGGCGAGACGCGCACCCGGTCGGGATGGCAGACATGGCGCAGATACTCCCGCGCCAGCCGGGCGAGATACTGCGTGTCGGTGATCTGCCGCGCCAGGAAGCCGCCTTCCTCCTTCCAGCGCCGGAGCGCGTGTTCGCCGAAGCGCCAGCGCTTGTTGGGCGGCAGATCCTCCACGCAGCCGAGGATCATGGACCAGCGGGCCTCGTCCCGGTGGAAGGCGTCGAAGGGCGTGCGGTTGCGCTTCTCCCGGTTGGCCGCCGCGACGCAGACCAGCTTGTTCGCCACGCTGTCGTCGAGGCTCTGGGAAAAGGGCAGGATGTGGTCGATGTCCACCGCCTCCGACAGCAGCATCTCCAGCCCGATGGTCTCGCCGGTGTAGGGGCAGCGGCGGTTGACCCCGCTTCCCTGTTCCTCCCACAGGCGCAGCTTCATCAGGTTGCGGCCGGTCACGGGGGCATCGACGCCGCGCAGGAGGGCCTTGCGCGCCTCGTTCCTCTTCTGGTTCTCGGCCTGCTCCTTCTCGGCGCGGCGGCGGGCATCCTGGCTCTGCTTCAGCGGCCGGGCCAGCTCCACCACGATCTCATGGGGATGCCCGTAGCGGTCGATGACCGCATTGACCACCGTGCGGACCTGGTTGAGCCCGATGTGGACCGTCGGGTTGGCGAGACGGCCGAGGCGCTTTTCCAGCGGGTCGCGGGGCTCGCCGGTGCCGAAGGCGACATGGCGTTCCAGCACCTCCGCGTAATAGGGAAGGCGGTCGAGCAGCTCGTCGGGACGCCGGTCGGAGTGATGGGCGCCGGGAATGGCGGCGGGCACCGCCTCGTCGTAACGGATCGGCCGGCCCTCGCGCGTCTCGCCTTCCAGCACGGGCAGCAGAACGGACAGCGCCCGCCGGCCGATGCGCAGGTGGAAGTCGGGCAGGGGGGCGTCGGCCACGCGCGCGGCGGCGTCCGGCTCCAGCCCCCAGCGGGCGGTCAGCCAGTCGATCAGCGCGCCCTCGTCCGTGTCCGAAAGAAGCCGCTCCACGATTTCGTCCTGCTCGGCAAGCGTCAGCGTCGCCCAGCGGGGGCCGAAGCGCTTCTTGTCGGCGAGCAGAGCCGCCGTCTCGTCCGTCTGTAGCTCCGGCCGGCGGTTGGATTCGTGGGAGAACTCCATGTCCGAGCCCAGCTTCAGGACCTTGCGGATGTCCTGGAAGGTGATGGCCTTCCGGCTGGGCTTGGCGCGCGCCGTGCGCAGGATCAGGTCGCGCTCCTCCACCGTCAGCGGCCGTTCGCTGCGGTCCGGCGCGATGACCTTGAGGTTGGCGAGTTCGGTGTAGAAGCGGAAACGCTGGGCCGAGGGCAGGGCGCGCGGCGCGCGCTCGTCGTCGGGGAAGAGCGAGCATTTGCCGACCGTCGGCGGCTTCAGCGGGCGCTGGTGGAAGATGCGCCGGCGCAGGGCCGCGCGCGCTTCCTCCGTCAGGAGTGCCGGATGGTGCGGTGCCTGGGCGGCCCACAGCCGGTCGAATTCATCCTCCAGAAGTTCCCGGTCCGGGTAGAAGGGATATTCGGCCTTGGCGCCGCGCCCGGTCAGCCGGGCGCGCACGCTCTCCCGGTTCAGGCGCAGCCAATGGAAGAAGGCGCCGAGCGTCGGGGCTCCGGCCGCCTCCATCCGCTCGCGCAGCCTGGCGATGCCGGTGCGGATCTTGCCGGCTTCGTCATCCTGGCCCGCGCGGCGCACCGGCTTGAAGCCGCGCCGCTGGTTGATGTGGAAGAGCGCCCGGCCGAAGGCGTGCGGCTCCAGCCGTTCGGTCAGGCCGCGTGCGCGAAGCTCATAGGGGTTCAGCCCTTCCAGCGCCTTCCGTGCGGCCCGGTCGGCCGGCATCAGCCCGAAACGGATCAGCGCGCCCAGCAGCCGCGCGCGGCGTGTCAGGGTGCGGTCGCGCCGCCGCCGCATCTGCCGCGCGATCCGGCGCGCCACGGCCAGCGAGCTTTTGTCCTGCGGGTTGCGCCCGTCCGTGAAGATGCGCACGCCCATGCGGCGGATGCCCTTGGGCGTGCCGGCGTGGTCCAGTTCCAGCACGCACCAGCCAAGGGAGTTCGTACCGAGGTCAAGGGACAGGCGGTAGGGCTGCATGGGGCGTGTCCGTGCTTTCGAAGGGAAGGGCTCGCGTGGAAGGATAGGAGTTCTTGATATCCTCCATCCAAGGTAAGCGTACCACAACCCTTGACAGCGTAAAGAGGTCTGCTACTCTTCCCGCAGCTGGTTGCAAACCTGTTTTAGCCGATGGGAAACTGCGGTCCAGCCGTTAACAAGTCCGCTTCGGCGGGCACAAAATGCGGGGCGGGCCACGGCTCGCCCCTTTTGTTTGTGCGCCCAGCATGGGCGTTCTCTTGTGGGTGGAAGTCCCGCCGTAAGCTGATCACGGCGAGCGAAGTGAAGCGCAACTGCGGAA